>NZ_CP115159.1:3302809-4040619 GCF_027594425.1 Zunongwangia sp. HGR-M22
GACAGAAAGCGCTTATTCCCCTTATCCCGGGTACAGTAAAGCTCCCGGCGCTTTAGGCGAATACAATGGGAAATTTATGGTGAATCAAAAAGTTTTACGTGGTGGCTCTGTAGCAACTTCAGAAAATCATACCCGATCAACCTATCGCAACTTTTTTCATGCCCCTTTACGCTGGCAATTCACCGGAATTCGCCTTGCAAAATAACGATCAACTTACATTATGAAATCCACACCAACTACCACAACATACGCAACTGCTTTTGAAGAAGATGTTGCCAAAGGCTTAACCAGCTTTCCTAAATATCTGCTTTCAAAATATATTTATGATGAAAAAGGAGACAAGCTTTTTCAGCAAATCATGAATATGCCAGAGTATTATTTAACCAATTGTGAGCTCGGTATTCTTCAGCGACATACGGCAGCAATCGCAGATTCTTTCAACAGTAAAAAAGGTTTCGACCTTATAGAACTTGGCGCCGGCGACGGTAAAAAAACAAAGGTTTTATTAAAACATTTAGTCGGTAAAAATTATGATTTTAATTATTTACCGGTGGATATTAGTCAGCATGTTTTAGATGAATTAGAAGAAGCTTTAAAGACTGAAATTCCCGGTGTAAAAATTAAAACACAACAAGGAACTTACTTTAAAACCTTAGAGAAACTGGCCGATTATAATTCACGCAAAAAAGTGATCATGGTTTTGGGTTCTAACATTGGAAATCTTTTGCACGAAAAAGCCATCGATTTTTTAAAGAATATCTGCGAAGCGATGAGTGAAGAAGATATGCTATTTATGGGATTTGATCAGAAAAAAGATCCGCAAAAGATCCTGGATGCTTACAACGACCCCCATGGAATCACCGAAGCTTTTAATAAAAATCTTTTGGTGCGAATGAATAACGAATTGGAGGCCGACTTTAATACCCATGAATTTAAACACTGGGAAACCTACAATCCCGAAACAGGAACCGCTGCCAGCTACCTTGTTAGTAAAAAAGAACAACAGGTAAAAATCGACAAACTTAACCTAGATATTCATTTTGATGCCTGGGAAACCATTCATACCGAAATTTCACAGAAATACGATGATAATATTGTACAATGGCTAGCCGAAGAAGCTGGATTAGCAGTTACTGGAGAATTTAGCGATTCGGAAAACTGCTATAAAAATTATATCTTTAGAAGAAAAGGTTTTTGAATTTGCTAATAAACAGCCATTTTATATGAAAAAGTTACTACTCCTTTTTTTGGCAATTCTTTTAAGTTTCGCTTTTATTCCCGTTCAGAATTATTCTGAAACATCAGAAAATAGAGCTATACAAGAGTTTATTCCGCAGGGAAAAATTAATTTTTCTGAGATAGAATCTGTCGAAAAATCTGCTATAAACAACGAAAATGAAACAAAACTGACATTTGTTGATATCGAAAACGGTAATGTAATAAAGTACCTTTCAGAAAAGACCAGAATAAAAAGTGATATAGCGTATAGTCAAAATGAATATCTCAAAATTGTTAAACTGAAAGAAAGTTTTATTTACGATATAGAAAAGAATTCAAAAATTATCGAATTTCGATCAACTACAAAAGCCTATCCCGATTTTAGTCTAAACACTGAAGAAAATAAGATTTCATTTGATCATAAAACTTATGTCTTTTCATCTAAAATGACGATCAACCATACTGAAAATGCTTTTGAAAGCACTTGGAGTGGCTTTGTTTATTCTAATGGAAAATCTAAAGTAGTTTTAGCAAAACTTAAGGATAATCGCATGGGAATTTTAATTCAGCAACCTACTAAAAAACCTCAGGTTTTTATCGAAAATGAACTAAAATAACAACATGAAATTTTCAACACTTTTCCTTCTATTATTTTTCTTTACGCAGGTAGCCACTTCCCAAAGCGCCACTAAAGAAACCATGGATAGTACTTATAAAGATCGTGTGGATATTCCCGTAAAATACTGTTTGATTATTCCTTCTGGGAAATTTTTGTCGAAATATATCGACATCCAGATTGACTATGGCCAGGAACAGGCATTATTTAAAAATTCTTATATCAGGGATGAAGATGGAAATAAAAGAACATTTAATTCAATTGTACATGCGTTAAATTATATGGAGAGTTTAGGATGGGAACTCGTTAAAACATACAGTGAGCAAGAGACCGAAAATAACTTTAGAAGTTATTTTTTATTTAAGTCTGACGGAGATGCAACACTCCCTATACACCTAGAAACAGCCAGATAAATTAAAAGTATAAAAGAATTATTGATGAAAGCCATTTGGAAAAATACGGTTATTGCTGAAAGTACTGAAACAAAAACAGTAGAAAGCAACCATTATTTCCCCATGGAAAGCATTAAAAAAGAATACTTCAAAAATAGCCAAAAGCAAACCCGCTGCCCTTGGAAAGGCTTAGCTTCCTATTTCAGCATAGAAATAGATGGTGAGAAAAACGAAGATGCCGCATGGTATTATCCAAAAGCAAGTTACGCTGCCAAGCCTATCCAAAATCACGTCGCCTTTAAAAACGGAGTAGAGATTAAGGAGTGACAAAAAGTATATTGGAAACTTAGAATTTTGGTTTCTTAGATAGTATCTATCTTTTATAATTTTCTAAAGCCTTTACCAAAATATCCAATTCTCCTTCGGTATTAAAATAGTGGAAACTTACCCGCAGACCTTCACCACGTTGAGAAACAATAATATCTTTTTCTCGTAAATATTGATACAATTTATCGTCGCCTTTAATATTGAAAATTGATGAATGATCGCCTCTTTTCGCAACGGTATGCTCCAGCAAATCCATCTCGGTAAATACTTTTTTAGCCTGAACCTTAAGAATATTCACCTGGTCTTCTATCGTAGAAATTCCGATTTGTTTGATCATTTTCAATGCTTCCCCTAAACTCCCATAGTTTAAAGTATCCTGATGGCCCGGTTCAAATTTGCCTAAAAAATTGCCTTCGTGTGCTTTATATTTCCCCTGTAACGAACCAAAACCTAAATGCTTTGGTGAAACTTTACCCTCGATGTCTTCATTGAAAAGCATAAAACCATTTCCATAACCGGCATTTAACCATTTGTAAGTACTGGAAATTATAACATCTATTCCGGTAGCATCAAAATCGAAAGCTTCAGTTCCCAAATACTGTGTCCCGTCAGCAATAAAAATAACTTCAGGAAAGTCTTTTTTCAACTGAGTAAGAAAAGCAGTGCTTAGTTTAATTCCGTTGATATATTGCACAATGCTAAATGCGAAGAAATTTGGTTGTTCTTTCTTTAAAGCTTCAACAATATTTTCTTCTAAAAATTCATTAATTTCAGCATAACAAATGTCAAAATCCCTGGATTCTACCGCCCAATTGATCGATGGGTAATCATTTTTCAGCAATAAAACTTTTTTAGGTTTTTCAATACCTTCTAAAAGCGTATTAAAACCATATGAGAAATTAGGCACCAGCCCTACTCTATTTGGGGCACAACTAAAAGCCTCGCCAACTTTTTCACGAACGCTCGTTAAAAGTTTACTTTGTCCTTCTTTTAAAACACTTCCAGAAATTAAAAAATCGAGATCATGCTCTTGCCGAAATTCTAAAACTTTCTCGTTTAGCAAGCCTGAAGCTGCGGTGTTTAGGTAAGTATATCGCTCTAAAACAGGAAAGCCTTTTCTTAAATTACTCATAAGCCTTAAAGAATTCAGTTCTAAAAAATGTAAATTTGTTAATAGCACTAAAGTACCTTTATTTATGTTCTCGAAAAAGAAAAACACTTCTAAAATGGACGCCGAACAGCGTGAGTTGTACGAAAACGCCAGAAAAAGAACTCTTCAGAAAAAAAGATTATTTCAGCATTTTATAGTATTTCTTAGTGTCTCTATTTTGGCTATAATTCTAAATGTGGTGATAGGTTTTAAAGAAGACCTGTTATTATTGGGCTATAATTGGTTTGTTTGGATTGTGCTTATTTGGGGATTTATTTTCTTAATTCATTTTTTTAATGTGTTTTTAGTGAACACATTTATGGGTAAAGAATGGCAGGCCAAACAAATAGAAAAACTGGTTGCTAAGCAAAAAGAAAAAATTGCTAAGCTTGGGCGACAGGTAGAACAGGATTACCCCCTGCCCGAAAAAAACTATAAACAAAATATTGGAGAAAATAGCACTAACGAAAAGTTTAAACCCATTTCTCCTGATAATCCAAACCAACCAAACAACCACTAGTATATGATTACCATGATCGCGGCAGCAGCCGAAAATAATGCTCTAGGAAAAGAAAATGATCTCTTATGGCGTCTGCCAGACGATTTTAAGCGTTTTAAAGAGCTTACCAGTCACCACCCAATAATAATGGGGCGTAAAACATTTGAAAGTTTTGATGGTATGCTCCCAAATAGAACACATTTTGTAATTACCAGAAATGAAAATTACGATCCCGGTAAAGGTGTGTATGTCGTAAAAAGTTTATCACTGGCTTTAAAAATTGCTCAGGATCTGGATCCTAATCCTTTTATTATTGGAGGTGGGGAGATTTACAAAATGGGATTGGATAGAACTGATAAAATTGAACTTACCCGTGTTCATGAAAGCTTTGATGATGCCGATACTTTTTTTCCTGAAATAGATGAGGAAGAATGGACGTTAACGGAAGAAGTTTTTCATGAAAAAGACGAAAAGCACAAATACTCTTTTAGTTACCTAACTTATGAGCGTAAATGAAACTTACCAACCACTTTTTAAACTAATTGAAGAAAAAAACGATCTAAAAATTAACAATATCAATCAATTATCTGGTGGTGATATTAATATTGTTTTTTTGCTAAATACTTCGGAAGGTAAAAAAGTAATAAAAATAAATAGCGCGCAGCGTTTTCCAGGAATGTTTGAAGCTGAAATGGAAGGAATGAAAGCTTTAAAAGCGGCTAAAGCTATAGACGTTCCCAAAATGATCGATGTTTATACTGAAGCCGGATACTCATGCCTTCTTATGGACTATCGGGAAACAGGTCCTAAATCTTCAAATTTCTGGACTAATTTTGGGAAACAAATAGCCGATCTTCATAGAAATACACAACCAAAATTCGGTTTTTCTGAGGACAATTATATTGGCAGCTTACCTCAGCAAAATAAAGAGCATGAAAATATTATTGATTTTTATATAAAAGAACGACTTCAGCCCCAATTCAAACTAGCTAAAGAGCAAGGATATAGTCTAGGTGATACTAACAAATTTTGTTCAGAATTATACAATATTATTCCGCAGGAAAAACCAGCATTAATTCATGGTGATCTCTGGAATGGTAATTACCTGGTAAACGCTCAAGGCAATCCCTGCCTTATCGATCCCGCTGTTGCTTATGCACCCCGAGAAATGGATCTATCGATGATGAAGCTTTTCGGTGGATTTGATGCTGAATTATTCAATACTTATTCTGAAGAATTTCCTTTAGAAAAAGGCTTTGAAAATCGTATTTCTATTTGGCAACTTTACTATTTACTTGTTCATCTTAACTTATTTGGTACCGGCTACTTAGGTTCATGCAAAAACATTATAGAACGCTATACCTAATTTCACAATTCTTAACAGCAAACTGGCGGTTTTTAGCAGTTTCTTAGCGCCTTAGCGATTTTTGTAATCGTATCTTCATTAAAAATTAAAACTATGAGCACAGAGAATTTAGAATATAGTGAGGCAAGAAAGAAAATGAAATCTATGGTAGAAGATATTAAAACTGCCATGATGATTACAAATATTGGTTCTAAGCCGGTAGATGCGATCCCAATGACCACTAAAAAAGTGGATACTGAGGGAAATATTTGGTTTCTAAGCGGTATGAATAGTGATCACAACGGGAATATTGCTAAAGATAGTGATGTACAACTTTTATATAGTGATCCAAAGGATTATGAATTTATAAGTATCTATGGACAGGCTTCTATAGTAACTGAAAAAGATATTCTGGAAGATCTTTACAGCAAAGTAGATGATACTTGGTTTAAAGGAGAGGACGATCCAAATTTAAGCGCACTTAAGATCGATCCAAAAGAAGCTTATTTTTGGGATACCAAATCCAATAAATATGTTTCACTATTTAAAATGGGTGTAGCTGCGGTTACAGGCGATCAAAAAGATATTGGAGAAAAAGGAAAATTAGATTTGTAATTAAAGATGTATTTGTCGAAGAAGGCCTCGCAACTATTTTTTGTTGTGAGGTCTTTTTTATTCTTGCTATTTTTGCCATAGATTCCTTATTTTTTCTTCGGAAGAAATGATGATATTATTTATAATTTCGAGTTTCGAAACTGCAATAACAGGATCGAGAAAGCTATTAAAGCCTTTTTGAAAGGATAAAATTTAGAAAATGAAAGCATACGTTTTTCCCGGACAGGGAGCACAATTCTCAGGAATGGGAGCAGATCTTTATGAAAAATCTGCTGAAGCCAAAGAATTATTTGAAAGAGCAAATGAGATCCTGGGCTTCTCTATCACGGATATAATGTTTAGTGGATCTGCTGAAGATTTAAAACAAACTAAAGTTACTCAACCCGCAGTATTTTTGCATAGTGCTATTTTGAGTAAAGTTTTAGGAGCAGATTTTAAACCAGATATGGTTGCCGGGCATTCCCTTGGAGAGTTTTCTGCACTTGTGGCTAACAACACCTTAGAATTTGAAGACGCTTTAAAATTAGTTTCACAACGCGCAACGGCAATGCAAAAAGCATGCGAAATCACTCCATCTACAATGGCCGCAGTTTTAGGTCTAGAAGATGAGTTAGTAGAAGCTGTTTGTGCTGAAGTTGATGGTACCGTTGTTGCTGCAAATTATAACTGCCCAGGACAATTAGTAATTTCTGGTGAAATCAGAGCTGTTGAAAAAGCTTGTGAGGAATTGAAAGCACGTGGTGCTAAACGTGCACTGCTTCTTCCGGTTGGAGGAGCTTTTCATTCGCCGCTAATGGAACCAGCAAGAAAAGAACTTGCAGCTGCCATTGAAGCTACAAACTTCAAGAATCCAAGCTGTCCTATTTACCAAAATGTAAGTACTACTGCGGTTACCGATCCGGTTGAAATTCAGAAAAATCTGGTATTTCAATTAACTGCTCCGGTAAAATGGACACAATCAGTACAAAATATGATTAAAGACGGAGCTTCAAGCTTTACAGAAGTAGGCCCTGGTAAAGTATTACAAGGACTTGTTAAAAAAGTAGATCGCAAAATGGAAACTTCTTCTGCGACGATATAGTTATTAAAAGAGGAATAACCTAAGTATAAAAAAAGCCCAAATTCAATGAATTTGGGCTTTTTTTATTTAGAATATTTTGGTACTAATTAAATATAAAAATAGAGCATGCTTTCTAAGCATTCACAAATTCGATCAATTCTTTAGTAATAAATTCAATTTGCTCTTCATCCAACTCGGTATGCATTGGCAAGGAAATTACCTCTTTAACTAATTGATTGGTTACTTCAAAATCGGCTTCATTATAGCGCTCATCAGCATAAGCTTTTTGTTTATGAAGCGGAATTGGATAATACACACCGCAAGGAATTCCTTTTTCTTGAAAATGCTTTACCAAAGCATCTCGTTTTCCATTAGTAATTTTTAAAGTATACTGATGAAAAACATGAGTATCATCTTCTCCAACTCGAACAGGAATTTTTATATTTTCCTGTCCTTTTAAAGCGGCATCATAAAGATCTGCTGCTTTTCTTCTGGCAGCATTATAAGCATCAAGTTTCGGCAATTTTGCTCTTAAAACCACAGCTTGCAAACTATCTAATCTTGAGTTTACCCCAACAACATCATGGTGATAACGCTCGTACATACCATGATTCACGACACCACGTATGGTATGCGCTAATTCATCATCATTTGTAAAAATAGCTCCTCCATCGCCATAACAACCTAAATTTTTAGAAGGAAAAAACGAAGTAGCTCCAATATGACCGATTGTTCCGGTTTTATAAGAATTCCCAGTTTTATCGTGATAACTCGCACCAATCGCCTGTGCGTTATCTTCAATTACAAAAAGATTATGTGCCGCAGCAATATCCATAATGGCATCTAAATTTGCAGTTTGCCCAAACAAATGTACCGGCACAATCGCTTTAGTTTTTGGTGTAATTGCTTCTTTTATTTTTTCAGGATCGATGTTAAAGGTATCTGGCTCTACATCTACAAGAACCGGAGTTAAACCTAAAAGAGCGATAACTTCTACCGTTGCAGCAAAAGTAAAATCGGCTGTTATCACCTCGTCTCCCGGTTTTAAGCCTAAGCCCATCATTGCGATCTGCAAGGCATCAGTCCCATTACCGCAAGGAATTACGTGTTTTGCACCAAGATATTCTTCCATTTCCTTCTGAAAATTCTGAACTTCAGGCCCGTTTATAAACGCAGTTGAGGAAATAACCTCATCAAAAGAAGAGTTAATTTGATCTTTTATTCCTTCGTATTGACCTTTAAGGTCAACCATCTGTATCTTTCTCATTTGTTTTTTCTTGTGAATTCAAAATTACGAAATATAGCAGCTATTGCCATACATTTTTATTGAAACCCCTACTTTTGTATTCTAAATTCGGTGTTTTGAGAGGTATTTATAATTTACTTACTTATTTAACTAAAGCAGCATTACCTATTCCTGCAAAATTCAATCCAAAACTTAAATTGTTTGTGGCCGGAAGAAAACAGGTTTTTAGCGAACTGGAGAAATTAGATTTCTCTAAAGATTGGGCTTGGTTTCATGCAGCATCATTAGGCGAATTTGAGCAGGCTGTACCAATTATGGAAGCATTGAAGAACAACTATCCAGATTATAGAATTCTGGTAAGTTTTTATTCTCCATCTGGTTACGAGAACAAAAAAGAACATCCATTAGCCGATGCAATTGTTTATTTACCCATCGACACTCCTAAGAATGCAAAACGCTTTGTATCTATTATAAAACCAAAGCTTGCTTTTTTTATTAAATACGATATTTGGCCAAACTTTCTAAAGGAATTAAAAGAAAATAAAATTCGCACATTTTTAATTTCTGGAGCATTTAGAAAAGAACAGATCTATTTTAAGTCCTACGGAAGTCTCTTTAAAGAGTCCCTAAAGGTATTTGAACACATATTTCTTCAGAATGAATCTTCAAAGCAGCTTTTAAAAACGATTAATATTGAAAATACCACGGTAAGCGGTGATACTCGTTTTGATCGTGTGGCGAGGCAGCTAGAATATAATAATCAACTTGATTTTGTAGCCAAATTCAAAGAAAATAAAACCTGTATCGTTGCCGGAAGCACCTGGCCAGAAGATGATGCGATTTTGTTAGATTATATAAATACGGCACCTGAAAATGTAAAAATCATTATTGCTCCCCATGAGATTAAGCCTGAAAAAATTGAGCGACTAAAAGCTCAATTTGTAAAGAAAACAGTATTATTTTCAGCAAAAAAGGATGCTGAAATTAACCAATTTCAAGTGCTAATTATAGATACGATTGGATTATTAACCAAAATATATAATTATGCTGATATCGCTTATGTTGGTGGTGCAGCGGGTACAAGTGGTTTGCATAATATTTTAGAACCAGCAACATTTGGTATCCCGATAATTATCGGTAAAAACTTCGAAAAATTTCCAGAAGCCAGGCAACTTCAGAAACTCGCCGGATTATTTTCCGTTGCTTCCTCAGATGAATTTAAAAATGTTACAACTAAACTTGTTGAAGATAAAACATTCCGAGAAAAAACAGGAATGATAAGTGGGCACTTTATAAATAGCAATACCGGGGCTACTTCTACTGTTATTTCCTATTTAAAAAAACACAACTCTTGAATTTAGTCGATTTTAACATTTGTTACTAAAATTGATTAAAAATATATCCTCTGGATAGTATTAATCGTAATTTCGATCTATAAAAGAATATTTAGATATGAAACGATTAATGGTAATAGGCGGATTTTTAGCTATAACAACGGGTTCATTTTGGTCTTGCCGTGAAGAACCTCAAAAAACTGTCGTAAAGGAAAAACAAGTTGAGAAGCAAGAGAATGAAGGAATTCTAGAGCGTACAGCAAAAAAAGTAGATAAAAAAGTTAACAAAGAAATAGATGAAGAAATTGATAAGATTGGCGATGATAATTAAAGTGTATTAAGAAATTTTCAGATAAAAGGAAAGATTTAGAAAATTCTTAATAAAATTTTAGAATAATTTTTTATCCGTCTGTCTTTCTACACCTTACATTTATCCTAACCAAAAAAACTAATTTTTATGAAGCGTTACTTTTTAATTTTAGCTTCATTCCTTACTATTTCTCTTACGATGAATTCTTGTAGAGAGACTGCGAATGAAGATACCGATGATACTGAAGTAAATGACGGTATGATAGAAGATAAGTCAGATGACTATGACGACATGAATGATGATGATAACGGTGTTAAAGAAGATTTAGAGCAAGCTGCAGATGACACAGGAGATGCCATAGAGAATGCTGCTAATGAAACTGGGGATGCCATTGAAAATGCGGCTAATGAAACCGGAGATGCTATCGATGAAGCAGCAAACGAGACAGAAAATGCTGTAAATGATGCTGCCGATGAAATTGATGGATCTGACGATTATTAACAAAGACAAAAACAAAATTATGAAAAGAGGTTTAATTATTTTAACGGCATTGGTTACCACGCTAATTTTGACATCATGCCGAGAAGATAAATCGGGTGTAGAAAAAGCAGCCGATAGTGTTGAAGATGCGGCTGATGACGTTGGCGATGCAGTAGAGGATGCGGTTGATTAACACTGAGCAAAACTAACCATTAAAAATTAAAAAAGGCAGTCTAAAGATTATTTTAGACTGCCTTTTTTATTAATTCTATTTTAAAAATACTAGCTAAGTTTTTTCAATAGATATTCTGCTACCAATTCAGAAGAAGCGGGATTTTGCCCGGTAAATAAAAGACCATCTTCCACAGCATAGGCCTGCCAATCTTCTTTTTTAGAATAAATTCCTCCTTTTTCTTTAAGCATATCTTCTACCAAGAAAGGAACAACATTAGTAAGCTGCACACCTTCTTCCTCGCCATTGGTAAAACCAGTTACCCTTTTACCTTTTACTAATGCTTCACCTTCAGTATTTTTCACATGCTTAAGTACTCCAGGTGCATGACATACGGCTGCAACAGGCTTAGCGTTGTTGTAAAAGCTTTCTATTAGGGCAATAGAATATTTATCTTCTGCCAGATCCCATAATGGTCCATGACCTCCTGGATAGAATACTGCATCATAATCCTCTTGTCTTACACCCTCTAATTTTAAGGTATTCGCTAGCTGATGCTGCGCTTCTTTATCCTCATCAAAACGTTTTGTGGAAGCGGTCTGAAAGTCTGGTTCATAGCTTTTAGGATCGATTGGTGGTTGTCCTCCTTTTGGTGAGGCTAAAGTAATTTCAAAACCTTGATCTTTTAAGATATAATATGGTGAAGCAAATTCTTCAATCCAAAAACCAGTTTTTTCTCCAGTATCTCCTAAATCTTCATGACTGGTTAAAACAAACACTAATTTTTTCATAACATTTTCAATTTTATATTTCTTAATAATGCAAACTTCATTAAGCCAGCACTAACAAAAAATGATTTATAATTTCAGTTGTAATTTTATTACATCGCAAAATTACCCTGAATAGTAATCGCAAAAATTGATCTATGGTAAGAAATCAGAATGTGCTCACTTCCTTACGGATTCGGCTTAAACTTTCTGTAGTAATTCCCAGATAAGAAGCGATATGATAGTTTTTAACGCTTTGCTCGATATTCGGATACGCTTTAATAAAAGCGAGATAACGTTCTTTTGCTGGCAGTGATAACCCGGCTAAAATTCGTTTTTGAAAACTTGCAAAAGCTCTTTCCATTTTTCTTCGGAAAAAAGATTCTAGTCTCGGGATTTCTAAAAATAACTGTTCCATACTAGATTTCGAGATTCGATATAATTCAGCATCTTGTAAACATTCGATATGCATCAATGATTTAGAAGCACTAAAAAAAGCAGTATAATCACTTATCCACCAGTCGTGAATGGCAAACTGCAGCGTAAATTCTTTCCCAGACTGATCTATAAAATACGTTCTTAAGCATCCAGACTGTACGTAATATTGGTAATTTACAGTTTCCTCTGCTGTTAAAAGCAATTCACCTTTTTGCAACTCTACCCGATGTACATGTTCTTGTAGAATGTCAAGATCTTCATTTGAAAAAGACACCTGCTTAAATATCTGGGATAGGATATAATTTTCGATAATTTAATCTATTATTATGAAGCAGCTTCGTTTCTATACGATTTAAATTGTTGCAGCTCTCTTTTGAGTTCTTCCATCGATTGTTGCAGTTGCTGAAATAATCCATTTTCTGAAGGATTATCGAGGTTAAAAGTAAGTTTACTATTTACCTGCCATAATTCCTGAATATCACCTAATTTCACTTCTATAGGCAAATATTCTTCATTTAAAGAAATCAATAAAAGTTTAGAAGGATCTGGAAGCCGCTGAATTTTCTTGATTAAAACGGAATCGTACATCACTACCACGTAAACCCGATTATTATTAACCTCGTCCATCCCGCCAACACCTTTGGCCATTACCCACTCCCCTGGTCTATAATTGGGTAACATACTATCACCCTCTACCTGAAAACCGCGGTAACTAGCGTTTCTAAATTCTGGTAAGGGAATATCGAAAGCTGGTAATTGAGTGTACCATTCTACATCCTGAACGTTATGAGGATAACCTGCAGCCGCCTTTTGATTGACCATAACAATATTCTCATTATCTCCAACGCGATCTACTGTCACAACCTTTGGACTAACATCTCCTTTTGAAATTTTTAAATACTTTTGGCCGCTATCTCCAAAAAGCCAAAGGGGATTTATACCAAATTGTCTTAAAAGCTCTGCCACAACCCTCCCAGATAGTTTAGTCCTGCCCCGTTCGATATCTGCTGTAGAGTTTTTAATTCCTAAAACTTCAGCAAATTCTGCCTGGGTAAAATTGTTTTCTTCTCTTACTTCTTTAAAATGCTTAATTTCGATGGATGGTACGGCCATAATTTCAGTATTAGGAATTATTCCATGCAATATGATGATTATCTGGATTAATTCCAATTTTTAAAACAAATATTTTGATGAAGAAAACGGTATTTATTTTAATTTGCTTAATTTTCAACTTTAGCTTTTCTCAAAACTTACCAGAAGGATTTGTTTACTTATCTGAAGTTATTCCAGACATTGAAAGTGAACTTAGATATTTAGAGAACCATAATTTTACCGGAAGACCAGTCCCCGGCTACGAGAGCAATAAAATAATTTTAAGCTCTCAAGCTGCCAAAGCTTTAGAAAAAGTACAGCAGGAACTTGAAAATGAAGGATATTGTCTAAAGATATTTGATGCATATCGCCCGCAACGAGCAGTTGATAGTTTTATAGCTTGGTCTAAAAAAGCAGAGGATACTTTAAATAAATCTGAGTTTTATCCTAATAAACGAAAAATGAATTTATTTAGTTTAGGATATATCGCTACAAAATCTGGTCATTCTAGGGGTAGTACAGTAGATTTAACTATTATAGATGCAAACACACTTGAAGAAATAGATATGGGCGGAAATTTTGACTTTTTCGGGGAGCGCTCTCATCACAATTTTGAGGATCTCAATAAAAATCAGCGTCAAAACCGAGAATATCTTAAATCTATAATGTCTAAATATGGATTTCGACATTATAGCGAGGAGTGGTGGCACTATACTTTTAGAAATGAGCCTTTTCCAGAAACGTATTTTAATTTTATAATCAAATAAAATTTAACAAAACATCCAATTAAACAGTCTTTATTTAACTTTAAATTCAATGTTTTTTATAAATATTTAAACTTTAATTAAAGTATTTTTGAGAAAAACCTACCAATAATGCAGAAAGTTAAATCACTTGGACTTCGAAAGAGATTGAAACAATTGAAAGATAAATACGATTTCAATAATCTAGATCTTCAGATTCTCAAAAAAGTACAGAATTATCAAATAAAAAGTATTTGCTGCACTACGGATGGTGGATTTGATAAGAATACAGGAGAATTTTACACAGATGAAAGAACTTTAAATTTCAAAATAAAGATCGTATATCAAAGAACTCCTAACTCAACACTGGAAACCGTACTTCTTAAAGCTGAAGAAGCAGATCATGAACATCTTTTTAGATTTCCCGAAGATGATATAAAACTAAACAAAGCTGTATAACTAATTCACAAATAAGAGCATATTTTTTTAGATTTAATTTAAATAACATCTTAATTATTTAAGTAATACATATTTTTCCTATTTTTCAGTGGATACTTGTTACCAAAGAAATGGAAAAAGAAAATGTTAGGCACGAACTGTTAAGTAGTTTTAAATTTCAGGATAAAACTTCAGAAAAAATTCTTGACGAATTAACTCAAATGGCTTCCGCTATTTGCGATACTCCTATTTCATTAATTAGCCTTGTTGGTAAAGAAAAGCAGTTCTTTAAGTCTAAAATTGGACTCGATATCAAGGAAACTCCTATAGAAAGCTCATTTTGCAGATATGCCATTAATAATCCCCAGGAAGTTTTAATTGTAGAAAATCCTCTTGAGGATATGCGTTTTAAAGATAATCCATTAGTAGTAGGAAAACCTCATATAAGATTTTATGCCGGCGCACCTCTTATTACCGGTAGCGGTGTTGCTTTAGGCACATTATGCGTGATCGATAAGAAAAAACGTAAATTAACCTCAACTCAAATTGAGGCGCTTCAAATTTTAAGTAATCAAACAATAGATTATTTAGAACATAAAAAAGAGCATATAAATCAAACCGATTTATTGAGAAAAAGCATAAATAAATTCAATAAATTAAGTAATCACTCTCTGGATGCTTTATTTCAGTTAGAAGTAAATGAAGATAAAAACGTTCAGTTCACTTATATAAATGCGACTTTAAAAAAGCTCTTACCTCAGCTAACCCCTGAAGAATTTAAAAAAAATCCATTTAAGGCCTTACCATTTGTACATCCAGACGATCGATTAAAAGTAGAGAACACTTTTATTGAAGCTATAAAAAATAAAAAGGAATTGGATGTTACCTACCGAGTTAGCAAGCCTAATGGCGACTATGCATGGCATCAATCTCGTGCATTTCCAGACAACCAGGCGGGAAAACGAACAGTTTGGTACGGAAGTTTTAGGGACATAACCGATAAAAAGAATTATATAGATTTACTTGAACAAATTATTTTTGACATCTCACATATAATGAGAAGACCTATCGCCAATATGCTTGGGTTGATTCATTTACTGGAAGTATCATCTACTGAGGAAGACATGCTAAACAATAAAGAAATTATTAAATATATAAAAGTTGTTTCTGAAGAGATTGATGTAGAGATAAAAGGTCTAAACGAAAATTATCAAAAAATAAAGAAAAGTTTCAGCAAACTATATTAAAAAAAAATGCCCTAATATCTTAGGGCATTTTTCAAAACTAATCTTAAAGAAATAACGAAATATTTAATTTTTCACAACTCCGAAATGAGGCTCGAAACTGTCGCTACTAGACCAACTCAATTTTCCGTTGTAGTATATCTTATCTTGAATTATATATCGATCACCTTTTAAGTACTCACTTTTAATGGTGTCTATATCTCTCTCATTCCACTGTACTAAGGTAAGTGGTTCTTCTTCGTCAGAATAGTTCTGTACAATTCTCATTCTATATTCATCTCCAGATTTAAAAACAACAAAACTTCTAGGTAGATCGCTTGTTTCATCATAAACTTCCTGCGCTTTCCCATTTTCCACATAATAAAGTTTTATTTCGTCTGAATTGATACTATTAGGATGACTAGGATCTAAAAGATTTTCTCCACGTTGATTCTCAACTGTAATCTCGACTGCTACATCCAAATTAAAAGTATCTGCACCTGGTCTTTCCTGACTACATCCTATTGTCAAAAAAGCTATTAAAAGTCCTAAAAGTATTTTTGTTCTCATGCTGTTCTTAAGATTTGTTATCTATTATTTCGTTTTGTAAAATTAAAAAATAATAGACACGAAAAACTTATAAAACTCGATGAAAAACACTTAAATAATGAAATCACATGATTTTAACTATATTTTGTAAGTCCTTTCCTACATTTAGATACAAATAAAAGCTTTACAGCTATAAAAATGTAAGAATTTACGCTCAATAATTACAGTGCTAAACCGTTTATCCATGGATAAAACACCTATTTTTAAGTGATAAAACAGGATTAAATGCACAAAAAAACCTCCAATTAGAGGTTTTTTATCGATAAAATTTTCGTTTTATATTTTAATTATCAGAAAAAGCTTTTTCAATTCTAGCAATTAAATCTTTATAATGATATCTACTCAATCGGTCTGAAGTTGAATATTGCATACGATTTATCTGAGCTTTTAAATTCTCTAATTCACCACGCATCAATGCAATAACATCTGTGTTTGCGACTTGATTCCCATTTTCAATTTCATTAATATAGCTAACGCCTATATCTACGTAAGTTCGCTGTAAATTTCTACGATATGCATCTACTTTTTCTCCACGATAAAGTTCGGTAAAAACTCCGTTTCTCAAATCATCAAAAAGTTCTAATACTGAATAGCTATTACCATGTAATTGCTGATTCTCTACCATTCTTAACAAACGATCTTCGTCAAGTAAATAACTTAAAACTCTAGTCTGTAGTTTTTGAATACGCTCGATTGCTCCTGTAGACTGTATACGATCTAAAATTTCTTTATCTAATAACCAATCTGGCGTTGTAAAAGCATTCTGATTTAAAAATTCTACTGCTTTTTCCTGAATATCATCCGGAACTGGTGAGTAAACGACACCTTCTTGATCTGCGGTTTTCCTTGTCTCATAAACACCCCCAACATTAGTAACTACATGATAAAGATAGCCTCTCCAAAGGCTTATAAGTTCTCCGTAAACTTCTTCTAAATCATTATAACCATACCCATCTTTTGTTGTCCAATCGATCAAGTTAGGTACAACTTTTTTCATGTTAGCTAAACCATATTCGCTAGCTTTTACCTGATCTTTACCTAAGCTTTCTCGCTGTGATTGAGGATCGCGACCACCATAACCACTTCCAAATTCATAAATAGGATCGCCAGCTTTTTCAAGGATCCATTTATCCAGACTTTCTTTCTCGTCTGCAGAAGATTTTGCTTCTGGCAAATAACGATAGCCCCAATTAATGGCATAAACATCATAAGGCCCCATCATTCTAATATATCGCACGCCTTTGTCCTCTGGCTGCGCCACATAATTTACACGGGCGTAATCCATAATCGACGGTGTAAGTCCATATTTTTGTGTAAACTCGGCAGAGCGTAATGAATCTGTTGGATAAGCAGCACTGGCTTTCATGTTATGTGGTAAACCTAAAGCGTGACCCACTTCGTGTGCAATTACCATTCGCATCATTTCTCCAATTTCCTCTTCAGGAGTTTCTAAAGTTCTGGCATTTGGATTTTGCGCACCAGCTTCAATCATAAACCTGTTTCTGTAAGATCGAAGGTGATTGTGATACCAAATGATATCACTTTCTATAATTTCACCAGTTCTAGGATCTGTTACAGATGGTCCTACAGCATTTCTGGTTGTACTAGCTACATAACGCACAACCGAATATCTTACATCCTCTGGACTAAAATCTGGATCTTCTTCTTTAGATGGTGGATCTTTTGCAATAATCGCATTTTTAAAACCAGCTTCTTCAAAAGCTTTATTCCAATCTTCTATACCTTTTTTAAAGTAAGGTCTCCAGCGTTTTGGTGTTGCAGGATCTAAATAATAAACAATTGGTTTTACAGGCTCAACTAATTCTCCTCGTTTGTAAGCTTCAATATCCTTAGGCTCTAAACGCCATCTTCTAATAATCTCATAATCATCAGATTTTAAGGCTTCAGAATTATAATCGTATTTACCAATGGTAAACCAACCTACACGATAATCGGCAATTCTGGGCATCATTTTATCTTCAGGCAGAAGAATCATAGACTGATTCATTAACATAGAAATGGTACTGGCTTGCCCACGTTCTGGTGGCTCTTCAGCATCATACGTCATTACGTGTCTCACTTCTACATTTTCAGGGAAAGAATGCACTTCTTCAATATAAGACCTGCTTTTATCTAATCGCTTTACCTTATATTTTTTTCGTGCAGATGCATCCATAGCGTTGATCGCCGCAACTTCATCTTCAAAAAGATTAGTAACATCAATCACATAAGCACTGCTATCTGGCGTCATGGTCTCTATAGCAGCGCTATAAAGAATCGGCTCAAAATTATTCGCTTTAACCGACTTATAAATTGGTGATTCCTCATCGCTCTGATTTTCAAAGCTCATCACTCTTACATCAATATTTTTTCCGCGCTTATTCCACCGTACAACCTGCTCGTTTACCTTAGAGCCTGCGTTTACATAACCGCCGCCATAACCAGCAGGTGCTTTAGCAATCCTGCTTACCCAAAGCATATCTTTATTAAATAATGAATCTGGGATTTCAAAAAAGACCTTATTATCCAACTTGTGCGTAGTGAATAATCCACGATCTGAAATTGCATCATTTGTAATTACTTTGTTGTAGGATTTAAGATCTCCTTTCTTTTCTGTTTGGGGAACTTCTGTGACAGGTTTAGAAGTTTTACAGCCAACACTTAGTGCTGCCAATACTCCAATCGCTAGTACTTTTTTTATCATGAAGGTTTTAAATTTTCCCACAAGGTAAGTAAAGTTCAATTTATGTGAAAAAAACGAGAGATATCCGGCTTCGACTCAAAAATGGACGAGACAGCAAAATCATTTCAGAATAAAAATAATTTTAAAGCCATATAATATCACTGTGATCTAGTCTGAAAATATTTTTTTTAACAATTATAAATTTTGAAATAAACTGTTTTTCTTGAAAAGAAAACAGCCTATTTTATGCTTAATCTGAAGTAGTCTTTTATTATAATTTATAATTCGCTATTTTTAAAGAGTATTTTTTAAATAATTGACACGTATTAATTTTATAGCTATAAATTTCGCAATAAAAGCAATAGTTTTTTACTATCAAAAAACTAAAAAACATAATAATTAGTTATTTATTTTTGACCAGGTATTAATTAAAATCTTAAGTTATGTCAAACAATAATCATCAAGACAATCCAGATAATCATAAGGTTTGGGAAGTAAATGATTCTAGTAAATGTCCTTTTTTGGGCGGATCCAAAAAATTTACAGCAGGAACTGGAACTACCAATAAAGATTGGTGGCCCAACCAGCTAAATCTAAGAATATTGAGTCAGCATTCCTCAAAAACCAATCCTATGGACGAGGATTTTAATTATGCTTCAGCATTTAACCAACTAGACCTAAAAGCAGTAAAACAAGATCTTTTTGAATTGATGACCGACTCACAAGATTGGTGGCCGGCTGATTATGGCCATTATGGACCATTTTTTATCAGGATGGCATGGCACAGCGCGGGGACTTATCGTATTGCTGATGGTCGTGGTGGCGCAAGCTCGGGATCACAACGTTTTGCGCCTTTAAATAGCTGGCCAGATAATGCGAATTTGGATAAAGCAAGGCTACTTTTATGGCCTATTAAACAGAAATACGGAAAAAAAATTAGCTGGGCAGACCTTATGATCCTTGCCGGAAACTGCGCTTTAGAATCCATGGGATTCGAAACTTTTGGTTTTGCTGGTGGTCGTGAAGATATTTGGGAACCCGAAGAAGATATTTATTGGGGATCTGAAGGCGAATGGCTAGGAAACAAAGAACGCTATGAAAACGGAAATACTTTGGAAAATCCGCTTGGCGCTTCACATATGGGATTAATTTATGTAAATCCTGAAGGGCCTAACGGAAATCCAGATCCACTAGGTGCTGCGAAAGATATTAGGGAAACTTTTGGCCGTATGGCAATGAACGATTATGAAACCGTAGCATTAATTGCCGGTGGTCATAGCTTCGGGAAAACACATGGTGCTGCCGATCCTGAAAAATATATTGATGCTGAACCTGCCGGAGCAACAATCGAAGAAATGAATTTAGGATGGAAAAATACTTTTGGAACAGGAAATGCGGGCGATACAATTACTAGCGGACTTGAAGGTGCCTGGACGACCACTCCCACAAAATGGAGCAATAACTTCTTCGAAAATCTATTTGGTTTTGAATGGGAACTTACCAAAAGCCCCGCCGGTGCCCATCAATGGAAACCTAAAGACAATGCCGGCGCAGGCACCGTTCCAGATGCACACGATCCTAATAAAAAGCATGCACCTTTTATGCTTACCACCGATCTTGCGCTTAAAATGGATCCCGAATACGAGAAGATTTCAAGGCATTTTCACGAAAATCCAGATGAATTTGCCGATGCTTTTTCTAGAGCCTGGTTTAAATTAACCCATCGTGATATGGGGCCACTTTCAAGATATTTAGGACCAGAAGTTCCTAATGAAGAATTGATTTGGCAGGATCCCGTACCGGCTGTAGATCACGAATTGGTAAATGCTGAAGATATAGCTATACTGAAGGAAAAGATACTAAACTCAGGATTATCAGTTTCAGAGCTTGTTTCTACCGCATGGGCTTCAGCTTCAACTTTTAGAGGTTCAGATAAACGTGGTGGTGCCAATGGTGCAAGAATTCGTTTAGAGCCACAACGTAACTGGGAAGTAAACAAACCGGCACAACTTCAAAAAATAATATCAAAATTAGAAGAAATTCAGGCTGATTTTAATGCTTCTTCGGAAAGAAGAATCTCTTTGGCCGATTTAATTGTTCTTGCCGGTAACGCAGCGATCGAAAAAGCAGCAAAAGATTCCGGAAGCGATATAACACTTGAATTTTCACCGGGACGTACCGATGCTACTGAAGCGCAAACCGATGCTGACGCTTTTAATGCATTAGAACCGGAAGCTGATGGGTTTAGAAATTACGTAAAGGGTAGCGAAAGTATAAGTACTTCAGCAGAAACCATGCTAATCGATAGAGCGCAATTGTTAACGCTAAATGTTCCTGAATTGACGGTTCTTTTTGGCGGACTTAAGGTATTGGACATTAACTATGACGGTTCTAAAAAAGGAGTTTTTACTGAAAAACCCGGCGTTTTAAGTAATGATTACTTTATGAATTTGTTGGATATGAGTACCACATGGAGTTCTACAAATGACGCTCAAACCGAATTTGCCGGAAAAGACCGAAAAACCGGAGAAACAAAATGGACGGCCAGCCGTGCCGATCTAATATTTGGTTCGAATTCTGAACTACGAGCCCAAGCTGAAGTTTATGCCTGTTCTGACAGCCAGGAGAAATTTTTAAAAGATTTCGCCAAAGCCTGGACTAAAGTCATGAACTTAGATCGTTTTGATTTAAAATAATAATAAAGTTGATTCTTAAATAACAAAGAGGCTGTCTAAAAAGTTAATTTTCGTCAACCTGAACTTGTTTCAGGTTCTCATAACGATTTTTAAATCAATCAGACGAGATTCTGAAATAAACCTGTCTGCCGACAGGCAGGTTCAGAATGACGTTTTGGATATTTTCAGACGGCCTATTTGTATTATAAAAAAGACTAGTCCGTTTTATTAATTTTAATAACCTGAGGTCGATATTCTTCACTATCCATTCTTTCTAATTTACCATTTTTAAAATAATAATAACCGGTCCTTTCCAGTTCATATCCATACTTCACTTTATAAACCGTATACTCTTTATACATTGCTACAAGCTGTTCATATTTTGCTACATCTTTAAATTCTTCTAGAGACATACCAATGCTTATAGCTGGTGCTTTATAAGCATAACACGAAAGTAAAAGGCTAGAAAAAATAATAGCCAGACATGTATTTTTAAACATAATTTGGTTTTATTTTCCGAACACAAAAATTCAGCCAAAATATATTATAAAAGAGAAAATGGTTTAAACTCACAGCAAATATGCACTATTAAAAATAATGATCTCACCCTGAAGAAATACCTTTCGGAAAGTTCTAAATTAAAAATTTCTTTTTAAGAAAAAGTCAAAAGATTTAGTAATATTCAAATGTCATTTCTTCTACAGTTCCATCTAAATATTTTCTACTTTCATAGATGGGATAATTTTCATCGTTATATTTAAATGTAGACTCATAAGAATATATAAATTCAATATTACCTTCAGAATCCCAACTATTGTAAACGATAGTATTCCCCATCTCCTTTCCTCTAAAGAATTCTAATGTTTCGTTTTTGTTTGCTCTATTTTTATCATCTCGTATACGTTGCTCTTTAAAAGATAATTCACCGTTAAAATTATATCGAGAAGATTCTACACTACAATTTGAATCTATATAATTAAATGTTCTTTTTGAAGATAAATTATCGTTTACATCATAATCCTCATAATTGACGTACCCACAATTATCATTAGAAAAGTTATATATTCTATAACTTACCATTTGATTCTTAGAATCATACTCATCCCTTACAGATATATTCTCCGTAAGATTATAATATTTGAATAATTGAATCAATTTATTTGAAGAATCATAGTTCTTTATGAAAATTGTATCGTTAGAATATTTAATATTCTCTTGTCGCCACAATTTTCCGTTTCTATAGTATTCCCTAGAAGAAATTAAATTATTTTTATAAGTATACTTTCTAAAAACAAGACCATCTAAATTAACTTGTTTTATAAATAATTCCTGAGGCTTTAATACTTCATTTGAATCATCATTTGAACAACTTAAAAGTATAAGTGATATGAAGATTAAGTAAATTTTTTTCATTTTTATTTCTCAAATTACTAATTAGTTGATTATTTAATTTCTCGCTGGATTACGATAAATCAAACTAACTATAAGACTTATATTTTCTATTTAACATATTTACTTTTTGACTATCTGCTTTTTATAATAATCAATCTTTATCATTGCAGACTTGATCAGGAATCTCATAGATATTTAAAAATAATATTGTTGAGGATGAGCTCCTGAATTGCCCCAAATCCCGGAAGATTTCAAACCTAATCATATATCTAATAATAACGATCTTAGCAAGAATATCAATTCAGAATTCAATTTTCGATACAATTCTTGCAAGTCATTTTTTCTACGTCAATGTGCTGCAATTTTAAGTTAAATTCTTGTTAACACAAATAAAATAGATAATTTTATTTCTACACTGGAGAGTTAGATTTAATCCTTTATTATTAGATAGCATGCTAGTCATCTAAAATTACCCCCTTTAATATTACAATCCTATCCAAGCAAATTAAGATTAGCTAATTTAGTTACTTATTCCAATTAAATTTATTACATCAGAAAATTCGAAAGATACTGTCTATTAAGACATATATATAATCAAGAAAAATTTCAGTTCAAAGACAGAAATTCTCTAAATCCAAAAGATCAAACTGCTTAAAATAAATTTTTAAGCATCCTCCAGTCTAAAAACAATAATCAGTGTCAGATATAGTGCGCTCTGAAACCATGTCCGCTATTCCCTGAAAAATATTTAATGGATATTCCGCCCAACGGTTACATAAATATAAGTACCACTCTTTTCCGTATACGATATAAATTCGGCAATTATAACCGTCATCTTTATACTTTTGGAATTCTTCATTTCTAATGCCCAATAATCTTTCCATCACATAATTGGTGGGCTTATATTTTTCGATTAATGCAATCGTCTGCTTATATATTTTTTCATCATGCGAGGCTATGGCACATTTATGGTTATTCGTTAAAAGTTTCTCTACATATCCCAAATAAATTTCATCAAGCTTATCCCCACGTTCTATCGATAATCCCCTTGCAGTTTCATAGGCTCCTTTTACCATTCGTATACTGCCAGACAACTGGGACACTTCTTTAAAATCATCTTTCGTCCTTTCCAGATAAGCCTGAAGCGTTATTCCAAGATTTTTATGCGTTTTTAAAGTTTCTTTATACACCTCCAGAATACTATCGGTTCTGTCCTTGCCTTCCATACTGATAATAACTTCCTGATTCATTTTGCCAGCCTCTTCACAAATGGCTTTTAAGTTTTCCATTGCCAGTTCTTTCGAGATAAGCAGACCAATATGTGATAGATCTAAAGAAATAGAAGAATTAAGATGATCTTTTTTAACTGCTCTGGCAAAATTGATAAATTCAGCGGTCGCTTGGTTGGCATCTTTTTCATTCCGAATACTTTCTCCCATAAAATCGGTCGTAACTTCGTATCCCTTTTCATTCCATTTCCGAACCGAAGAGTGTTTCCTTTATCGTTTCCCCACCAATATATCGATCTGCTGCTTTCTTTAAAACCTTAAATAAGACTTCATTATTTAATATAAAATTTTTCGCTTCTTCATTTAAGGCTGCTTTTTTCAGGCTATCTGCCCCAAGCCTTAATAAGCTTTGTTCTTGTTTCATGACATTTGAATATTTTATGGGATTATACTTTTAAAAACCGATTTAAAATCGCCTAATACCTCTTATTTATTCTCCTTCCCCAATTGCTCTATTTTGGACAAGCATTTTTTTCTGAATTCCTCACTCGAACTCTTTATAGGAGCGATGTAACTAACTTTAACCGGATTGACTCCACAAAACTGAAGGGTTCCTTTTTTAAACTGATTCAGCGCCGGACTTTTCATAAAAAGACGATCATACCACTTTGGCGTATCGGCCGTCATGATGATCCTTGCTGTTTTCCCTTTTAATAGCTTTTTGGGAACCGACTTTCCCGGTTCGTAATCAAACATAATTCCGGATAAAAAAGTCCGATCAATAAAACCTTTCATCAGTGCAGGATAACCATACCACCACATTGGGAAAACCCACACCAGGTGATCTGCCGCTTTAATTTTTTCTATGGAAGACAAAAGATCCGTCTCCAAATTTAACCGCTTACGATAACCGAATTGCAGATTGGGATTAAAATCCAATTCCCGAATATTAAGTAAGTTTACTGAGGCATTGGACTCTTTCGCACCTTTTTGGTAAGCTGCTGCCAATGCACTATTAAAACTTTCCTGATCTGGGTGCCCGTTTATAATTAAAACCTGTTTATTTTTCATATACTTCTTTCTTTGATGCAATACTACAGACATCAGGAAAGTGTAGAAAGGACAAATGTCTAAATCGGAGTTCTATTTAATCCTCATTGAGGATTTAATTCCCCGTCCCGATAGCAATCGAGATGCCCTCGAAATTATAAAAAGTTTTTCCGATTCATATCTTGCGGGCTTGCTCCCAAGTTCTTGATTAGCATACCGTAGGCTGACTGAATTTTTTGCAAAATATTTTGTCTCGAAGCTTCCATTTTGGTTGTATTTCGATATCAATTTTCTTTAAAAATGCACTTCATGCGCCAAAAATACCTTCATTAATCGAATTCAGGTTCTAATTATAAAAGTTGACTTCGCAGCCTGCTTAAATGTCTTTGGGTGATCCCAAGGTAAGAGGCAATATACTTTAAAGGCACCTGTTGAATGATTTCTGGATGGTTGGCTATTAAATCGGCATAGCGTTTTTCGGCAGATACCATTTGCAGCATCAATAAGCGTTCTTCCATTAAAACATAGGATTGCTCTGTAAAATGATTTGAAAACTTAAGCCATCCATAACTAGAACGTATTAAGTCATGATACTGCTTTTCTTGAATCATTAATACCTCGACATCGGTTAAGGCCTGAATATATTCGAATGTCCTTTTCCCGGTAAGAAAAGAAGAATAAGCTGTTATAAATGTATTAGGAAAAGTTAAACAATAGGTAACCTCTTCATCCTTGCCGGAAAAATAGTAGTTTCTAAGCGTCCCGGAACTTATAAAAGCGATCCAGTCACAGGTTTTCCCGGCTTCTATAAGCAGTTCATTTTTCTTGTAAAATTTAGGAGTAAAAACTGTTAAACCTCTTTTGATATCCTCTTCCGATAAATCACTAAAAGATCTAAATACTTTTTCCAGCGCTTCTTTCATCCTGATGGTATTTCGGTTAAAACGAACCTTTTCGAGTACTCTTAAGTGGTTTAAGCACATGTTTTTATGAGCCTCGCCATCTGAATTTTCAATAATTATTTATTATACTCTTTATATACATTAAAATCGATAACCTAATTTAATCCCATAGCGAATAACCTGGTCGTGATCCGTTTTATCAGCATTAAAAAGTTGTTTTCCATAACCAAAATTAAATTCAAAAATAAATCCACTTTTCGTAATCCATTTGCTACCTAGCCCTATACCTAGAGATAAATCATACACATCTGGATTTTCAGTATATGTGAGCGGCTTTTCAGTATCATAGACTTTTTTACCGTCAATTGAACTGAACGTTCCAAAACCTTCGAGAAAGAACCCTGCTGCATATTTCTTACCAAAATACCTTCTGTAATAAGGTGTAAGGGAATAATTCATATCCTCATCAATTTTGTCCGTAAACAAATAAAGACCTGAAACCCCTAAAGATGATTTACTATTTAAATTCCTCTCATAAATTGCTTCAACTGATCCACTAAGTAAAGGTTGAATTATATCAACTTTTATTTCGTTTTGTTCCTTATACTGATTGTTCGTACCATTCTGTGCATTAGTAGCAAAAAATGAAAATAACAAAGCTAAAATAAAGAGGGACTTTTTCATAAAATATGATTTAAATTATTTGAAGGCAAATTTCAAATATCATGGATTAGAAAAGGTTCCAAAAGCTTAAAATCCTATAAATTGGGACTTATTTTTCAGAGTTCTTATATTCATTTGGTGTCTGACCAGTAACTTTTTTAAAAGCTTTGTAAAAAGTAGTTTTCGAAGTAAACCCAGCTTCTAATCCTATGGCCAACAAACTGTAGTTTTCATATTCAGAATTTGAAATCATTTCCTTTACAGCTTCAACTCGATATTTATTGATGTAGAAAGCAAAGTTATCACCTGTTACTGTGTTTATAATTTGTGAAACATATCCAGCACTTATACCTAGTTTTTGAGCAACTTTTTCTCTATTTAATGTATTATCGGTATAGATGTGATCATCTTTGCAAAGTATTTCTAGTTTTTGAAAATAAAGATTATCTGCCGTCATAGATTCCCTATCTACTTCTGAATCACTATTTTCTACAAATTCCTGATTGATGTACGAAAGAGCTAAATCTTTATTCAGAAAATTATGGATTGCATCTTTGTTTTTGGCTAGTTTGTATTTGTAAATACCTATGTAGGCTGTCCAATGAACTATCAAGGTAGCAGATATCGCTAGTACATTCATAGTATAAGAAATGTCATATTGAAAAAATAAGCCGGCTAAGCAGGTAATAAGCCAAGCAAATAACAATGTGGAAACAATTGTCAATAAAGTAATTATCCATTTTTTTTCCTGTGAATTTTCTAAATATCTTATCAGAAAATAAGAGTACAGCGGCAGGAATGGGATAAAAATAATGGCTAAAATAAGATGAATCAAACCAAGTATTTCGATTAGATCAATACCGGGCTCAGGAATGGTATAAATCCCTGCAACACGATCAAGATCGTATGCGATATTAAGGACAGCGGAATAGGCAAATGGAATAAAATACAAATATCCTTTTTGTCTACTTTTCACAGTATCATCAATCCTATTTATTACAAACAGGAATAGGAAAGCAGGTATCAGAAATACCCACTCGATGTGCTCAATAAAGCGCAGAATAGGATAGGAAGTAGCTGCTTTTTCGATTTCAAAAACATGATTCAATAAAATAATTGAAAGTGTAAATATCAAATATGCCAGATATTTATTTGAATTACTATTGAACAAGGAAGACTTTAAAATAACTAAGCCCAGAACAATCCCCTGAAATATTGCAATATTTAAAATCGTTGTATAAATCAAATTTTAATAGAAAAGTTGTTTTTGAGATTTGTGTGGAAATATCATTCTTTAATAGGTAGCTAATTTAAGTCGAATTGACAAAACGAGCATATATTTATACTAATGACTTACTTAGCGGATTAAGAAATGATTAAATCAAATAATCCATTTTTAGATTAAATTTATTCCAGAGATCAATTAGAAATCTATATAGATAACTAAAAATCAACAAGATAAAAAGAGCTTTTATTCACGAAGCGGGACTTACACCGGCACGAACGTTACTATTCATTGGATTTTAAGTACTATAACCCTGTTTTTAGACCGTAAAATTTATTATTTATCAGCGTTTTACATTTTCATACACTTCTTAAAATTGAAAAATCTAGGTACGAATTTAGGTTCTTTTTAAAACGGCAAATCTTCATAATCCTCATTGTTTTCAATTAATGCATCTAATTCATTTGGAATCTCTATATCAAATTTTTCGAAGGCATCTTTTAGCTTATCCTCAAAAAAACCATTTCCTCGAATTTTGTTATCTAACTTATCTATTAAGTTGTATGGAGGATAATCTCTCTCGACACTTGCTTTCAATGATAACAAGTCATTTCTTTGAATCTCCTGTGTAAATAAATAATGGACTATGAAACTAGACCTATTATTTCCAGTACTAAAATTGCTGAAACCATTTGTTGGGAATAAATCAGGACGAATCTTCCTGTAGAAATTCAAGTTTTGCAATTCTATAACTTGACTATCCGCAGGAATATGATCATAACACCTTGGAATTATTGTTTGAAATACTTCATCTATTTGATTTCGTTTTATATGACCATTACGAATAAGCCCTAAAAGAATTCCATAATTATTATATGTCAACCCTCCAAATAATTTAGAATACCAAAGTTTTCTTACAAACCCTACATCTAAACTAAGCCTGCCTATAATTTCTGGATACTCTTTAATTAGAGATTCTAAATCGGACTCGTTTTTCTTTAGAAAACCGAGTAGGACATCCTGAATTTCAGGAGTTCCTGATTTAAAAATATTCCCGAAAATCTTCAAGTATTCAGGTATTGGCCACGCCTCCTGAAATTGATTTCTTATTTCCGAAAAAAAATGTTCCAGCTCATATTTATTAACGGAATATTCTATCTCACTAATTAATGGATCCATCTTTTCATCCGGCGGTGTAATACTCGGATCAAAGAAATTTACAAATTTTCGAAAAAGACTTTCTTTACTTCCATTAACAACTAGTTTAGGTAAATATTCAATTAAAAAGCTCCAAAAACTTTCTGTATGGAAATAATCAATACGTTCCTTTTTGAAATGTGCACAATCATTCCTCTTATCTCGCCAGTAATCTAATTCCCTTCTGATTGACGCACTTATTGGAAAAATAGGCGGATTGTTAGTTACCAAAGCATCGTATGCTTTTCCATCCCATATTTCTACATCATTCAGTTCCCTTCTCAAAAGTTCCCACCTACCCTGTTGAAAGCCTGAAGGAATACTTGATTCTAAAATCCTATAGCGTATAACATTTAGAAAACCTAAGTATGAATACAATAGTGATGACCTATAAGCTCCATTCTTAAAACACAAAATCGATTCTCCAAATAAGCCTTCTGTATTTTCATTAAAATTCTGAATTTCTAACCACTTCTCAATTTCTAATCTCATCTACCACTCATTTTTACTAGTATTTTTTTCTAAAAATTCATCTATGCTTTGTGCCGTTTCTATTAGAGCCATTGAAACCGGATTAAAAACTTCACGTCTAAGCTTCATTACTTTCCTATAATGATTTTCAAAAGCATCGACAGAATCCATAAGCTCTAGAGCAGCAATTCGTTCTTGCTGACTCTCCAAGTCACCAATCATTTTATAATAGGCTACGGTAAAATCTTTAATGGGCATATCTTCAGCGGCATAGTAAACCCTCACAAATTCGCCTCCATAGGGTGACCTAAATTGAACGTTATTCATCCAGATCCTAACCTTATCTTTCTTTTTAAGGCTAATCATAATATTGTATTTGGCGACTCCGCTTAATCGAACATTCCCATAGACTTCGGTCACAGGTTTTTCAATAACACCAATAATAAAATCATCTTCTTTCATTTTAATGGTTTCGTCTGGATCGTGGTTCGTTACAAACCATTGCAATAAAGTTTTACGCAGAGCATCCTGGCTACCTTCAATTTCCTTTTCATGCATAAAATAGACATAGCCATCTTGATCGCCCTTCATTTCAAATTGCGCCACAGAAAATTTTGGTAAAAAAATAACAATCGAAAAAATGAGTAAAATTCTGCTCATAGTATTTTGGATTTGGCCCTACTCCTTTAGTATTAATCAACCCTGCTATGAGATTTGAAACAACAGCAAAGGCTAAAGGCCTATTTGATTTACCTTAAAAACAAAAACATGTACACCAAAAAAGAACAAGAGAAAATTGAAAACCAATTTGAAAGGAGAAACTCTAAATTTTGGTAACTAAAAGCAACTACTCCCCTCGCGATAAAATACCTTAATCTATCTTTGGCAACTCTAAATTAAACCCCGGTGTAGCATTCAACCATAAAACCAAACCAATTTCAACAGCAAGTACCAGGTTATCTTGATAAAGCTTAATTTCATTTTCCTCCACCCTTTCATTTACTAATGCTCTAGACAACTCTAAAGCTTCATCAAAATATTCTTTTGATTCTTCGCTTCTTCGATAATTCACAACGATATCTCTCGCTTGGCGAATAATAAGATCCATCCTATGAAAAGTATAGTCTTTCATTTCTTCACGATTCTTATAAAACCGTTCCATAACAATAGTAGGATCCTTCATCATCCAATTTCAGATTAATATAATTCAATTTGTATTTTTCTTCATTTCATTGTCGAAAAGCTTAAATATTCTCTTTAGTATCATTAAAGCTGTTAGAAAAAAATGACTGCAAAGGAAATAAACAATAAAGGTAAAAACTGTTATCGCTGTAGAATTTTCAACATTTAAGAGTAACGTAAATAGAATTGTAGCAAATGCTAAAAGTACAGAATACGAAATATTAGCTAAGACTTCCTCGAGAACCTGATTTTTAATCTGATTACTATTATCCCTTCTTACAATATCAAAAAGGATCACAATCACATTAAATAAAAGCCCAACTAATACAGTCATTACAGTAATTACGGTTCCAACAGCATCATCCGAAAAGTAAACATTGAAAAATAGAAGTACTCCACTAAAAATGAGCGGTAAGACTAAAAAAACGAACCAATCCCAAAAATCAGCTTTCTTTGTATTACTATTAACAAGTGTTTTAAAATGCTTGTGAATAATACCGATAATATTAATTTTATCCATTAAAAGACCTCCTTTCTTATATCCTCAACAAATTCTTTCGCAATTTCATCAATACTAGTGAAAAGTGGGTGCCCTGTTTCAACATCGAATCTAAGATCCCTACCTATATCCACATACGGTCGTAAAGCAAAAGATTCTGAAATATCTATTGTTCTATTCTTATCTCCAATCTTTACTCTTATCTTCTTTCGGTGGGAACCATCCATTCCTAGCTCTTTAAAAGCAGGAGTTTCAAAAAATTTTGTGTTATTATTAGACATAAAATTATCAAACTTAGTCTCTGGAAAAAAGGCATCAGCTGCCTTAATGCGAATTTCCACATTCTTAATTTTAGGAATATATAATTGACCATCGACATTATCCATCATTTTATCTACAATATCTGACGGTAGATTATTTCTAGTCAAAATAAATTCTTTAATCTTACCCTTTTCGAAAGTTTTACGCGCAAGTTCTGTGGAAGTAAAAACCTTATAATCAATTTTTAAATCAAGCTTTTTTGAATCGATAAAGTCTTTAAACCTTAGAGAGAAAATAGTATTAATACCGTAGATTCCCGTTCTCTGAAGGATTAGAAAAGCTTTTCTACCATTCAATGGAAACCAGATTAAAAAATAGAATGGTTTAATCTCTAAATCAGTCTTCTTTTTTTTATAAACCTCTTTTTCAGAAACTTGATCAACTATGGAACTACCTGTACCATATTCACCACTTTGTACCACGCCGCTAAAAACTCCAGTTTCCCCAGAAATTGTCATTGGCTCCTTCAAAATTTTAAAAGAACGCTGTTGTTCCTCATCAACATTTAATCTATCATTGAATTTCACAAAATCTTTAAAAAAGGAGATCATAGATTCATTTTCATCTCCGAATGTATTATAAAAACCTAATACGTCTTCAGAGTACTTTTTTCTAATGTTTAACGTATAAACCTCTAACTGGAATTTATTTGCCATTATATACTATTTTAAACTGTCCTTTTTTTGATTGATTAAATTTGGTCTATTTGTCAGCAGAGAGTCAATAACTAATTCTAATTCGTTTATTTTCTCTTTCTGCTCATCTATGGTTTTGTCGTCCTTATATGACAACCAGGTAAGTAGCAATGTTAAAAATCCAAACAATATGTTGAAACCAATACTTATTACCGTTTTTGTAGTTGTCTTTCTTTGTTGGAATATTTGCTCTCTCTTTTGGGATGATAAATAGTCAGAGAAATTTTCATATTTGTCACCAATTTCTTGCCCTGCATGGTTCAGTGCAAAACTATATTTCGAGTAATTGCTTGCTGTAATAAGTTCACGATCGTACAATTCATCGATGACTGCATCGAGTAAAACTCTATCCGTAACATTCCAATTATGTCTAGCCAAACCTATTACTTCAAAGTAAGCACCTGGCTTTTGATAATAGAATGCAAAGACTTTATCTAAAAGTATTTCTTTTTCAGATTTTCCCACTTTTATAATAATGATTCCGCAGGTAAACCTTTGGAATATTAAGTAAATAACTTAGTTCTTAGCCAAAAAATCACTTAGATTTTTGGTAGCACTAGCAATATCTGCAGCTTTAAGTTCTTCAATAAAACCAAGGATTTTTTGTTGACCCTTAAGGGTTTCGAATACGCCCTCACTAATAGTCTCAAAATTTTTGATCATTCCCTGGCTAATGGCATGAAGATCTTTTCTAAGCTCTAGATTGCTTATATCGTTTTGCCCCTGGTAGGGTTTGGGCGGGTTATCTTTTGATTCGTTTTGGGCTTCTGACTTCATCATCTCTCCTTCTCCTGTAAGCAACCACTTCAGACAAATGTCGGAATATTTCTTACTGAACTCGATTATTAATTCAGTCCCTGGTTGTGACTGTCTTTTCTCAGTCAATTTAAGATAACCTGTTGATACAGAAAGACTTTTTTCAAACTGTGATTTATTCAAACCGTATTTTTTCCGTACTATTTCAAGTCTATCTATAACGCTCACAATCAGACAAGTAAAATTAATTTTCAGACAATTGAATTATTTTAGCTTCAATTGTTTGGTTTTTTCAGACATTTGAATGTATATTTGTTTAAACAAAAACACGAACCAAAACTCAAATATACACAAGTATAACGGTTTTGGCAATAGGAGAATTATATGATAACGCAAAAACAAAAGATCGAATTGAAAGAAATAATCGGCTCGAAGCATATCCAAAAACTTCAGAATTATTTTATGCAGCGAGGAATTAAAAACCGTTACCAGGAATCCTATTCACTAGAATACATCAGTCTAATATTTAATGGCAAAGTAACGAATAAGAAGGTAGAAGATGCAATTTTCGATTATGTGCCTTACATCATGCAAAAGCGAGCTACGGTAAACGAGGAGCGCGCAGATCTTTTAGCAAACGCCAAAAAACAAGCCTCGCATGCGTCGTAAGTTTTTTAAAATAAAAGTGATTCTTAAAGATCGGTTAAGTTATACCGATAGGCTTATGATACTGGCCATTATTGCTTTTATATTTCTTATTGCCATTGCAGCTGCCTTGATATACGATATAAATAAAAAGCCCGAAGCGGGAACTACGGGCTTTTCACATAAATATTTACGCTTAAATAAATATCAAATGAAAGTCAAATTTACAAAACCCAGCGAAAACCCGCAACATTTAATTGCAGGTTTACTACAAAAAGATGATGGGATCGAGTTCTATGGGATCCCACAAAGCAAGAAAGTAGAATGGTTGCAAAATGGCCATTCGCATAACTTCGATAAGCTGCCGCAAGGTAAGTTTATGATCCTGGCCAATGCTTTTAATAGCAATCACGAAGCCAGGCAGGTTATTAATAAATACTTTGGAATTAATCTTCCCTTTAAAAGACGGGTAGAACTGTACACCTACTTTATGTATGGCGGTTTAGATAATAAACCCGATATGATTGGCGAGGTGTTACAACCTCCAGAAAATTACAGGCATGAAGAGGATTGTATTTCCCTTCAGTTTAAAAAAATCCATCTAAACGGATCTCCTTTAAAGCACAGGGAAATTAAAATGCTCGATATGATGCTAAGAGATTATAAAGATACGGCGATTGCCTTTAAAATGGGCATCCAGGTAAGCACCTACAATCAGCACAAAAAAGAACTTTTTATTAAAACCGGTACGCATAGCAGAACCGCATTAATGATCGCTGCCATAAAGCAACGGGCAACAGGATTTTTTCATAAGGTTAGTTTAGGTTAATGATGAGAAAGGACGTTAGATATTATCGAAGTTTAATGAAACGCTGTGATCTACAGATCAAAGCAGCCATGACGAATGATGATTTTAATGAACAGGAACAGAAAGATGTGATTGCCTCTTTTAAAAAGCAGAAGAGAGACTATGCTTTGAAACTAGCGTCCTTTTTTAAACCTACGCACAAACTGAAATTCAACAATTAATACCCAATCATGAACCAATTAACAGCACATAGCATCACTCCCCTGCTCTCGGCCCTACCCGAAGAGCAGCTACGGGTGCTATATGCTGAAATTGGCAAAAAACTGGACAAATCTAAAAAGCCGGTTAAACCAAAAAAACAAAAGAAAACAACTCGCGAAAGCATTGCCGAGCAGCTTGGCGAAGAATGGCTGGAAGGCAACGAGGAAATGATGATCTCGCAAATAATGCATGGATCTTAAAGCTAAAAAAAGGAGATGAGAAATATGTATAACAGGTTAAGCATTTTGTCTGGAATCCACGCAGGTTCGAATCCTGCCCTCTCCACACCGAGGAGGCAAGTGAAAACTTGACTTCAAACCGACCGGCAGTCATAGGCTGATAATAAATGCCGGTCGGAATTATTAAAGAGGCTTTTTTGCCCTACACCAAATGCCGCCGGGAAGGTTGACTCCTAATCCCGGCCTGCATTTGGATTAATTTTTTAAAACCTGAAAATGTTGGGGTGGGCTATCTCACCCTAATTTTAAACTAAAGCGTTATGTTATGAGCACACCTAAATCGATAGGAAATTTACTTAACAACAATGTGCTAAAGCTGAATGGCCTTTTAAATACTAAAAAGCCTGAAATCGTACAATCTGAAAAAACAGAAGCTAATAAGTACATTCACCCTATTCTTACCAAAGAAAACATTCGTAATTCAATTGCTCTTTATTCCAGGTATATCGAAAAATACAATGCTAGAGTCCGCAATACTAATCTCCAGGTAAAACAATACAATAGCCAGGTGATTAGCCATAGGCGCAAGGCCTTTATTTCTTTTGAACAAAAACTAAAAGAGGGGATCTGGAAAGAACAGCACAAGTCATTATCTCCTGAAGCCTACAATAAAGCGGTTGAAAGCTATAACCTTGAACACGGCCCACAAATTAGAAAAGTAAAATTACTGCAGGAAGTACGCCCAGAAAGCAAGCAATATTTTGTGGCTTTTCTACATCAATACAATATGCAATTATTCAATCGCAAAAAGTTGCGATGCGATCTACAAGTTCATGTGCCGGGAGAATTACCAAAGCTAGAACTTTATCCCAATAAAATAATCGATGCAGAACGTGACGGCGCTAAGAACTTACCGGTTACCGTAGAGACTATAAGAGCCCACAGAGAACGATTAGAAGAAGCCGGGGTTCTTACCGGTTATGAATATCACGGCTCAACCAGGCCGCTTAAAATCGCTTTTTGCGAGGAAGTTTTGAGCCTTACCGACAATGGTTTGCCAAAATCTGCCGAAAATGAAAATCAGGCTCTTATACAGATACAAACGAAGAAAGTTCACCATAACAATGTATCTAGTAGAATACAGTCTTTAGAAGAGACTAAGTATAGGGAAGAAGGTGCTGCCGCTAACGCGCCAGCGCAAAAAGATTGTACTAAAAAATCTACTGGAACACCGAGAAGGCAAGGTGGAAAAAATTTCAACGCCGGCGACGATCAAGCCGGAAATCCACAAAAAAAATTCACCGCCGCGCTCGAAAAAAATGAACTCTCGGCCGTTTTGACTTCCTCCCTACTCGACAAAATTGAACTGGCACAAGATCTGTCCGCAGGAAATTACAAAAAATATAAACCGCTGGCCGCGAAAATCGCTAAACAAGAAGCGTACTACGGTGCAATGCATCCAGAGGATTTTAAGGAATTGGCCATTCAGGATATTTTTAAATATGCTGCGATTTTGTTCTCGAGCTTAGAGGTGCATCCAGGAAGTTGGGTGAATGCTTACAAGATCTGGATAAAGGAAAAATTTCAAAACTTCAATGGCCAGACCTTAAGCAAACCGAACATGTTTAGCCAATGGCAAAAAGCGATTGAAGTGTTACGCCAGGTTAAAAAATACAGCCAAAATCACAAAGAATGGCAACCCCTATACCCTAGCCGATATTTTGATCCGGCATTTACGTACAAGGAAAACAACAGCTTCGAATATGCGTATCGATTCTTTAAACTGGACCAGGAAAAAGTAGACAGCTACCAAAAACGTAGAATCCAAGCAGAGAAAAGTCTTAGATATAAAACCGATACCGAAAAAGCACGAGAACAGATCCGGAAATTTATAAATGGTCGTATTGAACTGCAGCTTGTTTACGATTACGTAAAATACAATTGCAATCGTGAAGTGTACAGAAACATCAATGCGCTGATAAAAACCGAACTGGAGAACATGCAAAAATATTTCGCATAAATAATAACGCTTAAAATGAATAATGAAATGAAACATTTACTGAACCTGGTACAGGAAAATTCTAAGAAGACGGGAAACTTCAGCGGAATTTCTGAAGTACGCCTAGCGCATACCGCCAAAATTCCATTTAATCAAACTCGCCAAATTTTAACTAGGTTGGTTGAAGACAAAAAAGTATTAATCACTGAAGGAATTAACCATAAACTTGTATTCGCGATATGAAAACTGCAGTAAAAGAAAGCATTAAATGCCGCTGTGGCGCAGCCAATAAAACTTATTGTAAACGCTGCAGTAAAGTACGAATGGTTATTTGCTTAAAGAATGGCCATGAGAATCTAAAACTGAATGGAAACAACCCAGTTTGGTATTCTTTCCTGAAGTTTAATAATTACCAGGATGTTTATAAAATTGCTGAAGCCATGCAGAATAGAGTGATGCAGCATCCTATCCAACAAGCTACGCAAGTGCTATTATTTTACATTAATGGCCAACGCACCCACCACTTTAAAAAAGTAATATTATGATCATTACCAGCCAGATCCCCATAAAGAATTTAAGCCAGGATGATCTAAAAGTGATGAATGAAGCTGCGCAATTTTATAATAATATATTAGAGCATCTGTGCCATACTAATAATAAAAGTCAGCATCACATCCACCACTCCATCTTATATGGCTATCGTAGGATGATCGCCCAGCGATTTACCCGCAGGAATATCCCTATGCGAAATACGTTAAACCTGGAAGTTTACCAGGCTTTTGTTGCATTTGATTCATTAATCTATTTCCAGGATAAAACAGACAATCAACTGAAGAAAGTTAAAGCAAATAAAATAGCGAATGAGATCTTCCGGGAACTTCCCCAGGCAGAAGATATTCATTCGCTTAGTATTAATTCGCAAATGATTAAATAATACTTTTGATATGTGAATCTTATTTAACAATATTGAAAAAAAAGCAATCATATATTAAAAATTTAAATCTAATGAATTCTGAACTATATGGATTTATAGGGACATTAGTTGGAACTATTGTCGGAGCCTCTTCAAGTATTTTTGCTACCCTAATCACGAATAAAGGTAACTCTAGGAATCAAAGAAGAATTGAAAATTTTAAAAATAATCTAATCGTAAAAGAACTACAAAGAGAAAATTGCATGCAAGCCCAAGAAACAATGCTAAACCTGCTTCGATTCACATCTTTACACCTATTAGATATTATAAATGCAGAAAAAAACAGTAATAGTCCTGTCTCGTTCGATGAAAAAGTGAATGAAAAATGTAGTGAAAATATAAGAAAATTGAATTTAATAACTCAAAGATTTTCTAATAGAAAATTAGCAGATCAGATTATAGAATTCAGATCGTTATGCAGTGAATTCATTATGATCGATGACAAAACGCAAGGTTTCAACCTAATGTCAGAAGTTAAAAACAAATACGAAATTGCTTTTGATAAAATAGGAGAAGAATTAAGAAAAAACTATTGATTTCATTGAAATATAATTCCATGATATTTTAAAATTTAACTTTTAAGGATAAAATTTTATATTTATAAGAATTAATATTTTAAAATGGCATCAAAAGATCTCTTTAAAACTCCATTCACTGATGAAACAATTACTAAATTAGAAATATTTGAAAGCTATTTAAAGGAGTGGCTACCTGTTTGGATCAAATCTCAAAAGAGTAAAAACATCTACATATATGATTTTTTTTCTGGGATTGGTTATGACTGTGATGGAATTCCAGGGAGTCCATTAAGAATATTGAATATACTAGTGGACTTTCAACACATGATACTATTAGAGAAGAAAAAAATTTTTGTACTCTTTAATGAATACAAAAAAAAATATCATGATCAATTAGTAATTAATATTTCTGACTTCTTAGAGCAAAATAAGAAACTGAATTATTTCTTAGAATATAAGATCGAGAATGAAAGTTTTGAAGAATTATATCCTAAAAAACGAAAAGAACTTCTCAATGGTCCGAATCTAATATTTTTAGATCAGAATGGGATGAAACAATTTAACGATCATAATTTTAAAGACTTTTTAAAATTTAAAAAAACCGATTTTCTAGTTTTTATAAGTTCATCGCATATAAAAAGATTCGGACATACCAGCGAATTCTCAAGTTATCTAAATATAAAAAAGGAAATAATTGAAAAAACGGAATACAATAAAATACATGAGACCATAATTGATTATTACAGAAGTCTAATTCCAAAAGAAAGTACACTAAAGCTTTTCCCTTTTAGTTTAAAAAAAAATCAAAATATACATGGTCTAATATTTGGGGCAAAACATTTGCTAGCAGTCGATAAATTTTTGAATATTGCATGGAAAAAAGACAAAATTGGGGGAATTGCAAATTTTGATATAAATGAAGAAATTGTTGAAGAGAATAATCAAATAAGTCTTTTTCCAGAACCTAGAAAGAAAACAAAAACAGAAAAATTCCAAGAAGAATTGAAAGCATTTTTATTAACGGGTTCTGAGAAAAATAATATCGAAACTTATATTTTCACTCTTCAAAAAGGTTTTACTCATCACCATGCTATAGAGGTTTTAAGAAAATTAAGGAAAACAGAAATTGACTTCAAAGGCCAACCAAAATTAAATTATAAAAACTATCGTGATTTCAATAAAAATAATAATTCCTATATCCCTTTAACCTATAAAAGAATAAAGAAATGAAAACTTCGAAGATAGAATGGACAGAGGCTACTTGGAATCCAATGACTGGATGCAACAAGGTTACAGCAGGATGTAAAAACTGTTATGCAGAAACTATGGCGAAAAGATTGAAAGCTATGGGCACTCCTGGGTATGAAAATGGTTTCCAATTCTCCATAATGCCTTCAAGACTAAATTTACCTTTAAATGTAAAAAAGCCTACCAGGTTTTTTGTTAATTCAATGAGTGACCTTTTTCATGAAAAAGCCCCTTTTGAGTACATAGATAAGATCTTCGAAATCATGAAAAACACCCCGCGGCATCAGTATCAAATACTAACAAAGCGCGAAGATAGGATGTATGAATATTTTCAAACTCGAACTGCTAGTGAAAACGTATGGCTTGGAGTAACAGTGGAAAATAAAAAGACCAAGCATAGAATTGATAAATTAAGAAATATTGATGTAGGGATCCGTTTCTTATCATTAGAACCACTTTTGGAGGATTTAGGAACATTAGATCTTTCTAATATTCATTGGGCAATTGTAGGTGGAGAATCCGGTCCTAAAGCTAGACCAATGGATCCGGAATGGGCAATTAATATTCAAGAACAATGTGATGAACAAAACGTTGCATTTTTCTTCAAACAATGGGGTACTTGGGGCGCAGACGGTAAGAAAAGAAGTAAAAAATCTAACGGCAGAATACTTCGCGGTAAAGAATGGAATGAATATCCTGCTAATTTAATCGCCTAATCTATCAAAACTAAACTCATCCCATTCCTTACATTTATCAGATGTCACCTCAAAATTACGCATTAGGCCTCGAATAAAAACCGGGGAAATATCGAGATCTCTCATAAAAACTCTTATTCGTTCCTCAATATGAGTTTTAACGGTTTTACGAAGCAAACTGCATCTCTCTTTTCGAATAAACTTATGGTCTAAATGATCAATTACTTCTATAAATAATAATAGTTCTGCAGAATTTGGCTTAGGTTGATTCCTCACATTTTGAATTTGCCCTGGTATCACGCCCCTACCCATAAAGAAGTAATCAAACTGTACTCCATAATGGTCATCTTCAATATGGCCATTTTCCGGTATATCTTGGCATTGGATAAATGGTTTCATAATTCAAATCGAATAAGGTGATTTTTCCTAATATAAATCTCATCGGTTCCATCAATCCCAATACGATGACCACCCTTTAAGTTATTATGCTTTATGATATGATCTTCTTTTTTGATTTCAATCCTTTTTAAAACACTTGGTATGATATCAGAGAGACGTACTCTATGAAAATGAGAAATAATTCTATTTTGTATAACTTCCTTCCAAGTTCCGTAATGACCAAGGTGATGAGTTCGCAAGACATAAGGATTCTCTTTATCATCAATAATAATCGTCCAAATGGTTAATGATATTTCATCTGTACCTTCTATAAACCTAGTCGCCATAAAATAATAGTCAAAATCAATAAACTTAGTATCCTCAATAAACCTTTGATTTAAAGGATATCTATCTATAGTGTTACCACTAGTAGTTGATAAATTAAGCTTCATAATGGAATATTTCCTACAAAATTAGGATTATTTCCAATACTAACAATTAAAGATTTTGGTTTATATTAGAGACGAAAACTAAAAAATATGAGCTACGAAACCTCATAAGGTGAATCAGTAGCCAATTTTTACAAACGAGATTTTAAAACGAATACTACCTTTATTTATGGAATCGGAAGGAGAACAAGGGAATTTATTTTAATTAAATGGAATTATCGAAGAAAAATATACTTATAGGTACTATAGTAGTAATTATAATTTGGGCATTATCTGGTTTACTCATAGATCTTTTTACCTCTAAAAGAGGAACCTTTGGGGATATGTTTGGAGCAATTAATGCATTATTTTCTGGTTTAGCATTATTTGGAATTATAGTTTCCATTATGATTCAACAAAACGAACTTAGACTCCAGAGGGAAGAACTACAAGAAACCCGTAAAGAATTTGTAAGCAATAGAACAACCTCAATATTATTCAAACAAATTGAATACCTAAATACAAGAATAGAAAAATATAAATTTCTTAGTGATCCTTTTACTGATTTCCGCCCAGCCTCATTTTCAGAATTTCACTCTATAATAAGTGAATATAAAGAACGAGGTGAGAGCGAAATTGTCAATAATTTAATTGATCACAATAAAAAGACTTTTATTAGTATTGTTGAATTAATCGTTAGATCTTATAAAAGTTTTGATAAATTTCTAGATTTCAACAACACGGAAAAAGAGGAACAAATTCAGCTACGCCAGTTTTTGAAAAATAATATAAACCCTGATACGCAAAAAATTCTATCAATAAGGATCAAGTTTTTACATGAAGAATTGAATCAAATGAAAAATAATACTGATGCTAAAGATGATTTAATGATTCAATTTCTCAAAGATTTAATAAAATCTGAAGTTGATGATATTAATTACATCTTCAATTATGGCAAATAAAGTGCTTAATGTCCTTTTTTTAACATTGGATTAACTCCTATATTTGGGAAAAGATCCTACATCTATGTCCCAAAATTACTCTCAGTATTCCATCGTTCAAAAAATCCCGGTTGCCGATCATGTCTATAAGTACCTGCTAAAATTGTGTGGTAGCGATCATATAATAGCGGGTCGAAACACTTACATTGGTAGTCTAGTCCTGTCCCTTCAAGGCCGCAATTATGATGTTCGCTTAACTCGACACAAATACACTAAAATCTTTAGAGTAGAGATCACGGAAACCTATTACGACAAAAATGGCCTTTTTATCACTCGTGAAAATGCCGAGCTCTTTAATGATCAAATAGACAAAAAGTTTAGAGACGAGCTTTATCGAATGATGCTTATGAATCGACACCTGGAGGAAAAGTTATTTTTAAAATCAATGCGTGCGTATTTGGAGTTCTATGATATTACAGAAGATGATATTAAAGCAGAGAGCCTTTACCGTGATTTTAAACGCAAAAAAGATGATCTTTTAGCCAATTTTAGCCTCAATACACCTGCCGGGACTAAATGTGAAGTTTCACAAATTGTCCCTTAATTTTTTCTCTCCAATGATCCACAATCTTTGCAACATTTACGGCGACGAGAATTTCGATACTTTCTATAAAGCAATGATTATTGAAGCTTCACAGCTGCCAAAATTCAACCATCTTACTAAAGAACAGGAAGTTTTAACGCTTATCAATAATTTACCTCAGGAATTCCAGGCAATGACCATTGGTTTTTTACCGGAGCGCTTTAGCCTTGGTAACAGAACTAGAATAAGAAACGGTAGTCGAATGTATGAAACCGATTTTTCACTTCCCTTGGTTCCACAAGATGCGAATATTCAAAACTTGCTGGAGACTTATAATAATAAAGAGGTAGTGGTTTTAATTACCAGGCACACTCACTCCCATTTGTACGGTACCAGCGAACAGCCGCTTTTATTTACCTACGAGGAACTTCATAATCCCGCACCTTCAGGACTTAAAGGTTATACATTAAATATGAATAATGAAAGCTATGGAGCTCCGCTATACTTTGCAGGAAATGAAGCAGAATTTCCCATTATTAACCGTGGCCTGGCTTTCCAATTAGCCGGAAGCCTGTAATGTCCTTTTTTACAGGCTAGTGACGATCTAATATTGTTCTTCCATAATAGTACGGATTAACAATCAACGATTTGCCACAACCAAAGCCTTATTACAACATTGTAAAGAACGAAGCCGCCAAAGAAGCGACCATTTATATCTATGGTGCAATTGGCGGTATCGATTGGGATACTTACGAAACGATAAACACCGCTTCTAAATTCACACAAGAATTTAACGATTTGGAGAAAGATGCGGACACCATCCACATAAGAATCAATTCTCCCGGCGGAGCAGTATTTGAAGGTCAGGCAATTTACAATGCAATCTTCTCTTCTAATAAAAAGATCATTACTTATAATGATGGGATTTGCGCCAGTATGGCTGCACTTATACTTCTTTCCGGAGACAAAATCCACGCCTTTAAAAATTCCCTCTTAATGATTCATAACTCCAGTTCTTCTTACTGGGGAAATAAAAAAGAGGTTGAAGAACAACTTGAAGCTGCAGAAAAAATCGACAAGGCATTAGGAACGGCAATCGAAGATCGCCTAGGCATTACGGCAGAAGAAGTTGAAAAAGACTATCTGAACTATAAAGACAATTGGTTTACAACTGATGAAGCTGAAGAGCTTGGATTTTATGATCATATTATTAAAAAAGAAAAAGCCCAGGTTCCTGAAGATATCATGCAATTGAAACCTAAGGATATGGTAAGCAAGTATGCTGCCATGACCTTCACTATTCCCGAAACAAAATCTAAAATCACAAATACCATGAGCAAACCAAACTCGTTCCCGAATTTGGTAGCTGTACTTGGCGCAACCTTAGCGACTACAGATAAAGGCAGCTATATCAATGACGAACAAAAGGAGGCTATCGATAATAGAATCGCTGCCGATGCCTTAGCCATCCAGACTGCAAATGCTGCAAAAGAAAAGGCAGAACAGGATTTACAGGCAGAAAAAGACTCCAGACAACAGGCAATCGATGCCGAAAAAGCGAACACAACCGCTGCTTTAACAGCAATGAGAACAGCTGCAACCGATGCAGGAGTAGAAAACATCGCTGAAAATGCAACGATGGAAGACATCAACACAGCACTTACTGCACAAATCGCTGTGTTAAACGGTAAACCAGGTGCTTCGCATACAAGTGGAGCTGCTGAAGATAAAAACACCGAAGGAGAACATAACTATATAAATTTTGAATCTTCAATCTATAAAGACCTACAATAATGGGAGACCAAACAATGCAAATAGACGATGTCGTTAAGGAATTAAAATCATTTCTTAAAAATAATCCAACACTTGTTTCAGCAGCGATAAACCGTGCTGAAATCGTATTGGATAAACACACTAAACCTTTAACGAAGATTAAAGGTAAATATCCACAAGCTCACACCTTGCTTACTGATGTAGTTCAAGGTTTTGGTACTGAATGGAACGAACTTGGTGCACTTAGAATTAAACATAAAATTCTTAAGAATTATCATCAAAAAGTAAACTTCGCAATCATTCCTGCGGAAATTCTACACTCTTATTGGGCCGAACTTTATGCTGAAAATAAGAAGCCACAGGATATGCCTATCTCTAAATATATCGTGGAGAATGAGCTATTGCCAAAGGTTCTGGATAACATGGCAACTTTATCTGTTAAAGGTAAATTTGATCCAGCCAGACTTGACGAATTCGGCTACTCTATGGTAGGGATCGAAGAACTATTAAGTGTTATGCACGCTGCAGTTGTAGATCCTGAAATGAAGAATCCTACTCCGTTTAAAATTCCAATGAACGTTCTTACAGATTCTAACATGGTCGATCAAGTTACTGCATACGAGCGCCAGATACCATCGAAGATTAAAGGCAAAATTAAAAAAGTCTTTATGTCTGAGAATAATGTGGAGCGATACATTTTGGATTACGAAGAAAGATTTGGCCAAAACAAGTTTCAAAACAATGTTTTGAAAACCCGATTAGGTAAGCGCGAAATTGTTGCAATTCCAGGAATGGAAACGGATGATATATTCTCTACTACAGAAAATAATTTCAGAAGACTGATAGACGTATTTGATGCACCTTCAATCACCGACGTACAGAAGCAGGATTATAAAGTAAAAATCTTTATGGAGTTCTGGAAAGGTTACGATTTCTTAATTGAAGAATTAGTGCTGTTATCCAACTATACAGATGCCACTTATGGTCTTGGATCTACAGAGAAAAACAAGTTATACTACGGTATTGATGGTGTAACTCCTCCTGCAGAATAAAACCTAAATCATGAACAAAACAGAACTTAAGGCAAGGTGCAAGGAACTCGGTATTTCTACCGAGGGCCTTGATACCAATGCCAAATTAGAAGCAGCCATTCAAGCCAAAGAGGCTGAGCTTGCGAAAGTCGAAAAGGAGCAACCGGAAACTTCTGAGGAGCAACCGGAAATTTCTGAAGAGGAACTGGAAGAAAAAGGTGAAGATCCTGCACCCGATCATTATAAAGATGATCGCGGAAGAAAATGGAAGTTCAAAGCGAACACCCCTAAGAAATTAAGAATCGATGGACACCCAATGAGCCAGGAAGAAATTCTGGGAACAGAAGAAGTAATTGCTGAGCTTGTTCTTGGGAATTGTTCATTCCTAACCCAAATAATCGAATAAGATGGAATGCGATCCAATAAAATTAGAAAACATAGAGTTTTGCGCAACCGATGAAATCGTTGCCGGTCTTAATGATCTAGAAGTTTATGGAGCTGCTATCACCGACTTCGAAACCATTGCTAAGCCGCCAAAATTAAGCGTGGCCACAAGTTTTGAAGAGGCTGGAACTATAGCTGAAGCTCATACTTTTAAAGAAGGCCGTGGTTTCCATAAAATTCAGATCCAGGCAGACTCAGGTAGTGTAGAAAATACGCAATTAGGAGAAAAATCTAATCTTGGTGTACAAAACTCCTTAACCGGAGCGATGCGAAACAATAAAAAGACAAAAGGCTATCTTCGATATTATAAAAATACACCGATGATTTTTATAGTTAGAGAGAAAACTGGCAATCTTGTACAGGTTGGAAGTGAAAACTGCCCTGCCTATATTGTTGAGTTTACCGGAAATACCGGTGCTGCTCCTGGAGATGCCAAGAATATTCAGGTAATTATTCGAGATCAGCAGCCATATTTTGCCCCTGATTATGAAGGAGCAATCACTAAATTCCCTGCACCGGCTCCAGATCCTGAAGTATAATGAGTAAGGCATTTAAAATAGCACCCGGCCGTTACGTGATCCCAAACGTTGGAAGTGTAGATGCTCAAAAAGAAGTTAGCGATAATGTACTTTTTGAAATCTATAAACTTCCTCGCCGGGTCTTTCCCTGGATCCAACTTGGTACCGATGCTGAAGCCTACCTGAAAAAACAAAAGCTCCACGTTAAGGATTTTGCGAAGCTTGTTAATAATGCCCGGACTAAAAATGAGATTGAACTTTTGGCCAGGATAAGCGATACCAAAACAATCGATCGTATTGCTGAAACCAAATTGAAAGCTTTAGAAAATTCAATTAAAAATTAAATCTGTATTCTTCATTTTAATTTAGTTAGTAAAAACCGCCAGTGCAATTCCTGGCGGTTTTTTTATTGTCCTTTTTAATGACTTGTGCCATCTGCAATTTTGGATCATGGAAATAAGTGAATGGTTACAAAGCAAGCCTAAGGTTTATAACACCGGAGTAGATCTTTACGCAGCCTCCAGCGTAATGCAATCAAGAACCCTGGCGAATTTAAAACGTGGAGAGAATCCGCGAAATATGGCCGTGCTAATTAAAGAGCTTCGGCAATTATCAAAATCCAGAGCTTACCAAAAGCCTAAACCAAAACCGGTGGTAAAAATAGAAGTTGTTGCAGATCCTAAACCGGTACAGGTAGAAATGGAACGCAAAAACCAAATCGAGCAAAGTGCTAATGCCTATTTCCAGAAAATAAAATACAACGAATTACCTGCAGTCTTAAAAGTACGATATCGCCAATTAAAGGATCTCTTTTACGATATGAGCGACTTAAAGTTTGTTTTGAATGACTTGCCTGCCAAGGAAGTCAATAAGGCTTTAAAAATCATACTAAAGATCGAAGCACTCGACGAGCAAAGAGAAATGATCTGGAGAGAACTGGATCACTGGCAAGATCATAAAACCTTACTTCCTACAAAAACAGAAAACGATTTTACTGGGTTATCGCAGCAAGAGCTCTTCCTAAAAAAAGCGAATCTGGTTAACTACATCAATAAAAAAACTTCGAGAATAAAAAAGTGGGAAAGCGAGATGCAGAAAAAAAGCAATAAGGATGAGCGCTTAAAAATTGGCCAGCAAATTAACCGAACTCAAAAAGCAGTGCACCAACACAAACTCGACCTGCAGAAAATCGAAGGGATGTTATAGAGTCCCCCAGCTTACTAACAATCTCTCACAACCATTAATAATTAACCCAATCAGGCACTGGAGGACATAAGCCCTTCAATATCTGATTGGGAATATTTAATAATTATAATGATTGTGAGAATGACAAAAGTAAACAAAAATCTTAGAAAGAAGAATTACAAACAGGCGCCACTGCCATTTCAGGGGCAGAAAAGAAGATTTCTAAAAAAGTTTGATGAGGCATTAGAAACTTTTCCAAGTAACGGTACATACATTGATATTTTTGGGGGTTCTGGCTTACTCGCTCATCATGTAAAACAAAAGTATCCTCTAGCTAAAGTAATATGGAATGATTACGATAATTTTAAAGATAGACTAAAAGCAATTCCAAATACAAATATACTATTAGCCGATCTTAGATTAGAACTGAAGAATGCTCCTCGAGATAAAAAAGTATTTGGAAAACATCGTGAATCTATTCTTAATTTAGTAAAGAAAGCAGAGTTAGATTTTGGTTACGTCGATTACGTTACGCTTTCTGCTTCTTTACTCTTTGGTGGTAAGTATGCTAATAATTTTAAAGAATTCGAAAAAATGACCTTTTATAACAGAATTCGGCTAAACGATTATGCTTGCGAAGGATATTTAAACGGAGTAAATAGGATCTCAGAAGATTATAAAATAATTTTCGAAAACTATAAAAGTCAAAATATAATATTCTTAGTAGATCCACCTTATTTGTCTACTGATACGACAACTTATAAAAGCGAAAATTACTGGAAGCTTCGCGATTATTTGGATGTTTTGAACCTATTAGATAATTCCCCTTATTTTTATTTCACGAGTAATAAAAGTGAAATCATTGAATTATGTGAATGGATTGAAACAAGATCTCTAACGCAAAATCCTTTCACAGGATCAAGCATGTCCACTACTAACAATCGTCTAAATAAGGATTCTGGATATACTGATATTATGCTATGGAAAAACCACTAATTAAAAAAACAGCGGCTAAATAGCCGCTGTTTTTCTTTCCAGGAAATAAAATAAATCAGTGTACTCTTCGCGAATCACTTCTCCATCCTTAGTTATTTCTGGATAGGTATGTAAGAACGTTTTAAATCCAAGCTCTAAAAGAATATCTCTTATATCGCTTTCGTAGATCCATCGTTCCGGAAGAACATTTGTCACTAATTTATAGATATTAGAAAGCGTTTTTCTTTCCACATAATCTCCTCCTGTAAATTGAGAATCTACAGGCATATAATTATCTTGAATTAGTTTTTTAATCTCATTTGTATAGTCAGTTTTCATTTTCTCAAAAATAAAAAGTTACATTTTTAATTATCAAATACTTAACCCTCAAAAGGCTAATTTTTTTTATCAAATATCGGCTCGTTGACAAACGCCGTAGCCTATAGCGATATGACATGTGCCACGTGTTTAAATCATGCAAATATGAAAGACCACCCCCTAGAACGTGGTGAGTGGCATATCTTCTGCTCCGGCTCTCGAGGCATCTAGTTTACCCTCGAACATTGAGAAGAATGGATAATCAAAAGTATCCGATAAGTGTGTTGCGTGCTCCTGGTCCACCCCCTTTCTTCTCTCCGATCGCTTATCCTTTTCCAGTCCTTTCCCTCGATCATAGACTTCTGCATTTTCCATTGAAACAATTAAGTTAGGGCAGTTGGCCTGATTGATCCGTATCTTGGGTAATCCTCTGCGCCTGCCATCTTCTCGGAGGGCCACGTTAATCAGTCTAAACTTTTCAGTGTATGATGGATTCGCACCGGTTGTCATTTTATAAACAGTCCACCCTGCTTTGGTTAGTATATCCTTTGCCTGATCTGCCATAGTCATTTTACTATTGGCCATCCTATTATTACCGGTTCTATCATAATAGAAGTATACTTCTTTAGTTGGGTGTGGCAAGTAGTAAGGTAGAAACTCCTCCAGGAATAAATGATCCAACATCTTTGGCGACTTTACATAGAACTCCTTAAGCACTCTATAAGTGTCCCCCTGTAATTGGCTAACAGTCATACTATTTATATTGGCTCCCCAATCCACACTTATAATCAGTGGTTCATTCTTCTTGACGTCAAGATCCTGACGACAGTTTAGAGCATTGCCATTTAAATCAGTAATAGGTATTCCTTCTAGATAACCGTTATCAAAATCAGTATAGTAGTGATCCGCGGTAAGTTGCGGGTAAAATCCGTCCGTAATTTCTCTAGGTCGGATATTAAGCATTTCAGCATTATAGATAATATCATCCCTATAAGACTGGCGCATATACTCAAAATAGTCCGCTCTCAGGTTAGCCATATTTACTCTGGCTGTAGCTTTAAGAAATAATATTTTTGAGGGATCCTTTCTCGCTGCATCTTCCATTTCTGTAAACCATCTCCCTTTTTTGGTTAAAGGAGTAGAAGAAGTAAAAACCTCGGAGTGCAAAAGCGGCGCATTTTTAAATTGTGCTTTTTTGGCTCTGTTGGTGTTTTTTACGTTAATTGCTAACTTCTCATCATCAAATAGCGCAGCTTCATCTCCTCGTATAGCGTAAGAGTTTAGACCACGCCCGCTATCCTTATGATCTAAGCTGACAAATTGAAAAATTGATCCATTCGACCAATGCCAGATATTATTAAATGCTTCAGGTGATTGATAGGGCATTTTAAAGCCCATCTTTTTTCCTGCCATCGAACCAACTACATAATCTACGCCTTCATAAACTCCGAATAATTCCAGACCTTCTTTAATAGCCGGCATAAATCTGGAGAGAATTTGACTATAGGTAGATCCTACCATTGCAAATGATGCTCTAGGCATTTGTTTAACCAGCTGAAGAGAGTCATAACCCAGGTAAGTTGTTTTTCCAGATCCCCTACCCCACTCTAAATATTTTTGTTTTTGTTTGGCGGTAGCAGCAACAACCTGGGCGGCATTTAAACGAACTTTTTTACTCAGCATTTTCCTCGTCGTTTAGCTCTTCGAATTCCGTATCCTCGACACCAAAATTGTTGAAATCAACTACCCCTTCAGAGGTCATTTTTTCGATACCTTTCCTACTTCGACTATCCAGAGTGATAGTGATATCCATATTTTTAAGCTTATCAAGATTAACAAGCTTATCATCCTTGTCGAAATCCGCCAGTTTGATCATACGATCAAGACATTTCCCTATTTCAGTTAAGTTCTTCTCCTTAAAAGCAATCTCTAGGGCCTGCTGATTATATTCGAAAATCAAGAAGCGCATTCCTTCCTTGTCCGCTTTTCCTACATCGCCATAGATCTTTAATGCATTACCAATATCACGATAGGCAGTTGCCTGAGAAACCTCGAATTGTTCTTGAAGGATTTTAGAAACTTGGTCACGGGTTTTACGATCAAGCATTAGTGTAAAGGCCGTTTTTACACGATTTTTCATTTTTTCCTGAAAATCGCTGAGTTCTATAGAATCATCTAGAAAGGATCCGTAAACCTTATCGAAGTGAGTGTCTTTTGTGGTTATGTTCGCCAATTTATCTGAGGTTTTACTTCAAAATTGACCTATCGAAGCCCCTTAAAAAAGGACACTTAATTCCTGTCCTTTTTTAAGGCACAAGTCATTCGCACTTTTGGATTATGGCAGAAGAAACGATCTATCTAAAAGAAGTCCTGGAGATTATGCGAACTCCGAATTCCGAAGGAAAAGCGGTGAAATTCGATATTTCCGTGCGCACTTTTAATCGAAATTCCAAAACCGGTGGCACATTAAATAGCTACGAAAATGCAAAACTGGTGATGAAGGAAAAAGGAATGGATAAGGATAGTATTTACGCCTTACAGCATTTCAAAAAAACCAAAACCCCGAAGATTAGAAAGAACCCACAGCACTTCGAAAATAAGACTCGAAATATTCGCCTGGAGAACGGCGAGGTTAAGAAAATCCACATTCGCTACATCATTTCATTCAACGGCAAAAAAGTCATTTATTAATGAGCAATCTTTACGAACATAACCACATTCATTTTGGCACCGGTACACAGGCGACATTTGTATTTTCGGGAAAAGGAAACCACACAAGTGCTCCAATAGAAGAGACCGGAATCAGTACAACCGGTAAGATTGTAAAATGGGGAGATGACAATCAATATCCTAAGAGATTCCTGGACGTAGTAAAGAAAAATGGTGCAGCAGGATCCAGTTATCGATTTAACCGTGCAGCACATTATGGCCAGGGATTCCGATTAATGAAATCGACCGATAAAAATGGAAAAGAAGATCGACAAATTGTATCGCTAAATTCAGAACCAGAGATAAGAGCCTTCTTCCGTAGAAATAAAATCCATCGTGTTTTTACAGAGATTATAACAGATCTCGAAACTTTTGATCTTGGATGGCCAGAGTATATTTTGACCAATGATTATTCAAAGATCTATTCACTTCGTAGGCTTCAAACGGCAAAAATGCGATTTGAAAAAATAAACCCAAAAACAGGGATTATTGAAAACTCCTATTTCTGCCATAATTGGAAAAGTACAACTTCTGCAGATAGCGAATATGTTAGTAAAATTCCGGTAATCGATAATTACTGCAGCGCTGAAGAAGTAAAAGAATATTGCAAGCGAAATAAAGTTCACAAATTCACGATGCCGATATTTTATCCGCTTATCGATGAAACATACTACCCGGAACCATCGCACCATTCAGTTTTCCGTAACGGCTGGATGGAAGTTGTAAATGCCATCCCAGAATATAAAAAACACTTCTCTGAAAATCAATTGAACGTGAAGTATATGGTGTATATCTCTGAGGAATACTTCAAAAGAACGTATGGTGATGATTGGGATAAATTCGACACTACTAAGAAAATGGATATTCGGAAAAATCTTAAAGATGCCATTGACGCTCATCTTGCAGGAAATAAAAATGCCGGTAAATCCATACAATCTACAGTCTTTAGGGATAACAATAATAATTGGGTTAAAGGTATCGAGGTTGTGCCGTTAAAAGATGAAAATAGCAGCGAAGGAAAAGGCCTTCTAGACTCCTCTGCAGGTAACTCAGAAATCATGTCGGCAATTGGTGTGGATCCTAATTTAATGGGAGTTGGTATTCCTGGAGGGAAATTAAACGGAGGATCCGGCTCTGATAAGCGCGAAGCGATGAGCATTCTAAATAGCCTTTTCAAAACCAAACGAGAAACCACACTCGATATCTGGAGACTTCTTCGTGATTATAATGGATGGGATGAAAATCTAGAAGGTGACTTTGCCGTGACTAATCTTACTACTCTGGATAAGAATCCAACCGGAACCCAAAACGAGATCTAATTATGTTAGTTAAGAATATTGAAACCATCAAAAAATACGCAATTGTAAATTACAATTTCAGCTTTCAGGTGATCGAAAGCCAGTTAAGAAAACAAGAGCGAAAACACATCCTTTCTGTAATTGGCAGGGAACTCTATAACTCCTGGAGCGATGCAGATCCGGAAGAAGAAACCGAAAAAGAAGTTTTTGATTTGCTTCAGGAAGCTTCAGCTAATTTGGCTTTGCTAAGCTATACTAAAGTAGGGATTGTGAGCTCTAGCGATGGCGGTTTACATATTTCGATGTCTCAAAATTCGAAGCCTGCAGAATGGTGGCAGATTAAAGATCTTCGAGTAGAACTTTTGAATTCCGGACTAGAAGCGATCGACCAGGCGCTCGAGTTAATGGAAGCTAATCAGTCTAAATTTGAAAGCTGGACAAATTCCGATCAATACACCATTTTTAAAGAATTACTATGTAGCCAAACGGCACATTTCCAAAATTACTACGATATATCTAAAAGCCGTCTCACCTTCCTCGCCTTACGTCCATTCTTGCGAAAAGTAGAAAAACAATTTTTTGAAGGTCTGTTGGGAGCTGAGACGCTTTTACAAATTAAAGAGGGAAATTCTGCTGAAGAAAAGAAAGCCCTCGAAACTGCACGCTGGGCACAAGTATCATTGTCTATTGCTGAAATCGCGAAAGAAGGAATTTTCGAATTATCTTCTCGAGGCCTGTTTACGGTTTTCGAAGAAATCCCCGGAATGAACAGAACCAAGGCAGATCAGGTAGAACTCTTAAAACTGGAACAATCTAAAACCAACGAAGGAAATGAGATCTTAAAAGATCTTGTCCGCCATCTAAAAAAGTTCCCACAAATATTCCAAGATTATGATCAGCGAGAAAACCAAAAAATAACCAATCCCGTGATTAACGGTAAATCCATTGTAAGCTTTTAATTATGGCAAATGCTAAGAAACCATCGATAAATATTTCTGGCAAAAGAAATATAAATCCCTCCATTAATCGCCAAACTGAAGTTACAGCAGAAGATTTTGAGGAAATTGCACTGATTCTAACTGATCATGCTGATTTAATTGATGCTGCCAATTTAAATCCTGAAAAGTTTTACAAGTTTCATACTTCGCTGGCCACGTTGTCTGCAGCTCGCCCTAATGCAGAGGAAAATGGCTGGGCTGTGATCATACCCACCAATGGAAATGCACAATTTGTGGCCACTTTTGAAAACGGACAATGGATAGCTTCAGAAAATGAAGCGCCGGTTCAATTCTTTAATAGCATTGCCGATCGTCCCGACGAAGGTCAAGAAGGTATTTTTTACATTGTTAAGGATGAAAAAATTATTTATCTGTGGTATAACAATAAATGGAATGGCTTTGGAAAAGATGGAAATAATGGTCTAACAGCTTATCAGGTTGCTGTGTCTCGAGGATTTGTAGGAACAGAAGATGAGTGGCTGGAAACTCTAAAAGGAAAATCAGCTTTTGAAATTGCTCAGGCTAACGGATTTCAAGGTACTGAAGCAGAATGGATCGAAAGCCTTGGTGGGATTCAAGGAAAATCAGCGTATCAGGTTGCATTAGATAATGGATTTGAAGGAACAGAATCGGAATGGTTAATTTCTTTATTAGGCCCCCAAGGAAAATCAGCTTATCAAACTGCTTTGGATAATGGCTTTGAAGGAACCGAATCAGAATGGTTAACATCTCTAATTGGAGGTAAAGGAGATCCCGGCCTATCAGCTTATCAAGATTGGCTATCTAGAGGTAACCAAGGAACATTTGAAGAATTTCTGGAAACTCTTAAAGGTCCCGCTGGTGATGTAACTGCTGCCCAACTTGAAACAGCAAAGCAAGAAGCTATTAACGAACAGAAAATAATTACGGTTGCAGCAAGTCGTGATTTAGCGGACACCGATCACAAAGCAATTCTTTTGATTACAGCTTCTTTAACGCTAACTAATCCAGGGAACTTAAGAGCAAATTTCACTTGCGATATAGACGTAACTAGTACCGGACAGGCGACAATCAATGATACTGCTGGTGATGGAAGTACTTTAGACTTCCCTGGAGGCAAGATCCTTGAATTTAATAAAATGGGAACTATTTACAGGAGGCCAGATGATGCTAGATTAAGAGGTAAAGGAGAATTTATAGAATAGAAAGTTATGGGATTAAGAAGAACGGTTTTTGGTGAAAATTATTATTCATCACCATATAAAATCAATGACCTTCGAGCATCTGAAATTTATGGTGTAGCAATTCGATTAAATTTTACAATTCCTGAAGGAAACTTTGAAAAGTTCAATGTTTATGTAAATGATGCATTATATGATGAAATTTATTATTCAGGAGATACAATTGTATTGATGGATCCATTGACTACTTATGATATTAGAATTACCCCAGTTGGTGTAGTACAAGGAGAACTTGATAAATCAAATCGTATTATAGTAACAACTTTAGAAAATAATTATTCTCAAAGCTATCATCCAAGATATGAGGAGCGTTTGGATTATGCGATCGCTCACAAAATACAGATACCTAACGAATCACAAAGATCTATAGATAATCAAAGGGTAACCGAGCTAGTAAATGAAGGATTATTAGATGAATTTGACTTCTTATACTATTTCAAAAATAATTATCCAAACATAAAGGCAACAAGTTGTTTTTACACTCTTAATTGGGTTGATCCTACGAAATATCGCTTAAACAATCCAGATAAATTAAAAGAGCCAAGATATTATACAAATCAAGGTTATAAAGCAACTGCAGAAGAAAGGGAGTTTTTTCAAAATGGTTTTGTACCAAACATTGATGCTAATAAATTTTTAGTTGATGATTACTGTTTAATCTACAAAACATTTGATTTTGAAATATCTTCAAGTTTTACAAATATTCATGTCTTTGGAAATTATGAAAGTAGTAGTAACAATTTAATGGTATCTAGATCAAGTGGGAACTTGACAGTTTTAGAGAGTGTCCCATCTATAGATAGATTTGATTTAAATGAAATGTTTTTTGTTTTTGGAGATCAAAATGGTAAGAGAATTTATATGAATAATGTTCTTGAATATAGCGGATCTAGATTAGATTTTTCTAACGGAGACCATGAAATTCTACCTTTAGGTGTTTACGCTACTAATGTAAATGTAAAAATCGGACCAAATGGGAATTTAGGTTGGGAATTAGTAGGAATTGGTAAAAATTTAGAAAATAAAAGAACTGAACTTTACAATATATTTAATTCATAATTATGATAGTTAGAAGTAAAAAACCTTTAATAATTGATTCGAGGTCAGGAACAAAATCTGTAATCGCTTTACAGATTACAGGATGGACGAAAGAATGCAAAAATAATCGCTACAAAGCAGAAGTTTCAGATTGCACTGTATCCAATATTGAAAGACCTATGGCTGGAGACCCTTTAAAATCATATAAACAATTCAATTCAAAAACAGTATACTATTCCAATGATGAGATAGATGCTCTTTTTTCACAAATAGGAGAAAGTATCACACCTGAAATGAGTTACTCCGAAAAGCAATCTGAAATTATAGCAAAAGCCCTTCTTAGTATCACTCAAAAAACCCCGATCTATGGTAGTTCTAGTGAAGACTGGGAACTTGTCGATGAAACCTCAGAAATCCAACTTTCCGAAACATAACCCTCCTGTCCTTTTTTTAAAATCATTGGGTTAAGACTTTTACATTATAAATCTGAACCCAATGAATCTCTCAAATTTTAAATCTTGGTTTTCTGAGTTCTTCAGTAATATTGGCCAATTACTTCTTTCATTTTTTTTAATCCTCGTAGCATTCGCGCTTTTTATTCCCTGCTTGATTGCTTCCATTATTTGGAAAGTAGTGGTTTCTATTTCAAAAGAAAATCGAAAAGCTCGAGATATTATCTCAGGAACCAAGCAATTTTTTTTAGCGATCGCAATTGCCCTCGATCAACTTGGTAATGTAGCCTTTGGTGGTTTCTTTAATTGGTTGTTTCTAAAAGACCAGGAAGGATTGTACAATTTCGGTGCAGCCCACGAAACCATAAGTGAAGTTTTAGGATGGAATCTTTATCTCGAGCATTTAAACCAAAAAGGAAAATATATGGTTGCGCTTCTCGATTGGATCGAAAAAGATCATTGTATCAAAGCGATGAGATCCGGCATCGAAACGGCACAATTCAAAACTGATCATTGGCAGGATGTTCAGGAATATCAAGTAAACTCAAAACTTTAATAATGAAAACAATTCTTACACTGTTGACTGGGTTCTTCCTAATCACTACCAACATCTTTGCGCAAAAATCAAAAAAAGAACCAATTAAAGATTCGGTCACTATTAGCATTCCGGCTACCGTGGTTTTAAACCACGAAGGTAAAATGCTAATCACCGATCGATATAATAAAAGACATTTTGAAATCGAATCGACCAGGGAAATTTCCCAGGGAAAAGAATATGAATTTATTCTTCAATTTAAAATTTCCGATCGTCAAAAATATCATTGTATCGGCTGCACCGGAATTCTGCCTGCAACTTTAATCGATTTTACGATTACTCCTTATCAGGCTAAACTCGACCAGGCTAGAATTAGGGATGCTTTGCGAAATAAGGGCTATGATAAAAGCCCACGGTATCAATAAATAAGTAATATATATGCTAGCTCTTCAAACTGAGTCACTTTCCAAATTTTCAGAATATGGTTTACCAGGCCTCGTTATTCTCACACTTATAATAGCGGTAGGATATCTCTTTAAAGTAGTTCACGACTACAGTAAACAAGATCGTAAAAGAGCTGATCATTTTGGTGATGCTTTTATGAAAATATCTAGTGATCAAAATGAAACTAATCGAAAAATTGTTGAAGTCACAGAAAAAATGGCCGATCAAAACAAAGTGTATCACGAAGATACCACTCGGCGTTTAGAGGAAATGCCTTCCAAAATTCTAAAAGAATTTGAGTATCGCCAATTACAGCAAGCTCAAAACAACGCTCATACCACCCCTGCCCCATGACTTTAACACCGCTTCAGATTTTTCAAAAAGATCATTGTTTAGATCCGGATGGTGTTTTTGGTCCTAAGACAATTAATGCTATGAGAATAGCTTTTCAATTGACTATTAAGCAAACCGCAAACTTTGCGGGGCAATGCGCGCATGAATCTAATTATTTTAAGCGCCAGTTTGAAAACCTGAATTATTCTTATGAACGATTACTACAGATTTTCTCATACGATCTTGATACTGATCGAAATGGTATTCTTTCTGAAGCTGAAAAACAAGTGGCCAGGATCCTGGCAAGAAAACCGGAGCAAATTGCAAACTTTGTTTATGCCAACCAAAATGGAAATGGTGATGAAGCTTCCGGTGATGGTTGGTTATTTCGTGGTCGTGGGCCATTACAATTAACCGGTAGAAGAAATTACCAATTATTCGCTGATGCAATGAACGATCAGGAAATAATGTGCAATCCGGATCTTGTGGTTACTAAATACTATTTTGAGAGTGCATTATGGTATTTCGATAATAATCATTTGTGGAACGTGGCTAAGAAAACAGATCTCACCTCGATTAAGCAACTAACAAAGCGAATCAATGGAGGATATCATGGTTTAGATGATCGTATTGAAAAAACTAAAAAATTCGAAAGATGGTTAATCGCTGCTTAATAATCGTTTTTATATTCTTCCTAGTTAGCTGCAGCTCCAGAAAAGTCGGGACCCACAAAAAGCAGGAATCGGTCTCTGAACTTCAGCAAAACGATATCAAAACTTTCGAGAATGAGACAATCAAAAGCGATATCCTGCGAATATCTGAAAAATGGGATCTTAACTTCAACCCCAGGGATCCAGCCAAGCCTATGGACATTATCCACGGCCAAGATACACTTAGCACCACTAACGCCGATGTTACGATCAGCAAAGAAAACACCAGAGAGCAGGATAATTCGGTTAGAGAATCTAATCGCGAATCCAGTGATCAATCAAAGAGCAAAAAAGAAAAAGACGTCTACGAAAAAGGAAAAATAACCGATCGACAGTCCTCAAGTTGGGGATTAAATATTGGGCTTATTTTCGGCATTATAGTGGCTATTATATTGATATTTCTACACTTTAAAACAAAGTCTCCCAAAACCTGATTTTTTCTTAATACCTATGCTTTGAAAGGACAGCTATTTTGCTGTCCTTTTTTTATGGTCTCCGGCTAACGTATTTAGCCAAAAATATAAGCATGGGGATCAACTTATCATTAACGGTAAAGCTTCCAAAATCATGGAACGAACTAAGCGAAAAGCAGCTGGGAAAAATTGCGGTGGCCATAGAGCATTTTAGAAAATTCTATGAGCTTTATCCTAAAGAATCAAACACAGCAATTAACAGGCTTTACTCAAGGATCTGTAAGATCTTGCTTAGCTCCAATAATTTCCTGGTTCAATATATAGCCCTGGTTCAAATTCCTCCGGAAGAATATGCTGATCATGTTGCATTTATAAATAAAGAAAACACCAGGACAGTTTTCCCTCAAGCTTTTAGGATTAGAGGTAAAAAACATTTCCCTCCAGCGAATAGGATCCAAAACCTATCGATGGAAGAATTCAGCTTTGTCGATGCACTTTTTTTCAACTGGAGATTAAAAAACGATGCTCGATATCTCGATTTAATTTGTGCTACACTTTATCGTGGTTCAGGGTCTCAAAATCTGGATTATGATATAAGACGGCCTTTTAACAAAGTTATCCTAGAGAAATCAATCAAAAAATGGATAAAAGTTGCGCCGGAAAAGAAGCTGGCCATTGCTTATACTTTTGAAGGTTGCCGCAATGAAATGGTTAAACTATATCCTAATGTTTTCCCGAAACCACCAAAGGAAACGAAGAAAATCAAAATTCAGCAAAAACCACAATACACGCCTTTCGGCCAGCTATTAAACTTCAAAATAAATTTTGACCCTTCTAAGCTCGAGCAAACCGAACGCATAAACATGCACAAGTTTTTGAGCACCTACGAGAATGAATTAATAAACGAGAAAAAGACTAAAAAGAATGCCGGAACTAACCCACAAAATCGTCGTTGATTTTTTTGAAAATATTAATCAGCAATTAAAAGACTTTCCGGAAAAATCATTTTTCCGAATGGATCTGGATGAACTCTTTGGTGCTTTTAGATCGGGGATTAATTTTCCGGCCATGAGTGTAGAATCTCCGGAAGGCGATGGATCTAAATCACTTCCCGAAAATAGTATGATAGGTCGATTCTTTGCGTTCACGATCTGGCAAAGGCCACAACATGGTAACTTCGACCAACAAAACGAAATGCTCGATGAATGTGAGCGCATTGGTATAAAGATACTTGCTCGTATGCGATTTGAATCGAAGAAGCCCGATTCTATTCTTTACAACAAATTCAAAGTTTCGAGTGTAAGCTGGAAACAATATGGCCCCGTATTTAATGAGAAGCTTTACGGTTACAGATTTGAAGGCGCTTTCGAGGGTAATGAATCTTTAAAATTAGATCCTGATGATTGGAATGATATAGCTACCAATTGTCCATAATTGTCTGTCCTTTTTTAAGGGTTTTATAGCTGCCAATTTTGAATTATGGCAGGAGATATTAAAAGCAAAGAGCAAGCGATTGGAAAAAGAGCCGCACAGATGGCCGAAAACTATGTGCACTCGATCCTTAAGCGCAAACTAAAAATTCATAATCAGGGGGATGCCAATAACATTCCCATTCTCGAGGCTACCCGTGTAACTGCCAAAATGGGTACGCACAGATTATTAGGATTAAACTTTACCTCTAGCAAGGTTGGTTTTATGCTTCATTATGGTGCAGCAGGTGTTCGTGAAGGCGGAAATGTTTATTTAAGAGCTTCCCGGTATCAAAAAGGCGAAACGCTACGAAAACCACACCAGGTTAATCTTCCGCAATTTCAACTCTTTGATGATATCTATAAAAAATCCGGGGCACTCGATTACTTACTTGATGCCCTTGGCGAAACCAGAACCGATGATGTAATGGCCAAGATCTCTAACCTGGTATTACAAATTAACACCGAAGATAAATAATGTCTGCAGCTCAAACTAAAGTTTTTAACCTCGCGATTCGTGTAAATGACAAGGAAGTCAAAACCACGATGAATTCTGTTGGTAAGGAGTTACGGGCGCAGCGTGGTTATGTTCGTAACCTGGAGGAAGGAACGGCAAAATGGAACGCAGAAAATAAGAAGCTCGGCGAACTGGAGAAAACTTACGATGGCATGAAAAAACGCCAGCGTGAATTTATTAACCAAACCAAAGAGGGAGAAAAATCCCTCCAAGACAATCGAAAAGCGGTTAATGAATTTGGGGAGGCCTTTGGAAAAGTAACCGGTGGGTTGGTGACAGGCGATCTTATGATGGTGCAGGAAGGTCTCCAGGGAATGCGAGCCAGTATTATTGGAGCCACAAAAGCAGCTGTAGCTTTTATCGCTACTCCATTAGGGATGGTGCTTGCCGGGCTTGCCTTAGCTATTGGAGCCGTTACCCAATATTTTAGAGATTCTGAGGAGGGCCAAAATGCCTGGAATAAAATAAGTGCAGTTACCGGTGTGGTGGTTGGAAATCTTACAGATTTACTTTCCTTTCTCGGGAAAATTATAGTTGATGTATTCTCCAATCCTAAAGAGACCATCGAAGCTCTTGGAAGTTTCATTAAAACCAATATTGAAAACCGAATCACTGGTTTAATTCAGTTCTTTCCAAAACTTGGCGAAGCAATTGACCTCGCGCTAAGTGGGAATTTTAAAGAAGCCGGAAAGGTAGCAGTTGATGCCGTTACTCAAATTACTACCGGAGTAGAAAACTTTACCGATAAAGCAGTAGATGGCTTTAATCGTGCTAAAGATGCCGTGAGCGAGTATGGTGACGAAATGGCCAATGAAGTTAAGCGCCAAATGGAGCTTAGTGATATGGCCGCAAATGCAGATAAGATTGAGCGACAATTAATCATTGATCGTGGCCGTGTGGAAGCTCAGGTGGCAGAAGCAAGAAGAAAAGCCAGGGACGAAGAAAATGTTTCTGCAGAAGAACGGCAGAAAATATTAGCTGAAGCGAAAAAAGCTCAGGACGAACTTTACAATCGAGAAATCGAAGCTGCAGAGATTCGCAGAAAAATAAAAGAGGAAGAAAATACTTTCTCTAATTCCACAAAAGAAGATCTTAACGAAGAGGCTGAGTTAACTGCAAAAGTTGAGCAATTACAGCGAAGAAAAGCTGATGCCGCTCGAAACTTAATGCGCGACGAGCTTCGTGTAACCAATGAGCTTACTAAAGCAAATGAAAAAGCCGCAGCTGCTGAACAAAAGAGACTGGATCAAATAGCAGCACTCGAAGCAGAATATATTAAAAAGCGTGAAGATCGCCTTGCGGATTCTGCCGTTAAAGAAGCAGAACTGGAACAAGAAAGAGCCTTAGAAAAAGCTCGAGCATTAGGAGCGGAACAGGAACTAATGGATCAGATTCGGGCAGAACACCAAATCAAGATCGATGAAGCCAAAGCTGAAGAGGAAGCCAAGGAATTAGAGCGTATGCGCTCTTTTGATGAGAAACGTCGAGAGTTGGAAAACGAGCTGGAACTTGCACGTGCTGAAAGCGAAGCTGAAAAAGAAGAGATCCGAAAAGCTCAGGAATTAGAAAAGGCAGAGCTAGAATGGGAAAAAAAGCTCGAAGAATTCCAAAAAGAAATGGAATTCCTGGAAATGACCGAGGAAGAAAAAGCCAAAGTCGAGCAAGCAATTAAAGAATCTCACGAAGCGACAATTAATGGCATACATGAAAAGTGGAAGAATAAGGAGCTTAAAAAGGAAGAAGAAATTGCACGGGAGAAACGCAAGCTATGGAATGGTTCTTTAGATGCTGCAATTAATCTTGCTGGCCAAGAAACAAAAATTGGACAAGCGTTATTATTAGCAAAACAATTGCTAGCAGCCAAAGAAATGGCGGTTGAACTCGGTTTGTTTCAATCTAAAATGAGCTTAAAAGCTGCCGAAGCTACAGGAGATATTGCAGCCGGAACGGCTAAAACTGCATCTGTAGGTTTCCCGCAAAACATCCCTTTATTAATTGGATTCGCAGCTCAGGTTGTTGGTATTGTCGGAGCAATTAAAAATGCTGCGAAAGCTAAAAACGAAGCTAAAACCACAGGATTTTTTAACGGTGGACCAACCGGTGCAAATGGTTTAGGATTTATTGATGATTCTGGCCACGAGCCTGTGGGATACGTTCATAAAAATGAATATGTAATTCCGGAGATCGTAAGAAAAGATCCTGAAATGCCTCAGATCGAAAAGTATATAGAGAATAAGCGAAGAAAGAAACTTGGCCTATTCTATGATGGTGGCCCTACTTCTATGGAAGAAACAAACCCGATAAATTCAGGTAACGATTATGCAGCATTTATAGCAGCAATAGATCGATTATTAGAACGCTTGGATATTCCTTTAGAAGCTTTTGTAAGATAGGATTATGAAACTGAACAGAAACGCCAGGAAACTCAAAAAAAACTCAATAAAATAAAATCTAAATCTAAGATTAAAAATGGCAGATAATCCACATGAAGGTTACGAATTAGGACTAAATCCAAGAAGTCTTTCTATTACCTATAAAAAATTTTCAGGAGTAATTCCAAATGAGATAGTGGCTTTATTGTGGCGATACACAGTCGAGGATAATATTGAAATTCTTGATGCACCTCAATGGCTTTTTATAATACTTGAAGAGATTTGGAGATTAGACAGTGGCAAAATAGGAAGATCTGATTATAAAATCGCTATAAATGAAAATATAGCTAACAACCTGGCGCCTGGAAATTATTCAGCAGATATTAAAATAAGAGGAACAGTCTCCAGCAATTTACTCTTAGGAGGTAGATCTTTAACATATACACTTCAGGTAAATTTAACGGTTCTAGAAGGTAGCTTACTAGATATTAGTAGCAGATCTTTCACATTCAATTACCGAAGAGGGCAAAACCCTCCTGCTAAACAGTTTCTAAACATTAAAACTGGAAATAATTGGTCTATTGTTACAGATCAAACATGGCTTAGTTTTTCACAAGATAATGGACAAGGCAATGCTACGATTACCTTAAATGCAGATCCCGCAGGGATTAACAAGACAAGTAATCGAGCTAACTTTATTGTTGATGATGGTAGGTCTAAAATTCAAGGAATTGTCTGGTTGTATGTTTTTGGAAGCAATGAAGAAGCAGATTATCTAAACGTCACAAAATCACTAATCACTTTTTCCGAAAATTATCAAAAACCACCCTCTAGATCCACCACGTTTCAGATCGATGCTTCCATGAATGCAGAAATTACAACCGATGCTAATTGGCTGCAACTATCTCCGAGTAATGTGATGAGTGGTGTTAATCAGATTTCTGTCAAAAGTATTAACACTGAATTATTAGAAATTGGTAGTTATACTTCAAAAATTGAAATTGCAGGTGATGGTTTCGGTTCGGTTTTTATAGATGTGCTTCTAGATATTGTTCAAGAAACGACGGAAGGTTTAGAAAGCAATAAATTATACTTTGCCGATGATCGTAATAAGTTGAAATTAGGAAATGCCGGAAAAAATGCAGAAGCTATATTGAATTTTACTACTGTAGGGACAGTCCAAACCTTAAGATATACGAAACGCGCGCCCTATTTTCAGAACATAGCTAACATCCTTATAGGACAGGAAACGGACACTTTATTAAGTCCCCAAATCTTACCGCCCCTAGATACGCAGTCTTTCTCGCCTGTGATTCCTATTCGGTATGATTTTGAGGTTCTTGATAAAACTATGGGGAATCAGCTTAGCAAGTTAAGAGAAACGTTTTCAAATATTCAATTCCTAAATGGAAAAACTCCAACTTTAGGAAAACTCTCATATATTCCAGAAAATATAACGGTTCCAAAAGATGGTATAATAGCATTTTCAATTCTAACTGATGAGGCCATAGACCAGGCGATAATTACGGGTGATATTCAAACCCAAATTCCCATCTCCAAAACAGGGAAAGTACTAACGTTTATTTTCAATCTAAATGAATATGGATTAAATTCAAAAAACACCTTTCAGATAAGTTTCGGCACAATTAATTTACAGGTAGTTGTTAAACCTTCAGATGCTCCTTCAACTCAATTAATATGGCTCAATGAATGGGATTGCCCTGAAATTTTTAATTGTGATGGTATATTCAAAATTATAGATGAAGAAGAAAGTACTGTTTCTGTAAGAAATAGAGATGGCAAAGAATATAGCACAATTGTGGACATTCAAGAGCCTAAATCATTCGAGATTAACACTGGTAATATTTACAGCGAGAAAGAAGTTGCTTTCCTAGCTAGTGTTTTAAGATCTAAAAAAATCTGGCTAGAACACCAGGGACAACGCTGGGAAGTTCTAAGAGATTTTAGGAGTCTCATAACTTCAGAAACTAGACGATATAATAGAAACTTTGATCTAAAATTTAACTTCGCTTCGAAATGATTTATATTCAAACCGACACCTTTCAGATCGACATTAGTAGATATGGGGTGAGTCTAAACGAAGAAAGTGATTTATTTACAGATAGTGTAAATAAAAATTACTCTTTGCCTTTTACCATAGAGGGGGATGCAGAGCTTCTTAATAAATTAGGTTTATTGCATTTGGGCAATGCCAGTGATGTTGACATTCAAATTCCGTGTCGTTTAATATTACCCGATCGCCATTATAAAGCTAATTTGTTTATTGGCGATATACAGGGAAAAAAAATCGAATGTACCATCACTTATGGTGATGAAGATCTTGCGGTTTATGATATAGAGCTTAAAAATTTACCATGGCCACAAATAATATCGGTCGATTTACCGGTATATGCACGTAATTGCAGCCGTAAATCCTGGCCGTCTACTGCTTTCAATTTCCCTATGGTGTGGAAGCCAAGTATTACAGAAGAGGATAATTATGAGGCTTTTGAAGGTTTCTTGAATAATTTCCAAAACTCGAAATATGTAGAAAATGAGATCGATAATTCAGGAGAAGAACCTAAGTATCTAAATAAAAACGTCATGGCTCCTATGCCTTATCTACTAGAGATTCTACGGTTTATTTATGCCCAGGAAGGAAAAAAGGTATTTGGCGAAGCTGTAGAGCATCCAGATCTTAAGAAGGCACTATATATTCCTGAAAACTATCTGGAAAAATTTAGAGGTAGCGAATATCTGCAATGGTCTTTTTCAGATCCTAAAAGCAACCTGATTAACAATAACAAAGTTTACAGTCTATACGAGCAATTGCTTTCCCCTACCGAAGTTGGTAATTATGAAATTGATTACACTATAAGTTTAGATCCCGTACAGGCTAGGTATTTCGAATTTAAAATATACAGGCAAGACTCAATTACAGGTGAACGATCTATTCTAAAAGAAGCTAAGTCAACAAACAACAGGGTGAAATTAGATGATAAATTTTCCATTACGATAGAAAAAAAAGATATCTATGATAAAATAGTGGTGCAACTTATTCTGGAGAACCAAAATCAATCGATTGCTGATACAAACAATTTCGAATATAGTTTTGAAGGTGGTAGATTAAATCAATTTCCATCTGTTTTTTCTTTGTCAAATTTTGTTCCCGATATGACAGCTGGTGAATATATTAACCTTCTTAAGAATTGGTGGAATCTTGATATAGATGTTCAGGAGCGATTCGTGATAGTTAATTTTGCACAAAATTCAGTTTTAGATAGAAAAGTACGTGATCATTCGCACTTAGAAGACCCAAAGAAGAAATTTGTACACAACACCAATCGTTTTTATAAACTTAGTTATACAAACGGGGAAACTTATTTTTACAATAAAAACGGCCGAGTTTTTTCAAACCTTCTGGATAATGAGGAAGACGAAATAAAGATTGAATTAGATCTACAGCCAGCCTTGGTAGAACCCAACAAGGGAATTATAACGGCAGTCGCTCCTGAAGAATCTAGTGATTTAGATTTTTGTCTTTACGGTGGTCTTGAAAATGATCTTCCTGTTTGTTCCGAAAATCTTAGCAGAGCTCTTTCTTTGGATAATGTTGGATCCAATTTTTGGGAGACCTGGTTATGGTTTAGGATCCACTCCAAAACTTTTAAAGATAGTATTGAATGCTCAACACACGAAATCTACGATATTAAAGAGCTTAGTTTTAAGTATAACGAAAAGCAGATCATAAAAAAAATATCAAAAAAGTTTCAATCTGAAAAAGTTATGAAAGTGGAAGTGGAGAGTGAAGCGTTTTAATATTTTATATTTATCCGTTAGAATTATTATTTTTGAAAAATAACAAAACTTAAATGGGAACATATAATATATATTGTGATGAAAGTACTCACATAGAAAATGACGGTCATCCTTACATGATTTTATCCTATGTAAGTGCTCCGTATCATCTTTTAAAAATGTATAATAAGAGTATTCGTGAGATGAAACTTAATCATTTTTATAAAGGTGAAATGAAATGGAGCTCTCTTTCGAAATCTCAATATCCTCTTTATAATGAAATAATTGATTTCTTTTTCAGCAACGACCTAAATTTTAGAGCAATAATTGTTGATAAAGCAGAATTAAAACACTCTAAATTTCATCAAGACCATAATACATTTTATGATAAAATGTATTACCAATTACTCAATAAAAAATTAGAACCCGACTGTAATTACAATATTTACATTGACATTAAGGACAGTTACTCATACTTGAAGGCTAGAAACTTAAAGAATTATTTAGAACGCGATTATAGTAACATCAGAAATTTACAAGTAATTAGATCATATGAAAGTGAATTAATGCAAATAACTGATGTACTGATGGGTGCCATTAATTATAAACTCAGAAATTTAAATCAAGTTACTGCTAAAAATAATATTATAAAGAAAATTGAAAAACTACTTGGAAAACCTCTAAACGAGAAGACTCCCCCATATGAAAGAAAATTCAATTTATTCTTTATTAAACTTCAGTAAATTATGCCCACTAATCTTATAAAAAAATATGATTCTCATTTAGAAATAAATCATTTACCAGAGGATAAAAGAACTATCTCTTTGAAAGCTATTTTTGATAGAGATATAAACAATGATAAACAAATAACCTTTAGAGATAAAATTATCCGTCCATTGAAGAAAGATGGAGATGTAGACATGGAAGTTTTATTTTCCCATTTAACTAACAGAACCGAAGATACTTACGACGATAAAGGAAATGTAATAAAAAAAAGAAGTGTTTTCGATTTTGAGAGATCTAAAAGGCTACATTGGATTCTTCCTCATCTTAAAGAAAATATAAATGGGGCTGATATAAGGGTATTTAGCTCAAATCATAGGCAAAATGGAAGAAATATAAAAAGAACCTTTATTCATAATTTATCCAAAAATTATGTAATCATCCTGGAACCACAAAGATCCGGATCTGATTATTACTTTATAACTGCATATTATTTAGAAAAAAAATATGGCGGACACAAAACAATTAAAAATAAATACAAAAATAAACTACCCGAAATATATTAAAACGCAAAGTCCGGCAAAGCTTCTGAGGCCGCCGGACTTCGTAATTCATTTCTCCTAATATGGTAGAATGAACAGTGCAAATATATGATTGTTTTTGTATATAACCAAAGAAACGCTATTATAAATAACTTAAAATTCAATAGTGTAGATATCTGAATGATCGGGTGGAATTGATTTTTTGTGCTTTCTTAAATAATTCTTTATCCCCACAACACTCTTATGCAGTGTTATTGGCATCAATTTAAATAAAATTTCTTGCTCTCCCATTCCTTCATCTACAAGGCTATTATATAAATTCATAATTGCGGTATGCCGGCAGCTGTATATCCCGTATTCCCTGCCAAAGCCCAACCTGGTCTTGACTTCTCTAAATCTTTTACCAAAATGATCTGCCTTACTTTTCAAGGAAACATCCCAATCTGCAGGTTTATTTTGATTCGTAAATAAAGTATAGGATGGTGGAGCTTTCTCTAACTCCATTTCTTTTATAGTCGGTTTCAATTTCTCAATTACGCGTCTTACGCTTAAATCATCGGTTTTAGTTTCAACTTGGAGCAACCAGTTTTTAGTATTTATATCTTTTACCTTTAACCTGCAGATTTCAAGCGGTCGCAACAAAGAATAAATTACAAAGGAAACATAGTGTTTTAAATAAGGATCTGTTTTCTCGAGTTCTTCTTTGATGATCCGGAGTTCTTCCATAGTAAAAGCTTTATTGTTTACCGGATCTGATTCTACATTCGGAATATCTTTAATAAAGTTATAAGGGATTAACCGCTCATTTTTCATCGTAGTAAATAACGCAGAAAGACTCGATTTATGATTATTTACTGAACTACCGGAGACTTCTTTCCCGGTTTGCTCATTCACATAATCAAATCGTAACCAATCTAGGAACTCATAGAACTGATCAATTCCAAAATGTGAAGGATCTGCTCCGTAATAACCGTTTTCCTTTGCCCAATGTAGAAAACGATTCATGTGAAACTCATAACCGTTAAGCGTAGATTCCTTTTTCCCGGACTTCAATTTAATTTTATAAGCGTATTCCATCGCGGTGGCCAGTGTCATTTGTGGTCCACGATGTTTTGCTTTCTTAGACTTTCGCTCTTCGGTATCCGGAACCCATCCTCGCTCTAAAGCAAGGCTTAAAATAGAAGCTAAATGTTTCCCTGCAGCTCTTCGTTCTTTAATAGTTTTAAGCCGATTGATCTTCTTTGTAAAAGTAAATTTCTTATCGAGTGGGCCATCTGGATTGGATCGCCAATGAATATAAACGTACCACCTTTTTCCAGGAGCAACAGTTGGTTTGCCATTTACTCTTGGAATGTAAAGCTTTGGAATAGAATATCTCTTTTTCGCCATCGAAATTTCTAATTCAATTATAGAATTTCTGGGTACGTTTCTGGGTACGTTTTCGTTTTTATCCTTATTTTTCATATTAAAAAGAAGGGACTAAAAACAAGAAAACCCCTGTTTTTGCAGGGGTTTCTCTGTACTCGGAGCGGGACTTGAACCCGCACGAACGTTGCTGTTCATTGGATTTTAAGTCCAACGTGTCTACCAATTCCACCATCCGAGCATAATATTATATATACTGAGCGAAAAACGGGATTCGAACCCGCGACCTCCACCTTGGCAAGGTGGCGCTCTACCAACTGAGCTATTTTCGCGTATTTAAAAGAACTTTCGGTTTTACCGATGCGCAATTGTTTATTGCGGATGCAAATTTAGCACATTTCTTAAAACGACAAAGCTTTTTTTTAATTTTTTACGTTTTCGGCCTTCTTTTTTTGTTTTACCGAGAGCATTCGCTTAATCTCATTTAGCTTCATTAACGCTTCTACCGGCGTAAGTGTATCAATATCAATACTTACCAATTCATCACGTAAATCTTCCAGCAAAGGGTCGTCCAGATTAAAAAAACTAAGCTGCATCTCTTCTTCTGCAGATTTTTTTAAAACTTCGCTGCTTTCTTCCATATTATGGCTTTGCTCCAGCTTTTTTAAGATCTTATTGGCCCTATGTAACACCTGTTGTGGCATCCCCGCCATTTTTGCTACATGAATCCCAAAACTATGTTCGCTCCCCCCGGGAACGAGCTTCCGTAGAAAAAGAACATTATCCTCTAATTCCTTTACAGAGACATTATAATTCTTAATGCGGCTAAAGGTATCACACATTTCATTTAACTCGTGATAATGCGTCGCAAATAGCGTTTTTGGGCGTGATGGATGCTCGTGCAGATACTCACTAATCGCCCAGGCAATCGAAATCCCGTCATAGGTACTCGTCCCACGACCAATTTCATCTAAAAGTACTAAACTCCGTTCAGAAATATTATTCAGAATATTAGCGGTTTCGTTCATTTCTACCATAAACGTCGATTCGCCCATCGAGATATTATCACTGGCGCCAACCCTGGTAAAAATCTTATCCACTAAACCGATATTAGCCGATTTTGCCGGCACAAAACTTCCCATTTGGGCCATTAGTACAATTAGTGCGGTTTGGCGCAAAATAGCCGACTTACCACTCATATTTGGCCCGGTAATCATAATCACCTGCTGCTCTTCACGATCTAAGAAAACGCTGTTGGTCACATACGATTCGCCAATAGGCAATTGCTTTTCGATCACCGGATGACGACCATCTTCAATTTGCAACTCGAAGCCTTCCTCGATTTCAGGCTTACAGTATTGCTCGATCTTCGCCTGCTGTGCAAACGAACATAAACAGTCCAATTGCGCAATCAACTGCGCGTTTTGCTGTACCGGCTGAATATAATCGCTCATCCAAAGCACCAATTTCGAAAATAAGTCCTGTTCTAATTGCAGGATTTTCTCCTCGGCACCTAAAATTTTAGCCTCGTATTCTTTTAATTCTTCGGTAATATAACGTTCCGCATTTACCAGCGTTTGTTTTCTTACCCACTCGGCCGGCACCTTATCTTTATGCGTGTTTCGCACTTCGATATAATAGCCGTACACATTGTTATTTCCAATCTTCAGCGAAGTAATACCTGTAGCCGCACTTTCACGCTCCAGCATATTATCCAGGTAGTCTTTTCCTGAAAACGCAATATCACGAAGTTCGTCCAGTTCTTTATGAAATCCTCTTGCGATCACATTTCCTTTTTGTACCAATACCGGCGCCTCCTCGTTAATGCTCTCCTTTATTTTAGACCGAAGTAATTCACAGGCATGTAAATTATCGCCAATCACTTTTAAAGCTTCGTTTTCGCATCCTAAAGCTGTTTCCTTTACCGGAATAATAGCTTCTAAGGAATTTTTAAGCTGAATTACTTCTCTTGGTGAAACTTTACCCGTTGCTACTTTTGAAATTAAACGTTCTAAATCGCTCATTTCTTTTACCTGCTCCTGTATCTTATATAAAACCTCGGGATGTTCTAAAAGATAGCCAACAACCTCGTGGCGCTTCTTTATTTTTTCTGAATTTTTTAATGGCAGCGCCAGCCAACGTTTCAGTAATCGGCCTCCCATAGGCGAAATCGTCTTATCGATCACATCTAGAAGGGTTACTGCATTGGCGGCTGTACTATGATATAATTCAAGATTCCGTATAGTAAACCGATCCATCCAAACATATTCTTCTTCTGCAATACGATTTATCGCGGTAATATGCTGAAGCTTGTTATGCTGAGTTTCGGCAAGGTAATGAAGAATCGATCCTGAAGCTATAATTCCTTCCTCTAAATGAGCAACCCCAAAACCTTTTAAAGAAGCCGTTTTAAAATGACTATTTAAGGTTTCACTAGCAAAGTCGTTTTTAAAGACCCAATCTTCTAAGTAAAAAACATGATAATCTTCCCCAAAATCAGAAGCAAAATTCTTTTTATATTTCTTCTGAATTAAAACTTCACTCGGGTTAAAATTCTGAAGCAGTTTATCGATGTATTCTTGCGTTCCCTGCGCGGTTAAAAATTCACCCGTAGAAACATCCAAGAATGAGATACCAAGATTTCTTTTTCCATAGTGTATCGCACAAAGAAAATTATTCGATTTACTATTTAAAACCTCGTCACTTAAAGCTACACCCGGAGTCACAAGTTCGGTTACTCCACGCTTCACGATCTTCTTGGTCATTTTTGGATCTTCTAATTGATCGCAAATAGCCACACGCTGCCCTGCTTTTACAAGCTTAGGCAAATACGTATTTAAAGAATGATGCGGAAAACCTGCAAGCTCGCTTCGCTCGCCGCCGTTATTTCTATTGGTTAGCACAATGTTTAAAATTCTGGCAGCTACCACTGCATCGGCTCCAAAAGTCTCATAAAAATCACCTACTCTAAACAATAACATTGCATCAGGATATTTAACTTTTATCGCTAAATACTGTTTCATTAAAGGGGTCACTTTTGCTTCTTTTTTTGCTGTCAAACCAGGAGAATTTTAGAAACGCTAAAATAAAGAAACCTCATTGCGATTAGAAAATCTGAGCATAGCTTTTATTCACATTTTTTTAACAGTGAACAGTGAACTAAATTGATTGTTATCGGATAATCTTCAAAATCGCATTAAACAATTTTAACAACCAATTATCATTTTTGATCATATTTCTTCGTAATTCTGAACTTTTCTATCCGGAAACTGCACCTTGTTCAGTTTCTAGTAGGATGAGGTTCCTTGTCAATCACGGAATGACGATAATTAAAAATTAGCTTATTGCTGAGAACTAAAACCTATCTTGTTAATTGTTCATTGATAATTGACTTTTGAAATAAGCTTTCCAACCGATCCTTTTTCCGAAGGAACCAATTCAAATTCAAAATCGGGGTTTAAGCCTTTTTCTTTTCTGTGGGAAACATAAATAATTGCAGTGTCACTTTGCGCTGCAATCTGATTGATAAGATTAGTGATCTTTAAAGCACTTTTATCATCTAAACCTGTAGAAGGTTCGTCTAAAATTAACAATGGTGGATGTTTTATCATCGCGCGAGCGATTAGAAGCATTCGCTTTTCAAGATTGGACAGATCATTAAATATTTTCTTGGCTTTATCCCGAAAACCTAGAGTTTCTAACCACTGCCTAGCCAAAGCTTTTTGTTTATCTGTTGGTTTTTGATAAAGGCCAACACTATCAACCAATCCTGAAATCACCATATCTTCAACCGTATTTCTACGAGTAAACAGTTCCGTTAAAGCGGGAGAAAAATAACCGATTTTTTTCTTGATATCCCAAACCGATTCGCCGCTTCCTTTTTTCTTTCCGAAGAGAAATAAATCAACTCCATAAGCTTTTGGGTTATCACCGTAAACCATACTCAAAATCGTGGTTTTTCCAGATCCGTTTGAGCCGGTAAGTTTCCAGAATTCACCTCGCTTCACTTCCCAGGTGATATTCGTTAAAATAGGGCGTTCTTCATAAGAAACATTAACCTTATCCAGCTTAATCAGGCTTTCGCGAATATTTTTAAAAGTTTTAGGAGCAGGTGGGATCGCCTTTATTTCCGCTAAAAACTCCTTCTTATTTTCTTTAAAATCGGCTTTATTTTTCAGAATAGCTTTCCCGTTGGAATCAAAAATTAGCACCTCATCGATAAATGCTAAAATATCTTCTTCCCTTCTAAAGATTTGTAGCATTGCAAAATCAGATTTCACTTCAGCCAATCTCGATTTAAAGCTCGCTACAGATTGCACATCTAAACAATCGAAAGGATCGTCTAAAATAAGGTATTCTGGCTCTTTTTTCAGTAAAAACTCGAGTAAAGCTTTACGTTTTTCACCACTGGAGAAAGTTCTCAAGCTGCGATCCTGATCTTTTACTAAAACTGAATTTCCATGTTTTTGATCTTTTTTTATAAAACTTTGAAGAACAGCTTCAGAATGTTCAAATCCTTTTTTATGCTGAAATTCTTCAAATCCGGGTACTTTTTTATCTTTTTTTAGATCATCCACTAGTCGGGAAACTAATTTGTGATCTTCGGCATAAATTGCAATATGCTTCATTTTTTACTCTATTTTTTTAAGCCAGTCACTTAATCGCTCGCTCCAATTTTCCAGATAATACTTTCCGTTAGCCAGCGCAAAACCATGCCCTCCTTCAGGATAAATATGCATCTCTGTTTTTACATTATTTTTGTGAAGCGCAGCATACATCCGCAAACTGTTTTCAACCGGCACCGCGCCATCGTCACTTGCGTGCAAAATAAACGTGGTTGGTGTATTTTCGGTTACTTGTAAATCGTTAGAAAACTGCATTTCTAATGCTGCACTTGGATTTTTCCCCAGTAAATTTTCGCGTGAGCCCTGATGTGTAATTTCAGGATCCATGTTAATTACCGGATAAATTAAAATCATAAAGTCTGGACGAATTTCTTCAGAATCTATACTATCTATTGCTGAATAAAATGCCTCCTGAAAATGCGTTCCTAAAGTCGAAGCTAAATGCCCACCGGCAGAAAAGCCCATTACACCAACTTTATTTTTATCAATATTCCATGCTGAAGCATTAGCGCGAAGCAATCGAATACCACGTTGTGCATCTTGCAGTGGCGCTTTAAAATTTTCTTTTACTGAAGCTGAACCCGGTAATCTATATTTCAAGACTCCGGCTGCGATGCCTTTAGTATTTAAAAATTTAGCAATCTGCGTACCTTCCCAATCGTAAGCCAGGCCAGCATAACCGCCACCGGGACAAACCAAAACCGCCTGGCCGGTCGCGGTTTGTTTAACCGGAAGATAAACTTCTAAAGTAGGTTGTTGCACCTTCGAAATCCAAACCACATCACCATCATTAATCTCTTCTTTTTCTGAAGATTTTTGATAATTGGGCATTTTATTTTCTGGCCAAAGTGGTAAAGTTTGGATTTGTGCCGAAAGCGAAAAACTCAAGAAAAGGCAAAGAATGCTAATTATTTTCATTAGAATTGAATTATTTAGCATAAAGATATTAAATGTTATTATCACGCTATATCATTTCTGAAGTTTAATCGAAAACTATTGATATCCCGCTGCCTGAAGATTAAATAATTCGGCATATAGTTTATCGTTTCTCATTAATTCTTTGTGGGTGCCGATTTCCAGAACTGCGCCATCTTTCAATACCATAATTCGGTCTGCAATTCGTACCGTACTAAAGCGGTGTGAAATGATCACGGCGGTTTTTCCTTCTGTAAGATTTATAAAACGATCGAAAGCTTCGGTTTCTGCCCGCGCATCTAAGGCTGAAGTTGGTTCATCCAAAATCAAAACCTCAGCATCTTTAATATACGCTCTGGCAATTGCGATTTTTTGCCATTGCCCGCCAGAAAGGTCTTTCCCCTGCTTAAATCGTTTCCCTAATTGCTGATCTAATCCTTTTGGAACATCATCGATTACCTGATTTGCCAAACTTTTTTCGGCTGCAACATCTAATTTAAATTGATTGTCGATTTCACGAATATCGCCCATAGCGATATTTTCTCGAAGGGTCAATTCAAACTTTACAAAATCCTGAAAAATGACTCCGAAATACTGCTGATATTGCGTTTTATCATATTGCTTTACCGGAATATCTTCCAGTAAAATTTCTCCTTCAGTCGGTTCGTAAAAGCGCAGTAACAGTTTGATCAGCGTGGTCTTTCCGGCTCCATTCTCTCCCACAAAAGCCAGTTTTTCGCCGGCGAGTAATTCAAAATTAATATTACGAACCACCCATTTATCTGATTTTGGATATTTAAAGCCTACATTTTTAAAACGGAATCCTTTTTTAATTTCCCTGGGAAGTGGTAAACCATCAATTACGGCATCCTCGTATTTAAGATCCAAAAACTCAAAGTAATCCTGAAGATACAGCGCACTTTCGGTTATTGCCGTAAAACGAGTGAAAAATCCCTGCAATTTTGAGCGTAAGCGATTAAATGACCCCGATAAAAACGTAAGATCACCCAAACTAAAAACGCCTAGAACCGTTCTGTACACGATGAGTAAATAGGCACCATAGTAGGCAGAAGTTCCAATCACATTAAACACCGAACCCCAACCGGCTCTTTTTTTCGCCAGTTTTTTATTCGCTACGTAATATTGATCTGAAAGTGACTTAAATCGATTCGCAAGATATCCCGAAAGTCCGAATAACTTCACTTCTTTTGCCGTCACATCACTTGCCCCAGCATAACGTAAATAATCAAGTTCGCGGCGCTCCTGCGTCCAGCTTCTGGCTAAAGAATAACTGGTGCCGCTAAATTTTATTTCATTTATAATAGTAGGAACAATTGAGACTACCAACAAAATAATCAACCAGGGCTCAAAAGCTACTACACCGATAAGCAACGATAAAATCACGATTAGATCTTCGCCCTGTGCAAGAATATTGGACATTAAACCAACCCTTCCGGTAGTTTGTCTACGGGCTCTTTCAAGTTTATCGTAAAACTCGGAATCTTCTAATTGATCGAGATTCAGTTCGGCTGTTTTTTCAATAATTTTTACAGAAGTATCTATCGAATATTGATCACCAAGCAAAGCATCGGTTAGTGAAACTCCTCGACTCAAAAGATCTGATAAGATCGCCAACCCAAATTCTGCAGCAACAAACATCCATAATCGGGAAAGGTCTTTTACTTCGGCATCGATTTGTAACACCACCTCATCGATAATGATCTTCCCTATCCATAGCAAGGCTAAAGGAATGACCGCACTTAAAATTCGGCTACCAATATTGGCGTAAAACAACGGCGGATTTACTTTCCTTATCTCTTGGAAGAATCGCGGTACAAATTTTAAAGAAGCAAAACTTTCTTTAAGATTGATCTTATTGGGTTCTAAAGACTTTTTTGGTTTTGGCAAATGATTTGGTTTTAACACGTTCTCAAAAATGGTCTGATATTTTACAAAAACCTTACTAGACTTATTGAAATAAAAAAGCCCCGAGAAATTAATTCGGAGCTTTTATAATTCGAATTTGATAGAGAATTACTCTTCAGTAACCTGATCTAATAAAACTTCGATACCTTTTTCTAACTGCTGGTCGCGACCTTCGCTAATCACGCCCGGCATGTTTTTTACGATAATATCGGGTTCAGTTTGATTATTTTCCATCCATTCCCCGGCTTTATTTTTAGCGCTAACAGGAACGACTCCCCAAACCGTACCATCGGCTAAACGTTCCCAGCCAGCAAAACTACAAGTTCCCGGTACCGGCATCCCGATAGTTGTACCAATATTTAAATCGGTATACCCACTGGCATAACAATGCCCATCTGAATACATACTTTCGTTAAATAAAGAAAGTGTAGGCTTTGTCCATCGTGATGTTGGCTCGCCACCCACCACTTTGGCTTCAGTTTCATAAGTGATAAAAGGTGTTCCGGTAAAGAACGCCGCAAGATCGGCTACCAAATCTCCACCACCGTTAAAACGAGTATCAACAATTACGCCTTCGGTTTCAAAATATTTACCCATCATATCTTCGTAGATCGAACGATACGGCTCGTCACTCATTCCCGGGATATGTACGTAACCTAATTTTTCGTTACTTTTCTCCTCAACCTCTTTTTGATTTATTCTTACAAAACGCCTGTATAACAAATTACGCTCTTCCCCCAAAGAAACAGGTTTCATGGTAATTTGTTTTGGTGCTTTAGCTTCAGGATCTTTTATTTCCAGTAACACAAATTTGTTGGCTTTGTGATTTAGGTATTTTGCAATGTCCTGATCGTTCTCTATGGTTTCCCCATCAATAGCGGTAATCACCATTCCCGGTTCGATATCGTAAGCTGCTTTATCTAAAGGTCCTCCTTTGATAACTTCAGTAATTTTAATTCCGGCACCTTCAAAATCATAATCCATAAAAATCCCGAGTGAAGCCGTTTCGTCGCCATCGTCGCTTCGGTTACTATAACGCGCGCCCGAATGTGATACATTCAGTTCGCCTAACATTTCAGAAAGCATTTCAGCAAACTCATACGAATTGCCTATATGCGGAAGGTATTTTTTATACTGCACATACAACGAATCCCAGTTTTTCCCGTGAAATGTGGGTTCGTAGAAAATATTCTTTGTTCTTATATATACATGATCGAACATTTTTTCCCTTTCGGCACCTTGATCGTAATACATATCGCCGGCAATCTTAATTGCTTCTGACTTTTCTTTATCGACATCGATTTTAGAAATATTCCCTCCACTTAATAGATAAAGATTTTCCTGCTTTTTGTCCCAAACTAAACTTCCGCCTCTGGAATTTAGTTTTACCGACATTTTGGTTTCACCGGTGCGAAGATTGGTTTCCCAAAGATTGTTTTTATCCTCAAAACTTGATAGGTAATAAATTTTCTCTCCATCTTTAGAAAGTACGGCATCGCTTAAACTGCTGGAATGCGTGGTAAGGCGTTTTTTTCTCTCTTTCATTCCTTCCCAATCGAACTTCAAATCTTTAACTTCTTCGTCTTTCTTATCTTTCCTGTTCTTTTTATCTTTTTTATCGTCTTCTTTGTCCTCGTCTTTCTTCGCATTCTGAGCTTCTTCAACAGCTTTCATCAGCTTATAATCTTCTTCAGACATATTGAATTTATCATAAGCTTCCTGGGTAAAAAACATCGAATACACATCTCTTTCAGATCTTCCGCTGGTGGCATAACTTTTTAGTCCGTTTCGGTTACTAAACCACAACATCTGCTTTCCGTCGTTTACCCATTTTGGGTAATAATCCTGGTAACCACTTTCGGTTAAATTTTCCCGCTTACTACCATCTGCGGCTAATAATAACACTTCATTATTACTTAATAATTTCCCCCAATCCATCAAAATCCATTTACTATCAGGGCTCCACGTAAAATTTTGATCGCCATCACTCATGGTAAATAGATCTTCAGGAGTTAAAAGATCGATTTCTTTTCCTGAATCCAGATCTTTTACACGCAATGTCCGTCTTCCTGAAATATACGCCAGCTTTTTACCATCAGGAGAATATTTAGGGATGTAACTATCAGTTTCAGCTTCGATAACGGGCTCTTCTTTTAGTAAGGTTGAAGCATAGAAAAAAGGCTCCTCTTTTCTTACAATTTCGGTTTTATAAATATTCCATTTTCCATCACGCTCGCTGGAATACACTACCGATTTACCATCGGGTGTAAACGACACAAAACGCTCCTGATTTGGCGTATTGGTAATTCTTTTGGTTAAAGAGCCATCTACAGAAGTCACAAAAACCTCTCCGCGAGCTACAAAAGCGATTTCTTTACCGTTTGGAGAAACTTCCATTTCCTGCACTCCGTCTCTAATACTAATATAATTATCACTATTGTCCACAGGCTGCGTTCTGATAGTCACCTCAACTTTTTTGGGCGCCTGTCCTTCTTTCATCGTATATAATTCGCCATCGTACCCAAAAGCTAAAGTTCCATTGCCATAGCTTAAAAAACGAACCGAAAAATCATCAAAATCGGTTAATTGCTTGGTTTTCTCGGGATTTTCCAAGGATAATTTATGAACATTAAAATTGCCGCTTTCTTCACTTAAGTAAAATAAATTTTCTTCGGTATTATCAAAAACCGGCTGACGATCTTCGCCTTTAAACGAGGTGATCATACTGTGTTTATCGTTCTCTACATCATAAGTCCAAAGATCCCGGGTTACCGAAGATACATGGTGTTTACGCCATTCGTTCTCCCCACCAACTTTATCATGATACACCATTGTTTTGCCATCGTCACTTACCTGAACATACTCTGCCGGAATAGTGAAAATCTGATCTACACGCCCTCCTGTAACAGGAACGCTATACAATTCGGGTTGGTAACTGGCCGGGAACTGGCGGTGCTCTGCGAGATCCTGGCGAACGGCACCAAAAATAACCGACTGATTATCTGCGGAAAAACTAAAGGGTTGCTCATCGTTGCTGTGATAGGTTAGCCGTGTTGCCGGGCCGCCTAAAGCATCCATCACAAAAACATCGAAATTCCCATAACGGTCTGAAGCAAAAGCGATTTGTTTACCGTCCTTACTCCAAACCGGCATATAATCATGTGCCTTATGAAAAGTGATTTGTTTGGCATCGCCACCACTAGCAGCAACTGTGTATAAATTGCCTTTGTAGGTGAAAGCAATGGTTCCCCCATTGGGTGAAATCGACTGGTACCGGATCCATTTTGGAGTGACCTGCGCAAAACTTTGTCCTATTCCCAAAAGGATTGTAAAAAGTGGAATGAGTAATTTCTTCATAAAATTTTTGATGAATATTTCTTAAATAATGAATGATCTCCAAAGATCATAAAAAAAGCTGAGCTTTGAAATAGAGATAGCACCACGAGCTTAAGGCTTAAAGTCCGGTTTCTCACAGCATTTCATATTTATTAAAATTGTAAAGAGTCGCACCCAATTTCATATAAAATCGGTTTTAAATTATCGATTCTGAAAGTTTCGAATGATTGATAGATAAGTTAAAGCCGACAATTATTTTTATTTTTGCCGCATGAAGAACAGAAAGATCAAAAACAGCGAGCTAAATCGTAAATCGGTTGAAGAGTTTAAAGAAGCTAAAAAAACACCTATCATCGTTATTCTGGACAATATCAGAAGTCTGAATAATATTGGATCTGTTTTTAGAACTGCCGATGCTTTTTTGATCGAGAAAATTTATTTGTGCGGAATCACGGCTAAACCACCCCATAAAGACATTCAGAAAACTGCTCTTGGCGCTACCGAAACAGTGACTTGGGAACATGTTGAAGATACTTTAGCTTTAGTTGAAAAACTGAAAGAAGATAACGTAAAAGTATTTTCTATCGAGCAGGCAGAAGGTGCGGTAATACTGAATAACTTTAAACCTGAAATTGGTGAAAAAATCGCGGTGATCTTTGGAAATGAAGTAAAAGGCGTACAGCAAAAAGTAGTTTCGGCTAGTGATGGTGTGATCGAAATTCCGCAAGCCGGAAGCAAACATTCATTAAATATTTCGGTGAGTACAGGAGTGATTCTTTGGGATCTTTATTCAAAATTAAAAACCGCAGATTAGAGTGCTGCGCTGCTAGATCTTAGAGATGAGATTATAGATGTGAGATTTCAGAAATAAAGAAAAAACGAGAGAGTCAAGATGCAGGAATCAGGATGAAAAATTTTGAATTCTGAATGATGAATTTTGAGTTTACAATTACTATTTATAAGTAGTATACGAAACGACCTATCGAAAATTACGCGTAAAATTGGAAGTAAGAGAAGCGCCTTAATTTTAGGCTGTCTGAGCGATAGCGAGTTTCTAAAATTCAGCTTCCGAACGTACAATTTAGAGTAAGTTTAGTAAGCCTAGACTTTTTTGTTTCTTTTTTGGGCAATGGAAAAAAGAAAATGAATGAATCCAAATAAACCTATTTCTTCGTCATGCTGAACTTGATTCAGCATCGCATCCAACATAATGAGATTCCGTATCAAGCACGGAAAGACGACCACTGTAAATTGGTAACTGTAATCTACAAATCAATCTCCGCTAACAGCTTCAAATAATCGTTACGGTTGTTTACAAAATCCAGTTCAGAAATATCGATAATCTGGACTTTCATATTGGTTTGAGACTTTATAAAAGAGAGATAGCTTTTATTGATATTCATTAAATAATCGGGCTGAATATTCTGCTCGTATTCCCGCCCTCGTTTTTTTATATTCTGAAGTAAACGCTCGGTATTTTGATACAAATAAATGTACAAATCGGGTTTTACCAGCTCTTTATACATCAGATGAAATAACTTTTGGTAGAGTGAATATTCATCTTCTGCCAAGGTAATTTTTGCAAAAATAAGCGATTTAAAAACATCATAATCTGAAATCACAAAGTCTTTAAACAAATCGTATTGCGCAAGATCATCAGATAACTGTTGATACCGATCGGCCAGAAAAGACATTTCCAGAGAAAATGCATAACGCTCCTGATCTTCGTAGAATTTCGGTAAAAAAGGATTGTCTTTAAAACGTTCTAAAATCAACTTCGCATTAAAATCCTGAGAAACCATCGTGGAGAAACTGGTTTTCCCGGCACCAATATTACCTTCAACTGCAATGTAATTACAAGAACTAAATTTATTCGCAATCTTTAGCGTTTCTAGCTTTGCATCGATCTTAGTTAATTTAGCTTCATCTTTTACTTCCAATAATAATTGCTGAATTTTCTTTTTTAATACCGGATGCGTTTCGTTCGCAGCTATATCATTTAAAGGTTCCAATACAAAACGTCGATTCTGTATTTGTGGATGCGGCAATGTTAGTATTTCAGTTTCACTAACTTCATCTTCAACCAGTAAAACATCCAGATCTAAAGTTCGATTTTGGTAATTTTTAGAATCACTTCTTTTTCTTCCAAAATGAGCTTCGATCGCTAATAACTTCCGTAGCACATCTTCCGCAGAAAAACGTGTAGAAACCGCAATACAGGCATTAAGAAATGCATTTCCAGAAAAACCCCAGGCTGGCGTCTCATAAACCGAAGAAATCTGAACGATCTCACCAATCTCTTCAAAAATCTTACCTACGGCATTTTGTAAAATCTCAAAACGCTCTCCTTCATTGCTTCCCAGCGCTATATGTACTATCTTAGGGGATTTCAAACTTTAATTAAGAAAATTTTAATAAGGGATCTGCTATAATTTCACAGCAAATTAAGCAAAACAAAAGCACATACCCTTAATTTTGCGAGGAAGTCTTTTAAAAAAATAATTTGGCCAAATTGAAGCTTAAAGATAAACTAACAGCGTATCGATTTTATTTGATTTTAGCGTCTTTGTTTATTGCATCCCTGGTAGTTTCTAATTTAATATTTCAAAAATTTTTTAGTTGGGATTTTTTCGGGATTTACAAATTTGAAATTTCAGTGGGTATTTTACCTTATCCAGTCACTTTTTTGATCACTGATATTATTAGCGAAGTGTACGGGAAGAAAAAAGCCAACCAAGTAGTTACTGCAGGAATTTTTGCATCGCTCTTTTCTTTACTGATTATTTACACGGCAAATGCTGTTCCGGCAACCGACTGGTCACCGATTGGAGACGCGCTCTTCACTAAAGTTTTTGGCGCTACCGCCATTGCTGTGATAGCTTCGATGCTTGCATATCTATTTGCCCAATATATCGATATTCAGCTTTTTCATTTTTGGAAAAAACTGACTAAAGGAAAACATCTTTGGCTTCGGAATAATTTCTCGACATTCTTATCTCAGTTTGTAGATACGGCTTCGGTTCTTATTTTGTTATGTAGCTTTAACAAAATTGAATGGGATAAATTTGGTGTTCTATTACTTAGCGGATTTCTGTTTAAAGTAATTGTAGCCATTTGCGACACACCATTTCTATATCTTGCTGTCTATGGCATCAGGAAACGATTTAAATTAGCTGAAGGAGAAGAACTTATACTAGAAGAATAACTAGGTTTAACCAAAACTTAGCACATTACATAAACGACTTAAAAAACTGATCTGACTATGAAAAAAGTTTTTAAAATTATAGGAATCACACTGCTGGTGATTGTAGTATTACTAATCGCAGCTCCATTTATATTTTCATCACAAATTGAAGATTTCGTCAAAAAAACCATCAATGATAATGTAAACGCCAAAGTAGAATTTGCAGATTTAGATTTAAGTTTATTCCGAAGTTTTCCACAAGCCACAGTAGTCCTTAGCGATGTTAGCGTTATAAATAATGCGCCTTTTGAAGGCGATACACTTGCTGATGTTGAAGAGCTAACATTAGAGATGAGCATTAAAGAACTTTTTAAAGGCAATGATGAAGCTAAAAAAATTGATGAATTTAAAATCAACAATGCTTACCTAAATATTTTAGTAGACTCTTTGGGAAGAGCCAATTACGACATTGCAAAAGTAGATACTACAGCAACAAATAAAACTACTCCAGCAGATACAACAGGCGGATTAATTTTAGACCTGCAACATTACGAAATCAATAATTCCCGATTAAATTATATCGATAAAGGCGCTAAAATGGCCTTACAATTAGAAGAATTAAACCATAGCGGAACCGGAGATTTTTCTCTCGATCAAACCGAATTAGATACCGATACTGAAGCCATAGTTTCTTTCGAATTTGATAGTATTAATTATTTAAACCGAAATAAAGTAGCACTAGATGCTGTGCTTCAAATGGATTTAGAAAATATGAAATATACGTTTCTAGAGAATGAAGCAAAAATCAATCAATTACCACTTACTTTTGATGGTTTTGTACAAGTTGATGGTGATGATACCAATATCGATCTAACATTCAAAACACCTTCATCTGACTTTAAAAACTTCTTGGCGGTAATTCCAGAAGTTTACGCCAAAAACATCGAAAATGTTGAAACTAAAGGTGATTTTGTGGTAAACGGTATGATTAAAGGAACTGCTAATGACACCTATATTCCGAAATTAGATATTTCAGTAACCTCAAATAATGCTTCATTTAAATATCCCGATTTACCAAAAAGTGTAGAAGATATTAATCTTGATCTTCGGGTTTTAAATGAAACCGGAATTGTAGAAGATACCTATTTAACCTTCAACAATGTAAAATTCAGAATCGATCAAGATCGTTTTGCAGCTAACGGAAGTGTAAAAAACTTAATGGGCAATATGCTTGTTGATCTTGATCTGGACGGAACGCTAAATTTAGCCAATCTCGATAAAGCCTATCCATTAGATATGAATTTAGATTTAAACGGAATTTTAACGGTAGATGCTTCAGCCAATTTCGATATGAATAGTATCGAAAAAGAACAATACCAGAATGTAAAAAGTAGTGGTACGGCAAGTATTAAAAACTTTAGTTATAAATCTCCGGAAATTCCGAACGAAGTAAATATATCAAGCGCTAAAGTAAACTTGGCTCAGGATAATGTTTCAGTTCCTGAATTAAATTTAATTACCGGCCAAACCGATCTCCAAGCAAACGGAACTATACAGAATTTGATGGGATTCCTGTTTACCGATCAAAAATTAAAAGGAGACTTCAACGTAAAATCGAATACTTTTGCAGTGAACGATTTTATGGTGGCACAAACCGAAGAGAAACCTGCGGAAACTTCCGAAGAAAATACTGCTAAAACGCCTAAAACCGAAAAAGTAGCCACTGGCGAAGAAGCTATTAAAATCCCATCTTTTCTTGACGTAGCCCTTACTTTTAATGCTAACAAAATTTTATACGATAACTTGAAGCTTACCAATGCAAAAGGTAAAGTGATTATTCGTGACGAAACCGCTACGCTGCAAAATATCACTTCAGATATATTCGGCGGAAAAATTGCCCTAAACGGAAATGTTTCTACCAAAACACCAACGCCTACTTTCGATATGTCGTTAGATTTGAATGCGATTAGTATTGCTGAGTCTTTCAATGGATTAGAGTTAATGCAAGGCCTAGCGCCAATTGCTAATGCACTACAAGGAAAAATTCAGACTAACCTAAAACTAAACGGTAACCTCAATAACGATCTAACTCCAATATTAACAAGTTTAGCCGGGGATGCTCTGGCTCAAATTTTAACGGCAGATATCGATTCTAAAAAAATGCCGCTTTTATCAAAATTAGACGATCAAATTAATTTTATAGATTTAGATAAAATTGATTTGAGTAATCTGAAAACTAAATTAACTTTTGATAATGGTGCGGTGAATATCCAACCTTTCGATTTCAAGATTAAAGATATTCTGGTAAAAATTTCGGGTAGCCACGGGTTTGATATGAATATGAACTATAAATTGGATCTGGATGTTCCGGCAAAATATTTAGGAAACCAAGTAAGCAGTACGTTAAGCAAACTTAGCGGATCGAGCCTTGAAAATACAAAGGTTGAAATTCCGGTAGGTTTAAACGGAACGTTCCAAAGTCCAAAGATCAACCTGAATATGCAACAGGCAATTACTAGCTTAACGCAAAAAATTGCTGAAGAACAAAAAGACAAGCTAAAAGAAAAAGGCACCAATGCTTTAAATGATCTTATCAATAAACAATTAGGAAAAAATAAACAGGATAATACAGCCACTACAGATAGTACTGGTACAGCAAAACCTGCGAAAACTGTAGACACCACAAAAACTCAGGAGAAAAAAATAGAAGATGCGGCAAAATCTATTTTAGGAGGATTACTTAACAGAAATAAGAAAAAGAAAGATACTGCGCAGTAGTTAGTGATTAGTGAGTAATGAGTAAAAAAATAAAAACCGCTTGGATTTTAAAAAATCTAAGTGGTTTTTATTTAATATGTATGTTATTTGCTTCAACAATATTAGCTGGTGTTTTTGTAATAAACTTTGCCAATACAATTTTATGCCCTTCCTTGGAAGTTGGTATTTCTTCTAAAGTTAGCTTCAGTATAAAATTTTTATCCACCTTATACATAGCATAATCGAGATCTAGCACTTCTTTATCGATTTGTACGACAATTGGTAGATCAATTTCTGTTTGTTCTAAGATAAGTTTCTTTACCGAGACATACTCAGGTTGATATTCGTCTTTATAGGTAATAATTATTTTACCATCAAAATGAATACTATCTAATACAAAAGGTTCCTTCTCGACTTCGACACTCTTAATATTATCAGGATTTAAAGTTGGGTACAAAACCTGATTCCCTATAAATTGATCTTCTACAAATAGAGCGACCTGATCTTCTGCATTTGCACTCTTCAATAGATTAACGACTTCCATTTTGGAGTCTTCAGAATACTTTTTTTGTGGATGTTCTATTTCCTGTCCAAAAAGCACAGAAGTTGCAAATAATAACAAGACAAGATTCGATAATTTTAGCATAAATCTTATTTATTAGTGTAAACAGCAAAAATTAGTGTTCTATTTTCTTAATTACTTTGCAAGGATTTCCGGCAGCAAAAACATCATCAGGAATATCTTTAGTTACCACGCTTCCGGCACCAATAACTGCACGATTTCCGATTTTCACACCGGGACAGATAGTAACGTTTCCACCAATCCAAACATCTTCTCCTATGGCTATGGCTTTAGAAAATTCTAAAAGCGAAGCTCTTTCTTTCGCGTTTAAAGGATGCGATGCAGTATAGATTTGCACATTAGGCCCAAACATGCTGCGCGAGCCAATGCTAACTTCCATCCCATCCAAAATTACACAATTAAAATTGAAGTAAACCTGATCTCCAGTTTTGATATTATATCCGTAATCACAAAAAAAAGGCGGCTGAACAACTAATTCTCTCCCACCATTAGGAATCAAATCCCTTAAAATAGCAGTTAATTTTTCCGCTTGATCCTCAGGAAGAGAATTATACTTTTTTATCAGCTCCCGAGCTCTCATACGCTCCTTCGTTAGCTCGTCATCACCGGCAAAATATAATTCACCAGAAAGCATTTTCTCTTTTTGTGATTTCATACTTTGGTTTTAAGCGACTTTAAGTTCTACGACAAAACCTTCATGGGCTCTAACGTTAAAAGCAGTTCCGTCTTCAAATAATAAATATTGACCTTTTATCCCCATTAATTTACCCTGATAAAATGGAGATTTTGTAAGATTCAGCGTTTTAATTTTTGGTGAAAATTGCTTCACAGGAAACTTAATTTCGGTTTCTTTTTGATCGGCTAAATAATAGGCTTTGGCTTCTTCAGGAATAAAATCTTTCAATTTTTCTCGCTCTTCTTCCAGATTTAAATCTAAAATATCATTGGTAAGCATTTTTCGCCAGTTTGTTTTATCAGAAACATGGGCTTTTAGAGCGATTTCTGTAATCCCGGCCAAATACCTGTTAGGAACTTCTACAATTTCAATTGCTTCGTGTGCTCCCTGATCGATCCATCGTGTGGGCACCTGAGTTTTACGAGTCACGCCTACTTTTACATTACTCGAATTTGCTAAATACACAATATGCGGTGTTAGTTGCACTCTTTTTTCATATTCTAAATCTCGATCTTCCAGATCTAAATGTGCTTTACTTAGTTCTGGCTTCATGATCCATTCCCCGGCTTGCGGAATCGAGCTAAAACAATCATAACAAAAACCCTGTCTAAAAATTTTCTTTTGTTGCCCACAATTAAGGCATTGAAAACGTAGAAAATTTAAACTTAAGTTTTTCTCTAGAAGTTGATTCATATTTAAAAAATCGTTCTCAAAATCTAGATAATATTCTACATTTTCCAACAGTTCTGTTTTCATTTTGGTGAGCACACCCTCGTATCTCATATCTTTTTCATTATTTTTAACTGATGCGTTTTTGCAGGCTTCAAAGTTTCGGTTATTTTTAACCTACCAACCAAAAAGCTCTGCAAAGAGTTGATAAATATATAATAAATAAATGCCAATTCCATTAGTAAATTCCATTGCTTCATGGTTTCTTAAGAAGCGTATTCACCAGATGGAATTATTTATAAAATATCCTCACGATGTACAGGATGAGCTTTTAAAAGGACTAATTTATAAAGCTAAAAACACAGAGATTGGTAGAAAATATGCCTTTTCTGAAATCAAATCCTATAAGGATTTCGCTTCTCGTGTTCCTTTACATTCTTACGAAAATTATTATGAAGCTATTGAAAGAAGCCGGTTAGGAGAAAATAACATTTTTTGGCCAACTCCTATAAAATGGTTTGCAAAATCTAGTGGAACTACAAACGCTAAAAGTAAATTTATCCCAGTAAGTGAGGATTCTTTAGAACATTGCCATTATGCCGCTGGTAAAGATTTGCTTTGCATGTATTTAAACAATAATCCCGGCTCTCAATTTTTCACAGGAAAAAGTTTACGCTTAGGCGGAAGTAAAGAAATCTACAAAGAAAACGGAACAAGTTTTGGAGATCTTTCGGCCATTCTTATCGATAATATGCCATTTTGGGCCGAGTTTAGTAGCACACCAAGTAACGAAGTTTCTTTGATGCACGATTGGGAAACTAAAATGGATGCGATTGTGCGAGAAACTATCAAAGAAAACGTAACCAGTCTTGCCGGAGTTCCTTCATGGATGCTGGTTTTACTAAATAATGTTTTAGAACATACCGGTAAGGAAAGCATTTTTGAAGTTTGGCGCAATATTGAAGTTTATTTTCACGGTGGTGTTAGCTTTGATCCTTATGCAGCTCAGTATCAAAAAATCTTACCTAACGAAGATTTTAGATATTACGAAATTTATAATGCTTCAGAAGGATTTTTTGCCTGCCAGGATCAAAATGATAACAAAGATTTGCTGTTAATGTTGGACTACGGAATATTCTATGAGTTTATTCCTATGCATACCTACGGAAGCAATGAGGAAGAAATTATACCACTTTCTGAAGTTGAAATTGGTAAAAATTACGCCATCGTTATTACAACCAATGCAGGTTTATGGCGCTATAAAATTGGCGACACGGTTCGTTTTACCTCTACCAGTCCTTATCGTATAAAAGTATCTGGAAGAACAAAACATCACATTAACGTTTTTGGTGAAGAATTGATTATAGAAAATGCTGAAACTGCACTAAAAAAAGCATCGCTTACCAACAATTGCGAGATCGTAGATTACACTGCCGCCCCGGTTTTTATGGAAGGTAAAGAAAAAGGAGCGCACGAGTGGATTATCGAGTTTAAGCATCCGCCAAAATCGATGTCGGAATTTAATGAAGATCTAGACCAGGCATTACAACAAGTAAATAGTGATTACGAGGCGAAGCGCTATTTAAATATGACACTTAATGCGCCTAAGATTCATGTAGCAAGAGAAAAGTTATTTCACGATTGGTTGAAGAAAAATGGTAAACTAGGTGGACAACATAAAATACCGCGATTATCGAATTCTAGAGATTATGTGGAGGAATTGCTAGGGATGATGTAGACGATTATTTAACAGTTCACTTTTTACAGTTATCAGTAAGCAGTTTTCTTGAATATTCAATAAACAATTAGCGATTATTAGAAGAGTTTTTAGCTTTTAGTTCTCAGCGAGCGGCCTTCAACTAATTTTAAATTATTGTCGTTCCGGACTTGATCCGGAATCTCATATTATATTGTAAAGCAAATTAAAGTGATAAGACCCTGAATGAAGCTCATATTAACCACACCTCATTATGACTTATTGCAGACATTCAATTTTGGATTTAAAAGTTGAAGGAAAGAATAAATCTTCCGGCAAAGTTCGAATATATAATATTCTAGTTTTTTTCTCTGATAATGGATTGCTATAATTCAAAATGATGATTTTCAAATGAAAAGCTTTAAGACTCACCCATTTTCTATATTAGCTTTTAAATATCATCTGTAACCGTGAATTATCTGAAACAACAAAATATGCGAAAATCCTTACTATTTCTTATTCCAGTTTTAATTTGCCTAATATCAGTTGGATGCGGTAAAGATTCTAAAGAAATATCATTTACTGAATTTAACGAAGAAATTTTACCTTCCGAAGAAATCGAGAAAGTGGTAATCGAAGATCGTGAAGACATATTAGTTTATACTTCAGAAAAGGTACCTTATAAACTTAAGGCTAGCGAAATAGATAATATCGAAGAATTTATAGATAATTTACACTCTAAGCAAGAAAATATAGATATCACGTATAATACAAATGTTACTAATACAGGAATATTATTAGGGCAACTTTTTAATCTTCTTGTTCCCATCCTCTTACTTACTCACATTATATTATTATGGATTTCATTAAGAAAGGTCATTAAATCTACAGCTGGAGATTTAGAAAAAATCCTATACGCTATGATTTCAATACTCGTTCCTTTCTTTGGACCTATTATTTATCTTACTACGAAACGAAGATGATAATCTGAAAACAAAAAAACCGGCATTCTGAAAAATCAAAATGCCGGTTGAATTTATATAAAATCGATATTAATCGAAATCTTTAGTTACTTTATCTACCGCTGCGATCGTTTTATCAAGATCTTCATAGCTTAAAGCTTCACTTATAAACCAAGTTTCAAAAGCACTCGGTGCGATATAAATTCCGTTTTCTAACATTCCGTGGAAAAAAGTATTGAATTTTCCATTTTTTGCAGCTTCCGCAGAAGTAGCAAAATCGCTTACCGCATCTTCAGAAAAATGAACAGAGATCATCGAACCTACGCGGTTAATGGTATGTTTTACTCCGTTTTCTTTCAATACCTTCTCCATTCCTTCATGAAGATATTCGGTTTTTTTATCAATGCTTTTAAAAATTTCAGGATTCTCAGACAATTCGGTTAACATGGCTAATCCTGCAGCCATAGCAAGTGGATTTCCACTTAAAGTTCCTGCCTGATACACCGGCCCAACCGGAGCCAAATAATCCATAATTTCATTTCGCGCAGCAAATGCACCTACTGGCAAACCACCGCCAATTACTTTCCCAAAACAAACAATATCTGCGTTGATCCCTAATCGTTCCTGAACACCTCCTGCGGCTAACCTAAAACCGGTCATCACTTCATCAAAAATCAGTAAAATTCCGGTTTCATCGCAAAGCTTTCTCAAACCTTCCAAAAATCCTTCAGCCGGAGGAATGCATCCCATATTTCCTGGAACAGGTTCTACGATAATGCAGGCAATTTCATCTTTATTTTGTTCAGCAATCTGCTTTACACCATCCAAATCATTATAAGCGGCTAGCAAAGTATCTTTAGCTGTTCCCTGGGTAACTCCCGGACTATTTGGCGTACCAAAAGTCATCGCTCCACTCCCAGCCTGAATCAAAAAAGAATCGCTATGCCCGTGATAACAACCGGCAAATTTGATGATTTTCTCTTTCCCGGTAAAACCTCTGGCCAATCTAACCGCACTCATACAAGCTTCGGTACCCGAATTTACCATTCTGATTTTATCGATATTAGGAACCATTTTTACCGCTAATTCGGCTATTTTGGTTTCAATCTCGGTCGGAGTTCCAAAAGAAGTTCCTTTTTTGGCTTTTTCGATCACGGCATCAACCACAGGTTTGTGCGCATGGCCAAGAATCATTGGTCCCCAGGAATTGATATAATCGATTAATTTATTTCCGTCTTCATCATAAATATAAGCCCCTTCTGCTTTTTCAATAAAAACAGGATCTCCTCCTACTGCTTTAAAAGCTCTAACCGGCGAGTTTACTCCGCCCGGAATCACTTTTTTGGCTTCAGCAAATAAGGCACTACTTCTTTGATAAATCATATAATTGCAATTTTCTTATGGTCGTTATTTTACTAATAAAACTTGTCCAATTTCAATATTGGTGCCAGTTAAATTATTTAAACTTTTAATTTCTTCTACAGTGGTATTATAGCGTTTTGAAATAGAATATAAAGTATCTCCTTTTTTAACGATATAGCTATCGCCTTTCGCTTCAAATTCGGTTGTATAATTAGGAGAAGGACGATCTAAAACTTCCGCATCATAGCGATATAGCTCGTAACGTTCTATTAAATCTACAAGCTTTTGCGGGTAACGACGATCTGTAGCATAACCGGCCTGGCGTAAACCTTTTGCCCAGCCTTTGTAATCGTCTTGATCAAGATCAAAAAGTTCGGCGTAGCGCCGACGCTCTGCTAAGAATAATGAATGGTCTCTAAAAGAATATTTTGGATGTCTATATTTTCTAAAACATTCCTGATTGCGATCGTCGTCGTGATAAATTTTATCGCCTTGCCAGTCGTGGCACTTAATCCCAAAATGGTTATTGGCTTGTTGTGCTAATCTGCCTTTCCCAGAGCCAGATTCTAAAATCCCTTGGGCCAAAGTGATGCTTGCAGGTACTTTATATAAATGCATTTCCTGCTGTGCTATAGGCGCATAATCTGCAATATAATTTTCTACCGTAAAATCGTAGGTTCTCACGGGCATGGTTTCAGCATCCACAATTTCAGCCGGAGTTTCGGTATTTCTATTTCCCTGATTACGGTTATTAATCACCGCTTCATTTCTATCTTTTCGGTTTTTACGTGTAGTCACCTTTTTTTTACTTCCGCAGGAAGCCATAAAAAGTGCAAATACCACTAAAACTAAATAAGGTTTCAACCTCATATTATACAATAATTAAACTCATTTTCTTTTTTTCCAATCGCCGGTTCATCCCTGCAATCCCCTGCAAACCGCCCGTATGCACCGCTAAAATACGGGAATTTTCAGGAACTCGATTTTTTTTGATCATCTCAAAAACACTAAACATCATCTTGCCGGTGTAAATGGGATCAAGCTGAATTGCAAACTCGGTCTTAAATTCATTAATAAAACTTACCAGCTCTTCATTTATTTTAGCATAACCACCAAAATACTCATCGCTAACGAGTGTCCAGTTTTTTTTATTGCTGAAACGGCCAATTTCATATTTTAAAAAATCCCCTTTTAATGCTGAAAAAGCCAGAACATTTTGGTTTTCAGCTGAAGCATTTATCAATCCTGAAGCCGTTCCACCGGTTCCTGCCGCAACACAAATAAAATCGAAATTCTTATCTTCTTCACTTAAAATCTCTTCACAACCTTGTATAGCAAACTTGTTTGTTCCGCCTTCGGGAACCAAATAAAAATCTCCGAATTCAGCATAAAGAGATTCGATAAAATCAGGATCATTTTTTCTTCGGAAATCTTCTCTTGCAATAAAGTGAAATTGCATCCCATTTTGTGAAGCAAACTTTAAAGTAGGATTTGATTTTAGCGTTTTTTGAAGGTCTTTTCTCAGCTCTTCCCCACGAATCACCCCTATTGTAGGAATATTATGAATTCTTCCGGCTGCAGCCGTAGCGGCAATATGATTAGAAAATGCACCACCAAAAGTCAAAATTCGTTTTTTTTGAAGTCTTTTCGCTTCTAGAACATTGTATTTCAGCTTTCTGAATTTATTCCCTGAAACCTCGGGATGCAGTAGATCTTCACGTTTTAACCAGACTTCAATATTCTTATCTTCAAACTTTGTAATAAAGTCGTTTCGAGAAAAAACAGGTTCTTTTCTATGGAATATCGATTCGATGTTTTCCGAAGCATTCATATTGCAAAGATGAGAAAGGCGAAAATTGGAACAAAGATTTTAGCGATAATATTTTAGGAAGGAAAATGGCTTTCTGGTTTCAAGATAATCTTCATCTTTTTCGTTTGTATAGGCTTCAACCTCAAAACTGATATTTTGATAGGCCTTCATCGCATTTTTATATTTTATCCAGCCAAAAAGAAATTCCGCAGCATAAAAAATATAAAAGAAAACAACTAAAAGCTCCAATTGCTGGCGTAAGTGAATTTTCTCGTGATTCACTAATAAATCATCTTCTTTGTATTTAGCAGATTTCACAAAGATCACGGGCCAAATGGCGACCGCAATAAAGTTTTTACCCAGAATATGTTTATTGATCAAAATCATTTTCTTCAAGTTAAGAATTGTAAATTTGTTTTCATGAGTTTTTCAAGAAAAAAAATACCTTTAGAAGATGGCGACTATTATTTAACGCCAGAAGGTTACAAATGTTTCACAGAGCAATATCATCTTAAAAGAGGCTATTGTTGTGAGAGTGGTTGCCGGCATTGCCCTTACGGCTATGATAAAAAGACTAATTCTCAATAAAACATTAGTGATGGCTGTTTTATATAATTGTAAGAGATGGTAGCTTATTCGTATAGATAGATATAGTGATTTTTAGAATAGATAAAATAGATTAATTCGGCATGATATTTGAGATTACAAAACAGTCTAACAAGTGTTTAGCATACTTGCTTAGCATTTTATAAATTATAAAATATAACACCTATGAAAGTTCTAAAATTTACTCCTGTGTTGTTGCTTTTGGCCATTTTCTTCACTTCTTGTAGCAGTGTGAGAGTAGCCTCTGATTATGATCGTGAAGCCAATTTTAATTCTTACAGCTCTTTCGCTTTTTTTAAGCCGGGGGTTGATAAAGCTGAAATATCTGATCTTGATAAAAAACGTATTATGCGAGCTATTGAAGCTTCCATGAATGAAAAAGGCTTCGAAAAATCACAAAGTCCAGATCTTTTAGTAAGTATTTTCACTAAGACACATGAGAATATAAATATTTATCAAAATAATCCTGGATGGGGTTATGGTTGGGGATGGTCTCCATGGTATTGGAATACAGGATTCAATACAGTAAATAGAACTAGCGACGGAACTTTATATATTGATCTTATTGATGCTGAAACTAAAGAATTGGTTTGGCAGGGAATGGGTACTGCTGCTCTTGCTGAAAAAGTGAGTAAAAAACAGGAAAGAATAAATGAGATTGTTTCTAAAATCCTAGAAAAATATCCTCCCGGATCTGAGGAATAAAAGAACATTTTACAACTTTCAAAAATTAAATTTAGCCTTTCCTACGAAAGGCTTTTTTTATTGCCATATTTTTTACATTCAACTTATTTCTTTTAAAATTTCGTATATTCAATACTAAAATACGCTACAACTTTATGCATAATTCAATTGAGTCTAATGAAATTTTAGAACGTTTACCAAAGCATCTTCAGCAATACATTAAACCACAAAATTATGAAGACTATACACCTATCAATCAGGCGGTGTGGCGATATGTTATGCGCAAAAATGTAGCGTACCTTAGCAAGGTGGCGCACAAATCTTATTTAGACGGACTCGAGCAAACTGGAATTTCTATAGATCATATTCCAAATATGTACGGGATGAATCGAATCTTAAAAGAAATTGGCTGGGCAGCGGTTGCGGTAGATGGTTTTATACCGCCGGCTGCATTTATGGAATTTCAGGCGTTTAATGTTTTGGTAATTGCTAGCGACATCAGGCAACTGGAAAATATCGAGTACACTCCTGCACCCGATATTATTCATGAAGGCGCCGGGCATGCACCAATTATAGCTAATCCAGAATATGCCGAATATTTAAGGCGTTTTGGAGAAATTGGATGCAAAGCAATTTCAAGCGCTCATGATTACGAAGTTTACGAAGCTATTAGAAAACTTTCTATTTTAAAAGAAGCTGAAGGAACTCCGCTTAAAGAAATAGCTGCTATTGAAAAACTTGTTGGTGAGCTGCAGGACAAAAATGTAGAGCCGAGTGAAATGGCGCTCATTAGAAACTTACACTGGTGGACAGTAGAATACGGGCTGATAGGAACTCCTGAAAATCCAAAGATTTATGGTGCCGGTTTATTATCGTCGATTGGCGAAAGCAAGTCGTGCATGACTGAGAATATAAAAAAAATCCCTTATTCGATCGAAGCTATGCATCAGGAATTTGATATTACAAAGCCACAACCGCAGTTGTATGTAACTCCAGATTTTGCACATTTAAGCCTGGTTTTAGAGGAATTCGCTAATAAAATGGCGCTTAGAAAAGGTGGCTTAAGCGGAATTAAAAAATTGATAGATTCAAAAGGTTTGGGCACTATCGAATTTAGTACCGGCTTGCAGGTTTCAGGGAACTTTGAAAATGTGATCGAATTTGAAGGAAAACCAATTTATATTCAAACGAAAGGAAAAACAGCACTTGCTTCTAGAGAAAAAGAATTGATTGGACATGGTACAAAATCACATCCCGAAGGTTTTGGCTCGCCGATCGGAAAATTAAAAGGTATCAATTTAGCCATTGAAGATATGAGTCCGCGTGACTTAAAAGCCTATAAAATTTACGAAGGAGAAAATATTGAGCTAGAATTTGAAGGTGGTATTATTGTAAACGGCGAAATAATTACAGGAACCAGAAACCTACAAGGAAAAATAGTTCTTATAAGCTTTAGAAATTGTACTGTAAAGTATGAAGATCAAGTTTTATTTAAACCGGAATGGGGAAGATACGATATGGCTGTAGGCAAAGAAATAGTATCGGCATTTGCAGGACCGGCAGATCATCATTCTTTCGATTTAGTTACCCATAAAACAAGCTCAAATTCAATTAAAACAGAAAAGACTTCAAAACAAAAAGAACTCGAAGGCTTATACGAAGCTGTACGCCATTTTAGAGAAGGAAAAAATACAAAATTTAGCATTCAGGCTGCATTCGATATTCTTAAAAAAGACCACCAGGACGATTGGTTATTAATTACTGAAATTTATGAATTGGCGCTAGCGCATGATCCAGAATTAGCCAAAATAAGTAAAGATCATTTAGAAAAACTTCAGCAAAAAAGACCTAAAATCGCTCATCTGATAGAAGATGGAATTGCTATGGCTAAAAATAAAATGGCTCCTAAAATCTAAAGTTTGATATCCTGTAAATCATTTTGAGATGTTACCGGCATGTCATTATATTCTAAGGTCCAGCCCATGGTATTTGTTAAAATATAGATTTTGGACAATTCGCTCACCAACCTGTTTTGAGCGTTCGTCTTAATACTGGAAGCCTCTATTTTTTTCTTTAAAGAAGCGGTCACCTTCTTTTTAATCTTATTGTGATCTGAAGCGTCAAACTGATTTAGATAATCTTGTGTAACATCATAATATTGAATATCTGGATAAATATTTAGTTCTTGCTTTGGGATACTTTTTATAATAACACGCTTATTTTCCTGGTCGATCTCGGTTTCAAGCTGACTTAGATCATAGCTTACCGTTACTTTTGCATTCACAACAATTAGTGCTTTCTTTCTTGCTGAAAACACATCTAAATAAAACTTTTTTGAATCTTTATACGACCAAACCTGAGAGAAATTACCTTCGGTAACCACAAGTTTACCTACATTTTTAATTTGTTCCTGAATAAGCTTAGAGTTTTGCTCTAATACTTCACGCTCATTTTGCAGATTCTTATAAAAGCGATATCCAAAAACGATAAGTAAAACAGCAACCGCTCCTAACAGGAACTTTTTCATTGTATAAAAATTAAAGTTGAAATTAAAGATAAGGATTTAAAAATAGGAAAGTGTTATAAAAAACTTATGGACGGCCCCACCCGTCCATAAGAGTAAAATTTCTAAAATCTACCCCAAACAAATTTTAGAAAAGAAAGTTTAATTAATCATCGTATCCTTAAGTAGGATACTTCAATCAATAAATTAGAATTAATTTACAGTGCGTAATTTACAATTATTTTATAATATTCAAAATATATATCACATAATTTTATTACATAACTGCCAAATTAGCTTTTAAAATAATAAATTCAGAATTCAATAGAAGGCATTTTATGCTTTAGTCTTTCGATTTTCAACTTAAGTTTTTCAAGAAATTCGCGATGTTTGGGGCTGTTTTCGTCAAAAGGGCGATGACTTAGACTTTTCTGAATACTATCCACTTCTTTCATTATTGGATAAATTTCAGAATCTATCCAGGCTTCTTTAAATTTATCCCATATATAATCTATAGCGCTTTCAGAAAGATGAATCATATCTTTTCCATAAAATCGATAATCGCGTAATTCATCCATTACAAGTTCGTAACTGGGAAAATATGCTGTCATTTCGTTCAATTTCAGCTTCTCCTCTTCTCTATATTCATGAACTGTTGAAATTAGATTTGCTTTACTACGTTGATTCTCTACAAAACCATCCTTTAAATGCCGAACCGGTGAAACGGTAAAAATAATTTTAGCTTTAGGATTAAGCTTCCAGATGATATTGGAAATTTCGAAGAGACTTTTTTTTATCTCATCTATAGAATAGATTCTTTTAGTAAAATTAGATTGCGCCACTTTATGACAATTTGCTACCAAACGCTGTTCTGAATGTAAAACATAGCCCCAGGCAGTGCCTAAAGTTATAACTACATGTGTGCTTTTTTGCAAAAAAGATCGCGTATTCTGCAAAGAATTATTTAAATGAAAAATCATTTCTGCCCTATCGGGACGATTCATTTGTGAATGCACATCGAAACAGCTAAATTGATCATTACGCTCAAAAATATCACACTCTGAGTACGAATAATCTTCTTCTATTCTTCGGAATAAGTTGAGCAGTGCCACGGGATGAAATATAATTCCGAAGGGATTTTGCAGCACATTGAATTTAAAATAATGAAGTTTATCACCAATATTTTCTACAAAACAAGATCCAAACAAGGCAATATTAGCATTGTAGTTGATCTTCGGCGATTGATTTCTAACCGGTACAATTGTTCTGAAATCCATATCAAATAAATAAAAAGGCGTACAGAAATGTTCTTCCATACGCCTATAATTTTATAAAAGAAAGATACTAAAATTCTTAGAATCTTTCTACTCAATATATTTTTTAGCTTCAGCCAAAGCTTCTGGAATTCCTGCCGGATTTTTACCACCTGCAGTTGCAAAGAAAGGCTGGCCACCGCCACCTCCATGGATATGCTTACCAAGCTCACGAACAATTGTTCCCGCATTTAACGCTTTACTGGCAACCAATTCTTTAGAAACATAGCAGGAAAGCAATGCTTTTTCTTTTTGCTCGGTTCCAAAAAGAAGGAATAAATTATCGATTTCTCCACCTAATTGAAAGGCTAAATCTTTAATTCCGCCGGCATCAAGATCTACTTGTTTTGCTAAAAAGTGAACACCGTTTATTTCCTGAATCTCATTTTTAACCTCAGATTTCAGGTTTTTGGCTTTTTCTTTTAATAAAGCTTCTACTTGCTTTTTCAGTTCAGTATTTTCTTCTTGTAAAACTGAAATTGCTTTTACAGGATCTTTGGCGTTTTTCAACAATCCCTGAACCTCTTCTAATATTTCAGTTTTAGTATTAAAATAGTCTCTTGCTGCATCACCGGTAATGGCTTCGATTCTACGAATACCTGAAGCTACCGCACTTTCCCCGGTAATTTTAAAATACCAGATATCAGCGGTGTTATTTACATGCGTACCACCGCAAAGTTCCATAGATTCTCCAAAACGAATCGCACGAACGCTATCTCCATACTTCTCCCCAAAAAGTGCAATCGCTCCTTGGTTTAAAGCTTCCTGATACGCTATATTGCGTTGCTCCTCCAGTTTTAACTTTTGCTGAATACGCTCGTTTACAAACTGCTCTACCTGTTCTATTTCTTCGGAAGAAAGTTTGCTAAAATGACTAAAATCGAATCGCATATAATTAGGTTGCACCATAGAACCTTTTTGCTCTACATGCGTTCCCAGTATTTGTCGTAACGCCTGATGCAGTAAGTGCGTAGCAGTATGATTTGCCGCTGTTTTTGCACGTGCATCAGCATCTACCACCGCCGTAAACTCTGCTGAAACATCTTTAGGCAATTTTTTAGCAAAATGTATAATTTGGTTACTTTCTTTCTTGGTATCGATAATGTTTATCTTCTCTTCACCAAGTTTTAAATACCCTTTATCGCCAACCTGTCCACCACCTTCTGGATAAAAAGGTGTTTTAGTAAATACGATTTGATAAAGCGCTCCCTGCTTTTTGGTTTCAACTTTACGGTATTTGGCGATTTCAACCTTCGTTTCTAATTGATCATATCCTACAAAAGCATTTTCTTCAACTTCAGTGATTTCTTCCCAATCGCCAGATGTTACTTGCGTAGCGGCTCTAGAGCGTTCTTTTTGCTTTTTAAGTTCAGCTTCAAATTCAGCAATATTTAGACTAAGTCCTTTCTCTTTTAAAATAAGTGCAGTTAGATCGATCGGAAATCCAAAAGTGTCATACAATTCAAAAGCTTTCACTCCTGAAATTTCTTTTCCTTTAGCTTCGGTTACAATATTCTCTAACATCACCAATCCCTGCTCTAAAGTTCGAAGAAAAGAAAGTTCTTCTTCTTTAATCACATTCTGGATAAGCTGTTGTTGTTTTACCAACTCTGGGAAAGCTTCTCCCATTTGAGTTTTAAGTCTATCTACCAATTTGTAGATAAAAGGTTCTTTAATATTTAAAAATGTAAAACCATACCGAATAGCGCGACGTAAAATTCTACGAATCACATATCCCGCTCCCGTATTGCTGGGTAATTGTCCATCTGCAATACTAAAGGCAACCGCACGAACGTGATCTGCAATTACACGAATCGCGATATTAATATCTTCAGATTTACCATATGTGGAATTTGTTATCTCTTCTATCTCGCCGATAAGTGGTGTAAAAACATCGGTATCATAGTTGGATTGTTTCCCTTGCATGACCATGCAAAGACGCTCAAATCCCATCCCGGTATCGATATGTTTTGCCGGAAGTTCTTCTAAAGAACCATCTGCTTTTCGATTAAATTGCATAAAAACCAAGTTCCATATTTCTACAACCTGAGGATGATCGGCATTTACCAATTCTCTACCCGATTTTTTAGCTTTCTCTTCAGCAGAACGTATATCTACATGAATTTCTGAACAAGGCCCACATGGTCCCTGGTCGCCCATTTCCCAAAAGTTATCTTTTTTGTTTCCGTAGATAATTCGGTCTTCAGGAACAATTTTTTTCCAAAATTCTAAAGCTTCAGTATCTAAACCAACACCGTCTTCTTTGCTTCCTTCAAAAACAGAAACGTACAAACTTTCCTTATCGATCTTAAAAACTTCGGTTAATAATTCCCAGGCCCAGTTAATGGCTTCTTCTTTAAAGTAATCTCCAAAGCTCCAGTTCCCTAACATCTCGAACATGGTGTGATGATAAGTATCATGCCCTACCTCTTCAAGATCATTATGCTTACCACTTACCCGAAGACACTTTTGCGAATCGGTTACTCTTGTATTTTTAGGCACCGAATTCCCAAGAAAAAATTCTTTAAACTGAACCATACCTGCGTTAGTAAACATCAGGCTTGGATCATCTTTAAGCACCATTGGAGCTGAGGGTACAATACTATGTTGTTTTGCTTTAAAAAATCCTAAAAAGCTTTTGCGAATTTCCTGAGATTTCATGTACTGTAATTTCTTCTAAAAATTATTAAATTATGCAGGCTATAAAACAATTGCTATCTTTGTTCGTTAGCGTTTAAACTTGCACGCTTTTTGTGCATACAACGGCAACAAAAATACTATAAATTTAACTCATGTCGAAGGTTAAATATTATTACGATAGCGATACACTTTCTTACAAAAAAATCGAGCGAAAAAAAGGTCGTCGATTTGGAATTGTTTTGCTTAGCATCTTCGGAAGTTTTCTTGCCGGTTTTCTACTATTGTTAGTCTACCTGAATATTCCGCAGATCGAAACGCCCAAAGAAAAGGCACTTAAGCGAGAACTGCAAAATATGCAGTTGCAATATGGCTTGTTGAATAAAAAAATGGATCAAATTCAAAATGTGCTCGGCAATATCGAAGATCGAGATAACAATATTTACCGTTTATATTTTGAGGCTAACCCTATTCCAGAGGAAACTCGTAAAGCCGGTTTTGGTGGGATAAACAGATATAGAGATCTGGAAGGTTTCGACAACTCGAAGCTAATTAAAGAAACTACAAAAAGAATGGATGTGCTTACTAAACAATTAGTAGTACAATCTAAATCTTTAGATGAAATTGCAGAATTAGCAAAAGAAAAAGAGGATTTATTAGCTGCAATCCCAGCAATACAACCTGTAAAGAATGAGAATCTAACCAGAATTGCCTCAGGTTATGGTTGGAGAACCGATCCTTTTACCAAGGTAAGGAAGTTTCATTATGGGATGGATTTTACTTCACCAAGAGGAACCCCGGTTTATGCTACAGGAGATGGTCGCGTAATAAGAGCCGATAATCATAGCACCGGCTACGGCAATCACATCAGGATTGATCATGGCTACGGGTACACTAGCTTATATGCCCATTTATACAAATATAATGTAAGAAGAGGACAAAAGGTAAAACGTGGAGATCTTATTGGTTTTGTAGGAAGCACTGGAAGATCTGAAGCACCACATTTGCATTATGAAGTTTACAAAGATGATGAGCATATAAATCCTATCAATTTTTACTACGGAAACCTTTCTCCGGAAGAATTTGACGAAGTATTGAGAAAATCGCAACAGGAAAATCAATCTCTGGATTAATGCAAGTCGACCTACCTGAAAAAAGATATTATAGCATTGGCGAAGTTGCCACTGCTTTTAAAGTAAACACGTCCTTAATACGATTTTGGGAAAAAGAATTTGATGTTATTAAACCCAAAAAAAACGCGAAAGGAAATCGCAAATTCACACCTGAAGATATTAAGAATCTAGAGCTTATTTATCATTTAGTTAAAGAACGTGGTTTTACTCTGGAAGGTGCGAAAACACACCTTAAAGAAGAAAAGCAAAAAACACTGAGCAATTTTGATATTGTTCGTAAATTAGAAAAAATTAAATCAAGCCTAATCAATATTAAAAATCAATTATAGAAAATGAAAAAATGGTTAATCCCCGTAATCGTCCTAGTTGTTCTTGGAATTATAGTTTATAGTATGACCGCCGGAGTAAACAACACGGGAGTTGAACTTGAAGAAAACGCTAAAGAAGCATGGTCTAACGTAGAAAGTTCCTATCAACGAAGAAACGATCTTATTGGAAATCTTGTAAAAACAGTACAAGGTGCTGCCGATTTTGAACGCGGTACTTTAACTGATGTGATCGAAGCGCGTGCCAAAGCAACTTCTGTTAATGTTGACGCTTCAAATTTGAGCGCTTCTCAAATTCAGCAATTTCAACAAGCACAAACCGGTTTATCGTCTGCCTTATCCAAATTATTGGTAAGTGTAGAGCGATATCCAGATATTAAAGCAAATCAAAACTTTTTGCAATTACAAGCTCAAATTGAGGGTACCGAAAATCGTATTAATGTAGCGCGTGATCGCTATAATGCTGCGGTAACAGACTTCAACACTTATATTCGAAAATTCCCTAATAATATTTTTGCAGGGATGTTTGGTTTTGAACGTATGGAAAGATATCAAGCAGATGCCGGTGCTGAAAACGCTCCAGACGTAGAATTCGATTTTCAGTAATCAAAAAATTATAACTATGAGCCGTAAAGAATTTTCGCTAAGAACAGAGGATGAAAATGATATTGTAGAAGCGATAAGAACAGCTGAAAAAAGTACTTCTGGTGAAATTCGTGTGCATTTAGAGAAATCTTCAGGAGCACAAGATATTTTTGAACGCGCCATGGATGTTTTCCATAAGCTGAAAATGGATAACACAAAAGAGGAAAATGGCGTATTAATTTATGTCGCTACCGAGGATCGTAACTTTGTTATTTATGGTGATAAAGGTATTAACGATAAGGTAGAAGATGATTTTTGGGAAAGTACAAAAGATGTAATCCTGGAACACTTCAAAAAAGGAAACTTTAAACAAGGTCTTGTTGACGGTATATTAAAAGCCGGCGAACAATTGAAAAGACATTTTCCATGGCAAGAAGATGACGAGAATGAACTTTCAGATCAAATTTCAAGAGGATAAATGCTACAACTCAATAAAAAGATTGGCCTATTAAGCCTGTTATTATTACTTATTAGTTTTGTTGGATTCGCACAGCGCGATATTCCACCAAAACCAAGTAAACAAACCGCAGTTTACGATGAAGCTGATCTTTTAAATACTTCGGAAGAACAACGTCTTACCCAAAAGCTTATTAACTATGCAGATACTACTTCTACGCAGATTGTAGTTGCAACTATTAAATCTTTGCAAGGAGAATATATTGGCACATATTCAGCTAAGTGGGCTCATAAGTGGGAGATAGGCCAAAAAGGTAAAGATAATGGCTTATTAATCTTGGTTTCTGAAGGTGATCATAAGTTATGGATAACAACGGGCTATGGTTTAGAAGAGTATATGACAGATGCTACTACTAAGCAGATCGTAAATCAAATAATTACTCCGGAATTCAAAACAGGCGATTATTATACTGGTTTAGATAAAGGAACTACCGCTGTCTTTGAAGTTTTAGCTGGTACGTTTAAAGGCACATCTCAAGCTCGTGGGGGTTCAGGAAATTCGGCAAAGCCAATCGCTTTATTTATTATAGTTTTTATAATTATCATCATTTCGCTTATCGGTAAAAGTAGAGGTGGTGGCAAAGGCGGCGGTCGTCGTGGTCGCAGCACGCTAATGGACGCCATTATCTTAAGTTCGCTTGGTCGCGGTAGTTTTGGTGGCGGCGGATTCGGTGGCGGCTCTGGAGGTGGTTTCGGAGGCGGCGGCGGATTTGGTGGAGGCTTCGGCGGTGGAGGCTTTGGCGGAGGTGGCGCTGGCGGAAGCTGGTAAAATCTAACTAAACAAATAAAATCACTATTAGAAATTACATAAAAAAATGCCCAATCTTATGGCTAAGATTGGGCATTTTTTTGTCAATTATTTTAAAGTACTATCTTGGTGGTCGTCGGCCTCCTCTGCCACCTCCATAACCTTGACCTCCAAAATTCTTTAAGTTATAAGTAAAACTTAGCATTGCATACTGAGTAAGTACTAAACTGCTAGAATCCTGAATATAATCATCCCCAAATTGTCTGCGGGTATTTATTACCTGATCTAATACATCATAAACTTTTATCTTTAGGTTTGCTTTCTCATCCCAAAACTGATATCCTAAACTGGTATTCCAAAGCAAAGAAGTATTATCAAATTGAGAAGATACATTTCCGAATTTATTATAAGAAATATCATTACCAAAAACTACATTTTTAGGCCAGTATGTAGTCACCTCTAACCCTGCACGCTGATTAATAAATTCTCGGTCATTTGGATTACTAATACTATAATGAGAATTATTGTAACCTATACCTACTTCTGGATTAATCTCTAAAACGTCTTCGATGGCATACGTAATTCTTATCGAAGGATCGATAGAAACGGTCTCTGAATAAAATTTTATACCATTAGAAAATCCCACATTTTTATTGTAGCTACTATTTAAAGATAAACGATATCTAAACTCGCTATTTTCATTCTTCTTTTGCTTGTTATAGAAAACACCTAAAGAAGCAGACATAGCGCCGTCAACATTCGTATACGTTGTTGTTCTGGAGAAATCTTGTGTATCTGTAATTGTTCTAGCTACAACACTATTTTCTGTAAAATTTAAATTGAAATAACTAAAAATACCGCTACGAGTTGAAAAATCGAAATTACGATATCCTCCTCGAATATTGTGAGTATAAGAAGGTCTCAAATCTGGATTACCAGTAAGGATATTATTGGGATTAGTTTGATCGATAACCGGCTGTAATTGCCGTACTGAAGGCACATTAGCATCTGTAGAATAATCTATGGATAAACTTTTTGATCGCTCAACTTCATACCTAATCCTTGCTCGCATATAAAGATTATTATATGTGTTATCGAATGAAATATCAGATAGATAATTATTATTTTCTAAAGTGGTGTTTAAAAAACCAAAATTAGTATCTATTCTCCAAACATCCCCTTCATAGTTGATTCCGGCATTTGGGATATGCTGTCTACTTTTTACTTCAAAGTTACTGCTTAAGCCTTCATTCAAAACACTATAATCGCCATTTTCGTCAGCTTCAAACACATAGCGCTCATTTGTGTTATTGTTTGAAGAAAAATCATATGATAAATCCAGAAAGAGATCGTCAGCTAGTACACTCCGTTGGGAAACACTAAAGGAATAATTTTCTGTATTTCCATCTTCATCTATATATTGATCCTGTATTTCTGTATTATTACCATTATCATCGTATACTACTCTTTCAGAATAAAAATAATTGTCATTTTCCTGTTCGTCATAAGTGTTTCTAAACTCCATTTGCAGAAAAGCACCCCGATTCCCAAATCGTTTAATAAAATCAATGTTATTACTGAAGCTAGTACTGTGAATATCTTCAGATTCTTCGATTAAAGTAGTGTTTACCAATTCACCGTCTTCATTAGAACGATCAGAAGATGATCCTCGTTCCGAAATTCCTATGTTAGCGGTAAATCGAGGGGAAACAGAAAGTTTTGTAAGGGTATCAAATTCAATTTCGAATCTTGCATTAGCTCTATGACTATCATTTAAAAGATTACTATAACTATCTGAATTTTCAAAAAAGCTTATACTTGCCCCGTCTTCTTCAGTATTAGTTGAATCTGCGATAGTATATTTAGTTTCTACTTCAGTTTCCTGCCGTGTATCGTTTCTTCCGAAGAAATAATCGCCATTAAACTCATATTTATCATTCCACTCATTAGTATAATTTAGCCCCGCATTTTCTGCTTTGGTGATACCGCCACCGCCTCCAAAAACTGAACGTGCATTGCCTCCCCCCATCATTCCGTAAACCTCATCGAAACTAAAACCTGAACTATTAATGTTATTAGAACTAGCCAGAATGCTTAAACGCATATCGTCTTTAAAAATATTCCCAATTCCGCTAAGTTCATAACGATCATCGGTACCACCACCGGCAGTAGCTCTCGCGAAATAGCCTTTATTCTTATCTTCTTTTATAGTAATATTTATGGTCTTATTATCTGGATCTCCCGCTTTACCGGTAAATTCTTCAGACTTAGTTTTTTCGTTTGAAACCTGAATTTTCTCTATAATCTCTTTGGGAAGATTTTTAGTCGCAATTAGCGGATCGTCGCCAAAAAACTCTTTACCGTTTACTTTAATACTGGAAACTGGTTTTCCGTTGACGGTTATCGCGCCATCAGAATCTACTTCTACGCCAGGTAATTTCTCCAATAATTCTTCAAGGTTTGCATTTTGCCGAGTTTTGAAACTATCGGCATTAAATTCTAAAGTATCTTTTTTTAATGTTAGCGGAGGTCTTGAAGCTACCACGGTTACCTCTCCTAATTGGTTATCCTGAAGTTCCATCTTCAAATCGCCTAGGTTTTGAGTTTCTTCCTTAATCTGAACTAACTTTTTAAAAGGCTTGTAACCCGCAAAAGATATTAAAAGATTCAAATTCTTTTCTTTAGATGAACCAGCAAGAGTAAATTCTCCAGAACTTTCAGATATTGTATACGTTACTAAAGTACTATCTGAGACTTTTTCTACATACACCGTAGCAGACGGAAGTGGATTGCCATCTGGATCCAGTACCTTCCCAGACATTTCGAATTTCTGAGAGAAACTTATCGCGCTGATAAAAAGAAACGCAATTACAAAATAAAATTTCATTGATTGATGTTTAAAATTTTCGGTTTAGGTTACAAACGTGGTGGTCATATTCAATTAGACTCTCCTAAAACGAAAACGTTTAATAAAACATCAAAGATTTCATAAAAAAGCATAAAAAAAGGATTCAAAAACCTTAAAATGGCTTAAGAATCCTTCACTAAACTATTAGAATATTTTTTTTATTTCTTTCTAAAATATACCGTAATAGGAACTCCTTTAAAATCAAATTCCTCACGTAATTTATTTTCTATAAATCGTTTATAAGGATCTCTTACGTATTGGGGTAGATTACAGAAAAATGCAAACTGCGGTTGTGGCGTAGGCAGTTGCATACAAAATTTAATCTTAACGAACTTCCCTTTATAAGCCGGTGGCGGATTATTTTCTATAATAGGAAGCATTACATCATTAAGCTCTCTAGTTTTTATTTTTTTACTTCGGTTTTCAAAAACCTTAACAGCAGTTTCAATAGCTTTAAAAATGCGTTGTTTATTCAGTACCGACATAAATATAACTGGTACATCTGTAAAAGGTTCAATTTCGCGACGAATCTCCTGCTCTAAAGTCTTCATGGTATTGGTTTCTTTTTCTACCAAATCCCACTTATTTACAAGAATAACTATTCCCTTACGGTTACGCTGTGCCAGCCAAAATATATTTTGCACCTGACCATCGAAACCTCGGGTAGCATCTAAAACCAGTAAACAAACATCGGCATTTTCTATTGCTCTTACCGACCGCATTACCGAGTAAAATTCAAGATCTTCCTTTACCTTCGATTTTCGGCGAATCCCAGCAGTATCTACTAAATTAAATTCAAAACCGAATCTATTATATTTGGTATCTATAGAATCTCTTGTTGTACCAGCAATATCAGTTACAATATATCTTTCTTCACCAATTAAAGCATTTATAAAAGAAGATTTACCAGCATTAGGCCGCCCTACTACTGCAAATCTTGGAAGTTCACTTTCTTCGACATTTGTCTCTTCTGGTAAAGCCTTGATAACGGCATCTAATAAATCTCCGGATCCGCTACCATTTGTACTCGCAATAGGAAAATAATCACCTAATCCCAAAGAATAAAATTCAACAGCGTTTTCTAGACGTTTATTATTATCTACTTTATTTACGGCAAGAAATACAGGTTTGTTTACCTTTCTAAGAAGTATTGCAACATCTTCATCCATCGGGGTTATGCCTGTCTCTACGTCTACCATAAAGATAATCACATCAGCCTCATCGATGGCGAGTTCAACCTGCTTATCTATTTCAGATTCAAAAACATCATCACTCCCAATAACATAACCACCGGTATCGATTAATGAAAAATGTCGACCATTCCAGTCTGATTTTCCATAATGACGATCGCGGGTTACACCACTTACAGAATCTACAATCGCCTCGCGACGTTGTATTAAACGATTAAAAAAAGTAGATTTTCCAACATTAGGTCTCCCTACAATAGCAACAATACCACTCATAACTAAAAATTATTTGCAAAGGTAGTACTAAACAACCGATTTAGAAACAATAAACTTTCCTGAATTTAAAACCATAAACTATTCAGTGGCTTGTGTATTCTGTGTTTTTTCAATTAGTTTCCCAACAGTTAATCCTTGGACTAAAATAGCAAAGATCACCACAACATAGGTCATCACTAGAAATAGATCGCGATCCATATCTTTAGTTAGTCCTAAACAAAGTGCGATAGAAATCCCACCTCTTAAACCGCCCCACGTCATAATTAGATTGGTTTTCGGCACAAAGCCTAGCTTCTTTCTAAAAAACTCTATTGGCAGCAACAAAGAAAGATAGCGGCAAACAAGCACTACCGGAATAGCTAATAACCCGGCTAGAATATACTCCAGATCGAACGTGAGCACCAAAATTTCCATCCCGATAAGAACAAAAAGCACCGTATTTAAAAGAATATCGATAAGCTCCCAAAATTTATCTACATAGGTTTCAGTCATCTCAGACATAGAAGATTGACGTACCGTGTCTTTTCCTACTAACAAACCTGCTGTTACCATTGCCAATGGAGCTGAAAAGTGAAGTTTTTGAGCAACTGCTGTCCCGACCATTACCGCGGCTAGTGTTATAATTACTTCGGTATCATAATCATCAATCGAGCGCATTAAAAGATAGGTGATATACCCAATCCCTAATCCTAGACCTACGCCACCAATAACCTCAGCACCAAAAAGTTCAAGAATATGCATAAATCCGGTACTTTCTTCGCTTCCACCAGATTCGGCTATATTAAATATGGTTAGAAAAACGACTACTCCTACTCCATCATTAAACAAAGATTCTCCCACAATTTTTGTTTCAAGTTGTTTGGGAGCACCTGCTTTTTTTAATATTCCTAAAACAGCAATAGGATCTGTAGGCGAAATTAAAGCACCAAATAATAAACAATTTATAAAGTCTACCTCCAAGCCAAATAAAGGCAGCATGAAATAAACAAGACTACCTACTAAAAAGGTTGAAGTTAGCACTCCTAATGTTGCAAAAACAATTACAGGCCATCGCTGTACTTTTAATTGTTCAAAATTTGTATGCAAAGCTCCGGCAAAAAGCAAAAAGCTAAGCATTACATCTAACAACAAGGTTCTAAAATCGAGTTGGGTAATGATATATTCCTCGATATCGAGTAAAGTATCATCGAAAAAACTAATCCCGAAAACAATTAAACTGAAAATAATTGTAATCAGCATTAAACCAATGGTAGTTGGTAATTTTAAAAATCGAACATTCACATAGCCAAATAAAGCGGCTAATGCAATGATAATGGTTAGAATAATAAACGGACTCATATTTTTGCTGAAGTAATAGTTCAGCTTAAAGATATACGAATCGATTTGGGAATCAATTTAACCCGGGTCTTTTAACGAAAGATTAAAATAGCTAACGCACCAAATTAGTCTTTAGAATAACCAAAACGCTTTAATTGTCTATCGTTACTTCTCCAGTTTTTGTTCACCTTCACATAAAGTTCTATATGCACCTGCTTCCCAAAGAATTTCTCTAAATCGGCACGCGCCTCTACACCTACACGTTTTAAAGCATTCCCTTTATGACCAATTATAATTCCTTTTTGCGTATCACGTTCTACCATGATCACACTACGCATTCTTATAATTTTTTCTTCTTCAAAAAACTCCTCGGTTTCTATTTCTACGGAATAAGGAATTTCTTTTTTGTAATGCATCAAAATTTTCTCGCGAATAATTTCATTTACAAAAAAGCGTTCCGGTTTATCAGTAAGACTATCTTTAGGATAAAATGCGGGACTTTCTGGTAATAACTCAATAATACGACTAAAAACTTCAGCCACATTAAATCCCTCTAGGGCTGAAATTGGATAAATTTCGGCATTAGGAACTTTTTCTTTCCAAAGCTGCACCTGAGATTCGAGCTGCTCTTGGTTAGATTTATCGATTTTATTTAGCAATAATAAAACTGGAATTTCGGCATGAATAATTTTTCTGAAAAAAGACTCATCTTTTAATTCCCGTTCACCAATTTCAACCATGTATATTAGCACATCTGCATCTTCAAAAGCAGATTTCACAAAATCCATCATCGATGCCTGAAGTTCATACGCAGGTTTAATAATCCCGGGAGTATCACTCAAAATTGCTTGAAAATCTTCACCATTAACGATCCCTAAAATACGATGTCTCGTAGTTTGTGCTTTAGAAGTAATAATTGATAATCGCTCTCCTACAAAAGCATTCATCAATGTCGATTTTCCTACGTTTGGATTTCCGATAATATTTACAAAACCTGCTTTATGTGCCATGCTGAATTTTTTACAAAGATATTTTATTTAATTACTGCAACCTAAAACCAAACGAAAAATTGATTTTTTTCAGAAAAGAAGACTTCCAAATTTCTAAAAATGACTACTAAATACATAATAAACAAGCTTTTATATTACGATACCATTAAAAATTGAATGCTTTTAAGCAGTCTTCTTTCTTATTAAATTAAATTATATAATTTTGCGGCTTCTAAAATTGAAGCCTAAGGCTTTAAATATCAGCAAAAAGACACAAAAAGCACTATGAAACAAGTCTTCAATCTCTTTGATTTCTCACAAAAAGTTAATTATAAAACCGAGATTTTGGCTGGGCTAACCGTGGCGATGACCATGATCCCAGAATCCTTATCTTTTGCTATACTAGCAGGATTCCCTCCATTGGTTGGTTTATATGCCGCATTTATCATGGGATTAATTACTGCCATATTTGGTGGTCGCCCAGGACTGGTTTCTGGTGGTGCCGGTGCAACCGTGGTTGTTTTAATTGCTTTGATGAACTCTCACGGATTAGATTATGTATTTGCCGCAGTGGCCATGGCCGGCGTCATCCAAATTGCCGTTGGCGTGTTTAAACTCGGGAAATTTATACGATTAGTGCCACAACCTGTAATGTTTGGATTTGTAAATGGTCTTGCGGTTATTATTTTTTCTGCTCAATTAGAACAATTTAAAGAAGTAGTAAATGGGCAGGTAGAATGGTTAACCGGTAGCCCATTATTAATTATGCTCGCTTTAGTTACTTTAACGATCGCTATCATTCTTATTTTCCCTAAAATAACCAAAGCAGTGCCACCATCGTTGGTAGCGATATTGGTGGTTTTTGCGATTGTTTATTTCTTCGGAATTGAGACCAGACAGGTAAAAGATATCGCTTCAGTAAGTGGTACGTTACCTCCATTTCACATTCCGCAGGTTCCATTTACTTTAGAGACGTTAAAAATTATTTTACCGTACGGACTTATCATGGCAGCGGTTGGTTTAACTGAAGGGCTCTTAACTTTAAACCTTGTTGATGAAATTACGGGAACCCGTGGTCGTAGTAACAAAGAATGTGTTGCACAGGGAACGGCTAATATCGCCAATGGTTTTTTCTACGGAATGGGTGGTTGCCCAATGCTTGCACAAACGCTGGTAAATTTATCTTCCGGATCTCGCGCCAGACTGTCTGGAATTATCGCAGCAATTACCATTTTAGTTATTATTCTTGTAGGCGCTCCTGTAATAGAATTATTACCCATGGCAGCACTTACCGGCGTAATGATTATGGTTGCTTTTGGTACTTTTGAGTGGGCAAGTTTTAAAACACTTACCAGAATGCCCAAGCATGATATTTTTGTGATGGTATTGGTAACCTTAATTACTATTTTACTTCATAATCTGGCACTTGCAGTACTAATAGGTGTAATTATTTCAGCATTAGTATTTGCCTGGGATAACGCAAAAAGAATTAGAGCTAGAAAAAGAATCGACGAAAATGGCGTAAAACATTATGAAATTTACGGTCCGCTTTTCTTTGGATCTACCACGGCATTCAATGAAAAATTTGATGTTTTGAATGATCCTGAGGAAGTGATTGTAGACTTTTCTGAAAGTAGAATTGTAGATATGTCTGGTATTGAAGCAGTAAACAAGCTTACTGAACGATATGCTAAGCAAAATAAAAAATTACACCTTCGTCATTTAAGTGACGATTGCCGTCATCTTTTAAACAATGCAGATGCAATTATCGAAGTAAATATTATAGAAGACCCAACCTACCGCGTAGTTACCGATCGCGTAGATTAGTTTGATTTTCGATTATCCGTAAATTGCTACGGACATTCAAATTTTATTTATATAAATTAAAAAAGCTCCCTAACTATCGAATTTCGATATTTTAGGGAGCTTTTTATTTTAAGGCTTATCTATTTATTCTGAATCTTCAGCTTCGTCCATCGCACTAAAGGATTTGATGGCTTGATTTGGCTCCATTACATTGTATCCATCCCAAAATTCAGCATTATATTTTTTGAATTTCTTATAATCAAACTGGTTATTTACTTCTACTGAAGCATAAGCCTCTTTATCCATTTCCTCTTCATCATAAATAATCCACTGCCCTTTAGAAACATCACTTGCAACAATATCCATCTCTAGATCTAATTCTTTAAGACGTTTGTTCCAATACCATTTTCCCTTTTTTACTAAAATCTTTAAAGGTCGGCTTACACCAAAAGTATTCCCAGAGCTACGCTCTACATATTTTAGATTGTATTTGTCGTTTTGATCTTTAGCAAAAATCATTTTCCCCTGAAAAACGTCTTTCTTATTACTTACTCCAAATAGTTTGAATTTCTTTAGTGGTTTTACGTTATCATAATCCAAACGGTAAAGTCCAAAATCTTCTGTACTTACAAACATTTTCCCTTTAAAGTCGGCACCGCGTTTTGGTTTAAAATTAATTACATAGGCGATATCGTTCCCGATCTGGGTATACCCTTCAACTTCAAATTCATATTTTCTTGATTTCTGAAAAACATCGAATGTAATATCATCCTTCCAAAACATTCCTTTTAGGCTAGCCAAAAGTTTTGACTGAATACCATTCGCTAAATTCTCATAAAGCTTAATACTATCTTTAGTCTTTTCTTCAGCAGTTTTTTCTTTAGGTTCTTCCGCTTCCTCCATTTCTTCAAGAAACTCTTCGCTATCCATTTTAAATCCTAACAATCCAGATTTAATTTTCACGTAAGTATCTTCGCCAAGATTATCTTTGATTATTTGCTCCATACGCTCGCCAAGTTCTTCTACTCCCTGCTCGTTCGTTGGATTGTAAAGATTAGCAATTTTAATTACCTGAACTTTTTGATCCTCATAATTCCCGTAAAAATCACCAAGATACTCCATGTAACTATCTACGTAACGCGGAATTTGAGTTAGAGCATTATTCACAAATTTCTGATCGATTTCTGGAATGGTACTTTCTTCCACCTCCATATCCAAACGTTTGATATCATTGAAGTAAGAACTTCGATAAAAAAAACGCTTCTTTGCGTAATTAAAATTATAATTAGAATCGATATTCGCTAAAACCTTCTCCAAAATTTCTTCACCGCTTAAGTCTTTATCAGAAAGGAAAACTTCTGTTAACGTAATTGAAGATGGTTTTATAAATAAGGTATCTTTTAATTCTGAAATTAGCATTTCGGTCTCCTCGTATCCTAAAGAAGAAACTTTTATTTTATTATTTTCTGAAATTCCTTCGGGTAGTACAAAAACGCCCTCGTCGTTGGTTAAAACTCCCTTGTTTTCTCCATACTGAATGGTCGCATAAGGAATAATTTCTTTGGTTTGTGCATCTGCAAGTACCGCAGAAATTTCGGTCTGCTGGCTAAAAACGGTTGCGGAAATAAATAAAAGTGCCTGAATAATTAATGTTCGCATTTTGATGATGATTTGGTTAGATGACTCATTTTTAAATAGCTGACTAAAAAAGTATAACTAAACTTTTAGATTTATTAAATATAAAGTAATGGATTTATTTACCTAACGCATAATCATAAATAAATATTATAGAATATCTAACATTGCTTTAGGGCGCACTCTTCAGAATAATTGTAATTTTAGGCAAACGAATGCCTAAAGGTCTAATCTATGCCAATTAATGTTCAGGGAGACAAGGAGTTTGATAAAATAACTTCTATTCAGAATAAAGCACTCCGCATTAATCTTAATGAAAATATTTACGGAACTTTTGCCGAAATCGGTGCCGGACAGGAAACAGTAAGAAACTTTTTTAGAGCGCCAAACCCTTCTGGGACCATTGCAAAAACAATGAGTGCCTATGATAAGGATTTTAGTGATGCTATTTATGGTGCCGAACCTGCCAAACGATATGTAACCGAACCTCGTCTTAAAGCCATGATGGCCTACGAAACCGGTCTTATCGAAAAACGGATATCACGATTAAAACATCCTAATAAACTCTTTTTTAGTTTTGCCAACACGGTTGCGACTATAGATTGGGCAAAAAAATACAAAGGCCATGGGTGGATAGGGATCAGATTTCAAACCAAGCCAAAGGAAGAGTACAGTGAAATAATTCTACACGTGCAATTGCACGAAAACAAAGCTGCCCAACAACAAATAAGTCTAGGGATAATGGGGGTTAACCTTATTTATGCAGCCTATTATCATCACGACGATCCCAAAGTTTTACTCAAGCGTTTATACGATCACCTAAGTGCTGATAAAATTGAAGTAGATACGATCAATTTTACAGGTCCTGCGTTTAAAGATGTTGATAATAGACTTATGAGTTTGCAATTGGTAAAAAACGGAATGACCGATGCGGTGATGTTCGCTCCATCTGGGAATAATGTTTTACCGGCAAATGTGCTTTACAAGAAAAATATTTTAACGCTACGCGGAAGTTTTAGACCGGTAACCAAAGTAAACATAAGTATGTACGAGAAGTCGCTGCGTATGTTTATGGAGGATCATGACATACAACGTGCTGCGACAGAAGTTATATTTGAAATTACGCTTTTCAATCTAAAAGGTGAAGGCGACGAAATTGATGAACGAGATTTTCTAAATCGTGCTGACTTGCTTTGTGCTCTTGGCCATACGGTAATGATTTCTAATTTTCAGCAATACTATAAAGTAGTGAATTATTTTGCTCAATTTACCTCAGAGCAAATTGGTCTTACCATGGGAGTTACTACTTTACAGGATATTTTTGATAATAAATACTATACTAATTTGAGTGGTGGAATTTTAGAAGCTTTTGGTTCTCTATTTGCCCGTAATGTAAATATCTATCTCTATCCATCCAGAGATGAGGAAACCGGCGAAATATACACTACTAAAAACCTGAGAGTAAACAATAATACCAGAGGTTTATATAATTTCTTTAAGCAGAATGATCGTATTATCAACATTACAGATTACGATGAGGAAACTTTGGATATCAATTCCAGAAAAGTACATGAGATGATTACTGAAGAAAAATCGGGTTGGGAAGATATGCTACCAGAAAAAGTAACCGATTTGATTAAAACTCAGCAAATGTTTAGAAAGAAAAATTAGTGGCTAAAATTAAAAAATCCCGGAAAGACCGGGATTTTTTAATTGACTTTATAGGTTTCTAATTTTGATAGAAAGACTCAGCTGGCCAGCTATCATTAGAATAATCTACATCTGGTAAAATTTTATCTGGATCTATTTCGATACTTTTTGGAGCTTTATCTGTATCTACTAAGTGACTCCAACTATCGCCACGTTGCCATATTTCTACAGGAAGTGTTAGCATTTCTGAAGATCCATCCTGATAAGTAATTTTCATTTTTACAGGCATAGGCACTTCACCTTTATTAGCAACAGTAATAATAAAACCTTTGCCGTTTCTATTTTGTTTTACGCCTTCTATAGCAAGATCGATATTACCCGTTCCGTAGAACCAGCTTCCGAAGAACCAAGATAAATTCTCCCCGGCTACATTCTCCATGTGATTAAAGAAATCTTTAGGCTGCGGATGCTTAAAAGCCCAGGTTTTAATATACGATTTAAACGCGTTATCAAATCTTTCGTGACCTAAGATGTATTCTCTAAGCATTAATAGACCTATACCTGGTTTATAATAGGCCGTCATTCCAAGATTTCTTAAGTTAGTAACGTCTGGATATGTATCAATACCTTCTCTAGTTTCAGACTTAAACCACCCGGTAAGATTTCTAGTTTTATCTAGACTTGCAGGATATTCACCAAAATCTTTGGTACTATAATAGTTTATAAAGGTATTGAAACCTTCATCCATCCAGGCATATCTTCTTTCATTAGATCCCACAATCATAGGAAACCAGTTATGTCCAAATTCGTGATCTGTAACACCCCATAGTGAAGCGCCCTTACTTTTCCATCCACAAAAATTAAGACCAGGATATTCCATCCCGCCAATTTCAGCAGCTACATTCGTTGCAACTGGCCAAGGAAATTCATACCATTTATTAGAATAATGCTCTATAGACTGCTTACTATATTCTGTAGATCTTCCCCAGGCATCATTACCTGCACTTTCTTTTGGATAAACCGACTGAGCTAAAATATCTTTCCCGCTTGGCAAATCAATTTTAGCAGCATCCCATATAAATGCTCTTGAGGAAGCAAAGGCGATATCATGAGAGTTTTCCATTTTAAAATGCCAGGTAAGCGTTCCATCCTGCTTTGCTCTTAGCGAAGCGTCATTAATCTCATCTTCACCAATAATGGTTACGGTCTCATCACTCTTTCTTGCTTTATCTAATCGATTTCTTAATTTTGAAGAAAGGACTTTTCTTTCATTCACCAATTCACCAGAACCAACTACGATATGATCCCAGGGTGCGGTAATTTCATAATCAAAATCTCCGTATTCAAGATAAAATTCTCCTGCACCAAGATAAGGTTCTACATTCCACCCTTCGATATCATCATACACAGCGGTACGAGGATACCATTGCGCCATTGCGTAAATCGTACCATCTTCTACATCTAATCTTCCCATACGATCCATACCCTTAACTGGTATATTGTAGGTAAAGTTCATAGAAACTGTAGCAGTTCCTCCATTTGCTTTTATTGGCTTATCAAACCAAACCTGCATTCTGGTATCATTAATTAGATGCTTAGAAGAAGTACTTCTACCTGTTTTAGCTTCCAGATTAGAAATCTCGTAACCTCCATCTACATCCCCATTATAGCGGTTTCCACCTATTGGAGTAGTTAAAGTTCCTCTAGAATTTTCGGTAAAACGATTTTGCTCGAGATATAACCAGATAAAAGGTAATTCGTCTGGACTATTGTTAGTGTAAGAAAGCGTAATTTCTCCGCTTAAGGTATGTGCCTTATCATCTAGCGTTGCCTTTATTTCATAATCTGCTTCGTTTTGCCAATAGTCTGGCCCAGGTACACCTGAAGCTGAACGGTAAGAGTTACCGCTACGATCCATAAATTCATCAAAATCTTGCTGATTGTTCTCTGCCGCTTCCTGCGCTTGAGACACAAAGCTAAAAGCTCCTGTAAACGCCAAAGCTAGAACAGCCTTTGAAAAATATTTCATTTTACTAATTTTTATTTAATGACCGCTAATTTAAAGAAAGTATGAAGAAATCATGAACTAATAGATATGCAAAATCTTTTTAATAAATCGATTTATCAAATTATAGATATAGGCATTTATTTTTATAGAAAAATACGCAACGACTAGATATCTCTTCTGAATTCGGAAATTCTAATTATATTATATTCTTAGCACTACGATCGTACATTATAATACTACCGGCTACTGAAACATTGAGGCTTAAGGTCGATTTAAATTTCACCAGAAAATGTGATTTTTCAATGGCTTGTTTCGAAAGCCCATGATCCTCTGCTCCCAAAAGATAAACGCATCGGCGGGGATGTTCAAAACTTTCTAAAGGTTCCGCTTTTTCATCTAATTCTACGCCTACAAGCATAGCGCCTTTAGGCAAGTGCGCATAAAAATCTTCAAAACTATCGTAATGAAAATACGGCATTGCACCTACGGCCTTATGGGTATCGCACGCCTGTTTTGCATATCTATTACCAATGGTAAAAATAAAACTAGCTCCCATATTTTGGGCAGAACGCCATAAAACCCCCAAGTTTTCTGGAGTTTTTCCATTTTGAATTCCTATACCAAAAAAACCTTGTTGCAGATTATCCACTTTCATGGATGCAAGATATTATTTTAGGCTGAAATCTGAAATGGAAACATTTTAGAGATGCCAAGTTTGTAGAATTACTGAACTAATATTTGACCGCTATTTCTGCTAAAATCCGAACAAGATTTGAAGTATTTCAGCTACTTCTTTTTCTCAAAACGGGTAAGAAAATTTTTAATAAGCAATTGCATGCTTCCTAATTCTTCTACGGGAGTATTGAGCACTCTGGATAAGGAAAAGGGAATCCTTTTTGCTTTTGCTTTTAAAGCTTTTCCCGTTTCAGTAATACTGATTTCATCCTCTAAAGAATCCAACTGATCATTCTGAAGCGATACAAAGTTTTTTTGTTGAAGTCCTTTTAGAATAGGCATCAAGCTTTCTTTATTTAAATAAAGCTGCCTTCTAATTTGACCAATATTGACCTTATCCTTTTCCCATAACATCAGCATCACCATATATTCAGAGTAACTAAGCTGAAGTTTGGCAAGAACAGGCTGATAAAGACGAGATATGATTCTTGTAGAACCATAAACAGGAAAACACAATTGCTCGTTTAAACTGAGGGTAGATTTAGTTGTCATTTTGCGTTATTTAGGAGTTGTTTTATATCCTTTTCTATTTTTGCGGGTGAAGTTGTTGGCGCATATCTTTTGTAAGGTTCTCCGTTGGGTGCAATTAAGAATTTAGTAAAATTCCACTTAATTCTTTTCCCTAATGTTCCTGGCAAAGACTGCTTTAAGTATTTAAATATAGGATACGTATTACTTCCGTTAACATCGATCTTCTGTGTTAAAAGAAAAGTAACTCCGTGATTTATTTTACAGGCTTCCTCCATCGATTCGTTGGTCTCTGGTTCCTGTCCTGCAAATTGATTACATGGGAAACCAAGCACTACCAACCCATCTTCTTTATAATCTTGATGTAATTTTTCTAAACCTTCAAATTGTGGCGCCAAACCACACTTGGTTGCTGTATTTACGATCAAAATTGGTTGATTTTTAAAAGCTTCAAGCTGAAGCTTTTTACCATTGGCAGTACTTACTTCAAAGTCATAGATTTTCATAGCAATAACTTTCCCATTTATTTTCCTAAATCAAATTTCTGCATTTCCCCCGTCAATTTACAACAATCCTCATAAATTAATTTTATGAGGATATTATATTTTTCATACTTAAGGATAAAATAAATTGCGACTTCAATTCCGAAGCAAAAATTAGTTTATTTAACTATGCAAAAATCTTTAAATTATTAACTAAAATAAATTAAATGCAACCTGTATCGCGCCATAATCTTGCACAGGATTCCAACTTGCTGTTGCTGAAACCGGGAGCGTAAACTTGTCAAAAACATTTAGATCTCGATTGTAAATCACTCCAATATTGGTAATTCCTGCTTCATCTCCATAAAAATGTGCGTCTTGTGGAGCAAAAGACCAGGATCCACCTACAAGACCTGATAAAGACCAGTCTTTTTCATCTAATATTACATAACTAGCTTCTACATAATTAGAAAATGCATTTCGCAATTGACCATTATCATTTACATAAGTGTCCCTTCCCTGCACTATCGTACTCCATGATAATTTTAAAGGAATTTTTTGAAATTGATATCCTAAAATAACATCTATAAAATGTGAAGTTTCACTACGGTCGTAATCAAAAATCTTAGCATCTGGATAATCGCTGTAATTATTAATATCCCAAATAGCCAAAGACCAACCATTATGCATAAAAGTTATGTAGTAATCAAATTCGGTATAATCGCCATTGAAACCTCTACCGCCCCAAAGTCCTGCTTTAAAGAATCCGTTTTTAGAAGTATAGTTGATATCTGCCGCCGTCATTGGCGCATCGGTAACATGCAGCCCTTTCCAAAGGTGCATGTTTTTAAGCTGAAGATTAAAATGAAATAATTTGGTATCATTTTCAACTTCATCTTCATTTCGCTCCTCTACGATATTTTCATCACTAACCTGAGCGAAAGAAATATTACCCGCCAACAAGAAAGTTAGCAGAAAAATAGCATGTATATTTTTCATAAAATTACTTTCCTAAAATTAAAAATAGAATTGCAGCAATGGCGGCTCCAATAATTGGTCCCACAATTGGAATCCAGGCGTACGACCAATTGCTATCGGTTTTTCCTTTAATCGGTAAAAGGGCATGTACAATTCTTGGTCCCAAATCACGCGCTGGATTAATTGCGTAACCTGTAGTCCCTCCAAGAGAAAGGCCAATTCCCCAAACCATAAATGCTACAGGGATGGCCCCAATAGCTCCCAAACCAACTTTAGTTGTCCCCCCAGACTCTGTCTCGAAAGATGCATCTGCAAAATAAAACACGGCGATAACGAGAACGAAGGTTCCCAAAATCTCACTCATTAAATTTCTAAAATTGTTAGGGATTGCTGGATCTGTACAAAAGACGGCTCTCTTTAACCCAGCATCCTCGGTAGCATCAAAATGGTCTTTATACATTACATATACTAACGAAGAACCAATCATGGCGCCTATAAATTCTCCTGCTAAATAGGTAGGCACATCTGCCCATGGGAAAAGTCCCCCAATGGCCAAGCCTAAAGTAACTGCTGGATTTAAGTGCGCACCACTGTAGGGACCTGCGACCACAACACCGGCAAAAACTGCTAATCCCCATGCGGTAGAGATACTTACCCAACCTCCGCCATTACCTTTGGTTCCGTTTAAAATATCATTCGCTACTACTCCGCCCCCCAATAAAATTAGTAATCCTGTGCCTAAAATTTCGGCTATAAAAGGTGTCATAAATGCTATTTTAATTTAAAGTTTTGTCCATTCTTGTAAAGCATTTACTGCTCTATACCATCCATCGATACCGTCTTTTACAGCATTCTGATCTTCGGTAGGATGAAATTCTTTATCAATCTTCCAAATTTCTTCAATTTCTTCCATGCTATCCCAATACCCAACAGCAAGACCTGCTAAATAAGCAGCACCTAAAGCAGTAGTTTCAGTTACTTCGGGACGTACTGTTTCCGTATTCAAAACATCGCTCTGAAATTGCATCAACATATCGTTTACCGATGCTCCTCCATCTACACGTAATTGCTTGATATCAATCCCGCTATCAGCTTGCATTGCTTTAAGAATATCCATGGTTTGGTAGGCTATCGCTTCCAGGGAAGCTCTTGCTATATGTGCATCTGTAGTTCCTCTGGTAATCCCGAACATTGTTCCTTTGGCTTTTTGGTTCCAGTGAGGTGCTCCTAATCCAGAGAATGCAGGAATAAAATATACCCCATCGGTAGTGTCTACAGAGCTTGCAAGCTTTTCTACATCTGCAGATTTCTTAATCACACCTAAACCATCTCTAAGCCACTGTACCACAGCCCCAGCAATAAAAATTGAACCTTCTAAACAGTACTCTGTTTTCCCATTAATTCTCCAGGCTACAGATGTAAGAAGATTATTTTCTGAAACGATTGGCTCTTCACCAATGTTCATTAACATGAAACATCCAGTCCCGTAGGTATTTTTCACCATTCCTTTTTTGGTACACATTTGTCCAAATAAAGCAGCCATCTGGTCTCCTGCAATTCCTGCGATTGGAATTTTAGATGCAAAAACGGTGGTTTTGGTATGCCCGTATATTTCGCTGGAATCTTTTACTTCTGGCAACATACTTTTAGGAATGTCGAAAATCTCTAAAAGTTCATCATCCCATTCCATCGTATTGATGTTGAAGAACAAGGTACGACAAGCATTAGTTACATCGGTTATATGCAATTCTCCTTTAGTGAAATTCCAGATTAACCAAGTATCTATAGTCCCCATAATAAGATCACCGGCCTCAGCTTTTTCTCTAGCTCCATCGACGTTATCAAGAATCCATTTTACTTTGGTACCCGAAAAATAAGAATCAATCACCAAGCCTGTTTTTTTCTTAATTATTTCAGCAGTGCCATCTTCCTTTAGTTCGTCGCAATAATCCGAAGTTCGCTTATCTTGCCAAACAATAGCATTATATACCGGATCACCGGTTTTTTTATCCCAAACTACAACGGTTTCGCGTTGATTTGTAATACCAATCCCAGCGATGTTGTTCCCGTTCATTCCGTGTTTAGTGGTAGCTTCAGCAGCTACACCTGCTTGCGTTGACCAAATTTCCCTGGCATCGTGTTCTACCCATCCTGGTTGAGGAAAATGCTGCGTAAATTCTTTTTGCGCAACAGAAACAATTTTGCCTTTCTTATCAAAAAGGATTGCGCGAGAACTTGTAGTTCCTTGATCCAATGCTAACATGTACTGATCCATAATCGCTTTATAATTTAGTAGAGTTGCATTTAGAAATGCAACCCTAAGCCCTCAATATAAACTGAAGGCTGTTTGGTTAATAAATTGGTTAAATTTTATATGGTATAATGATCTGCTATTTCTTTAAAATCTGAAATTTGCTTGTTAATCCACTGCTCATCCTTACCTGTCTCCTTTGCCAATAATTTTGCCACTTCAGGAGCACATTCTATAGCCGCTTTAGCATCCATAAATAACATTCGCACTCTTCTTGCTAAAACATCATCTATTGTTCTTGCCAATTCATGGCGCGCTGCCCAAACAACTTCGGCCTTTAGAAAATCCAATCTTGGATGAAGTTTTTCACCTAAAGTAGGATCTTCATTAACTAGGTTATGAACTTGTGGCTGATCACTTCCGTAGATATAAAGATGATTAGTTAAATCTGGATTTTCTTTAGCTCCATGAATTTTTAGATCCATAGTCTTACATTCTTTCTTCGGAAGTTTCCCTAATGATATCGCTTTATCTACAGTATCCTGCGCCATTCGCCTAAAGGTGGTCCATTTCCCTCCGGTAATGGTAATTAAACCGGTTTCTGAAACTAAAATTTTATGACTTCTGGAAATCTCTTTTGAACTTTCTGAACCATCTTTTGGTGCAGCAAGAGGTCTTAAACCAGCATAAATACTTCGAATATCATCCCGGGTAACTTTTTTCTCTAGGTAATTATTGAAAGTTTTCAATATAAATTCTACTTCCTTATCTAAAGCCTGAGGTTCTAAACAATGCTCTTCTAAAGGAGTATCGGTTGTTCCTACAATAACCTTATCATGCCATGGCACCGCAAATAATACACGGCCATCATCTGTTTTAGGGATCATAATGGCATCTTCTCCTGGTAAGAAAGACTTGTCGAATACCAAATGAACTCCCTGACTTGGTTTTACCATATTACGGGCATTTGGATTAGCCATTTTTAAGATATCGTCTGTAAAAACGCCCGTCGCATTAATTACCGTATCACCTAAAAATTGATGATCTTCGCCAGTCTCCATATCTTTTGCCGCAACTCCTTTAATTACTTTATCTTCAATAATCAGATTATTTACTTTAAAATAATTAAGAATCGATGCTCCATGCTCTACACAAGTTTGCGCGACGTTTATAGCTAAACGCGAATCATCAAACTGACCATCTTGGTAAACAACCCCACCTCTTAATTTATCCTGCCGTATAGTATTTACACGTTTTAGGGTCTCCTCTTTCTTTATATGCTTAGATTTACCTAAACTCAATTTACCTGCAAGAAAATCGTAAGCCTTTAAGCCAATAGTGTAATACATACCTTCGTACCACCTATAATTAGGGATTACAAAACTTTGATTTTTCACTAAATGAGGAGCATTTTTACTTAATAGACCGCGCTCATATAAAGCTTCTTTAACAAGATCAATATTCCCTTGTGCCAAATATCGCACACCACCGTGAACTAATTTTGTACTACGGCTAGAAGTACCTTTTGCAAAATCTACCTGCTCTAGCAGCAATGTTTTATATCCTCTAGTAACACTATCTAATGCTACACCAAGGCCTGTTGCCCCTCCACCTATTACAATCACATCCCATTTCTCTACATCTTTGACCGAATCGACAAGTGTATTTCTAGAATATATATTTTTAGCTGCCATAATTATGTAACTTCTAATTTTTAGCTAATTTAAAAAAAATGATTTAAAACGAAATATTTCGAAACAAAAAAATTAGTTAAAGAAAGCAAACGAAAGTGTTAATGATTATCTTTTCAGTCTATATTCTCGTAAAACTTAAGTTAATTAACTTTAACTTTCATTTTATTTCGTTTATTATTAAATAGTACAGAAAATCGATTTTTATATATTTGCTAGGCTTTATTTATTTTGAATATCATGAAGAGACACCAGTTAATTCTTGAAAAATTACAGCAAGAACAGCACATTGAAGTTTCAGAACTTTGCGAAGAACTGGGTGTATCTGCCGTGACTATACGAAAAGATCTTAAACTGCTTGAAGATAAAGGCCTTTTGCACCGCACCCACGGCGGTGCTTCTTTAGAAAATCCATACATCAATGATCGCCCGGTAAATGAGAAAGAAAAAATTTCTGTCTCTCAAAAAGATGATATTGCTAAAAAAGCTGCAAGCTTAATTAAAGATAACGATTCAATTATGATTGCCTCTGGCACAACTGTGCAGCAACTGGCAAAATCTATTACTAATAAAGGGGCATTAAACGTGATTACATCATCTTTAAATGTGGCTTTAGAATTGTTGAATCATCAAAACATTCAGGTAATTCAACTTGGTGGAAATTTGAGGCATAGTTCATCTTCAGTGACCGGCCATTATGCTGAACATATTCTAGATCACATTTCGTGTAACCAACTATTTCTTGGGGTTGATGGTATAGATTTAGAATATGGATGCACTACCACAAGCTTAGAAGAAGCATTATTAAATCAAAAAATGATTGAAGCATCGCAACGCACCATAATCCTGGCAGATTCATCTAAATTCGGCAAAAAAAGTTTTGGGAGAATTTGCAGTTTAGAGCAGGTAGATCATATTATTACAGATAAAGGTATTTCTACTAGTCTTTCAAAAAAAATAAAAGATCTTGGTATTAAGCTAAGCATCGTTTAAAATCTATTAACTCACTTATTTCCTTAATTACCAAAACCTCACACTTAAGCTTCTTTTTAATTCTCTTTTTGACTTTTCTAATTTTAACTAAACGCTAATATTAATTTAAAAAGTTCAGGATATAGAATTAAAACAGTAATTTAATGCCACGAATGTATAGAGATCTTCTTAAGAAATATGAAGATTTTTCATTTAGATGGCTAACTACCTTCTACAACACTAACCAATTATTTTAAGCTTTTATGAAGCAGGATGTACAGCTATATTCTTTATTTACAGATTTTGACATTTCATTATTTAAGGCAGGAAAACATTATCGAATTTATGAAAAACTTGGATCACATATTTTAGAAATTAATGGTGTTAGAGGAACCTATTTTGCGGTGTGGGCACCTACGGCTAAAAGCGTTTCTGTAGTTGGAGATTTTAATTATTGGACAGAGAACGAACATCCTCTATTTGTGCGCTGGGACAGTAGCGGTATTTGGGAAGGATTTATACCAGGAGTTGGGAAAGGCTGTAAATACAAATATAAAATCAATAGTTCAATTGGCAATATTGTAACTGAGAAAGCAGATCCTTATGCCCGTAAAAGTGAACATCCACCGGCTACCGCATCGATAGTTTGGGAGGATGAGTATTCCTGGAAAGATAAAAAATGGCTTAACACCCGTTCAAAAAAAAATGCGCTAGATCAACCAATTTCGGTTTATGAAATTCATCTTGCAAGCTGGAAACGTAAATACGAGGAAAACCGCTCGTTGAGTTATGTAGAAATGGCCGATGAGTTGGTTAATTATGTTAATGATCTAGGTTATACACATGTAGAATTTATGCCGGTTATGGAGTATCCTTACGATCCTTCGTGGGGATATCAGGTAACAGGATATTATGCTCCCACTTCAAGATTTGGCAATCCAGACGAGTTTAAACTTTTAGTAGATGCTTTCCACCGAAAAAATATCGCCGTGATCATGGATTGGGTGCCATCTCATTTTCCTGAAGATAAACATGGTTTAGGTAGATTTGATGGATCACACCTTTACGAACATCCAGATTATAAAAAAGGATATCACCCCGATTGGAAAAGTCTTATATTCAATTATGGACGTAACGAAGTGCGATCTTTCTTAATTAGTAATGCTATTTTTTGGATCGAGCAATATCATATTGACGGTTTAAGAGTTGATGCCGTCGCTTCTATGCTTTATTTGGATTATTCTCGTGAAGAAGGCGGATGGGATGCTAATATTTTTGGTGGAAATGAGAATCTGGAGGCCATATCATTTCTAAAAGATTTGAATATGGAAATCTACCAGAGTTTTGATGGCGTACAAACTATTGCTGAAGAATCCACAGCGTATCCAGGTGTTTCTAAACCTATTTACCTTGGCGGTTTAGGTTTTGGTATGAAATGGATGATGGGCTGGATGCACGACACCTTAGAGTATTTCAAAAAAGATAGTATTTACCGCCAACATCATCAGAACGACATTAGTTTTAGTTTAACCTATGCGTTTACAGAAAATTTCACCCTTCCTTTAAGCCACGATGAAGTGGTTTATGGTAAAAAGTCACTACTTGGTAGAATGCCGGGTGATGAGTGGCAGTGTTTTGCAAACCTCAGGTTAATGCATGCCTACATGTATTCACATCCGGGAAATAAATTATTATTTATGGGTGGTGAAATTGCGCAGTATGGTGAATGGAATTACAATAGCAGTTTAGACTGGAATTTATTGGATTATCCTTTTCATAAAGGAATTCATAGTCTAATAAAAGACCTCAACAAAACCTACAAAAAATACCCTGCACTTTACGAAAAGCAATTTTCCCCTGAGGGTTTTGAATGGATCTCTTACGATGATAATCAAAACTCAATTTTATCCTATTTAAGAAAAGGAAAAGAAGAAAAAGACGATCTAGTGATTGTCTGCAATTTCACACCAAATGTTTTAAATAACTATCGCATAGGTGTTCCCAGATCGGGAAAATTAAAAGAAATTCTAAATACAGACGATTCAAAATACGAAGGTTCTGGTGTAAAAAATAAAATTATAAAAATTGATAATCAGGCATTTCATGGGAGAGATTATTCTGCAGCTTTAACAATACCACCGTTAGCTTCGGTATTTTTTAGTTTCAATTAGCCATCTCAAAATGTTACTTAATAATTAGAATATGATTACAAATACAGAATTAGAAAAGAAAGGAAACCTTTTCCCCTCAAAATTGGTTTCTTATGAGCAAAACGGAGATTCTATTTTGTTTCTTTCAGAAAACGGTGTACATCTTATAGTAACTGTACTACGAGATAGCATGCTAAGATTTAGGTATGCAACCCATGGAGTGTTTGAAAATGATTTCTCGTACGCCATAGATAACGATCATTCTCACGGATATTCAGTATTAGAAATTATCGAAGATGAAACCGCTATTTGGATCGTTACCGAACAGATTAAATGTAGAATTAACAGAAGCGACCTAAAAACGGCCATGTTCGATATCGAAGATGAATTGATTCTTCAGGATGAACTTGGATTTCATTGGGAAGAAAGTTTCGAGTTCGGCGGTAATTATGTGAAAATGAGCAAAAGCACAGTAGAAGGAGAAAATTTTTACGGCCTGGGCGACAAACCAACACACTTCAACCTAAAAGGAAAAAGAATAAGCAACTGGAATACCGATCAATATGCTTTTGGGAGAGATTTACCAGAATTATATAAATCCATTCCATTTTATATAGGTCTTCATCATGCTAAATCCTACGGTATATTTTTCGATAATACTTTTAAAACGCACTTTGATTTTTGCCATGAGCGACGCCACGTTACAAGTTTTTGGGCAGATGGTGGGGAGATGAACTACTACTTTATTTACGGCCCTAAGATTGCTGAAGTTGTTACCAAATACACTAATCTTACCGGGAGACCAGAATTACCACCAATGTGGGCTTTAGGATATCACCAAAGCAAATGGAGTTATTATCCAGAAGCAAAAGTAAAAGAATTGGCAGCTAGTTTTAGAGAAAATAAATTCCCTTGTGATGCGCTTTATCTAGACATCGATTATATGGATGGCTTTAGATGCTTCACCTGGAATAAAGACTATTTCCCAGAGCCTAAACGAATGGTTGAAGAATTAGAAGAAGACGGCTTTAAAACAGTAGCAATCATAGACCCTGGTATAAAAATAGACAATACTTACGAAATTTTTACCGATGGACTAGAAAAAGATTACTTCTGTAAACGGGCAGACGGTCCTTATATGCGTGGGAAAGTCTGGCCAGGAAATTGTGTTTTTCCAGATTTCACAAATCCAGAAGTTAGAGAATGGTGGGCAGATCATTACAAAACTTTAATTGCCGAAATAGGTGTGAAAGGTGTTTGGAACGACATGAACGAGCCAGCGGTTATGGAAGTACCCGGAAAAACTTTCCCTTTAGATGTTCGTCACGATTACGACGGAAACAGATGTAGCCACCGTAAAGCACACAATATTTATGGGATGCAAATGGCCAGAGCTACCTATGAAGGAGTTAAAAAATATATTTTCCCTAAAAGACCTTTCACAATAACACGCGCCAGCTACTCGGGTGGGCAACGTTACAGTTCCACCTGGACGGGAGATAACGTAGCCACCTGGGAACATTTGTGGTTGGGAAATGTTCAGATTCAACGCCTTGGAATGAGTGGATTTAGTTTTGCGGGTACCGATATTGGTGGGTTTGCAGATCAGCCAACAGGAGAGTTATTTACAAGATGGATTCAGCTTGGTGTTTTTCATCCATTTTGCCGCGTGCACTCTTCGGGAGATCATGGAGAACAGGAACCTTGGTATTTTGGCGAAGAGGTATTGAATATAACCCGTAAATTCGTAGAATTACGATACCAGTTACTTCCCTATTTATATACTGCTTTTTACCAATATTGTGAAGATAATATCCCAATACTTAAGCCATTAGTTTATTTTGACCAAGAAGATATACAAACACATTACCGCTCTGATGAATTTATCTTCGGAAATCATTTTCTAGTGTGCCCAATACAAGAACCAAATGTACAGGGAAGAAGAATGTATATTCCCAGAGGACGTTGGTATAACTTCTGGAACGATGCTGTAATAGAAGGTGGAAAAGAACTTTGGGTAGACGCTCCTTTAGATAGCATGCCAATATTTGTAAGAGAAGGTGCCATTATCCCCAAATATCCTGTTCAACAATATGTAGATGAAATACAAATTGAAGAACTTCGCTTAGACGTTTATTACAAAGAGGGAAAACAAAATTCTATTTATTACGAAGATGATCATGATGGTTACGACTATAAGATGGGTCTTTTTAATCTTAGAACTTTTAAACTTACCGGAAAAGAAAAAGAGATCATTATTCAGCAACACGTTGCCGGCACTTACAAATCGAGTTTAAAAACCATGAAAATCTGTTTACATGGCTTACCATTCGACATCAAATCGGCGAGTGTAAATAATGAAGATGTTACATTAGAAAGTATAGGTTACAATAAAGCAGAAAATTTTATTGTTTTAAACGAAAACTTTACAGATTTACGCCTGGTAAGCGAATAGAAAAAAGAATATTTTTTACTGAATCAAAAAAAGAAAACGGATTGGCTTGACCTAGTCCCCACCAATCCGTTTTTCTTAACCAAATTAAACTCACTTTGTTCAGGGCAAAAAAGTGTCTCTTCGCTACTCCTCTACTAAGAAATGATATTGCAAATCGTAGGGCGACTGGCTCATTAACTCTATAAAGAAGGTTTGCTTATTTTTAAATCTATTTTCAGCAAATTGTTCTATTGATCGAGTACATATTGAGATTGCTTCATGTTCAGAAACTTCAAATTTTTTACGCGTTTTAGGATCTATAAAAGCTTTTATTATTTTATGATTATACGCTAATTCTGGTTTCGTTTCTGGATTTTTAGCTCTCGCATATGTTCCTTGCATATTTTCAGCTTCACAGCAGTTTACAAACTGTTTATTTCTGTATAGCTCGATGTTCACATCGATCATTTCTCCGTTTGTATTTTCAACTGCTATATTCATAATTCCTCTTATCTACACCCTAAAATTAGACTGAAAAAGAAGAATAGATAGAACTCTTCGATGTACTACTTTTCTTCTATCGATGAATGGTAGACATAAAAAGTTGGTAGGAATTAATCGAAACTATCATTTCCGTTGAAATTGTTATTTTTACGCTCTAATTTTCACAAGATGTCTAAAGGCTTTATTGCAGAAGGAGAAAAATATATACAAGAAGAGAGTTTTATTGAAGCAGTGACTATCGACTGTGTGGTATTTGGCTTCAATGAAGGTAAGATGGAAGTTCTTCTGGTAAAGCATGCCGAAGGAATTAGTAAAGATAAATGGGGTTTACCAGGCGGATGGATTACCGAGAAAGAATCTATAGACCATTCTGCTAAACGTGTTCTTAGAGATCTAACCGGCTTAGACAACATCTTCTTGGAACAACTACAGGCTTTTGGAGAGCCTAACCGGTTTCCCACCAGCCGTGTGATCACTATCGGATATTACGCATTAGTAAAAAGCGAAGATTACGAGATTGCTGCTGGTTTCACCGCATCAGAAGCGAAATGGTTTTTGGTTGAAGAAATTCCAGATCTTATTTATGATCATAGAATAATTTTTGAGGCAGCACTTGAAAAACTTAGAAACCGCGTACGCCAGGCTCCTATAGGTTTCAATCTATTACCAGAAAAATTTACTTTACTCCAGCTAATGCAGCTTTATGAAGAAATTTTGGATGTAAAAATGGATAAACCTAACTTCCGTAGAAAATTTTTAAAGATGAAACTCTTGGTGGATATTGGTGAAAAACAAAAAGATGTTTCCCATCGCGCAGCCAAGCTTTATAGTTTTGATGAAGAAGTATATCAAAAATTAACGAAGAAGGGCTTTACGTTTGAGTTTTAACCAAACACTGCAATTCTATTTCTTATCTAATTATTCAGAAATTCTTCATTTTCTAAAATGCCAGATTGCAGAGAATCTTTTTTATACAAAGCTTTTACCAGCTCTTCCACATCAGGATAATTTTCAACGATGTTTTGAGTATTCAAGGAAAAAAATATTAAAGAAAACGGAAGTATTACTAATCGCTTCATTAGTGGCTGGCTAATCTGGAATTTTAGTAACTTCCATAGCGGCCTCGCCGGTAAGACTTAAATAAATATAAAGCTCCTGTGGCGCAAATTCGAAATGAGAAATATTAAGCTGATCTAACTGAGCATCTACCAGCAAACCTTCAGCAGGACGATTATTTTCCTGAAGCTTAGCATTGATCTTTTTTAATTCTTGCTGTAATTTCTCTGAGAGATTTTGTTTTGATTTTTGCAGTATTTTCTTCTGAACAAATTTATTCAGAATAATCTGTACAATTTTATTCGTCAATTTGTTATCGTTCTCTCCTACAGCCTCGTAATCTGCTAATGAAAATTGATTGGTTACAGGATCAAAATCAAACTTAAGATGAATTTTGAGCTCTAATTCTTTATTTTTAAACAGAAATGTTTTGGCTTTTAATCGCAAACCAAGGGTAATATCATAATCTACCTCAGGATTTTTTTCTAACCACACGAATTTAACATCGGCATATTCGCTAATCCCGTTGCCCTCCTCGTCTTCTTCTTGCATTTTCTCCTCGATAACCTTTTCCAAAACGGCATAAGGCAACTTAACTGGAATATTCAGTATTAATCCTTTTTGGTAATCTTCGTTCATAATTTACGTGCTTTCTTTTAAAGGTAAAAAAGAAACAATATCCTAAATCTAATATTAGGTTAAAATTGACGCAAATCTAACGAATCTGTCTTAAGACTGAATTGCAGGTTTATCATATAGTTTTTCTCGAAGCCAGAACGAAATGCGTACTAAAAGAATAAGCGCAGGGACTTCGATTAAAGGCCCAACAATCCCAACAAAAGCCTGACCTGAATTTAATCCAAACACCGCAATAGCTACAGCTATAGCGAGTTCGAAGTTGTTTCCTGCTGCGGTAAAAGAAACAGCAGCATTTTCATCATATTTCGCTCCTGCCCAATGGCTGGCAATAAATCCTATTAAGAACATTAAAGCAAAGTATATCATTAGCGGTATTGCGATAATTACTACGTCTTTAGGAATTTCTACAATTAATTTTCCTTTTAAGCTAAACATCACCACAATAGTAAAAAGCAAAGCAATTAAGGTGATTTTGGATATTTTAGGAATAAATTTTTCTGAATACCATTTTTCACTTTTCAACTTCACTAAAACTAAGCGACTAGAAATTCCCATTAAAAACGGAATTCCCAAATAGATCGCAACACTTTCTGCAATCGTAGCTACAGAAATTTCAACAATGCTTCCTTCATAACCAAAATAAGACGGAAGCTTAGTTACAAACAACCAGGCATAAAACGAATAGGCAAAAACCTGAAAAATACTGTTTAGAGCTACTAATCCTGCACCGTATTCTTTACTTCCAGCAGCAAGGTCGTTCCAAACCAGAACCATCGCGATACAACGCGCCAAACCAATTAAAATTAAACCGGTCATATATTCGGGATGATCTCCTAAAAACAAAAGCGCAAGCGAAAACATTAAAATCGGTCCAACGATCCAATTTAAAATTATCGAAATACTTAAAATCTTCACATTTCTAAACACCTTAGGCAACATTTTGTAATCGACTTTCGCCAAAGGTGGATACATCATCAAGATTAATCCAACCGCGATTAGAATATTGGTAGAACCAGAACTATATGAATTAATAAGCTTAGGCACCGCCGGAATATAATAACCAAGACAAACACCAACCGCCATAGCTATAAAAATCCACAGGGTAAGATAACTATCCAAAAAGCTTAATTTCTTTTTCATTATTTCTTAGTCTGAAAGTTCTTTTGCTTTGGTAAAAACATAAAGAAGATCATTAGCGATTTCCCTGGATTTTTCGAGATATTTTTCAAACTCTTCTGGCGTACCGTCGCTTATTTTTGGATCTTCAAAGGTAAAAGGTATTCGTACCTCGGCGCCCGGCACAAAAGGACAGGCTTCATTGGCCTGAGAACAGGTCATTACCGCTGCAAAGTTTTTCTTAGGATTAAATGCATGATTATAAACTTTCGAAAAGCTGAGAATTGGTGAGGCATCTTCGGAAAATTTTAAAAAATAAAGCGCACTTTTTTCTTCGGAAAGATGTCCTACTGAAAAACCAACATGTTCAAAAGTCTTTAAAACAGAAGGATAAACTGCGGTAGCTTCTGTTCCTCCTGAATAAGAGTTCACATTTTTAAATGATAGATAATCAGCAATGGTCTGCGCCCAAATTTGAGAAAAATGACTTCTTCTTGAATTATGAGTACAAATAAAATTCAGGTTTACTGTTTCTTTATTTTTAATTTTTTCAGCAATAAACCTTATAAAAACTTCCAGCGCGCTTTTACGCTCTTCACTAATTACAGTGATATCTAGAGAAGTTATAAATTGTTGAACAGAATTATACATTTTTAAAACTATTTTTAATTAGCAACAACCCGACCCCGGTTCACATGAATTGGTTTCAACTGGGGGTAGATTTTTTAAACTTTTTTTCCGTTTTTCAGAAGATTCGGCTGGAATCCCGCATTGATCTTGAGCTAAACAGGTAGTAAATTTATTAACCAATAAAAATCGTTCACCATTAAACTCAAGATCGTATTTACCTATAGTGCTTTCCTGATATTCTACCTCTATTTCTGAATTTCCATCAAGCTTTAGTATTTTTTCTGAAAGTTCTATGATCGAAATTAATTTTTCTGGATGCAAGCGGTGGTCGTAATCATTAGCTTCCCATAATTGAAAACTAGCTTTGTTTTCTTCTCTAAATGTACCGCCGCAGTCTATAAATTTCTTTTCTACACTACCAATTTCGGTTACATGAAAATGCGATGGTACTAAACTGCCATCCGGCAGTTCAAATTCGATAGTTTCCTTTTCTTTTAAAATCTGCTTTATTTCCGCTAATTTCATAAGTCAAAATTTTAATTATCGTAATATTACGATGAATATTAATTGCAATATTACGATAATTAAATCAAGTAATAAAAATAACTATCAATTAAATTCTTAAAGATTAATCTTCAGGAAAATAGCAATCGTGCAACATTTTGTATACATCTGGATGTTTACGTTGCATACGCTTAGGGTTTTCAAAGAAATATTCGCTGGCTGTGGCAAGAAATTCGGCTTCATTAGTTCCACCATAGTTTCGAATATCTGATTTATTGGCATTAATTTCTTCCATTTCTTTATGTACCATTTTAAGCCACGGAATGGTATAAGTGTGTTTTAAAAGCCGCTCTGGCACACCATCGGTTTGCCCGTCCATTTTATCGATTAAATGAACAAATTCGTGAATACCGGTATTTAACCGGTCATTGTGCTTGGCAAATCCATCATGCAACGCGCGTCGCGAAAGAATCATTTGGTGCTCGAACCTGCCGGTTCCCACTAAGCCCATCACTATTTTATCTTCTCCATCATTATCGAAAACAAGATTTTTATTGAAATGATTGGGATATAAAATTACCGTGCTTAAATTGGAATAATGCCAGTGTCTGAATCTAAATACAGGAATTATCGCACTGCAAGCGACCAAAATCTTATCTAGATCTTCAAGTTTAAAAGAAACGCTCTCGATATAGACTTCATTTAAAAATAACATGACACGCTGCTGAAATCTTATTTTTTCGACTCTAGTTAATTCAGCATAAAACTCTACATGGTCTAAAAGCAGCTGATGCCAGTTTGCGGGAAATGGCGATGCTTTCTTTTTCTTCTTTTTAGTAATTTTATATATAACAATCGCCGCAAGGACAAGAACCACCAGAATAGCTTGAAAAAATTTACTCATTACAAAAATCTAAGTCTCCAAAAAAATACTGACTAAAAATACCGAAAATAAAGGCTATTTTTAAGATTTTAATCTTCAAACATTTCTTCCGATAATTGTTCAAACTAATTCCGTAGCATCTTAAAACAAACAGAAAATGCATTCGCAAAACCACTGAATAAATCGACTAAACAAGACCGATTAGTTTTGATAGTTGTAAAATCTCATAATCTCCATCAAACTGATTATTAATCTTTAGATGAATAGCAATTTTTAAATGTTTCCATTTGTTTGTCCTTAAATACTAAAGTTCGGTGTGGGAAAGGAATTTCTACACCTTCAGCATCAAATCGTTTTTTTATACTTTCGTAGAGTTCACATTTCATCACAAAAGCAGAAGCGTAATCCCAAGCCCAGGCCCAGGCGCGAATAGTAACTGAAGAATCTCCAAGATCTATAACACGAACTATTACCAAAGGAACTCCATTTCCAATATCCTGATTAGTGCGATTATCAAAAATATTAGGATGATTCTCGCATTCTTCTTTCATTATACTTTTGGCCAAATCTATGTCACTATCATAAGAGATCCCAATTTCGATCCATTGGCAGATTTTCTTTTCTTCCAAATCATAATTGGTCACCTTTTCTTTATTTATTATCGCGTTGGGAATCACAATCATTTTGTTTTGATAATTCTGAATCACCGTATGCCTTAAAGTTATATCTTTTACAGAACCAACAAGCGTGTCTGAAATTTTAATGACGTCGCCTACTCGAAAAGGTTTAAAGGATATAATGAAAATGCCGCCTATAATATTTGCCAGCGCTTCCTGCGAGGCAACACCTAACACAAGTGCTAAAATTCCCGCCCCACCTAATGCAGTTTGCGCCACGCCTCTTAGAGCAGGAAAGGCCAAAGTAGCAAGAATAGCACCGAAGAAGTAAACACCAAATACACTTAAATAACGCAAAAATTTATAGCTGGTAGGATCACCATCTGAAGCTATAGTTTTCTTAATAACTCGGCCAAATAATGTATCGACAACACTTGATCCAATTATCGTAAAAACCAATACAAAACCAACATAGACGATCTTTTCAAAATTTTTGGCGGCAACGGCATATTTATCTTCAGAAATAAAAACAAAACTTAAGGCTGCCACACCTAGAATAACCCATAATGTGTTAAGTACTCGTTTAACAAGCTTTAAAGTGGTAGGCTTCTCGTTAGGATATTTTTTTAAGGTTTTTTTTATGAGCCATTTATAAAGTAATTTTGTTGAAACTAAGAGCAATAGAACAGCACTTATAACGACAAGCACATATATAATTAATTCGCTATTAGCACTCCAAAATTCTACCATAATATTTTTTAATTAGAATAGGTTTTTAATAAGAAAAAGTTGAATAGCTATGTTTTCTAAAAGAATTTTGCTGCAATTGCATAATATGCCATTGTATTGAATATGTTTGGAGATCTATCTGCACAACCATTCTAGCGTATAAGGTTTGAACGAAACCGATAAAATTAATTTTTTTCGTCGATTTTGCAGTTATCAATTTTAAAAAAAAATTCACTATTACGGATATTCTGATGACAACATCCAGGAAATCATGGATCTATATTTCACAGGTAAACCGCTCCTTTTTTATCATATGATTTCACACAGCTAGTGCAAGGATTTTGGATAACTATTATTAAAAAAATAATAAAAAAAGGCTTCACAAAATTGTGAAGCCTTTTCTAGTAGCGGGAACTGGACTCGAACCAGTGACCTTCGGGTTATGAGCCCGACGAGCTACCTACTGCTCTATCCCGCGATATATATTTTAATATCTCTATTTCAGTAAGTCTTGACAGCTATTGTTTCGCTATCGGGATGCAAATATACGACTCTTTTTTACTTCTCCAAAACTTTTTTAAAAAATTATTCAGCTATCCAATTTAGAGCTTGCAGGCGTTCGTCATTATCAAAGGCTCTTATATCCAAATCCACTAAATTATCCTTAAAATCTGCAAAGCTTCTAAACCACTGTATATCTGTAACCAAAGCCACCTTATTAAAATCATCGGCGTGCTTACATTTAAATAGCATATCTTTCCAAAAAGCTGCTAAAGAAATTTTATTTCCATCTTTAATTTCCAGAAAAAATCTAATTTTTTATTGCCTTTTATTCGCTCTTCAATTTCTTTTAGAATTTCTTCCATAACCTGAGTTGAAACGTACTGATCTAGAATAATCCCTACAACATTTTCAGATAGCTCAAAAATTGTTTTATCGCCCATTTTACTAATAAAATACTGTTATTATTGCTCTATACTTCGAGCTTCAAATTCGGTAATTTCTCCATTCTGAAAAGCTACATCAAATTCTATTGGGTTGCAACAATTTTCACAATCTTCAATATATGTTTGCCTGGAAACCGAAGGATCTAAAAGTACAGAAATTTCTTCCCAACAATAGGGACATTGAAAAAAATGCTCGTACATATCAAAAATCAATATTCAATAGCTGGCCGGTAAGTTGCAATAATTCCAATTCAGCCAACTTTGCATCATATTTGGCTAAGTTAAGACTCGTTTTAGCATCAAGCAAATTAATTTGGGCCTGCCTAAACTCTATAGAAGAGATCTGTCCTAATCGATATTGCTCTTCAGATCGGCTAAAATTATCTTCGTTTGTCAAAACATTTTCTTCCTGTACACGAAAGATATAAAGTTTATTCTCATAGTTTCCTAAAGCATTTGCAATATCCCGCTCTACCTCTAATTCTATTTGCTTTTTCTGAAGTTGTTGATTCTCTTTATTAATTTTAGCATTTTGAATGGCTACACTGGTTAGACCACCATCAAATAAATCCCACGATAAACTTAATCCTGCAGATAAGCCGTCGGTAGTTGTTTTGGATCCCGGAAAAAAGGCGGTAGCTGCACTTATATTTCTATTCCATCCATAAGAACCAGTAAGACCTACCGTAGGCAAATAACCCGATTTACTTACCTTAATATCATAATCACTAAGGATAATATTACTTTTTGCCTTAAGAAGACTTACATTATTATAAGTAGATTGCTCTAGAAAGGAATCTATTCGTAGCTCGGTAATAAAACTTACAGAAGTATCTACTTCAAAAGCTCTATTATTGACATCTCTATTGAGAATAACATTTAAATCGCGTTTGGTATTGCGTAGTTGCTGTCGCGTTTCGATAAGATTAATACTATCGGTATTCACATCTACCCGAGCATTTAGGACTACTAAATTATTAGATTGCCCGTATTCAAATTGATACTGTGCACGCTTTACTCGATCCTGAGAAATTTTTAAAGTTTCTTTTAAAACCCCCATATTCTCACTTAATCTCGCTATTTCATAATATACCGTTAGCAATTGAAGTATGGTATTCTCGATAGTTTCTCTCGCTTCTAATTGCGAAAGATTATATTGCTCTTTTAAACTTTTATAATTATAAAATCGTCCCAATCCATCAAAAAGCGTATAGTCTAAATTAATAGAGGCGCTATAGGACTCGCCTTCGATCCCGCGTTGATCTACGTTGTCTCCTTCTTCTGGTTCTGTTAGCCGATTATTAAGATCGTAATTATAACCACCTGCTCCTCTTAAAGACGGAAGATATCCAGAGTTTAAGATACTCTGATTATTTTCAGCAACTTCAACGTTGTTATTAGCCATTTTTATTCCGAAGTTACTATCAAGAGCTCTTGCTATAACTTCATTTTTGGTTAACAAAGAATCCTGAGCTTTTGTAGCAAGCCCAATAAACATGAAAAAAATGACAGTAAAATAGGTAATTTTAATATTCATCTTTATTTTTTTCTGCTTCTTTTAATTCTTTTATTGTTCGCTCTACAGACTCGCGTTCCACTCTATTACCTGTTGCCAACCATTTACCTTCCACTTTTATACGGTTAGTAATAGAAAGCAGTAGCGGTAATAAAAATAAGGTTAATAAAGTAGCTATACCAATCCCGTAACTTATGGATATAGCCATAGGTTTAAGGAATTGCGCCTGCCTACTTTTCTCTAACAGCAAAGGTGCCATACCAGCTATGGTGGTTAAGGAAGTAAGAAAAATTGCCCTGAAACGAGATTTTCCTGCTTCGTAAATTGCCTGCTTAAACTTCATGCCATCCTGTAGATTACCATTGTATTTCCCAATAAGTACCAGGCCATCATTAACCATTATTCCCACCAGCGCTATAATACCTAATGCTGAAAGCATATTGATTGGAAAATCGTGAATCCAATGTCCCCATGCAACGCCAATAACACTAAAAGGGATCATAATCATTAGTAATAATGGCTGACTATAACTTCTAAACGTAAAAGCTATTGTAGCATAAATCAAAAACAAAATAATTGGCAATACAGTACTGGCTGAATTTATCAATTTGTCAGCTTCACGATTTTGCCCCTCGTACGAAACGCTTAAACTTGGATATTTAGTTAATATTTCAGGCATTACATTTTCACGAATATCAGCTAAAATGTCTGTTGAACTTCCGTTGGGATCTTCCATATCTGCGCTTACTCGAATCTCTCGCATTCCATCAAGGTGACTAATCGACTCGGTTCCTCGAATAATTTCATAATTCGCTATTTCATCAAACGGAACGCGGTTTCCAGAAGGGGTTAGAATACGCATATCATCAAGATCATTGATAGAAGATCTATTTTCCAAATCATAACGCACCCATACTCTAATTTCGTCCTGTCCTCTTTGAAATCGCTGAGCCTGTGTCCCAAAGAAACCATTTCTAACCTGCCCAATTACATCGGCCAGATCTAATCCTAACGCATACGCATTATCTTTAAGGAAAATATTGATTTCTTTAATTCCCTTAGGATCACTATCGTTTACATCTTTTAGTAACGGATTGTTTTCAAAATTGGCTTTTAATTCTTCCTTTGCGGCTTCTAGTTCTTCGAGATTATTCCCCAACAAGGAAACAGAAACAGGATCACCTCCAAAATTACCGCCCGATCCAAACGTTAAGTTTTCTACGCCATATACTGGCCCTACTTTATCGCGAATTGCATTTGTAATTTCAGGTGCACCAAAATCACGTTCTTCACCAGGTAGTAAATTTACCTGTATCGACGCCTTATTATTTCCTGGGCCAACCCTCTTAATGGTATTTTCTATTACAGAGAGATTACCAGTTTGTTCTTCAGAAAAATCTTTATTTACTTGCCAGGTGGCTTCTTCAACCATTGTAATAATCGAATCTGTTCTTTCAGGATTAACTCCTTCAGGCATTAAAAGATCGATAGAAATTCGATCACTGGCTACGCTGGGAAAAAGTGTTATTCTTATAATATTACCACCAATAGCTCCAAAAGTTAAAATAAGGACCGCTAAAAGAATTCCTATACTTAATATTTGTTGTTTCAGCACAAAATTTAAAACCGGACCATAAACTTTATCACGAAGAAAAATCATCAATCGATCTCCAAGTTTATTTATATTCCTCATTTTACCGAAGAATTTACCTATTACAGATTTTGGTTGCGAAACGTTACGCTTTAATGCTTTGGAATGTGCGATATGCGCAGGTAAAATAATGAGTGCTTCAATTAAAGATACAACCAGTGTAAGCATCACCACAGTAGATACTTCTCCAAAAAACTCGCCTATTCTACTATCTAAAAACAGGAAACTGGCAAAAGCCAAGATGGTTGTTATTATAGCTGAAATAATTGGAGGAACAACTTCTATCGTCCCGTCTAGTGCTGCTTTAATGGGATTCTTACCCATTTCGAAATGTTGATAAATATTTTCTGAAATAACAATCCCGTCGTCTACGAGAATACCGATAACGATAATCATCCCAAACAGCGATAAAACGTTAATAGTGACATCAAACTGTTCAGCAAAAATAAACATTCCTAGAAAGGCAACCGGTAAACCAAAAGCCACCCAAAAGGCTAATCTTGTATTTAGAAAAAGGGAAAGAAAGAACAGGACCAAAACTATCCCCATGATTCCATTTTCCACTAAAAGCTGCGTTCGTTGCTGTAATCTTATGGACGAATCGAAAACAACATCTAAACGAACATTGCTACTTTTTTGATTGTATTTTTGGATATATTCATTCACCTGCTCTGCTGCTGCAAGTAAATCTTCAGAATTGGTATTACTTATTGTAATATTTACACTTTGATTGCCGTTGAAAAATGATGCGTTAGGTGTTTCAGAAAATTGGTCGGAAACTCTGGCAATATCAGACAATCTGATAATTTCTCCATTCGTAGTAGATTTTAATACCAGATCTTCTAAATCGTCTGCGTAGTAAGACCGGTTATTCGCCCTAATTAAATAATCCTCGCTACTGGTTTTAATCGTCCCTCCAGTGGTAAGGATATTTGCTCCTGAAACCGCCTGAGCAACATCCTGAAATGTCAAATTATAAGCCAGAAGATCGTTTTCTCTAACCGCAATTTCTATTTCTTCTTCTGGGAAACCGTCTATTTCAATCTGAGAAATACCATCCATCATTCGCAAATCATTTTCGATTTGCTCACTTATTCTTTTTAAGGTAACCAACGGGATTTTCTCGCCACTAATTGCAAATCTAATGGTTGGTCTAACCGATTCTTCTTTGGCAACTACCAAAGGCTCCATACCGGTTGGAAAGGTTGGCACGCGATCTACTGCGTTTTTAACCTCGGTGAGCATTACATCAATATTTTCGTCTCGCTCAATCTCTACGGTGATAGATCCTCCACTTTCTCTGGCAACCGAAGTTACACGTTCTATACCTTCCAGGCCTTTTAGATTGTCCTCTATTTTAAGGATTATCCCTTCCTCTATTTCTTCGGGCGCAGATCCTGGATAGGTCACGCTAATATTGATCATTCGGCTATCCTGCAAAGGAAAGAAAGAAGACTTTAAAGTAAGCGCACCAACTGCTCCGAATAGTAAAAAAGCAATGATTACGATATTAACCGCAACCTCATACTTTATAAAATAACTAATAAGTTTTCTCAAGATTATTCGTTTTTAGCGGTATCTTTTACTTCTTCAGCATTAACTAACTGCCCAGCATAAGCTCCCGGTACAGATGCTGCTAACATTTTAGTACCATCTTCAAGGCCTTTTACCACTACACTTTCGGTACTAAAATAAACGGGTTGGACGCTTACCAAATCTAAAACACTGTCTCTAACTACGTAAACTTTAGATCGCTCTACCAATAATTCTCTCGGGATCTCTAAAGCGTTTGGTTCTTTTTTAGCATCTAGCATTGCTTCAAGATACATTCCTTCCTGTATATTTTGTCCTTCTACACGAATAAACACCTGAATGGTTTGCGTTTCCAGATTCACTCTACCATTAATTCTACTAACGGTTCCGCTATATTTTTGGGTTCTATCTAAATTTTGAAGTTTAACCTCTTCGCCCACCGCTAAAAGATCGCTAAATTTCTTAGCTATAGAAACCTGTAATTCGTAAACAGAAGGATCTATATATTCACCCAGCTTTTGTCCAGACCTAATTAATGTTCCTTCCTTTACCAAAGCTTCGGTAAGTATACCATTGAATGGCGCTACGATTGTATATTTTCTTAAACGTTCTTCAAGGTTTTTTATGGTATAGTACGAAGAAACAATACCACGACCACTTATGAAATATTTTTCTTTATCGGTTTCGATTTCAGGAAGTTCTGGAACCGATTTATTAATATCAAAATTGCTTAAATATTGCTGCCATTTCTCAAAAGCATCTGGATAATCTAAGCGTAGATCGGGCATAATAGCAGTGATACTATTATATAAATCACTTTTAGCAGACTGTACACTGGCTGCATATTCTGCGGAATCAATATTCAGTAAAATCTGACCTTTTTTATACTCCTGACCTGCCAAAAAGTTTTTACTACTGCTTCTAAAAATCCCCTGAACTTCTGAGTAGAGTTCAAGCTTTCTTAACGCAGTAACATTTCCGTTAGCAGGAATGCTTATAGGAACGGTGTCATTTTTAACTGTTTTAACGAATACATTTTTTACAACCTTCTGTATTTCTGGATCTTTTTTAACATTACTGTCTATGATCCATTTAGCTGCAAATACGGCTCCCACAATAAGCAGAAGTCCAAGAACTGAGAGAATTATCTTGCGTTTATCCATAACTTAGTTGGTTGGACTCCTAAAACTAGATAAAGTTTAATCGAATATCTTAATTTTTTTAAGAAATTAACTAATTTCATCTATTTCTAACTGCAATCCCTCCCATTCCTGAAACAATTTCTTTAGATTTTTTTTCTTATCGTTGTAACTATCTAAAAAATTGGACTGAGCAATTGTCTTCTCATAATTAGTCGCCAATTCGTGATCTTTACGTTTTAGCTCTTTTTCTAATTTGGTAATTTTCGACTCTACCTTACTCAACTTATTGTTTAGTGCTTTTAATTTTTTCTGGTCTTCGTACGATTGTTTTTCTGTAGCTACCTTTTTAGCTGCACTTTTAGGAGCCTTATCTTTTTTCTCTACAGCACGCATATCTTCCAGTTTACGCTGCTCCAGATAATAATCTATATCGCCTAAATATTCTTTGATCTGTTTATTTCTGAATTCGTAAACCGTCTTGGTTAATCCCTGAAGAAAATCTCTATCGTGAGATACAATTATTAGAGTGCCCTCAAAATTTCTACAAGCTTCTTTTAGCACGTTTTTAGATTTAATATCCAAGTGGTTGGTAGGCTCATCCATTACCAGCACATTAAAAGGCTGTAATAGCATTTTACAAAGTGCTAATCGGTTTCTCTCTCCCCCAGATAACACTTTCACTTTTTTGTCTACATCATCACCACGAAACAAAAACGAACCTAGCATATCGCGAACTTTAGATCGATTGCTTTCGTTCGCAGCATCGACCATGGTATCGTAAATACTTTTCTCTCCGTCTAAATAATCAGCCTGATTTTGCGCAAAATAACCTAGCTGAACGTTATGACCAAGTTTTAAATCTCCCGTATGAGAAATTTCATCTATAATTATTTTTGCCAAGGTTGTCTTCCCTTGTCCGTTTTGACCAACAAAAGCGATTTTGCTTCCGCGTTCGATAAGTAGATTAATATCTTCAAGTACTTTATGATCTCCATAAGCCTTCCCAACATGCTCTGCTTCAACAACAACTTTACCCGGTTGCACTGAAACAGGGAAACTAATATTCATCACCGCATTATCATCTTCATCTACTTCAATACGATTAACTTTATCCAGCTTTTTAATTAAAGACTGCGCCATAGAAGCTTTAGATGCTTTTGCTCTAAATTTCTCGATCAATTTCTCGGTTTGCTCTATTTCTTTTTGCTGATTTTTCTGCGCTGCAAGTTGCTGCTCTCTTAGCTCTCCTCGCAATTCTAAATATTTGGAATACGGCTTTTTATAATCGTAGATTCTACCCAAAGATATTTCTATAGTACGATTGGTTACATTATCTAAGAACATTTTATCATGAGAAACCAGAATCACACAACCGGGATAAGAATTCAAGAAACTTTCTAACCAAATGATACTTTCTATATCCAGGTGGTTGGTAGGCTCATCCAGCAACAAAATATCGTTATTTTGAAGCAAGAGCTTCGCTAGTTCTATTCGCATTCTCCAACCTCCAGAAAAGGTATCGGTTAATTTTTTAAAATCTGCTCTACTAAAACCAAGCCCCAGCAATACCTTTTCGGTATCTCCCTCATAATTATAACCTCCAATAATCTCGTATTGATGTGTTACATCAGTAAGTTCCTGAATTAATTCGGTATAAGAATCGCTTTCATAATCGGTACGGGTCGCTAGTTGATGATTAATCTCATTCATTTTGGCTTCCAGACGTTTAATCTCTTCAAAAGCCTGATATGCTTCGTCCAAAACAGTACGTCCCTGTACAAAATCTATATCCTGTTTTAGAAATCCAATTCTAAGCTCTTTGTCTTTGGCAATTTGCCCACTATCATATTCCTGATCGCCAGCAATAATCTTAAGCATAGTAGATTTTCCCGCTCCGTTTTTACCAATTAGACCTATGCGGTCTCCGGCTCCTAAACGAAAACTAATTTCCTGAAATAAATATTCTCCCTGAAAAGAGACTGAAAGATTATGGATGTTGAGCATTTATATATAAAGTAACTTAGGTTTGTGCAAAGATGATTAAATTTGTACTGCAAAAAAAATTTTATGAAATTCTTGAAAGGCACGAAGTTGTATAGCATTTTAACGGGAACCTGTCCCGTATGTCAGGAAGAGAGCATGTATAGAGAAAAAAACCCTTTTAAACTAAACAAAGTTTACGAGATGCATGATCATTGTTCTCACTGTGGTACCAAATATAAGATTGAGCCGTCATTCTTTTACGGGGCAATGTATGTAAGTTATGCGGTAGGAGTTGCATTTTCTGTAGCTGCTTTTATCATTGCGCACTACTTTCTTGGTGGCGGACTATTAACTTCTTTCTTTGCTATCGTAGGCACACTTATCGTCTTTATGCCAATTATTATGCGCTTATCCAGAAACATTTGGATAAATTTATTTCTGAAATACGATAAAAATGCCGCAAAGAGAAAACAAAACAGGAATTAGTTTTTGTAATATTTTTTCTGAAATCGAGTAATATCAACTTCGGGAGGCAGTGGAATGCCATTCTCTATAAAATTTAATAAATTTTCTGAAAGCAAAGGGCCAATAAGTACACCTCTACTACCAAAACCATTGCATAAAAAAAGATTTTTATGCTGAGGATGATTACCTAATAACGGTCTTCTATCTGCTGTAGCAGGTCGAATTCCTGATACCTGATCTACAATTTCGTATTCACAGCTAATTAGCTTATCTAAATCTTTTTGAAGCTTTGTTCTCGCTTCTAAAGTAGGTTCCTTAGTTTTATCCTTATGATCGTATGTTGCGCCTACTTTGTAGAGATCATTACCTAAAGGCAAAATAAAAACAGATGATTTTACAGCTTGTTTTAACTTCAAATCTTTCGATTTGATAATTAAATATTCTCCCTTATTTCCTCGTAATGGTAAATAATTAAAAAATGGGTTATCTACAAGCCCAAAACCATCACAAAAGATAATATTCTTAGCTTTCTTATCTTTATAACTAACAAAATCACCCTCGATTTCTAAAGCCGAATAATCGAATTTTTCTTCTTTTAAAATGGAATGCTTTTTTAGATAATCTCTGTTTGCTGAAATTAACTTTTCCGTATCTATGGCGCCCGTTTTCTCTAACTTTCCAAATGAAAAATCTCCAGAGATATTCGAGTTCACCTCTCTTACTAGTTGAGTACCCATAAAAGGGGCTAATCGCAAATTATCTGCCGCTTCAAACCAATTATTTTGTTCCTCTATAGATTGAAATCTCCTATAAATATTAAATGGCTGAATAAAATTAGTGTTTAGCTTTTTTTCAAGCTCTTCATAAAAAGGAATTGAGTAATTAATTTGTTTATCTGCTTCCCAGGCTAATGTAAACCGTTTTAATATAATTGGATTATAAATACCACCAGCAACCTTCGAAGATTCTTGAGAATTATCCTCAAAAACAACGAATTTCTTATTTCTTTTTTCAAGATGGTTACTAATTGCGATTCCGCTTAAACCTAAACCAACGACGATATAATCCAGCATACTTTGTTATTTTCAAATACAAATTAAGCACAAAAAAAGCGCCTATTAAAGGCGCTCTATTTATTATTTGCAGAATTGCGAATTAATAATTCCACATATCTTGCTCAAAATTACGAATCTGTTCTTTAATACGCTCAGACTCTAATAATTGCATAAAGCTATTATCTACAATATAATCGTTAATTGCTCTATCACCTTGTACGTTGTCTTCCTTAAAAATAACAGAATTGAATCTTCTAGCATTTAAAAGTTGATCGTACGAGATAACAGTATTATTTCCTATATAAGCTTTAGCCTCGTACAAGGCATCACGAGCATCTGGATACCAAACCCAAAACAAATCAACAAGGTCGTTAAGCTCTGAGTCGTCGATAAAGTTTACATCAGGAGCCCTTGGTGCAATACCAAGAATTCTATACTTAAGCTCTGCTTGTCTTTTATCGAAATACCAAATTCCACGTATTTTATACTGAACAATATCGGCAGCACCCAAATCTCTTCGATCAATAAATTGCTCATCAACTTCTTGACCGGCATTGTATTGTTCGATACCATAATCTGTAGTATCGACACGAGAAATTGTTGCTCTAATATCCTTTAAAGTTCTTTTCTCCGTAAAGTAGGAATCGGCATAAATATTTTCAATTTTACCGTTTTTTATAGCACGAATTAAAACATCGTAAAGTGACCTTCTGTTGGATGCAATATTCATTGTATCCACAGGGTAGTACAAAGGAAAATTAACTCTCTCATTCAAATCGATGATCTCCCAGGTCCCTTTAGACCAAAGTACATCACGATCATCTACATAACCATATTCTAGTGGCCCACCTTCAGTATTATCTTCGGCGTCTGTTTTAGACTTCCCAATGTCTTCTGGCTTTTCTGCATTTAGAATACTCGCTGTTTGTGACATACCGGTAAAACCGATAAATAACAATAAGCTAAATATTATATATTTTCCTTTCATAAATAATTACTTTTCTTAATTCGTAAGTTCTACAAATACTGGTGCAATTTTCTTAAGTCTATATCCACTGTTTGAATTAAGTGAAGCTTCAATATCAAAAATTTGCACGGTTTCTCCTCTTCCTGCTCTACGTAAAGCAGCTTTCGCTGCATTATCCAATCTATTACCTCTAACAGTCACTGTTGGCTGCCCAGAAACTTTAAAACTAAATCCAGTTACTCGAAGACCTATATCAAAATCGAAATCAGGCAATTCTGCTCCAACTTCAGAAATCTCAAGACTATTTCTCTGCATTTTAACTGAACCGGTTTCTTTACGAATAGAACCAACCGGACTAGGAATATCTTTAATTCTAAAAGTAGAACTAGAAGGATAACTTTTACCGTCAATCGTTCCGGTTACATTAATTTTTACTTCTCTCGCTTGTACACTAGTTACATCCATAACGTAACTACTTCCAGAAACTCGGCTCAAACCAGGTGCACTTGCACTAATATTATTATCCTGAACACCAGCCATTGAAATTGTAAGCGGGTTTTTAACTCCACGATATACAACATTCATTTTATCAGCTGAAATAGTTGCACTATTAGGCTTAGGTATTACTGCAAATTCTTGTTCTACAGGCACCAAGGTTTCTTCTCCATCTTCAGCAAAAATTAACTGACCTGTTAACTTATGACTACCAGCATTACCCGCAGGAACATTTAAAACAACTTTACCACCTTGTAAAGAATAATCGTCACCAGAAAGTGTTCTTCCGTCTAATTTCAATTCTACCTTATTTGGTTTAGTAGTAGCATCTGTTCTACCAAGAACAATAGCTCCATTGAATGTTTCCCCTTGATAATAAGCAGACTTAGGTGTTTCTAACAAAGTTGAATAATTTGTCATTGAAACTTCTTCCTGCAATTGTCCCGATAACATTGAAGAAAGAATATCATTTTCAGTCGTTTTAACATCCGACTGAATTTGCGTCATCTGAGTGATGGAAGCAATTAATGGAAATCCTTCAAAATTATAAGTTAACCAAGGCTTTTTAGTACCTTCGCCATCTTCTTCTTCTGAAGTATCAAATTTTGCTGCAATCTCTTTGTTAAGAGCGCTATAATCCTCACCTAATGTATTAATTACACCCTCTCTATATTCTTTAATCTTATCTACGAATTCCTGACCTCTTGGACTAACTTTCCCTCCAGTGAAAAATCGTTCATCCAGAATATCTGTTTTATCCATTGCCTGATAATCCTGTGGATCATCTAAATCGGCAGTCAATTCGTTTTTAACCCCCTCAATATAAGAATCTAAATTCTGTGATAATTGATTAATAGTTTCCGCTTTTTGCGCTAGTTCAGCATATTTTTCTGCCTGCTCATTTGCTTTTGATTGCAAACCTTGCATAGCTGATGCGTTTCGCTGTTCGGTAGTGGCGTTTGCCTGCTCCAACTTCTCATTCATAGAACCGAAGGCTACCAAAACTTCTTTAGACATATTAAGTGCCATCATTGCGATAAACACTAAATACATCAGGTTAATCATCTTCTGCCTAGGGCTTTGTTTTCCTGATGCCATGTATTATTTTTCTAATAAGTTTATATTATAAAGTTCTTAAAATTAAGCTCTACGTTGACCATTCATCGCAGTTAGCATACCTCCATAAACACCGTTTAAAGAAGCAAGATTCTGTGTTAAAGAATCCATTTCAGCTCTAAGTTTACCAGCATTTTCTGCAACAGCTTTGTTAACCTCAGCTTGTTTTGAAGCAGATTCTACCTGAACTTTATAAATACTATTTAGAGTTTCCATTTGCGTAGCAGCAGTTGTTAACTCCTGGCTATATTTTTTCTGAGAAGCCATAGCATCTACTGTTGGAGCAATTCCTTTAGCTGCACCTTCAAAATTTCTTATGCTATCACCAAGACTTGACATTAAAGCCGCGTCTACTTTAGCATCTCGTAACATTTCATCAAGCTTTTTAGAAAGCATACCCTGAGCGTCCTTTGTTTCCTCTACAACTACCTCTTTTTTCTTAGGAGAAACCATAGCAGCACTCCCTTCAGACAGTTCGGGATATACAAGAGACCAGTCGTAACCTTCGTCTACAGGTTCAAATGCTGAAACAAGGAATACAAATGCCTCAGTCACAAGACCTGCGATTAGCATCTGGTTACCAAAAGGCCAGTGCATAATTTTAAAAAGCGCTCCAATAATAACTACGGCCGCACCGATACCGTAAACCATGTTCATCACCTTCATTCTAGTTTTTGATTGTGCCATAATAAATAATAATTAAAATTTAAGTTTTAGGAATGTATTTAGGGTTAAGTGGTTACTCAAAAGTAGTTTGTTGATTTAATGGAACATCGTTGCCAAGATAATCCTGCACAGTTCTAAAGCCAATATAACTTCTCGCAGAGTCTGCATATTCATAATCTCTTGATGAAACTTGTAAGAAATAAGCCACATCTTTCCAAGATCCACCTCTCACAACTTTTCGTGCATCATCATAATCATTTACAGTAGGATTCATAGAAGACATATAATCATAGCTAGATGCATCGTAAGAAGAGTTGACCCACTCTGCGACATTTCCTGCCATATTATATAAACCATAACCATTTGGATCGAAAGATTGAGCTTCAACAGTGTATAATGCCTGGTCGGCAGCATAATCTCCTCTTAAGGGCTTAAAATTAGCCATAAAACAACCTCTATCATTTTTTGTATATGGTCCACCCCATGGATAAGTTCCTCCTTCCAGACCACCTCGTGCAGCATACTCCCATTCTGCCTCTGTTGGCAAACGGTATGATGGCACATTACTATCTCCTCTGGATTTGCGGAAATCATTGTTATATTTTGTTCTCCATTGTGCAAATGCTCTGGCTTGTTTCCAGTTCACTCCAACAACAGGATAATCATCAAATGCGCTATGCCAAAAATAATCGTTGTGCATAGGCTCATTATAACTATAATTAAAATCTTTAATCCATACTGCTGTATCAGGATAAACTTCTACAACTTCAGTCTTCATATATTCCCGACGATTTCCTTTACCTCTTGCCGCTGCCTGAATATCCATCCAGCTGTACTTGAATTTCAATTTCTCAACGTCGATAGTTCGAGTGCCATTATATGCGTCTTCCTGCGGAATATATAACTGGTCCATCACTCTTGCGTAAGCAACATCTGGATAATCCTGCGTATCCCATATAATATCTACGTCTTTATTTAACTTACGGTTTTCATAAGCATCCATTTCTCCACCAGAACCATAAGTATCCAACATGTATTGTTGATAAGGCGTAAGATCAGATTCATCGGCATCTGCAAAAGCATATTCACCAATACCTTCTGATCCAGCAGTAGCGCCCTCTAGCTCGGCTTCCATAGCCAGCATCACGCGAACAACCGAATCTTTAACATAATTTACAAATTGGCGATATTCTGCGTTAGTGATTTCAGTCTCATCCATATAGAATGTATTAACTGTAACCGTTTTTGGGGGAGCGTTTAATTGTCCTGCTATATCATCATCTGATTTCCCCATGATAAATGAGCCTCCAGGCACTAAGGCCATACCAAACGGCTCCTCTGGGTTCCATCTTTCTCCTTTCGCACCTACAAGCTGCCCTCTGTCATTACTACCACAACTGTAGATTAAAGCAAGAACAGCAACCAGCGAAACAATTTTCTTCATAATACTTTTAGGTTAAGACATCTCAAATTTAGGCGGTAAACCTATCCAATTATTTTCTAAAAAACAACAGTTTTAAGAAAATAACCACATACAAAGGCTATGCCTAATTATTAAACTTCGTTTTTTCTTTTTGCTTTATACCATCTTTCTGGAATCACCTGATTGCAAGCTTCCAGATAATCTTCCTCACTACAAGGTAATAACGTAGTCCTCTTTAATTTAGTATTGAGGCTAGCTACGTAAGGAATTTCGATCCACCAGCGCCCACTTGTAGGACTTTTGTAAAACACTAAAATATCATCATCTATAGGGACTTGATATTTTATAAAATCTTGTTTAGCGGCAACTGTATTTTCGTTATTTCTATAATTAACACCTTCAGCAAAGTACCAAATCATCTGAGCCACAAGCATCTCAGACAACTCACTCAAATTAGAATTATATTCAAAAATCCCAAAAGAACTCACTTTATCACTTAGCCCTGCATACCTGGATATAGCACAAATTTCTTTTCCATTAAAGCCGTTTGGCGATTTGAAGTATGAATGCCCTATTGAAGCCGCATCTATACTACTTAAATCTACGCTTACCAAATTCGCTGCTCGCATTATTGGTTCTATTAGGGAAATGTCATTACTAATTTCTCCCAAGCGGTAGGCATCGAAAAATAACCGATCCATTAATTCTATTTCTTCCTGAGAATTAAAATAGGTTTGATATCCTATACTAGAATAGTTAAAAAGATTGTAAGGCTCATTAACTATAATTTTAGAAACGTAAGATTTATTAGAAATTACCTGCTCTGCATCGCCAAGATCAAATCTGGCATCTACATTTACAAGATTTACCATCTCATCTAAAGTGTCATAAGCTCTGTATTGCGCATAAAGCAGATCCTGAGAACCGCCAAGCAAAACAGGAATTACGCCTTTTTTTACTAAATCTGCAACCGTTTTTTCTACTGCAAAATAAGTATCTTTTACAGTAGCTCCTTTCTGAATATCACCCAAATCGGCAATATTTAAATGCCAATTCCCAGGAAAAAGACTGTAAAAAGCTTTTCTAATGCTATCGAAACTGAGCAAATCATCTTCATCATTTTCAGATAAACGGCTCTCTCTAATACCAACGATTGCAATTTGAACATCATCAAGATCCGGTATCCCAGTAAATTCTGAATTAAATTTAACCTTAGAACCCATACTATGCGCATTTAAGCTTTTTGCATAGTCAATTATATCGTTACCAACAGGACTTAAAAAATCCAACTCCATTCAGCTTATTTTTTCGATGTTTTTTTTGTGGTTTTCTTGGTCGTTTTCTTTGCGGTGGTCTTCTTTTTAGTGGTTTTCTTGGTCGCTTTTTTCTTAGGTGCTTTTTTGGCGATTATGTCTTTAGCTTCTTCCAAAGTGATTTTTGTAGCGTCTACTGTTTTTGGCAATTCTACCTTGGTTTTACCTTTAATAACATTAGACCTTCCCCATCTGGCTTTTTCGACTCTAATACCTTCCTCTTCCCAGTTATGAATTACTTTTTCGCGCTCCTTACGCTTTTTATCTTCAATAAGCTCTTCTATATCTTCATTAGAAAGATTATCAAAATCGTATTTCTTATTTACATTTATAAAAATACCATTCCATTTTAGATAAGGCCCAAAGCGCCCTACTCCTTTTTGAACCGGCTTTTCCTCGTAATGATATATTGGAGCATCGGCTTTCTCTTTTTCTTTAATTAGCTCCATAGCGCGATCGAAATCTACACTCATAGGATCTTCTCCTTTTTCAAGAGAAACGTATTTTTTACCGAATTTCACATAAGGACCAAAACGGCCATTATTCACCTCTACTTTTTCATCCTTATATTCCCCTAATTCCTTCGGAAGCTGAAAAAGATCCATTGCTTCCTCATAAGTGATTGTATCTAAAGTTTGATCTGGACTTAAACTGGCAAATTTTGGTTTTTCATCATCTTCTACCGAGCCAATTTGAACCATTGGACCAAATTTACCTAAACGAACACTCACCGGCTTTCCGGTTTCGGGATCTTCTCCTAAAATTCTTTCCCCAACTTCACGATCTGCATTTTTAGCAACGTCTTGAACATGAGGATGAAAATCGGTATAAAAATCTTTCATCATTTTTGTCCATTCTTCATTTCCTTCAGCAATATCATCAAAGCTTTGCTCTACTTTTGCTGTGAAATTATAATCAAGAATATTAGAAAAATGATTTACTAAAAAGTCATTTACTACTTTACCTACTGCGGTTGGCACCAATTTACCTTTATCACTTCCTACGGTTTCACTTAATTTCTTTTCTGAAATTTTTTCGTTCTCAAGGGTAAACTGAACATATTCGCGTTCGGCCCCATCAACAGATCCTTTTTCTATATAATTTCGATTCTGAATTGTAGAAATCGTTGGTGCATAGGTAGACGGTCTACCAATACCTAACTCCTCTAGTTTCTTTACCAAAGAAGCTTCAGTATATCGATAAGGCGGACGAGTAAATCTTTCCGTAGCATTAATAAAAATATTCTGAAGCGCTTCGTTCACCTTCATTTCCGGTAACATTCCGCTTTGTTCTTCAGAATCTTCATCATCACTACCTTCCAAATAAACTTTTAAAAATCCCTCGAATTTTAAAACTTCACCGTTTGCCGTAAAAATTTTATCGTGTTTATTCGCTTCAATCTTAACATTAGTTCGCTCTAATTGCGCTTCAGACATTTGGGAGGCAATAGCACGTTTCCAAATTAATTCATACAAACGCTGCTCGTCACGATCTGCTTTAACCGAATGACTTGCGAAATTAGTAGGCCGTATGGCTTCGTGAGCTTCTTGCGCGCCTTTAGTCTTTCCTTTAAATTGTCTGGTTTTTGCGTATTCTTCTCCGTAAGCTTTTAAAATTTCTCTATTAGCACCTTTACGCGCATCTTCAGAAAGGTTTACGCTATCGGTTCTCATATAAGTAATGTGACCAGCTTCGTAAAGACGTTGCGCTAAAGTCATCGTTTTACTTACCGAAAAATATAATTTCCTGGAAGCTTCCTGCTGTAAAGTAGAAGTTGTAAATGGCGGTGCCGGAGATTTCTTAGCAGGCTTTTTAGTAAGATCGGCTACTTTAAAATTAGCACCAAGGTTATCTTTCAAGAAAGTCTCTGCCTCTTCTTTTGTATCAAAATTTTTAGGCAGTTTAGCCCTAAACGTTTTACCTTCAGCATTGGCAAATTCAGCATCTATTCTATAGGAAGCTTCGGCTTTAAAATCTTCAATCTCACGTTCTCGTTCAACAATAAGCCTAACCGAGACACTTTGCACTCTTCCTGCAGAAAGACCTCCTTTTACTTTTCTCCATAAAACAGGAGATAATTCGTAACCTACAAGCCTATCTAAAACTCTTCTTGCTTGTTGTGCGTTTACCAAATTATAATTAATCCCCCTGGGATTATCAATAGCTTTTAAAATAGCCGTCTTGGTAATTTCATGAAACACAATTCGCTTAGTACGATCGTCTTTTAGCTTTAGCTCCTCAGCAAGGTGCCATGCGATAGCTTCTCCCTCACGGTCCTCATCACTAGCAAGCCAAATGGTCTCTGCTGTTTTAGCTAAACCTTTTAGTTTCCTAACTACATCTTTCTTATCCTTGGAGACTATATATTTAGGAGCAAAATCTCCCTCAGTATCTACACCTAACTCTTTTGTTGGAAGGTCAGCAATATGCCCAAAGCTAGAAGCCACCTTATAATCTTTACCCAAAAACTTTTCAATCGTTTTGGCTTTGGCAGGAGACTCCACGATCACTAAATTTTTTGCCATAGTTTACAGTTTTGTAAGTGCAAAAGTATATCAATTTTTTTTTAACGTAGGAAATGAATCATTAAATCGGTTTTAAAATGCAAGTATTTAGTCTTAAACTGCTCCATTTTGGAAGCTATTTATGTAAAATAACATGCCCGCAATACTGCAGGCATGTAAAAAAATAACCAAACATAAATAACAATAGTAATTAATACACTTAATAGATTGATTTTACTATCTTTATAACCAATTACAACTAGTGTTTACCCCGATCTCTAACAGTCATCATTAGGCAGAATTATTTCATAGGTGTTATATTTTCATTGATTTTGTTAGCAACGATCGGGGGTTTCACTCTTTTCTTTATTTTTCTGAAAGAAAACATCCTCAGCCTTCCATAAAAAATTGTTTCTTTTTCAAAAACTCACAAGGTTCTTCCTTTAGCTTTTTTAATTGCTTTTCTCACATTAGATGCAGAAAAACTTAAAAAGTTGCTTAAAAATTATAAAAAAAATTACTGCCACTTTGGCACAATAACCTTAAAACGTATCTTTGCCATCTAATTACCTAAGCTTAGTATAGCATTATGGAGAAGATTATTGATGAAAAGCAGCAGGGAAACACCCTGATTATTGAGCCAAAGACCGAAAATAAAAGAAAACTCTTTATTGAAAGTTATGGTTGCCAGATGAATTTTAGCGATAGCGAAATCGTTGCTTCCATACTTTCTAAAGAAGGTTATAATACAACACAACAGCTGGAAGAAGCCGATTTAGTTTTAGTAAATACCTGCTCGATTAGAGAAAAAGCAGAACAAACGGTAAGAAAACGTCTCGAAAAATATAATGCTGTTAAGCGCATCAACCCTAATATGAAAGTTGGGGTTTTAGGTTGCATGGCCGAGCGTCTTAAAAGTAAATTCTTAGAAGAAGAAAAAATTGTGGATTTGGTTGTTGGGCCAGATGCTTACAAAGACCTACCAAACCTTATAAGTGAAGTTGAAGAAGGTAGAAATGCTGTAAACGTAATTCTTTCTAAAGAAGAAACTTATGGTGACATTTCTCCTGTACGTTTACAAACTAATGGAGTTTCTGCTTTCGTATCGATTACCAGAGGATGCGACAACATGTGTACTTTTTGCGTCGTTCCTTTTACCCGTGGTAGAGAACGTAGCCGAGATCCACAGAGTATTATCGAAGAAGTAAACGATCTTGCTGAAAAGGGCTACAAAGAAATTACGCTTTTGGGCCAAAATGTAGACAGTTATCTTTGGTATGGTGGCGGATTAAAAAAAGATTTTAAAGACGCCACACCAATGCAAAAAGCAACAGCTACCAATTTTGCTGCTCTATTAAATTTGGTTGCAGAAGCTCAACCAAAAATGAGAATTAGATTTTCTACGTCTAATCCGCAGGATATGACGTTAGATGTTATAGAAGTTATGGCTGCACATCGCAACATTTGTAATTATATTCACTTACCCGTTCAAAGTGGTAGTGACCGTATGCTTCAAAAAATGAATCGCCTTCACACTCGTGAAGAATACTTCACCTTGGTTGATAATATCAAAAAATTAATCCCAGATTGTGGAATTTCTCATGATCTTATTACGGGATTCCCTACCGAAACTGAAGAAGATCATCAGGATACTATTTCTTTAATGAAATACGTAAAGTATGATTTTGGTTTTATGTTCGCTTATTCTGAAAGACCGGGAACAATGGCTGCCAGAAAATTTGAAGACGACGTTCCACACGACATCAAAAAAAGACGTCTTTCTGAAATTGTTGCTCTTCAGCAAGAACATAGCAGATATAGGACCCAGCAATTTTTAGGAAAAACTGTAGAAGTACTTATCGAAAAATCATCAAAAAAATCTGATGCACACTGGAGTGGTCGAACGTCACAAAATACAGTAGCTGTTTTCCCAAAAGAAAATTATAAGGTTGGTGATTTTGTAAATGTAAAAATTAATGATTGCACCAGCGCAACATTAATTGGCGAACCTGTTGGATACAGCGACAATAATTAAGACGATTTTCAGTTTAATTTTTCAGGAATTAATCAGTAATAATCAATACTGCATATTTTTAAATGGAATCAGTACAGGCCATAAAGCAACGTTTCGGGATTATAGGAGACGACCAAAAACTTAACCGGGCAATTGAAAAAGCAATACAGGTTGCTCCAACTGATATTTCGGTTTTAGTAACGGGAGAAAGTGGTGTTGGTAAAGAAAGTATACCTAAAATAGTACATTCGCTTTCGCATAGAAAGCATGGAAAATATATAGCGGTAAACTGTGGTGCAATACCAGAAGGCACCATCGACAGTGAGCTTTTTGGACACGAAAAAGGTGCATTTACCGGTGCAACACAAACCCGTAGCGGTTATTTTGAAGTTGCCGATGGCGGAACCATTTTTCTTGATGAAGTTGGTGAACTTCCGCTTCCCACCCAGGTTCGACTTTTACGGGTTTTGGAAAATGGAGAATTTATAAAAGTAGGTTCTTCTAAAGTACAGAAAACCAATGTAAGGATCGTAGCTGCGACCAACATCAACATGTTCGAATCGATCAAAAAAGAGAAATTTAGAGAAGATCTTTACTATAGATTAAGCACTGTAGAAATTAATTTACCCGCTCTAAGGGATCGAAAAGGAGATATTCATCTACTTTTCAGAAAATTTGCTTCAGATTTCGCATTAAAATACAAGATGCCCACCATTAGATTGGAAGATGATGCTGTTCTTTTGATGCAAAAATATCATTGGGGTGGTAATATTCGCCAGCTCCGCAATATTGCGGAACAAATTTCAGTATTAGAACAAAAGCGATCTATCAACGGTAAAGAGCTGAAAGAATATTTACCAGATATGGGTAGCAATTTACCCGCAGTAATTTCAGATAAGAAAAAAGAAAGCGATTTTAGCAACGAGCGTGAGATTTTATATAAGGTTCTTTTCGACATGAAAAATGATCTTAACGATTTAAAGAAACTTACGCTAAAGTTAATGCAGGAAGGCAACTCTAAGGAGGTTAGAGATGAAAATGAAGGTTTAATTCAGAAAATCTACGGAAATGGCGATGAAGATGAAGAAGACTTTAATGTAGAAGATTTAGACAGCGATAATCTTGAGGTTCTACAAATCCCGCAACAAAGCAGTAATAATGATTACGAGCCTCAGCCAGAGAACATGTCTGAAAAGGACAAATATCACTTTGCTGAAGAAATCGAAGAAGAAGAAACACTTTCACTTCAGGATAAAGAATTAGAGCTGATTAAAAAATCACTAGAGCGCCATAGCGGGAAACGTAAAGCAGCTGCTGAAGAATTAGGTATTAGCGAACGCACGCTCTATCGAAAGATCAAACAATACAATTTATAATTAATATTTGCCGTTTTAGAAGCAATATTTTGGCAACCGAACCCATGAAGAAATTAGGACTAGTTTTATCGATTTTTAGTGTTTTAACGCTGGTTTCCTGCGGAATTTATTCTTTTACCGGGGCAAGCACAGGAAATGCGGAAACCTTTCAAGTTAACAATTTTCAAAATACGGCAGATTTAATTGAGCCAGGTATCGAAAGAACTTTTAAGTTAGATTTACAGGATCTTATTCAAAGCCAAACCAATCTTACTCTCACCAATAACAATGCAGATCTAATTTTTGAAGGCGAAATTATCGATTATTACATCGCACCAATGACGGCGACTGCGCAAAATACAGCAGCACAAAACCGTTTAACAATTGCAGTGCAGATAAGATATTATAATACTTTAGAGCCTGAAAAAGATTTTGATAGACGCTTTTCTTTTTATTACGATTACCCGGCAGGACAACAATTAATTGGTGGCAATTTGGATACCGCCATCGATGAAATTTATGATCGAATTACACAGGATATTTTTAATGCAGCTTTAACCGACTGGTAGAAATTATATGGATATAAAGAATTTCACATATTTATTAGAACATCCCGAGGAAGTTTCCCCGCAGGAAACCAGAGAATTGGAAGATATTCTAATGAATGCACCTTATTTTCAGGCGGCACGTGCAATTCGATTAAAAGGATTAAAAGATGCAGAGAGCCCATCGTATAACTCAGCTTTAAGAAAAACCGCTGCTTTTACTACAGACCGTGAAATCCTTTTTGAATACATAAGCTCTGTAAATTTCAACCAAAGTAGAATTGCAGATCAAATTAAAGAACAAGAAAACAAACTTTACAATCTTGAAGTTACCGAACCCATACAGGTACTTGGTAAAAAAAGTATGGCGGTCGGGGAAGCGATCCAAATGAAGCAGGACGAATCTGATAAAGTGATGGATCCAGAATTATTTGAGCGTTCTAAATCTAAAAATGCTGCGGAAGGGCAAACAGAATCTAAATTAAAAGAAGAACCGAAAGATCAATTAAAAATTGGGCAACCTTTACAGTTCAATAATTCCGAATCTCACAGTTTTTCAGAATGGTTGCGTTTAACTTCAGCCCAGCCACTTCAGCAAAAAAAAGAAGAAAAAGAGAAAGATACACCAGAAAATATTCAGAAGAAATTTGACATTATTGATCGTTTTATTTCTAAAAATCCCAAAATCAAACCAACTAAATCTGCACCGAAGGCCAGCACACCAGATTTATCCACTCCCGCACCCGAAGCCTTAATGACAGAGACTTTAGCTCGGGTTTATCTGGAGCAAAAGAATTACAAAAAAGCAATTCAGGCATATAAAATTTTAATTTTGAAAAATCCCGAAAAAAGTGGTTTCTTTGCAGACCAAATTCGAGCAGTCGAAAAAATTCAGGAAAATAATAAAGAGAAAGAATGAGCACTTTTACAATTTTTTTAGTTTTAATAGTTATCGTAGCATTTTTGCTAGTGGTAGTTATCATGGTGCAAAATCCTAAGGGAGGAGGATTATCTTCTTCTATTGGTGGCGGTGGCCAACAAATTGGTGGTGTACAAAAAACAAATGACTTTCTAGATAAAAGTACATGGACACTCGCAACCGTTTTACTTGTACTTATTCTTGTAAGTAATGTATCTATTATGGATGGTGGTAATGGTTTTGAAGATTCCAAAATTTTTGATGAGGATGAAGTAGAAAATACTTTACCACAAAACAATGTACCAGCACAGCAAAATGAGCAATCACAAACTGCTCCTGCTGCAGATAGTGCTCAATAAAATACGATCCCATTTTTATTAATGGTTAAAAATGCCAGCTTGTCACTAAGCTGGCATTTTTTATTTATTAATGTCAGCTTTTTTCACATGGCATAATTTTCGAAATATTCAGTTTCGAGTTTTAAATTAATTAATCAAAATAAAATTATAGAAAATGGGACTAAACATTAAACCGCTTTCTGACAGAGTTCTTATCGAACCTGTAGCAGCTGAAACTAAAACAGCTTCGGGTATTTACATTCCAGAGACTGCTAAAGAAAAACCACAAAGAGGTAAAGTTGTTGCAGTTGGTAAAGGAACCAAGGATCATGACATGACTGTTAGTGTTGGTGATACAGTTCTTTATGGCAAATTTGCTGGTACCGAACTTAAATTGGAAGGTACAGATTATCTTATCATGAGAGAGGACGATATTCTGGCTATCGTATAGTTTCTTTCTAAATTCAATTTAAAATTAACCAATTTTTAGCTGACTTTTTCGGCTACTAAAATTTACAATAAAATGGCAAAAGATATAAAATTCGACATCGAAGCACGTGACGGAATTAAACGTGGTGTAGATGCTCTTGCAAATGCAGTAAAAGTAACATTAGGACCTAAAGGTCGTAACGTAATTATAAGTAAATCATTTGGTGCTCCAACAGTGACTAAAGATGGTGTTTCTGTAGCTAAAGAAATCGAGCTGGAAGATGAGCTTGAAAATATGGGAGCGCAGATGGTAAAAGAAGTTGCTTCTAAAACCAACGACCTTGCTGGTGACGGTACAACTACTGCTACTGTTCTGGCTCAAGCTATCGTTAAAGAAGGCCTTAAAAACGTTGCAGCAGGTGCAAACCCAATGGATCTTAAAAGAGGAATCGATAAAGCTGTAGAAGCTTTAACTAAAAACTTATCTGAGCAAACTCAGGAAGTTGGTGATTCTTCAGAAAAAATTAAGCAGGTAGCTTCTATTTCAGCAAACAACGACGAGCTTATTGGTGAATTAATTGCTGAAGCTTTTGGAAAAGTTGGTAAAGAAGGAGTTATTACTGTTGAAGAAGCAAAAGGAACAGATACTTATGTAGATGTTGTTGAAGGTATGCAGTTTGATAGAGGTTACCTTTCTCCTTACTTTGTGACTAACAGTGAGAAAATGACTGCTGATTTAGAAAATCCTTATATTCTTCTTTTCGATAAGAAGATTTCTACAATGAAGGATCTTATGCCAATTCTAGAACCAGTAGCGCAATCTGGAAAACCACTTTTAATTATTGCTGAAGATGTAGACGGTGAAGCACTTGCTACTTTAGTAGTAAATAAATTAAGAGGTTCTCTTAAAATTGCTGCGGTAAAAGCTCCAGGATTCGGAGATCGCAGAAAAGCAATGTTAGAAGATATCGCTATTCTTACCGGTGGTACAGTAATTTCTGAAGAAAGAGGATTCTCTTTAGAAAATGCAACTATCGATATGTTAGGTACTGCTGAAAAAGTAGCTATCGATAAAGATAACACTACTGTAGTTAACGGTTCTGGTGATGATAACGCTATTAAAGAGCGTGTAAACCAAATCAAAGCCCAGATCGAAACTACAACTTCAGATTACGATAAAGAAAAACTACAGGAGCGTCTTGCTAAATTAGCAGGTGGTGTTGCAGTTCTTTACGTAGGTGCAGCTTCTGAAGTTGAAATGAAAGAGAAGAAAGACCGTGTAGATGATGCACTTCATGCAACTCGTGCAGCTGTAGAAGAAGGTATCGTTGCCGGTGGTGGTGTTGCTTTAGTAAGAGCTAAAGCAGTTCTTGAAGCAATTTCTACTGAAAATGCAGATGAAGCAACCGGAATTCAAATTGTAGCTCGTGCTATCGAATCTCCGCTTAGAACAATTGTTGAAAACGCAGGTGGTGAAGGATCTGTAGTAATCAATAAAGTACTTGAAGGTGATAAAGATTATGGTTACGATGCGAAAACCGATACCTATGTAGATATGATGAAAGCTGGTATTATCGATCCTAAGAAAGTTACTCGCGTAGCTTTAGAGAATGCAGCTTCAGTATCTGGAATGATTTTAACAACAGAATGTGCTTTGATCGACATCAAAGAAGATAATGCTGGTGGCGGCGGAATGCCACAAGGAATGGGTGGCGGAATGCCAGGAATGATGTAATTACATCTCTAAACCCAAATCATTTAAAAAGCTGTCTTATTCATTTAAGGCAGCTTTTTTTTTAAATAACCAGAGAGTAGAGAAAGCTATAAATAATTTTTAACTCCAGAAACTATCTGCAAGATTATTAAATAAATCTGATGAAAATTATAAGCTAAAAATCCTTTTGACTTCGAAACTTTTTAAGGAAAGGTATTGATCAGTATTTATTTCACTATTCAAATTTTCCCTAAAAATCGAAAAATAACTATTCTGAAAAAGTAATAGAAAATAAATATTGAAAAAAGTAAAAAATTCAGATTTATCAGTGAACAAAAAAGATATATAAATTCACCTAAAATTAATAGAAATTGAAGGCTGACCTATTGCATATAGCTATCCTTCTGAAATTCACAAGTTTCGTAAGAAAAACTTAAACCGTAAACTTGGTTGGTTTAGTGAACTAGCGCTCCTATAAGACCTGTTTTAAAATCGCTCCAATCCATAATTATCTGAAAAACAACTATTGCCAGAATAATTAATACGGTGATTTTAAGATTTTCCTCCGGTTTTCTCTTCTTTTCAGCATTCATATTAAAAAACGTTTGGACTAGCTAAATTATAAAAAATTATTAAAACACACCAACAATTTGACGCCCATGATAAGCTCTTGCACCGATACATTTATGCATTTCGCCTAAATTGCTACTAGTAATTCTTCCAGCGGGCATGATTTCCAGCTTTTTATCTGCAATTGCAAGCATTTCTTTCAAAGTTGAAATTCCTTCTTTCGCGGTCGTTTTTCCTCCTGAAGTCAAAATCGTAGAAATTCCATCGATTTTAACTAAATCTTCAGTTGCTTTTAAAATATCCGGAGTATCATCGATCGCTTTGTGGATTACAACTTTTAAAGGCTTTGCAGCTTCAACTAAATCAGAAATTCGTTCAATATCCAGTGTTTTATCTTCATTTAAAATTCCAAAGACCACTCCTTCTACTCCAACTTGCTGGCAAAATTCAATATCCTTCTTCATTCTTAAAAATTCATCTTCAGAATACACAAAATCTCCTGCGCGAGGGCGAATCATAACTCGAATTGGAATCTGCAACTGCTCTTTTGTCGGCTGAATTACATTTCTATCAGGAGTAATTCCATCTAAAGCTAAGTTTGCGCATAATTCAATTCGATCTGCACCACACGCTTCAGCTTTTAAAGCTTCTTCTAAAGATTCTACACAGGCTTCTTTTTTAAAATTGGTCATTTGTCACAAAATTAATTCTGGGTCAACTTAAAAAATTTAAAGCGTAAACTTTAAAGTGGCCATTACCTGAGACGGGCGCAAGCGATAACTACTTTGTACGTAATAATACTGGTTATTACTGGCGTTTATAAATTGATCGGTATTCAGGATATTTCGCCAACTAATATTTAAATCCATTTTTGGTTTTTCAAAAGTAAACTGATAACCCAGGTTCAAAAAATAATTATCGCCATTTTCAGATAAAGAATTGCCATAATATTCACCGCTTATACTTAAGTATTGATTGTCTTTTGGATAAAAGTAAAGATCTGCAGTATGCTGATGCGTTTCTATTTGCTGAAAATCGTTGCCCCCAAAACCCGAAGTAAACGTTGAGAAATTACCCGAATAATTTGCAATTAACCAACTGCTAACCTCAGCATCTACACTTCCTCTTAAAACAAAACTTTGCGTATTTACCTCGGCTAGCGTATTATTTAAAAGTTGTTGGCGTGTCGACAAATTATAAGAAGCATTCAGTTTTACTGTTGTTTTTATTTTTCTGAAATACTTACTCCCGCCGGCACTAAAACTATGAGCATCAAACGTATTTTCGCTTTCTATTGCTTCTAAAATTGTAGCTCCATTTTCACCAATAGTAGAACTATATAATAAATTATTTTCAGTATAATTATAAGAATACGAAGCGTTTAAAAACAATTGTTTTAACGGATTTCGATAAGCCAGTCCCGCACTATAATCCTGTCGTGTTTTTTCTGAAATTGGCGCCTCATACCGATTCAAATTTCGATAGCCATTCAGCAAAAATCCGTAGTATAATTGTTGAATTTCACCAAAATCATAACGCAATCCTGCTGAAGCATCTACTTCCCAAAAGGCTGAAAGTTTTTTATCCACAGAAAACCTGGGCTCGAAAACCAATCGATCTAAATTTCTTTTTTCTTTAAAGTTATCATCTTCAAGATCGAAACTTTTAAACGCTAACGGCGTACTTAAACTCAAATTCCAGGTTTCATCTTTATTTTTAAATCTGAAATAGTTTTTGAAATATACTGAAGACTGTACAAATTTGGTTCGGTTTTTAAAATCAGTATCTAAAACCTCTACCCCATCTTCCAGAAAAATATCGGTCTCTAATTGTTGATTTTGAATAGAAAATCCAAATTTTGGCGATATCGTAAATTTGCCAAGCGCTTTGGTAAAACCAGCTGAATTATTGGTATACCATTTTCTTGCTGATACCAATTGCTGAATTTCGCCATAAGAATCGCCATCATTAAAAATAGTCTCAAATTGCCCCGGTTGCACCAGCAGATCTTGATTGGTTTCCGTAAAGCCGGTGTTTGAAGTAAAAGTAATTAATTGTTTACCGACAGTTCTAAGCAGGCGAAGATCGTTTTTTATTCCGAAGAAAGGATTATCCAACTGCTGTTTTATTTGTGTATTAGAACGATCGATTAGCCCACGATTAGCATTCCAAGAACCATTAAATTCCAATTGATTTTTCAGATAATTTTTATCAGCATTATTCTCGAAGGTAAGTTGTCCTTCTAACTTGCTTAAAAAAATATCGTTACTGGTGTTTTCAATCACATCAATCGTATCGGTAGGAGTAAAATACCGAGTTTGCGTACGTCCATCCTGCTGTTGGTAATCGTTAAGATAAGAAATATTCAGTTTTAGATCCCTATCTTTTTTTATACGCTGTAAGATGTTTGCTGAACCTAAATGAACATTATTGTCAAGCCAGCGCTGTGATGAGAATGGTGGCTCAGATACATTTTGTATCGAAAGCCAATCGGTTTTATCGATATCAAACTCTGCTCCAACAAAACGGATAGAAAAATTGCGAATCTCGCCAGATACATCGTTCCCGGTATTATTACTTTGATAAGTAAGGATGGCCTGCTGCTTTTTAGTAAAAATCATTGGCGTTATTTTAGTTTGCCAAAGTAAAGGCGCAGCGCCAATTCCGGCAGTCGCCGTTCCGCTAACCGTAACCTCTTTTTTAAGCTTGATATTTATAGAAGCGCGCTCTGAAAATTCTAAACTATCCAAAACCTTTACCGGCTGATGATTTTCCAGAATTTCAACTTTAGAAACTGCATTCGCTGAAAGATTATTATTAGCCAAATTATAGCGACCTTCTAAAAGATCTAAACCTTCGATATAATATTTCTGGATAGGCTCGTCTTTATAAAAAATCTGTCCGTTTGGCCGAATATCGATTCCCGGTAATTTCTTCAAGATATCAGCTATTACACGATCATTTTTATCTTTAAAAGCAGCTACCGAAAAGCTAAGTGTATCGCCGCGCTGCTGTAAAATTTCAGATTTCACGATAACTTCTTTTAAAGCTTCTGAAGAAGGCGAAAGTTTGACTTGTAGTGCCTGCTTTTTATTCTGAATCGTTTTTTTAAACGTGCTAAAACCAATATAGGAAACTTTTAAAAACAAAGATTCTGATTCGCTTTTAACCCTGACTTGAAATTTTCCATCGGAATCTGAAATACCATAAGCTAATATCGAAGAAACCGAATCTTTGCTGATCATCACCGTTGCACCGCTAAGCTTTTTACTGTTATCGTCTAAAACCTGCCCGGTAATTTCAGTTTGAGAATAGCCTGTAAAGGCAACGCATATTAATAGTATTAAGAATAAAGCTTTTGCTGATCTTTTCAATGTTTATATTTTGATTGATGATGCTTACTAATTATTGAAGTTCAATAGGATTATTTCGTTTTTTATACTTTTTAGTGAGTTCCTTTTTTTGTTTAGCTTCATCTTTTTCACTCCAACCAAAAACAACTCCTGCCTTTTCCATTGTTCCAATTGGATCGCGGTTATAATCGTCTCGAACCTGATCAAGTTCTTCCTGAGAAACAGTTTTATAACTATCAAGATTCAATAGTATAGCTACCGGTTTTTCTAATTCCTGAAATCCGGTAAGAATAAAATGATAATGATTTTTTTGGTCTGAAATCTCTACAATAAGCCCAGGCAAACCATTAAACTTATAAGGGCCATCAGAAAATGGTAATTCTGGAGTAAACCAGGCGATATAATTTCTACCGGCAAAAGAGCCCGTCGCCTTCTGAACGCTAAAGCCTAAAATTTCTTTTTTCTCTGGCTCAATTTCCCAATCGATTTGTTTTAGATCCTGCTTATATTTCAAATCATATTGAAAAACTTTTTCGGCTAAAACAAGTTCGTTATTCTGGTAATTTTTAAAGATTTTAGATTTAAAATCGGTCATTTTATTGTACTCGTCCATCCTCATCCTTTTAGGATTAGGCATATTCTCTAAAGAATCTTTAACCGCTTTACCTAAACTTGAATATCGAGATATTCCTTCTCCTAAATAAAGCACACCGGTTTCAGATTTTATTGAATTTTGATCGGTAGAATCTTCCTGATATTCGAGTTGATAAGTTGCTTTATAATTGAATTTTCTTTTCGGTTTCTCCTGTGCTGTAATCTTAAAAAAAAATAATAGCAATATTAGACCTATTTTGAATTTCATAAAGATTTTAGATTTATAAATTTATTTTGGCTAAAGTTCAATTGGATTATTTTGCTTTTTATGTCTCTTCTGGAATTTCCTTTTGGCTTCTTCTTCCTGCCCATCTTTCCAATGAATGGTCACACCGCCGTTGGTCATTGCAGTAAGTGGATCTCTTTTATAATCACCACGAACCTGATCGAGATCTCGCTGAGAAACTTCTTTATAATCATCCAAATTCAATGTTTTAGACACTATTTTTTTTAACTCCTGAAATTCCATTATGCTAAAACGATAATGATTTTTAGTGTCTGAAATCTCCAAAATAAGTCCCGGCAAACCTCCAAATTTATAAGGACCGTCTAAAAATGGAAGCTCTGGCGCAAACCAGGCTTCGTAATTTCTGCCGGCAAAAGAGCCTAAAGCTTTTTGAACTTTATATCCTAAAATTTCTTTTGTTTCTTGCTCTATTTCCCAGTCGATGGGATTTAAAGTTTTTTTATATTTCAGTTTATCCTTAAAAACCTTTTCGGCTAAAATAAGCTCGTTATCATTGTAATTTTTGAAGATCTTATAGTGAAAATCGGTTTCTGGAGTTAGACTTCTAATTCTATAAAATTCAGCCATACTTTTATTTCTAGGATCTAAAGTTGCGGTTAAAGAATCTTCAACAGCCTTACCTAGACTTGAATACCGGGACACACCTTCCCCTAAATAAAGTAAAACAGTTTCAGATTTTATGCTATTCAAATCGGTAGAATCTTCCTGATATTTGAGTTGATACGTAGCTTTATAGGAATATGAATTTTGCGCCACTACATTTTCTAAGCAAAGTATAAATACAAGGATAAAAAGACTTCTCATTTTTCTAGTTCTATAGGATTATTTTTTCTAGCCAGTTCTGCTCGATGCTTTCTAAGATAGTCTTTTTTTTCATCTCCAACGATCTCAACACGTACAGTTGTACCACCCGAGCCCACATAATTATTTACATAACTTATAGGATCCTTTTCATAAGTTTCTACTAAATCTAAAAGTTCTTTTTTCTTAACTTCTTTATATTTTTCAGGAAAGATCTCGTACTCTAGAGGATTGGCAAGCTTCTCAAAACCAGCGAACTTAAAAAAATATTCAGCTTCGGTATCCTGCAATTCTAATATCAGTCCCGGTAAACCTGCAAATTTATAAGGGCCATCGGTAAGTGGAATTTCCGGAGTAAACCAAGCGATATAATCTCTACCAGCAAAACTTGTTGTCGCTTTTTGTGCGTTGTAGCCAGCGATATCTTTAGCGTTAGCCTGTATTTCCCATTTTATTTGATCTAAAGAGTTTGAATAGTAAAGTTTATCGCTTAAAAGCTTAATTCCGTATCCAATTTTATTTTCAGCTTTATTTTTGAAAATTCGATATTCAAATTCGGTTTTAGCAGCTTCCATTTTACTTCGCCACTTTTCAGATCCAATCTCGGCAGCAATCACATTCTTTTTTATGGAATCTTTTAGTGCTGCTCCTCTACTTATAAATAAAGACGAATCATTATTTGCGAAAAGCCACATCACTTCAGATTTACTGGATTCTAAATCTGTTGAATCTAATTTATAAGTAAGTTCATAGCTCACTCGATAGTTAAGTTTATTTTGAGCTTGGAGTGGAAAAGCACTTAGCATTAAAAAAGCTAAAATGAAGATAAATTTATTTTTCATATTTGATTTCTGATTGATTTATCCACAATATCTTATATAAATTAAAAAGAAACAACTAAAAACAACTATTTTTTTAGTAATAAAACTATTAACATAGTAATACAGCGGACTGTTTTGCTATTCAGAAAAATAATTATCTTCCGGCTGAATAACATATTTTAAATGAACAACACTTTAAAAAGCCTAATATTAATATCAGGTCCTTTAATTTTCGGAATATTTCAATTTTCACAACCTCCGGCAGAAATGTCTCCGGCAGCATTTGATGTTTTAGCGATTACATTATGGATGGCAATTTGGTGGGTAACCGAGATTATTCCTATAGCTGCTACTGCTCTACTGCCTATTGTTCTTTTTCCTCTAAGCGGAGTGCTAGATTTAGGCCTTACTACTGCCTCTTACGGCCATAAATATGTTTTTTTATATATGGGAGGTTTTATACTTGCAGTAGCCATAGAAAAATGGAATTTACACCGCCGAATCGCCCTTAATATCATTAACCTTATTGGGACGAATATTAAGTATATCATTTTGGGTTTTATGTTGGCTACCGCATTTTTATCGATGTGGATTTCTAACACCGCAACTTCTGTAATGATGCTTCCTATAGGAACTGCTATAATAAATCAACTAAAGGACAACCCAGACACTAGTGAAAATGAAAGCAAATTATTTGGAAAAGCTCTTATGTTAGCTATTGCTTACAGTGCTTCTATAGGTGGGATTGGAACTTTAATTGGTACGCCGCCTAACCTCGTTTTTGCCGGCATTATTGAAGAACTGTATAGGATTGAAATAAGCTTTTTAAAATGGGCTCTTTTAGGGATTCCAATCTCGATTCTTCTTTTAGCTTTTTGCTGGAAATACCTTACCAGCTTTGCTTTTAGCTTTAAACAAACCGAATTTCCAGGAGGGAAATCTGAAATTAAAAAATTATTAAGCGAGCTCGGAAATATTAGCTTGCAAGAAAAAAGAGTTTTAATCATTTTTGTACTTACTGCTATTTGCTGGATCACACGCTCGTTTTTCCTAGATAATTTTCTACCAAATATCGATGATACTATTATTGCAATGGCTGCAGCAATTTGTTTATTCCTGGTTCCCTCTGGTAAAAATAAGGAAAAGCAAAAGCGCCTTTTAAACTGGGAAGAAGCCATTAAGATACCATGGGGAATTATACTATTATTTGGGGGTGGCATGGCTTTGGCAAGAGCTTTTGATAATACGGGATTGGCCAACTGGATCGGGGAGCAACTGGTTAATTTAGAGAATTTACCCCTATTTATCCTCTTATTAATATTGGTAAGCGCCATGAACTTTTTAACTGAAGTTACTTCAAATACAGCTACAACCGCAATGTTATTACCTATTTTAGCGCCAATGGCCCTAGCTCTAAACCTGCATCCTTATATGTTAATGGTAGGAGCCACGTTGGCGGCAAGTTGTGCTTTTATGCTTCCCGTAGCAACACCACCAAATGCCGTGGTTTTTGGATCTGGACATCTAAAAATTGCCGATATGATGAAAACAGGTTTTTGGCTGAACATCGTTTCGATTATCCTAATTAGTCTTATTGTTTACTTTATTTTACCATTATTATGGGATTTTGACCCTTTTACCATACCGAAGGTTTTTAAGTAGTTAATTTATTCGTTTCAACTTAAAATACTTAATCCTCTTCCTATCGTACGTATAAGTAATAAGAATTTCGCCATTTTCAGCCTGAATTATTGCCGGGTAACTAAACTCGCCTTCTTCCTCATTTTCGAGTTTTAAAACGTCCTGCCAATGCTTTCCATCTTTAGAATACGCTAAATTCAATTTACTTCTACCATCCCACCAGTCGTCTCCACTGGCCATAGGATTATAAACCATTAAAAATCCGCCGTTTTTTAGACGTACAGCATCGATTCCTGAATTTGGATTCGCTAATTCAGATTCCATAAATTTGCTCCAGGTTTCGCCATTATCCTTGCTGAAACTTTCTAAAACAACATCTTGATCACTTCTGAAAAATGCTTTTAGATCACCATTTTTTAGCTGAATGATTGTAGGCTGAATCACTTTAGAATCTGAATCGTGATTGATAGGAATCTTCCTCCAGGTTTTCCCAAGATCATCTGAAATTTCCATGTGTGAATGCCAAACGGCACCGTCTTGAAGTTCTATGCTCGACGGACTAACAATTCGCCCATTTTCTAGTTGTATTGGCTTATTTTTTATTGGTCCCAGTATTCCTTCAGGCAACAAGATTTTATCGCTCCACGTCTTTCCCTGATCTTTTGAAGTTTTATAAGCGCCCCACCAGGTAGAAGGTGATGGTCCAATCTTATAAAAAAGGAATAAATTTTCACGAATATTGACTAAAACAGGATTCCAGGTTGGATATTTAAGCGTATCATTTTCAAAACCATCGGCTACCTTTCTAGGAGAAGACCAACCGGTTGTAGTTTTTATACTGGTATAAATACTCACATCTGGATGTCTTTCGTGCGTGCCACCAAACCAGGCTGCAATAAGATCGCCATTTTCTAATTCTTCGATAGTAGATGCGTGAGCGCTGGGAAAATTCGCTTCCGTATAAATAAAACCCGATTCTAAAACTTCAAATTTCACATCTTCCTGAGCTTTTATATTCAGAAAAGATAATACAAAACAAATGATACAAATGGTTCTCATAATAGATTCAGATTAAAACAAAAAAAGGGAAGAGGGGAACTACTTCCTCTTCCCAACCAATGCATAAAACAAACTTACACTAAGTTACTTTTCAATATTTTGCGCGTTTATATTAGCAAAACTCAATTTAGTATTTTACAAAAAAGAAAGGAGGATGGCGGTCCTCCTTTCATTGTCAAACAAACTTTTCACTAACATGTTATGTCGTGAAAAACATGAAGAATTATTGAGACAAGCTTTCCAAAATCGGCTTCACTAAACCTGAAATTGTCGATTTTGAATCTTCATTAAGCTGCTCAAAAATGGTAATTTCGTTACCTTTTTCTTTTAACCAACATCCCGGTAAATACATCGTTTGCTGTGGACCAACTTTCCAGTATCTACCTAAATTATGTCCGTTAATAAAAACAATTCCTTTTCCCCACTCCTGCATGTCCAAGAAAGTATCTCCAATCTCATCTAGATCGAAATTCCCCGAATACACGACCGGTAATTTTTCTTTTATTTCTTCGGAAGCCTTTACTTGCGGTGCTTGCTCGAATGGCGCTTTGTACATTTCCCATCCGCCAGAAATTTCGTAATCATTAATGCTTACAGCGCTGATGATTCCTTTTTTATTTTCGGTCATTTTTGCCCCGTAATTAATTCGTCCCATATTTTCTACAAGAATTTCTAAACTTCCGTTAAACGGAATTTTAATATCCATCTCGTATTCGTTATTCATACGGTTAAGCTTACCTACATATTTTCCATTCACATAAACTGTTGCAAAATCTCGTAAGCCAGGGATTTGTAATTTCCCGTTAATAGGCTGCGTAAATTTTTTACGATACAACACATAGCCATAACCCTGATTTAATGCTTCAAAACTCATCGGTGCATCAGCAACAACAGGTTCAGATTCTTTAATCATCTTCAAAGCACTTTGCTTCTTATTCAGTTTAATTTCAGCTATCGCAATAACAGGAATTTGCTGCGGAATTTCAGGAATATCGTATGCTACGTACTTCTTCATCAATTCTCTAATCGCGGTATATTTTGGCGTTACCCAACCCGGTTCAGAAATTGGCGCATCATAATCGTAGCTGGTAATATCTGGCTGAATATCATGATCTTCGTTATAATTGGCACCACTGGTAAACGCAAAATTTGTTCCGCCGTGAACCATATAAAAATTGAAATCTACCTCGTTTTTAAGATACACTTCTGTTTGCTTAGCAATCGCATCGGCTCCGATTCTTGTAAAAGGTTCTGCCCAATGATCTAACCAACCGGGATAAAATTCGGCTACCATATAGGGGCCTTCATTATGATGATATTTATCTACCGCTTTTTTAAGATTGTTTACATTATTCTCACCATTGGCAGTTGGCAATGCACCTTCTACAGCGCCACCTTCAAAAAGCCAGGTTCCATCTGAAGTAAAAAACGGTTCTTCTAAACCAGATTCCTTCAGCATTTTAAAAATCTTTTGTTTATAAGCTTTATGATCTTCCGCAGCAATATCTTCTCGTTGTGACACAAAAGAGCCAAATTCGTTTTCAGCCTGAACCATGATTACGTTTCCGCCTTTATTTACCTGAAGTGGTTTAATTTGCGTAGCCAACTCATTAATATAAGTTCGGCAAGAATCTAAAAATGCTTGGTTATTTTGACGAATTTTAAGTTCGGGATTCTTCTGAAGCCACCACGGATATCCGCCAAATTCCCACTCGGCACACACATATGGGCCGGGACGTACAATTACAAATAGCCCTTCTTCTTCAGCCATTTTTATATATTCTTGAAGATTTTTATTCCCCGACTTCCAATCCCATTCTCCCGGTGCGGTATTATGATAATTCCAAAAAACATAAGTGGTAATTGCATTTAAACCCATAGCTTTTACCATCTTCATCCTATGGCGCCAATAAGGTTTAGGAATTCTGCTGTAATGCATTTCTCCCGAGTAAATATGAATAGGCTCTCCTTTATACTGAAAATTACCATCTTCAATTTTAAACACTTCTTTTTGTGCCTGCATGCTAAAACCTACAAGACAAAAAAGAACAATAAGATTCGATAAAATTCGCATTCGTTAATAAATTTCTAGATTAGCTAATATTGGATTTGCTTTTGCTGCTTCAATTTCAATTTTTAAAGCGGTAGTTTCTACGGAAGGAACTTTTAGAATTCGCTTATACCCGATGGTTGTGCCTTCAGCAATTTGCTTCCATTCGCCATTTTCCTTTGCACTAATATTGAATTTTTCTACACGTTGTCCTAATTCAATATATTCCTGAAGTAATACAAAGTTAACCGTTTTAGCAGCATCGAAAGTGATTTCTACTGAAGATTGAATAACCTCATCATCGGTAGCCCAATACGTTTCAGAATCTCCATCGATTAAATTTTCTGCGGAATATGCTTCTGATTCCCCTCGATAATTACTTGCTGATATTTGTGCATTTTCAGCTAAATTATTAGCAAAAACACTATCGATAATTTTACGCATTCCTAATAAAGAAGCGACATCATTTTCATCAAATTGGCCACGTTGATCTGGCGGAACATTCAGCAATAAAGTAGATCCTCTACCAACCGATTGCAAATAAGTAGTAAATAATTCTTGTGGAGATTTTACTAAAGAATCTTCCTCTTTATGATAAAACCATCCTGGGCGTATGGAAACATCTACCTCAGCCGGAATCCATTTTGTCCCGTCTTTAGCTCCAGTTTGCAACAAATCGCTAATTTCAGGTTTCCCCGCATAAAGCGTATCTGGATTGATGATATTCCAATTAGTTGATCCTGCTTCGCCTCTTTCGTTACCTACCCAACGTAAATCTGGCCCGGCATCACTAAAAAATAATACAGAAGGCTGAATTTCTTCAACCATTGCTAAAGTTGTTGGCCAATCGTAATAATTTTGTTTATCGATCCTACGCTCTTCATTGGCACCACCATAATATCCATCACCGCCATTAGCGCCATCAAACCACATCTCGAAGATATCGCCATAGTTGGTGAAAATTTCTTTTAACTGATTTCGGTAATATTCCACATAAGATTTCTCCCCATAATCTTCACGATTACGATCCCAAGGCGATAAGTAAATCCCGAATTTTAATCCGTGTGCTCTGGCAGATTCGGCTACTTCTTTTACCAAATCTCCCTTTCCATCTTTGTATGATGAATTGGCAATATCATGCTCGGTATAATCTGAAGGAAATAATGCAAAACCATCATGATGCTTTGCCGTTAAAATAACGCCCTTAAAACCGGCTTTTTGCAAAGTTTCCATCCACTGATCCACATCAATATCTGTAGGATTAAAAATTTCTGGAGATTCATCGCCATATCCCCATTCTTTGCCTGTAAATGTATTAGTGGTAAAGTGAATAAACGCATTTAATTCCATTTTGTGCCATGCCAATTGTTCTTTACTTGGCGTTGGCCCAACAGCTTCTGGTGCTTTTTCTTCTTGTTTTTCCTGGCAGGCAAACAACATCGTTGCAATTCCTAAACCAACTATAATTCTATTGAAATGCTGAATCATTTTTTTAATTTTCGATTGAAAATGCTACTCCTGAACTATTTTTTGCTGAACGAATTTCTTTAGGAAGTGTGATTTCAACTTTACCATTTTTTATTTTGAAATCCACTTTTTCACCGGTTTCCAATAATTTGATTTTCACATTTTCTGACGGTAAATTTTTACTGAAACTGATTGTTTTAGGAAGCTTCTCATCATCCTCAAACATCGCTATTGCATAAATTACCTCCTCTTTTTCAGTAAAATAAACATTCTCTTCTTGGTAATCATCAATGGCATGTGTACCATAAATAGCTTCGCCATTTTTATCTAACCAAGCGCCAATTTCATGTAACTGATCAACCACTTCCAAAGGAATGGTTCCATCTGGTTTCGGACCAATCCCAAGAAGCATATTTCCTCCTTTAGCAACCACTTCTACTAAATTATGAATAACTGTGGTTGAAGATTTGAAAGGATCGTTTGGCACATATCCCCAATTATTTCCTAATGGTAAATTACTTTCCCATGGATTATCTAATTTGGTTTCAGGAATTTTACGTTCCGGGGTTTGGTAATTTTCGTAAGGGCCGTGTACAGTTCGATCGGCAAAGATAATTCCCGGTTGTTTCTCTCTAGCCATTTTAGCTATTTTAGGCATATCGATTTCCTGACTAAAATCTGGAATTGGTGCGCCCCAGGCTTTAACTTCATCATTTACGGTTTCTTTTGGGCGTACCCAACCGCCATCTAACCATAGAATATCAACACTTCCATAATCGGTCATTAATTCTTCTATTTGGTTATAAGAGAATTCTTTAAATTTATTCCAACGCCAGTCATATTTTTCGATATCATAATTCGCATTTCGATTAGGTGTAGCATATTTATCCCACCAGAAATATTGCGAATGCCAATCGGGTTTCGAATAGTAAGCCCCAATCATAAAATCTTTCTTTCTAAAAGCTTCAAAAATATACTTGGTAACATTCGCTTTTGGATTATTTTGGAAAGGGCCATTGGTAATTTTATAATCGGTTTGCTGTGTATCGAACATATTAAAACCATCGTGATGCTTCGTGGTAAACACCATGTACTTCATCCCAGCAGCTTCCCCGGCTTCTGCCCAACTATCGGGATCGAAATTTACCGGATTAAAGATCTTATCTAAATTCCAATACCATTTTTTATAATCGTTATAAGCAATAGTACTATCACGCTCAATCCAATCTTCAGAACATAAATTCCAGCTTTCCATAATGCCGGGAACCGAATAAATCCCCCAGTGAATGAGCATTCCGAATTTAAGATCTTTCCATTCCTCTAGCTTTTCTAAAACCTGAGGATCGGTTGGCGCCACATATTCCTGAGAGCGACCATGTACACCATGCTCATCTTCTTCTTGCGTTTGTGCCTGAGTTTGTTGTGCAAAAACCAACAGTGCCAAGCAAAAAAGTGATTTCAGATTATTGAATTTCAACATTTCTTAGATATATTTTATAATCAATTATTCTTATTTAATTTTCTTACATCTGGATGAGACCCTGTCCCGATAGCTATCGAGGACAATTTTAGGGTGACATTATCCCAATATTAATTTGTAATTTCAATATTTTCAGGAATTTCAAAAGTAGTTTCCAGTCGGATATCTTCAGAAGAAGCACCAATCATCAGCTTAAATGCTCCGGCTTCTACCAACTGCTTCATTTCAGCATTAAATAATGATAATTCCTTCGGAAGCAATTCAAATTGAATAGTTTTCGTTTCTCCTGAAGCTATAGTAACACGCTCAAAACCTCGCAACTGCTTTACGGGACTTAGCACACTACTTACCATATCTCTGATATAAAGCTGCACCACCTCATCCCCATCAACTTCACTGATATTAGATACTTTTAGGCTAATTTCTACTTTGGTATTTTTCCCTTTCACTGAAGTTTTCAATTTTAAATCTGAATATTCAAATTCAGAATAACTTAAACCAAAACCAAAAGGATACAACGGCTTAGCATCGGTCTCTACATAATCTCTACGATTTGGGAACCAATAATTATAATATACCGGGATTTGCCCTAAAGATTTTGGTACAGAAACCGGTAATCTTCCCGCAGGATTAAAATCACCAAACAATACATCGGCAATAGCATTCCCGCCTTCTTGCCCGGGATACCAGGCATCTAAAATAGCAGGTACATTTTCTGAAGGCCAGTTTAGCAATAATGGGCGGCCTTTTATTAAAACTAACACCGTTGGCGTTCCAGTCTTAACAACAGCCTGAAGCAATTCTAATTGTTTCCCCATTAAATTAAGAGTTGAACGATCGTAGCCCTCGCCACTTTCCATATCGCCTAAAATCTGGTCTTCTTTAGAAGAAACAGTAGCCGCTCCGGTTTCTAAATATTCAGTTTTAAAATCTCTTGCGCTTGAACCTCCTAAAACAACAATGGCAACTTCAGCTCTTTTAGCTGCTGCTACCGCTGCCGGAATATCAGTTTGTGTAGTATCACGAACGGCAGTTCCTTTTACGTATTCGATATTGGCATTCGGCATTTTATGCTGAATACCTTCTAGAACGGTAATAATATTGTCTTCAGATTGCGGAGCGGTATAATCGCCTAACTGATTGTATTGCATATCGGCATTTGCCCCGATTACCGCAATGTTTTTCAATTCTTTGTTTAATGGAAGTATATTGTCTTCATTCTTCAGCATGGTAACCGACTGGCGAGCGACTTCCCTTGCCAATTCGATGTGTTCTGAATTTCGAACTATTTTTTCAGCTTCTTTTTCCTTTACATAAGGATCATCAAAAAGCCCTAATTTGAATTTTACAGTAAGAATTCTTTTAACCGCTTCATCGATTCTTTCTTCGGAAACTTTTCCTGAATTTACGGCATCTAATAAAGCATCGTCATATCCATTCCCGCCAAGATCAACATCTACTCCGGCATTCATGGCCATAGCTGCTGCATCTTCTGAAGTTTCCACCACATGATGATCTCCTAAAAGCCCTTCGATACTTGCCAAATCTGAAATTACAAAACCATCAAATCCCCAGTCTTCTCTCAGTGTATTTGTCAACAAACTTTTATGTGCTGTACTTGGAATTCCATCGATAGAACTGTAAGCCGTCATCACTGATAACACCCCGCTATCTACCGCTTCTTTTACGGGATACATGTAATTCTGAAATAAATCACGCTGCCCAACATGTACCGCAGCGCCATTGTGTCCTCCTTCTGAAACTCCGTATGCCGCAAAATGTTTCAATGTTGCAGCTAAATGTTTACCATCTTTTAGATCGCTTTCTTTTTCACCTTGAAAACCTTTAATTATCGATTTTCCCATTGCAGCGATTAAATAAGAATCTTCCCCAAAAGTTTCTTCTACTCGAGACCATCTTGGCTCTCTGGCGATATCTATAATAGGACCATAAGCGGTATTACTTCCCTGTATTCTAATTTCCGCTGCAATAGTTTGAGCCATTTCTTTAATCAAATCAGGATTCCAGGTACTAGCCTGGCCTATCGCAGTTGGAAATACTGTAGTCCCAACTGCCATATGCCCGTGCATAGCTTCTTCTTCGAGTAATAATGGAATTCCTAAACGACTATTTTCAATCGCGTATTTTTGTATTTCATTCGTAATTCTGGCAGCTTCTTTTGGATGTAAACCGTTTTCTAAAGTTTTTTGTGTCCAGGGATCTGCTCTTAACAATCCCCATAAACCGCCAATTTTTCTGTTTTTTATTTCTTCTTTGTAAAGTTCACTAATTCCCGATGTATTTCCTTCTTTCTTATACATTTTCCAGCCAAGCGGTGTGGTTAACTGACCGATTTTTTCATCGATGGTCATTAAAGAAATAAGGTTTTCTACGCGTTCATCAACACTAAGCTCACTATTTTTATAAGGCGCATTTTTTAAATCCTGCGCACTCAACAAGTTTGAAATTAGTAAAAAACAAAGGCAAATTTTTTTCATCAATTTTTCAATTTTAATAACAAAACTGGTTAGTTAAATACCAACCAGTTTTAAAGCTAAATACAACTAATAAACTACCTAAGGCCAAGCCAAAAGGCATCTTAATTTTTATTTCAAGCCATGATCCCGAAAACTATCAGAACCGCGTATTTAATCTCGATTATCGAGTAATTTTTTTAATCTTCAATATCCCAAATGAATTCCCCATTTTCTACTGACCAGTCATTTCCGAAAAAGCCACTCCCCTTTATACCCGATAATCCGTTTTTGGGCATTTCATCATTAAACAAAAGCAAGTCTGGATAAAATGTTCCGTTCTCTAAATAATCATTAGCATAAGCGGCATGCATTCCTTTAATACCAGAGGCGGTGACTACACCAATACTTGCGAATTCGTGATTTTCTTTAGGATAAATAAAGTAAGCACCGTAATGCTCACCTTTTAAGGTTTTATTGCCAATTTTTACCTGATTTTCAGAAAATTGTACAGGCGAATTTTTGAGTAATTTCTTCCATGCAGCGTTATTCGATTTGTTGCCATAAATTATAATATTACGATCGATATAATCTGAAGCTTTAAAATCGGTATCCTTTATAATTTCTACGCTTCCGTTTGCACGATACCAAAACTTTTCAGCATCAAACTTTGCGCGATTAAAATACCATTCATTTTCTTCTTTAGATCCTTTAGTTGCATATACGAATACCATATTATGGCGAAATGCATCTTTAAAACCACCAGATCGAAGCGGACTTTTCTCTGAATCATCAGGCATTTCTGAAGTTTTCCAGCTGCCTGCTTCATTTTCAAAGTAAATAATTCCTGAAGTGGAGGTTGAAATAGAATCCCCATCGATCACCATCGCTTTTAAATTTGGATGATCCATCGCGGCAAGATCGATACTTAGTGTTTTTATATTTGAAGTTTCAAGAGAAAATCCATTTTCGGTTCTCTCAAACTTGAAATTACTAATCTCAAAAGGATGTTCTTGCTGAAGAATTATAATAAAATGGGATTTAGACGACACTCCCGGTGAAGCTGTGCTAAAATCAATTTTATTCATTTCAGCATCACTTTTTATTTTTCTTCGATTAAAGAAATAGAATATTGGTGGCCAGTCTACACTTTCATCACCAAACCAGTGCTCGCCTCCCGGATATTCATAATAGGCAAAATCGGGATGAAATTTACCTAGTTCCTCACGCATTTCCTGCGCAAGATAGGTAGGGACAACATTATCAGAATCACCATGCAAAATATAAACTCCGTAATGCAGATAATTGTTCTTCAACTTAAGCGTTCGGCTAGTATTGCCGGCACGTCGAGTAATTTGATCAAGATTTTTTTCAGTAGTATTCTTGAAATCTGGATTAATTTTTTGTTTAAAATCTGCTGCCGACATTTCGAATTGCTTTTCAATCTGCTCGTCTGAAATACGACTAATAAAACTATTTCGATAGTCTAATAAATCTGGATAACCTGCAGCGGGTGCGATTGCCGCAAACCTATCGGGATAGGTTACACCCAAATACCAGCTACCGTGGCCACCCATTGAGTGCCCGGTTAAATAAGTATGTTGCGGATCGGTTTTTAATAAATTTTCTGAATGTTCTAAAACTTCCAATGCATCCAATCTTCCCCAATCTTCCCAGGCAAAACCAAAAGGCCTGCGATTAGTAGGAGCAACTAAATGCCCCCAATCTTTTTGTTTGTAAGCGTTGGCCTGATTTACAGCTTCTACAGAAGCTCCGTGAACCGATAAAAATAAGGCCTGATTTTCTTTGTTTTTAGTTAAGGATGGCGCCACGCTATAATATTGCACGCTATTGTCTACCTTGCTAAGAAATGTGTTTTTGTGATGTTTGAATTTTGATTTGATATCGAGTATAATTTTGGCGGTATCGATATCTCTGCCATTAGCTTCTTGTAGATAAAGATTAGCAGTAATGCTGTCTCCTTCTTGAAGATTGGAAGGAATAGGAATTGAAAATGGAACTTTTCGAACATTTTTAGAAACAATTTTAGGAACTTTTGTTTCTGCTGAAATACCATTTAATTCAACTTTAATTTTAGCTCCTTTTAAGGAGTTCTTTTCAGTATTAATAATTCGAATTGCGCCCCATAAGTTTTCGTTTTCTTCCTGAAGTAAATTGGGTAGCGTTAAGTCTCTAGTAGTAAATTCAACCGGCTTATAAGTTGTTAGTAAACGTGCGCGCATTCTAGAAAAACGACCGCCAGAAAGTAGAAATTTATTTACTCCTTTTTTTAAAGTTATTGGAATTAGATTCCACCCAAAATCATAATGATCTCCTTCATGTGGCAATCCGTTAATAATAACATTGGTATGCCCAGAGGCTTCAAAAATTACGGTTTTTTCTTCTTCGGAAATGTATTCTAAATACAAATATCCATTTCGACGTAATTTAGGATCGTTGAATTCTCCGTTTTCGCTAATTGCGATATTTTGCCAAGCAATTGTTTCTTCTTTGAAATTGTCGTAAACTTCTTTTCCTTCATTTATCTGAAAACCATTCTGCAAAACCTCAGCAAAAATAGGATCATGCTGAATAGCTGAATTACTAAATGGTGTTCCTGAAGTTCCTAAAATAAGACCTTCTTTAAATAAATGAATCACCTCTCCTTCACTAACATCATTCACTTTTTCCTTGCCAAAATATTCTACTATGTTGCCTTCTTTATCTTGCGCTTTGGCATTACTAAAAAAGATCATAAAAAGGAATAAAATTGGAATTCTAAGTTTATTCATTGGTGTTAGGTAAAAAGAGGTGATTTATTAAAATTCATATTATTATTCTACATCCCACCAGATACGAGTTGTCAAAAGGTCTGGACCTTGAGACTGCACAGCGGCATTATAATTTTCAGCATTTGTTGATTGCTCAGAGGTCATATAAGTCAATCTTCTAGGAATTGTTCCGTTTGTTACATTCCCTGGATAATTAACCGGAGTTAAGTCTGGATATCCACTTCTTCTCCAATTTGAATAAGACTCTATTTCATTCAAGAATGTTGCTGCCCAATACTGCGTATTAATTTGCTCCAGGGCATCCTCTTCAGCATAAGCGTTATCTTCAAGATATTCATCGATTTCAGCTTCTGAAATTGCAGCATTTGGAGAATATAATTCCAAATAATTCATTGCTGCACGAACACCAGCATTATAGTGAGCCTCGGCATCGCCACCTGCAATTCCCCATCTAAAAGCAGCTTCAGCTAACATGAATTCTACTTCAGCATAGGTCTGGAAAAACATAGGTGCAGCCTCACTTGTCATATAAAGCCTGTTTGGCTCTGAATAATCCTGAGTATCAGTTTCTCCAGTAAGCTCTCTTAACATTGAACCATCTAAACCATTAGGAAGCCCAATTTGCGCGTCTGGATCTAATCTTTCTTCTTCTGATCTTAAAATTGGATCACCATTAGCGTCTTCTTCACCGGTGTCTTCTGGAAGACTGCTATAGATTGTTAACCTAGGATCGTCTTGCAAAAATTCTATAAAAGTATCACTCATTCTAGGAGTACCGTCTGCAGTAAAAGTTTCTCCGTTTCCGTTTTGAACTATTCCGTTTCCTTCTTCATGAACTACGTAAGCAATATCGTCGTTAGACTCCATTACTCCTCCTTCGATTGCTTTTTGAGCCCACTCTTGAGCTGCAGTTTCATCTACCTTGGTCATACGCATAGCAAGTCTTAACATAAGACTGTTAGCCCACTTTCTCCATTTATTAACGTCTCCTTCAAATAAAATATCTGCGCTACCTAAAGAACTTGTGCCTCCAGTTTCAAAAATCTCAACTGATTGTTCCAGCGTATTCAGCATATCTGCATAAATATCTTCTTGCTTATCATAAACAGGTCTAAAATCTTTATCAATAAAAGCTTTTCCTGCTTCAGAATAAGGAACATCACCATATAAATCTGTAATCTTTTGATATTGATAGACACCTAATGTATTAACTATCGCGTAATCTACAGAAGTAGAATCTCCCATCTGTTCTAAGCCATATTTCATATCTTCAATAGACTTTATTGCCTGCGGATACATAGCAGTCCAGAAAGCTTCGGCATAAGCGGTGTTTAATAAATACTTATCACCGCTCCAATATGTTTCAGTATTAGCAATATGCTGGATCATAGTAGAAGAGTAAATTAAATTTGCTCTCCATGACTCATATCTTTGCCCAGAAACATACAGTACTGCTGATGGAAATTTATAACTTAGATCCATCTCTGTTGTCTTTGTAGGGTCTACATTTAACTCTTCAAAGTCCTGATCGCATGATTGTAAAGATATCACCCCAATCAGCAATATAAGTGTATATATTCTATTTTTCATCAGTATCTTCTTTAAAATTTAACGTTAAGATTAAGACCATAACTTCTACTAGTTGGCAAGCCAAATCTTTCTAAACCTCTGGCTCCTCTACTATTAAAAGAAGATTCTGGGTCTATATTATCCGTTTCTCTTTTTATAAAGAACAAGTTTCGTCCTATTATAGATATGTTAGCGCTATTAATAAAAGTATCTTTTATCAAATCACTTGGCAGACTATAACCTAAACTAAATTCTCTAAATTTAATAAAGTCTGCACTTTGGATATGTTCTTCAGCGATCTCGTAAAGTTTTTTGTAGTAAGAGTCTACATTCTCAGGAGCAATAGTAGTTGAGAAATCTGCCCCTGATGCATCAAATCCCTGAACAGCGATACCATCTTCTCTACCTACAAGCGTGTTTTTACTAGCACCATAGTAGTTCGCAAAAGCACTGGTACCAGAATAAATATCTGCTCCAAATTTGGCATCGATCAAGAAAGAAAGATTCCAGTTTTTATATCTAAAATTATTGGTGAGTCCCATAGTCCATGGAGCTACTCCATTACCTAAAATTTTTCTAGGTCCTGTTGTAGGCGTACCATTGCTATCATATTGAATTCTTCCTTGATCATCTCTGATATAAGAAGTACCATAAATGGCTCCAAAAGGCTCACCCACGATCGCTCCAGAGGATACATTTGTGGCCTGAGCAGTATCTGGGAATAATGGATTATCATCATCATCTGTCTTAACAACTTCGTTTTTGTTATACCCTAAATTATAAGATACATTCCAAGTAAAATTCTCATTTTTAATAGGAGAACCTGTTAATAAGAATTCTATCCCTTTGTTAGTCAATTCACCAATATTCACGAACGCACTACTGTACCCTGAACTATTAGAAAGGCTGATAGGAACTATATCGTCTGTAGTCTTATTGAAATAATATGCAAAATCTACTCCTATTCTACTATTAAACATCTTCAAGTTAAGACCTAATTCATATTCTTGTTTAGAAAATGGCTTAAGCTCTTGATTTGGAAGTCTGTCATTTGTAATTCTACCCAATGGCACAGATGAACCTTTACCATTATACGTATCAAAAATGCCATATACCAGAGAAAGTTGGTACGGATCCTGAGCTCCACCTCCTATATCAGAGTATCCTGCTCTCAACTTACCAAAAGTTATAAACTCAGGCATATCAAGCGCATCGCTAAATACAAAACTAGAATTAAAAGAAGGGTAAAAATAACTATTAGGACTAGATTTCCCTGCAAGTGATAATGTTGAGAACCAATCTTTTCTACCAGTTACGTTTAAAAATAAATAGTCGTTGTAAGAAAACTCAGCTGTAAAATATAAAGAGTTGATTTTATTTTGAGAATATATGTAATCATAATTCTTATTAGTCACATTATTAATGTCGACTAAACCAGGAATAACAAACTCTCTTCCGTTTAAAGTAGTAGTTTCAAACTTTCTATCGTTGCTATTGGCTCCTAAAATTATTTCACTATTAAAGTCTCCAATAGACTTACTGAATCCTAACATCACATCTGCATCTACTACTTTAGAGATATAGGTGTTTTCTGTCATTGCTCCTAATGGATTATAAGCTGTACCAAAAGGTTCTACAGTGGTAATTCTCGCTGTATATTGATCTAGACCCGCTCTACCCAATGCATACATCCAATCGGTTATATCAAATCTAATAGTTGAAGATCCAATGAATCTATTTTTCAAGCTATTATTACTGAATTCATAAGCCGACCAGTAAGGATTTTGATGGTAAGTGCTACTAGAAATTCTATTTTCTGTAAGATCATCATTAATCCAAGGCTTATAGTCTTCTACATTAATATTCGCTGGTGACAAAACAGTTGTAAAACTAGCATTACCCGGAGAATCTGATAATCTAGGTCTATTTTTCACATCCTCTAAAATATATTTACCACTAACATCAAGAGTTAATTTTTCAGCCAATAACAAACCTCCATTAAGGGAAAATGATTTTCTATTCATGCCAGAATTAGGAGTTACATCCTCATTACTCATATCTGTTGCAGAAAATCTTAAGTTATATCCTTCACCAGATTTTGTGATCGCTACAGTGTTAGTTATTGTGTGAGCTGTTTCGTAAAAACGATCTAAGTTATTTCCTTGATTGGTGTAAGGTCTTTCAACTCCATCAAATTGAACTACATCTGATCCATCTAATCGACCACCCCATGCCTGCATTCCTGCAGTAAGCGCTTCCTGACTAGTTTCTGGCGCTACTCCATTAATACCTTGTCCATATTCCTTCTGGAAATCATAGATATCATCCATCACAGTTTCAAACAATACCGATCCAGAGTATTGCACTCCAAAGCCTTGTTGTCCTTTTCCTGATTTCGTATTTATTAAGATTACACCGTTTGATGCTCTGGAACCATAAAGTGCTGCTGCTGCACCACCTTTTAAAACGCTAATAGATTCGATATCATCTGGATTGATACTTGAAATACCATCACCAAAATCTGATCCTCCATATTGACCTGCAGAACCTAAATTTGTATTGTCAATAGGAATTCCATCTAAAACGTAAAGTGGTTGATTATTACCACCAACACTAGAAATACCACGGATTAATACGTTACTTGTACCAGCCGGACCAGTAGCTGCTCCACTTACATTTAAACCTGCTACTTTACCCTGCAAAGAGTTAATAGCATTTACCTGCTTTACTTCAGCTAATTCGTCACCACCAACTTCGGTAAGGGCATAACCTAATGCCTTTTCTGATCTTTTGATACCTAATGCTGTAACCACTACTTCATCTAAAGCTTCTGTATCTGTGGCTAATTCCAAGTTTAATTCTCCTGAAGTTACGCTAACCTCCCTGGTTTCGTAACCTACCATAGAGAAAACTAAGATTGCGTTATCACTCACGCTCAGCGTATAGACGCCATCAAAATCTGTGGAAGTACCGTTAGAAGTACCCTTTTCTAATACGGTAACACCAGGTAGCGGCATACCGGTTTCGGCCTCTGTAATGGTACCACTAACTTGCTGATTTTGTGCTATAGCAAATTGAAAAAGTCCCATAACAAGCAGAACTGAAAACATAATTTTCTTCACCATACTTGTAATTTTAATTTTAGTTAGTACATGTTTAATTCAACCCTAAAGTTGCTAAATTTATCTTAAATGTTAGCATTTAGTTAAGCTTTTGAAAATAAAATCGACGGATGACACTGCTGAATAGCTAAACAACTTATATACAAAAATCGTTTTCGTTTAAATTTTTGGCTAAAAATTAAATCAATTAAAGACTATTTTTAATTTTTTTAGCCTTAATACTGATTAAAGTCTAATTTTTTAGGGAAGTCTGATATTGGCATTTCGAATATTAGACCTTTTATACTTTTTTGATCTATTATCAAATTTAAGGCTCCATTAGGATTCGTTTTATTCTCAATAATTAGTTTTTTATTTGGATATATATTCTCATCTAAGTGAAGCGTAACCTTGTCGAATGTTGGCGTTATAAAAGTGTAAACAGGTTCAGCCGGAGTTATAGGATAAATTCCCATCATCGAATAAATAATCCACGCGCTCATCGTCCCTGTATCATCGTTACCAGGAATACCATCTGGAGCATTTTTCCAATAGGTTTTAATTAGCTCATGTATTTTTTCTGAAGCCTTATATTCTTTACCAGGAATAAAATTATAAAAATATCCGTAAGCAAAGTCAGGTTCATTAGCCATATCGAATTGATCTTTTGCAAATAGTTCATCTAATCGAGCCTCAAATTTGCTATTTCCACCCATCAATTTTTTTAATCCGTTTACATCATGTGGCACCATAAACAGATATTGCCAAGCATTTCCTTCGATGTAACCAGGATTATGAGCAAAATTAGCTCCCGCTAAAGGGTCGAATTCGGCAAACCAGCTGCCATCACTATTTTTTGGTTGAATAAATTTTGTCTCTGGATTGTACAACTTCTTATAAGACAACGAGCGCTTTAAAAATTGTCTGTAATCTTTCTTTTTTCCTAACTTCTTAGCCAACTGAGCGATGGCATAATCGGCAATATTATATTCCTGAGTGGTCGACACAGGTCCCGGCACATCACCATCTACTCCCAAATATCCATTTTCGATATATTCTTTTAGTCCGGGACGCAGCGGATTATTCACGGTATCCAATGCACTTTTCAGCATCGCTTCGTAAGCCTTTTCCTCATCAAAATCGGTTAAACCACGTAAATACGTATCTGCTAAAACCACAGCGGCAGGATCTCCTACCATTGTAAAAGTTTCGGTAGAATTTAATTCCCATTTTGGTAACCATCCATTTTCATCGTACATCTCTAACATCGATCTTACCATATTCAGTTGCTCTTCCGGATACAACAAACTCATTAGCTGATGATAATTACGATAGGTATCCCACAAAGAAAAAGTGGTGTAACGAGTTCCTTCAGTCTTCCCTATTTTACCCGTAGCGATTTCAGGATATTCCCCGTTGATATCATTTAAAGTATTTGGATGAATTTGGGTATGATACAAAGCGGTATAAAAGATTGTTTTCTCATCGTTTGTTCCGCCTTCAACTTCAGCAACCTGTAATTTCTTTTTCCAGGCATTTTTTGTTTCCGTTAAAACTTCTTCAAAAGTGGAATCTCCAACTTCTTTCGCTAAATTTTCACGAGCATTTTCAATACTTACATAAGACACCCCAATTTGAACTTCAACTTCTTGCGGCTCCTTAAAGTCGTAAGTCATATACGCCCCAATACTATCGCCCACTACTTCTCTGGTAAATCCCTTTTTGATTCGGGTTTTACCGTTATACCCCATCCATTGCGATTCTAAACCTTCGTATTTATATGGTGTTTTCCAAACGCCAAAATCATCGGCTGGTTTAGAGAATTTCGCTACAAAATATACAGGATAGGCAGCTTCTGCATTGTTATAGCAAAAACTTCCTACCATTCGCATTCCTTCAATCTCATCTGGCCCAACCACATGTATCATAGCGCCCTGCTCGTTCGTTAAGCCTAAACCTAAATTCAGTAATACGTTCGATTTCCCTGCCGGAAAGGAATACCGGCTCACTCCTGCTCTGGTACTCGCTGTAGCTTCTGCTTTTACGTTATATTTATCGAGTTGTGCTGAATAATATCCTGCTTCAGCAGTTTCTTCAGAATATGTAGTTCCGTATTTTACATGATCTGTTTCTAATTCTCCGGTAGTTGGCATGGTAATAATTACACCGAGTTCCGGGCAACCAACACCGCTCATATTTACGTGACTAAAACCGGTTAAAAACTGATTTTCGTGCACGTATGGATTCGATAACCACTGACTATCTTTTTCAAGCGGATTTAGATCTATTCTCCCGGCAACGTTAAACGGCGACACACTAGCCATCCCTCTTGGTGCTATTGCTCCGGGATTTGTAGCCCCGTAATTTGAAGTTCCTATAAAAGGATTTACATAAGGAAGCGGATCGAAACCTGTTTGTGCCGAAGCTATCTGAACACTAATAAATACAACTACTACTGAAAGAATATTTCTTACTAAAAACATCGAATATTATATTTAAAAAAAAGTATTTCCCTAGTCATTACTTTCGCCACCCTGAACCTGCCCGTCCAGCAGGCGGGCTTGATTCAGGGTCTCATCCAGAAATTTCAAATACAATTTCTGTGAGATTCCGGATCAAGTCCGGAATGACGTAGAATCTTAAAGAAAACTATATTATTTTACCTGAATTTCATCTAAAAACAACCACGCACCACCCCCATTTGGAGTTTTTGCTAATGGTTCTATACTTACTCTTACAAACTGAATATTTTCCTGAGTCTCAAATTTCAACTTAAAATTCTCGATTTTCGCCCCAGGATTGGTTTGATAATCTCTTTTTAAAGAAGCTACTTCTTTAAAAGTTTTTCCATCGTTAGAAACTTCCACTTTTATATGCTGCGGAAAATAGATCCCTGTTCCCTGCTCTTCTAAACTACCTACCACTACTTCACTTACCTCTGTAGTTTCTTCTAAATCTATCGTAACAATCGCAGGATTGCCTATCCATCCCTGCCAACGGCCATCTTTAAAATACTTACTTCCTTTTAAAACATTTACAAGCGCTGTTTCTCCTGAAGAAGCATAACTTTGATTGTAAGGATATTTGTAAGTCACCGGTTTTGCCACAGCTTTGTGAAACTGAAAAGTTTTATCCATTACCGGCCCCATAACCTTACCATTACTAAAAACAGCAGCCTTAATTTTAGTATCGGTATCTACTTTTATTTCATTTTCGTAAACACTAGATTCGGAAGTAAGTTCTTCTCCATTTAAGGCATACCGAATTTCAGTATTTGGAAACTCAGATTTTAATTTGATTGTAATTTCCCCGGTTTCCAGATCGATATCAGATTCTGGCTGAATCGCATACGCACTTTTCGCATAATTAATCCCCATGACTTCAAAACGCTCCATCATTTTACGGATTCTTACCGAGAAATCTTCCCAATCCAATTGCTCTTCAGGGCTCCAAACCACTTCTGCTAACGCCGCTAATCTTGGGAATAACATATATTCTGAATGCTCTTCTGTAGGTACATATTCTGCCCAAAGATTGGCCTGCCCACCAAGCACATGTTTTTTCTGTTCGACACTCATCGAATCTAACACGGGTCTAAATTCATACACTCGCTTTAACGGAGTAAATGCATTAAAAGCAACCGGCTCGTTATCTGGACTTCCCTGGTAATAATCGAAATACAAATGACTGGTTGGCGTCATGATCACATCGTGACCTTCTTTTGATGCTTCCCATCCCCCTTCAAAACCACGCCAGCTCATTACCGTTGCTTCTTCTGGTAAACCACCTTCTAAAATTTCGTCCCAGCCAATTAGCGTTCTGTTATTTTCATTTAAAAATTTTTCAATACGCTTCATAAAATAGCTTTGTAGCTCATCTGCATCGGCAAGTCCTTCTTCTTTAATTCGGCGTTGGCAATCGGGACAAGTTTTCCAGTTGGTTTTGGTGGCTTCGTCACCACCTACATGAATATATTCTCCCGGAAATAATTGCATAACCTCCGTTAGCACATCTTCTAAAAACTCGAAAGTCGTTTCTTTACCTGCACAATAAATATCTGTAATTGGCCAAATACCCCCTGAAGGTACCGCAATAGGTTCGCCTGTACACGACAACCACGGGTACGAAGCAATCGCGCTCATTACATGCGCCGGCATTTCGATCTCCGGGATCACGCGTATGCCTTTTTCCTGGGCATACGCCACAATTTCTTTGATATCGTCCTGCGTATAAAATCCGCCAAAAGTAGCCTTCGCATCAGGATCGTTTTTGGTTCTCGCATTCCAAGGGCGATCTTCCTGATCGACCCTAAAAGCACCGACTTCAGTTAATTTTGGGTATTTTTTGATCTCGATTCTCCAGCCCTGATCGTCGACTAAATGAAAATGAAAGGTATTCAGTTTTAAAAACGCGAGTCGATCAATATGCTTTTTAATGTATTCTTTCCTGAAGAAATGACGTGAAACATCCAGCATATTCCCGCGATATAAATATTGCGGTGCGTCGCTAATTTCAACATTTGGGATATACCAGCCGATATTCGATATTTTCGATGCACTTTCTATTTCCTTGGGAAGTAATTGCCGAATCGTTTCTAATCCATACACAAATCCTAGTTTAGAATTTGCTTCTACAATCACATTTTCTGAAGTTACCTTAAGCTCGTAAGCCTCCTTAGCGATTTCTGAATTTATTTTTAGCTGAATACTATTTTCTGAAGTTGCTTCTTCTGAAGTTTCCAACTCAAATCCGGCAGCTTTTTTAAAAAGATCGTTTAAAATTGAAGAAACTGAAGCTAAACTATCCTGCGGAATGATGATTTTGGTGTTTTCATTGACTTCAAAACTTCCGTTATTGAGTTTTAGCGATTTTGGCTGCGGAATAAGCACTAAATCGTCTTCTGCAAATGACGGATTTTCCTTTTCAGTACAGCCAATTGTTGAAAGCACTATAAAAAGAAGTAGAATTTTAAACAATTTCATGTAATCTTGATTTAGCAAATAAAATGATATCCAGACTTATCGAATATTAATAAATGGTATTCGGCTGCGGTGTTTCTAAAATTCTATCGACAGGTTCGCTGCTCATCTCGAATAACAATTCGCCACCAGCGATAATTTCTTTATGAGTAATATAAGCACGATTAAGCTCTTTTCCGTTTAATTTCACCTTTGCGACAAACTGATTGTCTTCAGCAAAATTCGATGTTTTTATACTGAATTTTTTACCGCCCGGCAGATTAATTTCAACAGATTCAAATAACGGAGCACCCAACATATAAGTTCCCTGCGCTGCATTTACCGGATAAAATCCCATCGAACTAAAAATATACCAAGACGACATTTGTCCGCAGTCTTCATTTCCGCAGTGACCGTTTGGCTCATTTTTATATTGCTCGGTCATAATTTTGCGCACCAGTTTTTGCGTTTCTGAAGCTTTACCTACATAATCATACAAATACGCAACATGATGACTCGGCTCGTTACCATGTGCATATTGGCCGATCATTCCTGTACTAAAAATTGGCAATTTATCATCTGCAGCAGGATTAAACGAAAACATCGAATCTAGCTTTTGCGTAAAACGCTCTTCACCTCCCGTAGTTTCAATTAAGCCGGGAATATCCTGAGGCACAAACCAGTAATATTGCCACGCATTACTTTCACTAAAATAATTGGAATACTCTTTACTATTAAATCCTTCGATAAATTCACCATTTTCGTCTTTTGCTCTAAAAAAACTGGTTTTAGAATCATAGGTATTTTTCCAGTAACCAGAGCGTTCTAAGAAGTATTGATAATCGTCTTCTTTCCTCAAATCCTTAGCAAACATTGCGATACACCAGTCGTCGTAAGCATATTCCAGCGTTTTAGAAACACTCCAATCGCCTTCTTTATCTTCTGCCGGCACATAACCTTTTTCAGCAAAAACATGGATTTTTCTTGTGCTCGTCATCGCACTGGCTTTACAGGCTTCGTAAGCTAGTTCAGCATCAAAATCAAAACCTTTAAAATAAGCATCAACAATCACGGGAACCGAGTGATACCCCAACATCATATTGGTTTCGTTTCCTTGCATCGACCAAACCGGCAACAAACCAGTTTCCTTGTAATGCGCTAACATCGATTTTATAAAATCTGGCACTCTTTCTTGCTGAATGATCGTGTATAGCGGATGCGCGGCTCTAAAAGTATCCCAAAGTGAAAAGGTATCGTAACGCTTAAATCCGCTTGCGTTTTCAATACTATCATTTGCGCCTTTGTAATTCCCGTTGGGATCACTCAATAAAGTTGGCGCCAACATCGATTGATACATCATCGTATAAAACACCGATTTTTGATCACTGTTTGATGTTTTAATTTTTATCTTCTGAAGTTCACTTTCCCAAGTTTCATTCGCTTTTTTGCGATAATTATCAAAATTAAAATCTTTAGCTTCCGTTTCTAAACTGGCATAAGCGCCTTCAACATTTGCTGAAGAAACACCGGTTTTAACTACAATTTGTTCTTCGGAAGTGGTTTTGTAATTGAGAATAATCTTCGTCTTTTCCGCAGTAATTTCTTTTGCTGAAATAACCTCATCATTCTTTAGAATTTCGAAATCCTGAAAAGCTTTAGAAAACTTCATTACAAAATACACTCGCTGATCTTTTGCCCATCCAGTAGATTTTCGATAACCTTCAATAACCGAATCGTTTACTACTTTAATATGCGTATCTGTTGCCTTATCCCAGTTTAAAGCATACCCCAAATCCACATGAATTTGCGATAACGAATCTTTAGGAAAAGTAAACCGCTGAATCCCGGTTCTTGGCGTAGCAGTAAGTTCCGCTTTAATATCGTAATCTAAAAGCTGCACCGAATAATAGCCCGGCGAAGCTTCTTCCTCCTCGTGACTAAACTTTGAAAAAGGTTTATGATTATTTTCTGGAATACGCTCTGAAAACTTACTGTTAGTTGGCATCACCAAAATATCGTACAGATCGCCGGCACCCGTACCTGTTAAGTGCATGTGCGAAAAACCGCTAATAATCGAATCCTGATAAAAATAACCTGCAATACGATCCCAACCGCCAATCCCGATATCGGGGCTTAATTGTACCATTCCGTATGGCGTAGTCGCACCCGGGTACGTATTTCCCGGCCCATCTGTCCCGATAAACGGATTTACAAATTGCGTAAGTTTCTCTTCTGACTTTTTACTGACTTCAGTTTCCTCTGTTTTGCAGGAAAAAATCATCATTAAAACAGCTATTCCTAAGAATTTTAATTTCATTTTTTTGCGGTTAGCTTTTTTACGATAGTTATTAGCATTAAAAGTTTCGTCATCCCGGGCTTGACCCGGCATCTCATCTTCTTTGGTTTTAAAGAAAAATGCCCTTTATAATGAACAATTTTGAGATCTAAATATATTCTTTCTTAGAATTTGTCGATTTTCTCATCAGGATGAGATGCTGAATCAAGTTCAGCATGACCTAACTACTTTAGACTCGTTTAAAATATTTCTAACTTCTAACAGCGTGGCGATCTCATATTTAAACTCTAACAATACAGTAAGCTTCCTTTCTTTTTTTCACATTAACACATTTTCAAATTAGCAAATTATCAATTTAATTGAAGCTTTCACTCAATACTCAATTCTAACTACTCACTACTATTTTAGTCCTTAATCTTGATTCTCTTGTCTATTTTCTTAACTCCATACTAATTCTCAATTCTAACAGCGCAGCGATCTAACTTCTAACTTTTATTTCTCACTCGCTTTCTTCACTGCTTCCAACTTCTCATCTGTAAAAGCTCCTCCATCAAAGAAAGAAACTCCTTTTGCTCCATTTTCTTTAGCTAACTGAATGGCTTTTGTAATATCTTCTGGTGTCATTTCAGGAATATAAATTCCGGTATGCAATTGTGTATTTTGACCTTTTAGATCGTTTACTCCCTGCTTGGTAGCAAAACCAATCCAATCTAAATCTTCATTATAAAAGTTATTGTAGATCATTGGCAATACATAATCTATATTCCATTTGTCCCAACGTTGGCGCACCATATGATCGGCCATTTCTGGATAAGGAAAAACAGCGGCACTTAATTCTTTGCCATGTTTGTGTGCAATTTTATAAGCATGATCTACTACGTTTTTTACCTGATTTAAACGGAACTGTTTCCATTCGATATCAATGGCCGGATTTTCCATTTCTCGGGGATCTCTACCAAATTTCTCTTTGAATGCATTTACGCTGGCATCAGAATAATCAAAATCATAATCTGGTAATTCTGTTTCCTGTTCTAAATCGTATTTTGGCAACAGCCCAACCGGAAGAAAAACATCTGGATATCTAATATAATCTAAATGAACTGTAGCCACTCCTTCAACTTTTGCTAGACCTTCAATAAGATCATAAATATGTTGCACTGCTTCCGGATTACTTGGCGAAAGCCATTGGTAATAATCTACATACGGGCGATCGTCAAAAGCAGATTTTCCACTACGGCTTACCTGATACCAATCTGGATGTTGCAGCGCGACGGAATCTCCCGGGCGATTCATTGTCATTAACCAGGCATGCACTTCTAAACCTTCTTTTTTGGCAAGCGGCGTTAATCGAGAAAGCAAATCTGGATCGGTATTCGTATTAATCAATACGGCATCCAAACCATTATCTTTATATTTTTTGAATTCAGCAGTATATGAAGAATCTGTTCTTTTTTCATCGGCAGTAATCCATGTCCAAAATTTAAAATCTGAGGATTCGGCTGATTCATTCTTAGTTTCTTCGGAAGTATTTTTTTGCGCACTTTGCATATTATCCAAACATGAAATGCTTGAAAATGCTACTAAAAGGGAAAGGAATAAAAACTTAATTTTCATTTGATTTATTTTTAAAAACCTTAAAGGTTATTTAATTCTTTAACTCTAAAAATTGTCCATCTTCTTTAATCAGGTATTCTTTTCCTGAAAAAGGACTTTCTACCGTAAGGTTATATCCTGAAGAATGGACTTCTATTTTCGGATTTAATTCTTTATTTAAAACAGCAACCGGCGAATCCTGAAGTTTCGCTACAGTATTTGCCCATTTCTTATGTTTGGAATAATATTTTTTTTGAGCACGATACAATTCATACATTTTCCAACGTATATGCTCGTCTTCAGGAATTTGAAATTCTACATTTTCCCAAGCTTTTTGATCGCTAAAATATACATAACCCCAATGCTCTGGTTCGTGCATATTAATTACACCCTGTGGTGACCAAACCCAGTTATATTCTGGCAGAAATTGACCATTTTCACCTTTCTTTCTTGAATAGTGACCATCTTTAAGATCGTGATCCCAGTTTACGCGCGAAAAGTTAACACGCCAAAAGTCATTCTGCGGAATTTCACCAATTTTACTAGCTTCAATTAAAGCATCCCAGGGCATGGCAATTTCTACTTCCCAATATTGGTCTTTATCTGAAGTATCGTTTAAAGTACCTTCAATATTCACGGCAGATTTAATTCCGTTAATATCCCAGTGATCGATCGCAGGACCGCCTTCGCGATAGGTTTCTAAAAGCATTAAATCCCAAACCGTATTTAAGGCATTTACTTCAAACTCCATGTATTTTTGGGTATCACCATCTGGATCTATAAAAACCTCAAAGTCATTATTATAGAAAATTACCGTATCTCGTTGCTTTAAAGTTGCCCAGATATGCGGTTCTTCCATTTTGGCATACATATAAAAATACTGGTCGTCCCAAAGCATTTTTACATTGGTTTTATACTTTGGGACTTTTTCACCTTTAATATCTATAAAATCGGCAGTCCATTTTGCTTCTTTCCAGCTAGCTTCTTCAGCTTTACCATCAATAGTAATTTCTTCGGAAGTTTTGTGCGCCACATAAGAGCGTGGCGTTTCCTGCGCAAAAGCATTCAAACAAAAAAAGAATCCAAAACTGACTAGTATCGATTTCATCTTACAAACTATTATTTTTTACAAAATCTACAACTTCGCTTATCTTACCATAGGCAACACCTGTACAGGTATCTGCCGCTCCGTAATACAAAGCTAGCTTATCTTCTTCATGAGAATGCAAGGCTGCACAAGGAAAAACTACATTTGGTACATCCCCCGTCATTTCGTAAAGTTCTGCCGGAGCTAATAAGTAAGGTTGCGAACGGTATTTTACTTTATCAGGTTCGTTTTCATCTAAAATTGCAGCACCTACCGAATATCTAAATCCGTTACAGGTAGCAATAACACCGTGATAAAACAACAACCAACCTTCATCGGTTAAAATCGGCACGGGGCCAGCGCCGATTTTTGTGCATTGCCATGCACTTTCTTCAAACGGAGCTACTTTCATAACACAACGATGTTCACCCCAATATTTCATATCTGGGCTGTAGCTAATGTAAATATCTCCAAATGGTGTATGACCGTTATCACTTGGCCGACTTAACATTGCATATTTACCGTTGATTTTTGTAGGGAACAAAACTCCGTTTCTGTTAAAGGGCAAAAAAGCGTTTTCACACTGAAAAAATTCTTTAAAATCGAAAGTGTAAGCGATACCAATTGTAGGGCCGTGGTAACCATTACACCAAGTAATCCAATAACGATCTTCGATAAAGGTAACACGAGGATCGTATTTATAATCTGAATCGATCATTTGAGTATTCCCTGCCTGCATTTCGATGGGCTCGTGGTTAATATCCCAATTGATACCATCCTTACTAAATCCGGCAAAAATATTCATTTGTACCGCTTTGTTGTCACATCTAAATACGCCGGCAAAACCATCTTCGAAAGGCACTACTGCGCTATTAAAAATACTGTTTGAGGTAGGAATAGCATAACGATCGATTATAGGGTTTTCGCTATGTCTCCAAAGTAGATCGTTACAATTCTCTGGCTTATCCTGCCAAGGTATATTCTTCATCATCTTCTTTATTTTACTCGAATTTCGAGATTTCTATTATTTTTTAACCTGAAATATCATCAGGCTACTGTTTAATTCTGTATTAATTAAATATCGTCTTCGCTGGTTTCAAGATTTTTCACTTTATCTAACCAGGTAAATTTCAAAATTAAGCTTGTTGCGATAAACACGGCAAAAGACATCCAAGTTTTAGGATAATCTCTTACTACCAAAAAGATTGGTAATAAAATCATACTGGATTGCCATATAATTCCGATTAGACAATTAAACATATCCAACCAAAATTCGTTGTTTTTCTCTATTTTTTCTTCGGAATAATAATGTCTTACCGGTTTCCAAAAACCCCAAGGATGCACATTGGTGTAAAAGGATTTCAGCGTTGCCATATCTGTTGGTTTTGTTAGGAATGTCCCTAACAAAGAACCAAGCAATGAGAATCCTAAAATGATCGGGAATAAATAGATTACCGGAATTTCTGAAAGATCATGCAGCAAGGTACCGGCTTCTAAATTCGCTTTATTTTGATCTAAGAAAAACTGAAGTGTGGCAATAACTAAACCTGCTAACATTCCCCAGAAATATCCCCAACCATTAAATCGCCACCAAACCCATTTTAAAAAGTTTGCCGCTACATAACCGCCATAAAGTGCGCTGGTAATCCAAAGTGTAATGGCATTAATAGAATCTGCAAAAAAGCCCATGATCACTCCAAGAATAACCACACCAAAAGATGCAATATGACTCGCTTTTACATAGTGTTTATCTGAAGCTACTGGTTTAAAATACTTTTTATAAATATCGTTTACAATATAAGCCGGCCCTGCATTTACAAAAGCTGAAAATGTGGACATAAATGCAGCCAATAATCCCGCCAACAATAATCCTTTAATTCCTACCGGAACATGATTATTGATTACTTTTGGTAAAATTACTTCCAGATCGTTACCGGTAACAACTCCTGCTTCTGCCATTTGTGGCGCAATAAAAACAAGCCCGATTAAAACAATTCCACCAATTAAAAGATATCGTGGTATAAATAAAACCAGATTGGTAAAACCACTCATATATGCTGCATCTTTCACGTTTCGAGTTGAAAGAATTCGCTGCATATCGTAACCAGGCGTTGGCCCTGCAACACTCGAAAAGAAACCTTTAAAAAGCGTCATCCCGATAAAAGCACCAAACATTTTATACCCTTGCGTATCGATAAGTCGATTAAATTCTTGATAGTCTCCAGACCAAAATCCGGTAAGCTCATTTCCGAAGAAAACATTTTTCCATTCTTCAGGAATTAACCGATTTACCTCAACATCACTAAACGCATAAAAGGTATACCCGGCAACTAAAATCCCGGCAATAACCATAATAAGATATTGTAAAACTTCAGTAGTAACTACAGAGAACATTCCTCCTTTTATGGTATAGATCGTTGTAAAAAAAATGATAAGCAAGGCATAAGACTGTTCTGAAGTTAGCAAGTTTATTTCAGCAATAGAAAGACTCATATCCCACGGAAGAATTACCGTCATAAATTTCCCGGCACCTTCAAAGAAATACGCGATAAAACCTATAGAGGCAACTACCGCAAAAATGGCTACAATTAAATGAGAAGCTCGTCCTGCCTTATCGTCACCAAATCGAGTTAAAATCCATTCTGAACCCGTCATCACTTTAGAGCGCCTAATCCAAACGGCCAGGAACATCATTACGAATACCTGATTCCAGATTGGCCACATCCACATAAACATAAAACTTTTCACCCCGTATAAGAACAGGATTCCTACCATCCAGGCGGTACCAGAAACATCGAACATCCCAGAACCATTACTTAATCCCAGATAATACCATTTTATTGTTTTACCCCCTAAAAAATAAGAATCTAAACCTTTGCTGGCTTTTTTGGATACCCAAACACCAACGCCTAAGGTTAATAAAATATAAAGGACAATTATAATTACGTCTACTATATGCATTAATTCTGCTTATTTTTTGGCTACGCCCCAGTTTTTATTCGGTTCGCTTCCCATTATAAATTCTAAAGTTCCACCTGCCTCAATTTGCTCGTGAGAAATAGTTGTTTGATTAAATTCTTTTCCGTTCAGTTTAGCCGATTGGATATAGAAATTTTCAGGAGAAAGATTTTTTGCTGTGATTACAAATTGATTTCCGCCTTTAAGATTGATCGTCGATTTATCGAAAACCGGTGTACCAATCTCGTAAGTTGCACTTGCAGGATTAAACGGATATAATCCCATAGCACTGAAAACATACCAGGCAGACATTTGCCCAGCATCTTCGTTACCACTTAAACCATCTGGATTTGTAGAATATTGAGTTTCTAGAATTTTGTGTACGTATTGCTGAGTTTTCCAAGGCTTTCCGGCTTTATTAAATAGGTAAGCAATATGATGACTTGGCTCGTTTCCATGCGCATATTGCCCAATTAAACCTGAAATATCGTTGGAAATATGCTCTCCGGTGATCTCTGAGCTTTCATTAAAAAGTTGTTCTAATTTTTCAGTAAACGGTTCGGCACCACCATGAAGTTCAATTAAACCTTCAGCATTATGCAAGACAAACCAACTGTGTTGCCACGCATTTCCTTCCGTATAATCGGTGTTTACGCGATGTTGTGAATGTTTAGGATCAAAAGGGGTATGCCATTTTCCTTCAGAAGATTTCCCTCTCATAAATCCGGTTTCAGGATCAAAAAGCTTTTTATAGGATTCGGCTCTTTTCGAGAAATACTCATAATCTTCCTGCTTATTTAAAGCTTTTGCCATTTGCGCTACACACCAGTCGTTATAAGCATATTCTAAAGTTTTAGTAACCGATTCGTTACCCAAATTGTAAGGAACATAACCATATTTTTTAAGTTCTTTTAAACTACGCTGATCTTGCATCATGGTTGTTTTTAAGGCTTCGTAAGCTCTTTCAGCATCAAATCCTTTAATTCCTTTTGTAAAAGCTTCAACAATAACAGGAACCGAGTGATAGCCCGTCATGGTATTCGTTTCGTTCCCATAAAGCGTCCAAACCGGCAACGCGCCACTTTCGTCATAATACGCAAGCATCGAATTAATAATGTCAGAAACTTTATCGGGGTTTGTAATTGTTAACAAAGGATTTTCAGCTCTAAAAGTATCCCAAAGTGAAAGCGTAGAATAAGTTGTTCCTTCAGCAGAAGAAATACTATCATTCTGTAGGCGATATTCCCCATTTTTATCACTAAAAGTTACAGGAGATAAACTCGAATGATACAAGGCGGTATAAAAAATTTCTTTTAAAGAATCGGTTTTCGATTCTACTACAATATCAGAAAGTGCCACATTCCAAACTTTATCGGATTCTGTTTTAATACCTTCAAAATCGAAACTCGCATCGCTGTCTAAATTTTCTTTAGCATTTTCTATACTTACCGAAGATAAAGCTACAGCTACTTGAAGATTTTTGTCTTCTTTATCGAAATAGAGTTGTGCTGAAGTTTTCTCGCCTTCAACTTCAGATGCTTCAGAAGGTTTAGCTTCAGCATACAATTCAGAATCGATAATCGGCTTAGAGAATTTAGCTACAAAAAATACTTTTTGATTTTTTGCCCAACCGGTGCTGTGACGATATCCGGTGATGGTATTTTCGTTTTCTATTTTTATTGAAGTCTCCGTTGGCTTATCCCAGTTAATAGCAAAGCCTAAATCGATAATTACCGATTGTTTTTCTCCTTCTCCAAAAGTATATTTTTGATAGCCGGTTCTTAATGTGGAGGTAAGTTCTACATTGATATCGAAGTCTTCTAAAAACAGCTGATAATAACCTGGTTTTGCAGTTTCGTTTTCGTGAGAATATTTAGAAAGATAAGGAATATCATTTTGTTCTTTTACCTCTTTAGTTAAATCGATTTGTTGATTTACCGGCATAAATAAAAGATCGGCCAAATCTCCAATTCCGGTTCCCGACAAATGCAAATGGCTAAATCCTGCTACCAGCGAATCTGAATAATGATAACCAGAACACCAATCCCAACCACTTTTACCATTATCTGGACTAACCTGCACCATCCCAAAAGGCCGACTTGCCCCCGGAAATGTATGCCCGTGCCCACCTGTACCAATAAACGGATTTACGAAACTGGACAAATCATTATTTTTTGGCGCTTCTTTAAGATCTTTACTACCTTCTTTTTTGCAGGAAATTAACAGCAAAAATGATATGGCTACTGCACTAAATCGGCTTCTCATACACAAAGAATTTTCGGATTATTAGCTGAGTTAACTCAACTTGTAAGCTAAATATTTATATATTCATCAACTATTAAAAAGATATTAGACCAATGACATTTCTGAAAAGACAAACAACTAAATAGTTAAGAAAAATTTAAATAATTGAAAGCCGAAAGATCCATAAAAAACTTATTCGAATTATCAAATTTCTCTGATTATAAGATCAAGCCCATACACCACGTGATGTTTTGGAGCATTTACTTTATTTTCAACATGTTGCGATGGGGAAGCTTTTATCAGGACTATATTTTATCTCTAAAAGGTAATCTTCTAGGATTTCCTATCCATATGTTTCTTTGCTACTTCAGCGTTTATTTTTTGATTCCGACCTTTATTTACAAAAAGCGCTACATACTTTTTACAAGCATACTTTTTTTGGCTATTTTCTGTATGGTGATTATTAAGTTTGAACTCACCTATTTCTTAATCAGTAAAAATGTTTGGCCGGAAGGCCCCGAAACAAATTCCTTAACAGCCAATTATATAATCCAAATGATGTTAGGGGAATTTTATGTGATTTCTTTTTTCACTGCAATTAAGATTACCATCGATTATATTTCTACTAATCAAAAAGCGGCAAAATTAGAACAATCTAAATTAGAAACTGAATTACGATTTCTGCGCTCGCAAATCTCACCTCATTTCTTTTTTAACACCTTAAATAACATTTATGCGTTAACCCTAGAGAAATCACAAAAAGCTCCAGACGTAGTCCTTAAACTTTCTGAATTGATGCGTTACTTGCTTTACGAAACAAAGAATAAAAGACAAAGCCTGGAAAAAGAGATTTTATGCATTCAGAATTATTTGGATTTAGAACGCATTCGCTACGGAGAGAATCTTAATGTAGAGATGGAAATTTCTGGAGAAATTTTAGGAAAAGAATTATCTCCAATGCTCCTAATCCCTTTTGTTGAAAATGCATTTAAACACGGAATTAATGAAAATATCGGAAATGTTTTTATAAAAATAAAATTGAAAGTTGTGGATGATTTTCTTTTTTTTGAAGTAGCTAATTCTATTTCTCAAAAAAGGAAAAAAAAGCTCCCAAAAAAACTTAAACCTACCGGAGGAATAGGAATCAATAACGTTAAAAAACGCTTAGAACTTGGCTATACGAAAGAGGAATATAAACTTGATATCGGTGAAAAAAACGGTCATTTTTCAATTAAATTAAAATTAAAACTAAAATGAATCTTTCCTGTATCATAATAGATGATGAGCCTTTAGCTATTAAGGTGATAAAAAACTATACTGAACAGATTAAGGAGCTTACCCTGCAGGCTACCTTTACCAACGCTGTAGAAAGCATGCATTATCTACAGGAAAATGAAATAGATTTATTATTCTTAGACGTAAACATGCCTTTATTAGACGGTTATAGTTTTTTAGAAAGTTTACCTAATAAGCCTAATGTAATAATTACCACAGCACATTCTGAATATGCCGTAAAAGGCTACGAGCTGGAAATTTTAGATTTTTTAATCAAACCTATTCCCTTTCCCAGATTTTTAAAAGCTGTAAATAAGGCAGTAAAAATCAAAACTGAAAATCAGAGTACCGCTAAAACAACCAAAGAAAACGATCATCTTTTCGTGAAAGTTGACAAAAAGCGAATGCGAAAAATTTATCTAAACGATATTTTGGTTATTGAAAGTCTTAAAGATTACATCAAAATTATTACCGCTACAGATAAATATATTGTACACCAAACGCTTAGTAGCTTTACTGAAAGTTTACCAAGAGAGCAATTTATTAGAATACATCGATCCTACACCATATCTATCGCAAAGGTTGAAGCGATTGAAGGGAATAGTATTGAAATTGGAGGCAACCGATATACCATTGGGCGCAGCTATTTGAACGAAACCAAAGAAGCTATTTTAGATTTGGGAGATCAAATTTAAACCTGATTGTGACGCAAACTCGATTTCCTGAAGTATTTTGGACTAACCCCATATTTTTCTTTGAAAATCTTTGAAAAATAACTTCGGTTATTTAGTCCTATAGAATTTACAATTTCAGAAATATTTCTATCGGAATTCATCAGCATTTCTTTTGCGGCTTCAAGCTTTCGATGCTGTATATATTTGTTCACCGTTAAATCATAAACATACTTAAATCCTTCCTGAAGTTTATTAACATTCGTACCCGCCTCTTTGGCTAATGCCTCAACAGTTAGATTGGTAGCCAGATCTCCTTCAATTCTTCGAGCTACGTAATTTACTTTTTCAACATCCGATTTTCGAAGAATTTGAGGTAATTTATCTTCTGCCTCATCGTCTTGATATTGATCTATTTGCACCACCAGCATTTCAAAAGCTTTACCTTCAAGATAAATAGATCGTAAAAAGCCTGAAAAATCTTTAGTCTCAATTTGCTCCATCAAGTCTGCCGACTTTAAACTATAATTACCCTGATAAAAGAATTCTTTTTCAGACACCTGATCTTTAAAAATCGCTTTCAAATCAGGTTCCATACCTTCAAATTGATAATTATCTCGATGCGAAAAAACCGACCGTATAATTTCTAAACTCGACACATGTACCGCAACATCTTTTTTAAAGCTAAGTACGTGTCCCCTATATCCGCTGCTTGAAACTATGATATTCTGAAAATTATCAATAATCACGCTTTCGTCTGAATTTTCGAAACAGTGCTCTACCTTACCTTCTGAGCAAAAAATAAATTTTAGGGGATGAATAGAATTTAATGTAAAATGTATATCAACATCTTCTAAGAATTTACAGTTATAGGTAATAATACCTATACCCGATTTAAAACTGGATCCTCTTATATATCCTTCGCCTATGTTTTTGGGAATTTCAATTTTCAACTCCCCTGCAGCATTTTCAACTGGTACTCCAAAGCAATTAGAAATATCTTTGATAATATCATTTACCGGCAAAGTTTTGACGTCTATTCTCATGAAATCTAATCTTTTAGCAAGCAATCTTGTTGTTAGTAAAAATCATAGAATTTCCATAATCAGCGTCCACAAATCCAGTCCAATTTCAATAAAATCTAATTATAACTGTTTAGAAAGCATGGCAATTTAAACAGTGGATTTTAAAAGCATTGGTCAAATCTTAAATCCTATATTTTAACAAAAATAAAGAATAATTTTAAGAAATGCACATAGGATTAAATTTACATGAATTACTAAATGATTAACTAAGCTATCTCTAAATTGTATATTTACAGAAAAAATCTACTATGTCTAAAAATTATTATGATCCAGCCGACTTAAGAAAGTTTGGTGAAATCACAGAATGGAGTGAGGAACTTGGTGAAAAATTTTTCGATTACTACGGAAAAGTTTTTGAAGAAGGAGCGCTTTCTGCACGAGAAAAATCATTAATCGCTTTAGCAGTTTCCCATGTGGTAAAATGTCCTTATTGTATCGATGCCTACACAAAAGATGGCTTACAAAGAGGAATAACTAAAGAAGAAATGATGGAAGCCGTACATGCAGGAGCAGCAATAGAAAGTGGCGCGACTCTTGTACATGGTGTACAGATGATGAATAAGTACAAAAAACTAAGCATGTAGTCTCTTTGCTGCTTGTTCTATTCATTTCAAATTAAAAACAAAAACAATTTGTATGTCTTTAAAATCCCTAAAAGGAAGAAAAGATGATTTGTCCAGTCCGCAACGCCAACTGGAAATTTTGAGTGAAGGAATTTTTGAAGATGGAGAACTACCAACTTTTAAGGATAAAATTGCTAAAACCGGCCATTTTCCATTAAAACCTAAAAAACTCGAAATACTACAGCTTAACCTTGGTTATATGTGTAATCAAGTTTGTTCGCATTGCCATGTTGATGCCGGGCCAGATCGTAAAGAAATAATGACGAAAGAGACCATGCAGCAATGTCTGGAAGTCATTAAAAATACCGGCGCACACACCTTAGATCTTACCGGTGGAGCGCCTGAAATGAATCCTAATTTTAGATGGTTTGTAGAAGAAGCCTGCAAAGCAGGAATTAATGATATTATCGTAAGATCTAATCTTACGATAATTCTTACAAATAAGAAATATCACGATTTACCAGAATTTTTCAGAAAACACAAAATACATGTCGTTTCTTCACTTCCATTTTATAAACGTGAGAAAACAGACAAACAGCGCGGAAATGGAGTTTTCGATAAATCCATAAAGGCGCTTCAACTTTTAAACGAAGTAGGATACGCGCAGCCGGGCTGCGACCTCAAATTAGATCTGGTTTATAACCCCTCTGGAGCATTCTTACCTACCAACCAGGCGGCAATGGAAAACGACTTTAAAAAAGCATTAAAACAAGATTTTAATATCGATTTTAATAATCTGTACGCAATCACCAATCTACCTATTAGTCGGTTTTTGGAATATTTAATCGCTTCAGAAAATTACGAAGATTACATGTATTCGCTGGTAGATGCATACAATCCTGCTGCGGTGGAAAATGTAATGTGTACCAATACAATTTCGATTAGCTGGGATGGATGGCTTTACGATTGTGATTTTAATCAAATGCTGGATCTTAAGGTAAATGCTAGCACAAAACACATTAGTGAATACAATGAAGATTTACTGAATGATCGAAATATTATTATTTCTCAACATTGTTATGGTTGTACCGCCGGCGCTGGGAGTAGCTGCCAGGGTTCTACCATTTAATTAAAGCAATAATCATATAAAATAAGCTTCTTTATGCAGTGTAAATTTTGAAAGCTTATTAAAAAAAGAAACTAATATTTGGCCATTTTTGGCATTTGTAAATTTCACAAAATATTAAAGGTCATTTTCATATAATCACAGTATATTGCTGAGAATGCGAAAACCTTAAGCCTTTATTTCAAAAGCTCTATAAATCGGCTTTACAGCAAAAAAATATGATTTTTTGAGAGAAAAAACTACTTCAAAAAACTTACTTATAATTTTTACGCGTAATCCAGAATTTGGCAAAGTAAAAACAAGACTTGCCAAAGATGTAGGCGATCAAACAGCATTAGAAATTTATCGTTTTTTATTAGATCACACGGTAAAAGTTACAGCACCAATTTCTGCGGAAAAAAGAGTATATTATTCTGAAGAAATACAAGAAGGTGACATCTGGAATCCTAACATTTTTCAGAAGAAAAAACAATATGGTAAAGATCTGGGAGAGCGAATGAAATATGCTTTTACTGAAGGATTCGAAGATGGATACGAGAAAATCGCAATTATTGGTTCCGATTTATTTGATATCAATAGCGAGGATTTAGAAAAGGCTTTTGAAGCTTTGGAAACCCAGGAGGTTGTAATTGGCCCCGCACAAGATGGCGGTTATTATTTGCTTGGGATGAGACAGCTTAAGGAAGACCTTTTTGAGAATAAATTTTGGGGAACCGATACGGTGCTAAAAGAAACCATACAAAACTTAACAAACACAAATTATAAATTACTGGAAGAGCGGAATGATGTAGATTACTATTCAGATATCCAAGATCATCCCGCTTTTAGTCAATTTTTTACAAAATGAAAATGACAGACGCAATTCAGGAATCCACAGATTATCTTAAATCTAAAGGATTTGAAGCTCCGGAAATCGGAATTATTTTAGGAACCGGACTTGGTAAATTAATCGAAGAAATTGAAATTGAATATGAAGCCAGCTACAATCACATTCCTTACTTTCCAACCGCGACGGTAGAATTTCATAAAGGAAAACTGATCTACGGAAGCCTGGAAGGAAAAAAAGTAGTGGTAATGCAGGGGCGTTTTCATCTTTATGAAGGTTATACTTTACAGGATGTCACCTATCCTGTACGTGTAATGAAGCGTTTAGGAATTAGTAAACTTTTAGTTTCTAATGCAGCAGGCTCTATAAATTTAGATTATAAAAAAGGGGAATTAATGCTTATTGACGACCACCTTAATTTTCAGGGAGGATCTCCTTTAGCCTTTAAAGGTGTAGAACATTTAGGAGAACGCTTTGTAGATATGTCTCAACCTTACGACGCTAAGATGAACGCGACGATGGAAAATGTTGCAAAAGAGCATGGCATCAAATTGCACAAAGGCGTTTATGCTTCTGTTTTAGGACCTCAATTAGAAACTAGGGCAGAATATCGATTTTTAAAAATAGCAGGAGCAGATGCCGTTGGAATGAGTACTGTTCCAGAAATTATCGTAGCAAACCATCTAAATATTCCTGTTTCCGCGGTTTCTGTGATTACAGATGAAGGAGATCCTGACAATTTAGAGCCAGTAGAAATTTCAGAAATTATTGCTATGGCCGAGAAAGCCGAACCACAAATGATTACTCTTTTTAAAGAAGTGATAAAAACAATATAAGCTATGAGTAGCTATCTTGAAACCACAAAAAATGTTTATAAAGATGCAGCTCTTAAACCAGATGTTGGTCTATGCTGCACTACAAATCCTATTTGGGAATTGCCGGGTTTAAAAATCCCTAAGATCATGCAAGAGATGAACTATGGCTGTGGCAGTACCGTTCATGCTCGCGACCTTTCTAACAACCCAAAGATCCTCTACGTTGGCGTTGGCGGCGGAATGGAATTACTACAATTCGCATATTTTTCAAGACAAAAAAATGGAGTTGTGGGCATAGACGCGGTAGATGAGATGCTGGAAGCTTCAAGAAAAAACTTTAAGATTGCTGAAGAACAAAATTCGTGGTTTCAATCAGATTTTGTAGATCTAAAAAAAGGTGATGCTTTACATCTTCCGGTAGAAGATAATACTATAGATGTGGCAGCGCAAAACTGTTTATTCAATATCTTTAAAGTTGAAGATCTTAAAAAAGCTATTGAAGAAATGTATCGTGTTTTGAAACCCAACGGAAAGTTGGTAATGAGCGATCCTACTTGCGAGCAGCAAATGAATGATGAGCTTAGAAATGATGAAAGATTAAGAGCTTTATGCCTTAGCGGAAGTCTACCTATCAAGGAATACGTAAAAGCTTTAACCGATGTGGGTTTTGGAACCATAGAAATTAGAGCACGAAAACCATATCGTATTCTAGATCCTCAACACTATCCAACAGAAGAATTAATCTTTATTGAGTCGATAGAAGTTGCTGCTATAAAAGATCCCATGCCAGAAGATGGCCCGTGTATTTTTACAGGCAAAGCAGCAATTTATTTTGGCGAAAAAGAGTATTTTGATGATCAAAAAGGACATGTCCTTCTTCATAATCAACCTTTAGCAGTTTGCGATAAAACAGCAAAGGCCTTAAAAGATTTAGGAAGAAATGATATCTATATTAGCGAATCTACCTTTCATTACGATGGCGGAGGATGCTGTTAACAATTACAACTTAAATATGCGCAGCATGAGAAATCTTATTATGCTTAAACGAATAACGATCACGGCCATTTTCTCTATTGGTTTAAGCGGCTGCGCTTTATTTTCAGCTGCTGGATTCTCCAGTAAGGGATTACCGCATAACAATGTAAAAGGTGAGCTAATTTCAACATCTTCTAATTCTTCAGTTAATATTGACCATTCTGGCTGGCATAATTTGCTACAGAAACATGTGAATGAAAAAGGATTAGTAGATTATGAGGGATTCAAAAAAGATCGAAAAGCATTAGATAAATATATTAAAATGCTTGCCGATAATAAACCAGATAACAGTTGGTCTATTCAGGAACAATTAGCGTATTACATCAATACTTATAACGCAAACACTGTTCGGTTAATTTTAGATAATTACCCGGTAAAAAGCATTAAGAAAATCGATGGTGCATGGACTAAAGAATTTGTTAGCATGGGCAATAAGCAAATTTCTTTGGGAGCTATAGAAAACAGTATTTTAAGACGAATGAAAGAACCAAGAATTCACTTCGCCATTAACTGTGCGTCTATTTCTTGCCCCAGACTTTTAAATGAAGCGTATACCGCAAGCGCAATCAACGAGCAATTAGAATACGCAACAAGAACTTTTATAAATTCAGATAAAAATATTATTAAAAAAGAATCTGCTCAACTTTCCAGAATCTTTGATTGGTATAGTGGTGACTTTACTGTAAAAGGTAATACTCTTGGGGAATATATTAACCAATACAGTAATGTGAAAATGAAAAATTGGAATAATATTTCCTTCAAAGAATATAACTGGAATCTGAATAAGCAGTAAAATGAAAATCAGCATCATTATTCCTGTTTTTAATGAAGAGCAGAATATTGGCCGGCTGTTAGAATATTTACTGAAACACAACAAAGGATTTATTGCTGAAATAATTGTCGTAGATGGTGGTAGCCTGGATCAAACGATTGCTATTACCCGCCAATTCTCTTCTGTAAAAATTATTTTTTCTGAAAAAAGTCGAGCCAAGCAAATGAATGCTGGTGCAAGAATAGCTAAGGCTGAAATATTATATTTTCTGCATGCCGATAGCTATCCTCCTTTCCATTTTGATAATTACATCATTAGGACTATAAAAAACGACAAAAAAGCGGGATGCTTTATAATGAAATTCGATAAAAATCACTGGTGGTTAAAACTTATGGCGCAATTTACCAGAATTAATCATCGTTCCTGTCGCGGTGGCGATCAATCCCTTTTTATTAAAGAAGAATTATTCTTTAAATTAGGAGGTTACAATGAAAACTATATAGTTTACGAAGACAATGAGCTGATTGGAAAACTATACGATTTAGGTGAATTTACTATTATTAACAAATGGCTTACAACCTCAGCTCGCTTATATGAAAAGTTAGGAGTTTGGCAAACACAATGGCTTTTTTGCCAGATTTACTGGAAGAAATTTAAGGGCGCTTCACCAGAACAGCTATACAGTTGCTATCAGTCTAAAGTTAATTCTTCAACCTAAACTTTTTATAATTCATCTTTACTATATCTTCAGCCAGTTTATTTTGTGGTGTAAAGCGATCGTTCTGCTTTCCACCGGCACGATCATGATCGTGATGCCACTTCCAAAGAAAGCCACCGGCAAACCAATTTTCAGTCCAAAATTCATCGTAAATCACTTGTAAAGCGTTTGCTTGTAGTTCTTCATTTAGGTTTTTTGGAACTTCATCATTACGCCTAACTGTTGAAGCTTTCCAAGGTTCCTTCGTTGCGAAATCGACATTACGATAGCCATATTCAGTAAATATTACCTGCTTTTTATATTCCGAAGATAATTTCTGAAGCATTTTTTTATGTGATTTCCACCCATCGATCAACTCGGCTTTTGTAGGATTTTCTTCTTCACTTACAGGAAAATAAGCATCTACGCCAATAAAATCGAGTTGATCCCAAAGCTCAAACTGGTCAACTTTATCCCAGTTTTCAGCATAAGTGATCTTTCCAGAATACACTTTGCGTACTTCAGCGATCATCTTTTGCCAAAATTCGGGTCTTTTTTCAGTAAAATTATAAAGCTCGGTTCCTATGCAGAATAGTTCAATTTGTTCCTTTTCGGCCAGTTCCGCATATAATAAAATATATTCCAAATATCTATTTTCAAACTTTATCCAATTTTCTTCTGAAGACATATTAAGATCTCCGGTAAATTCGCCGTGCCAAATCCAAATTTGAGGCTTTAGAATAATCTTTATTTCATTTTCCTGAAGTACTCGAATGTTTTGCTGAAGCCCTTCTACCCGTTCTCCCCACCATTGTCGATCGTCATTAAAATGTAGCTCTGGATTTTTTAAATCCTGAAGAAAAGCAAAAGGCATCAAGGCTACTGTATTCGCATTTACATTTTTTAGCGGAAGAATATGCGCTGTTTTCAACGAATCTCGGGAAGCAACTAAGCTTAATCCATTATATTTTAGTTTAGGAAAATCTGGCTGGCAGCTGCAATGAAAGAGAGTTACCGCGATAATTAACCAAAAATTAAATTTCATTGAATCCAACCTATTTTTGAGCCTAAATTAAAGAAAATCAGTATCTGCCTAAAAAATTAAATAAACATACCTAATCTTAAAATTGCTTCTCGAAATTATAAGTTAAGATACTTCTTTATTTTCGACTAACTTTTAAATTGCACTTCGAAACATAAAGCAATATCTGCAAAAGCATGGAGCATATCGTTATTTTGGGTAACGGAATTTCTGGAATTACCGCTGCACGGCATATCCGCAAACGATCGGATAAAAAGATTACGGTAATTTCTGCGGAAAGTGATTACTTTTTTTCTCGTACTGCGCTGATGTATGTGTACATGGGCCACATGAAGTGGGATCACCTTAAACCTTATGAAGATTGGTTTTGGGAGAAAAACCGAATCGATCTTAAAAATGGCTGGGTACAGCAAATCGATTTTAGTGAAAAAACGCTTCATTTTAAAAATGGCGACAAACTTAATTACGACAAGCTGGTTTTAGCAACAGGATCGATCCCAAACAAATTTGGTTGGGAAGGTGAAGATCTAGACGGAGTGCAGGGATTGGTGTCGAAACAAGATTTAGAAATACTCGAAAAAAACACCAAAAACTGTAAAAAAGCAGTCATAATCGGTGGCGGATTAATTGGCGTAGAGCTTGCCGAAATGCTTCGCACCAGGCATATCGAGGTTACAATGCTGGTTCGAGAAAAAGCTTTTTGGCATTCGGTATTACCTTTTGAAGACGCAAATATGATTTCTGAACATATTAAATCTCACGGCGTCGACCTACGAACAGCAACCGAACTCGATAAAATTATTCCAGACGAAAACGGGAAAGTCAGTTCTATAATTACCAAAACCGGTGAACAAATCGATTGCCAGTTCGTCGGACTTTGTGCCGGCGTACGCCCAAATATCGATTTTTTAAAAAATTCAGATTTGGCGATGAATAAAGGAATCTTGGTGAATTCTTATTTAGAAACCAATATTCCAGATGTTTATGCCATTGGCGATTGTGCCGAGCAACAGAAAGCCATTGGCCAGCGAAAACCGGTTGAATCCGTTTGGTATACCGGCCGAATGATGGGTGAAACTTTAGCGGTAACGCTTACAGGAAAAAGATCTCAATATAATCCGGGAAATTGGTTTAATTCGGCCAAATTCTTTGACATCGAATATCAAACTTACGGTTGGGTCTGGCCAAAACCAAAGGAAAATGAGCAGCATTTTCATTGGCAGCATGAAGATAGAACCAAAGCCATCACCATAAATTTCGATAAAAAAACGAATCAATTTTTAGGAATAAATACCTTCGGAATTAGAATGCGACACGAAGTTTTAGATCGTTGGCTTACCGAAAATCGAGAGATAACTTACGTACTTGCTAATCTAAAACAAGCTAATTTTGATCCTGAATTTTATACTCGGCATGAGGCAGAAATTTTTGAAGGGTTTAAGAAAAATCTCCAAAACGCACAAACTACATGAGCAACATTGAACATAATATGTCTATCACCGGGGATGCACCAAAAAGTATTTCCACCACTCAAAAAATAGCAAGTGCTATTGGCCTTACCGGTTTATTGATTTTGGTGCTTGCCATCGCAAATTTCAACTTTCCGAATAAAAGTTTATTTCTAAGTTTATCGCTGGGACTGATTACACTCGGAACGGCAATTTTTTCAATTGATGCGTATTGGGGAAAACATGCAGGAATCAAAAACGACGGCGTTTGGTTCAAATCCCTAAGCGGTAAAGGCTTTTGGGCCTGGATACTTGGGATTGGTCTAACTTTATTTTATGTGGTGTTATATTGGTTTCCGCAGTATTTAGGGTTAAACAGCGAAGGCGCAAATAGCGGAGTTATCGGTTTATTCGATCCGCTAAGTAAATTTATAAATGGCGGCCCGGCTAGCGAATGGTTTGCTTACGGAACTTTATATACGGTTGCAATCTGGATCTTTGGTTTTAAATTTATCCTGAAATATCGTCATAATCGCTACGAAATCATTCGAACTTGCTCGGTCATGTTTTTTCAGTTAGGTTTTGCGTTTTTAATTCCTGAAATTCTTGCCCGACTAAACAAACCTTATTTTGCGCCAACTACAATCTGGCCCCTTAATTACGATCTTTTTGCAGGTTATCGCTTAGAATCGTTTATATCTGGTGGAAATTTAGGTGTCTCCATGCTTATTTTTGGTATTGTTTCCATCTTCGTCATCACTCCTATTCTTACTTATAAATACGGAAAACGTTGGTATTGCAGCTGGGTTTGTGGTTGCGGTGGGCTGGCAGAAACTGCCGGCGATCCTTTTAGACAACTTTCCGATAAATCTCAAAAAGCATGGAAGATCGAGCGCTGGGTAATTCATAGTGTATTGGTTTTTGTAACCGTAATGACTATCGCCGTAGTCTATTCTTATCTTGGTGAAAATTCAGATCGATTTTGGTTAACTAAAGATGTTTTTCTTTGGGGAAGCGCAGGATTTCTTACACTACTTTTCGCCTTGATCATGATCTTTAAACGCGACCAAATCCAAAAGGATGCGAAATACGGGGCAATTGGATATCTAGTGGTGATATTAGCCATTATTGGAATTAATTATTTCAGCGGAAACTGGAATATCTTTTTCTTCCCGGCTTATAAACTCCGTGAATGGTATGGATTTTTAATCGGCGCGGCTTTCTCTGGAGTGATTGGTGTTGGTTTTTACCCGATTTTTGGAAGTCGCGTGTGGTGTAGATTTGGTTGCCCAATGGCAGCAATTCTTGGGATGCAACAAAAATTATTTTCAAAATTTAGAATTACAACCAATGGCGGACAATGTATTAGCTGCGGAAATTGTTCTACCTACTGCGAAATGGGAATCGATGTTAGAGCCTATGCCCAAAAAGGACAAAATATTGTTCGATCTAGTTGTGTGGGCTGCGGAATCTGTTCAGCGGTTTGCCCTCGTGGTGTTCTAAAATTAGAAAACGGAAAAACAGAAGGCAGAATCAACGAAAATGAGGTTTTACTTGGGAACGATGTAGATCTTTTGGATCTTTTAAATCAGAAATCTCAATAAAAGACGTGGTAATCTCACAGTATTTTTAAAATTGTGATGTTTAGAAATTGATTAAATAGCCTAAAGAATTTGAAAAAAAATTCAATCATAAAAGTTATAATCCCTGCCTATAACGAAGCAGATTCGATTGCAAAAGTTATTGCAGAAATCCCCAATATCGTTGATGAAGTTATTGTGGTAAGCAATAATTCGACCGATGATACCGAGAAAAATGCTTCTGCTGCTGGAGCAACAGTTCTTCAGGAAAACCGTAAGGGTTATGGTTATGCTTGTTTAAAAGGTATGGATTATATCTCCATGCAAGCACAAAAACCTGAAATCATTGTATTTTTGGATGGCGATTACAGCGATTATCCTTCAGAATTAACCAATATCATTGCGCCCATTCAGCAAAAAAATATGGATATGGTAATTGGCGCCCGGGTTAAAAAATGGCGAGAAGATGGCTCGATGACGCTTCCGCAGATCTTCGGAAACTGGCTTGCCACCACTTTAATGCATATATTTTTTGGCGCAAAATTTACCGATCTTGGTCCTTTTAGAGCGATAAAATACGAGAAACTGCTTCAGCTAAATATGCAAGATAAAACCTATGGCTGGACGGTAGAAATGCAACTTAAAGCCATAAAACTGGATTTCACGTATGTAGAAGTGCCTGTGCATTACAAAAACAGGATTGGTGTCTCTAAAGTTTCTGGAACGCTAAAAGGCGCTATCTTTGCAGGCGTAAAGATTTTAGGCTGGATTTTTAAATATAGCTTTAAATAGATTAAAAAATAGATTGGATTTAGCGATTATCATAATATACACACTGGCATTGCTGGTGATCTTCTTTTACAGTATTTCAGAATTACAATTATTGCTGAATTACTTAAAAGCGAAGAAAAGTGTCGATAATGCTGAAAAGTTCGATCTAAATAATCCTGCTGAAATCCCCAAAGTGACCATACAATTGCCGCTTTACAACGAAATGTATGTGGTAGAACGATTACTGCGGAATATCGCTAAGATCGATTACCCAAAGGACAAACTTGAAATTCAGGTTTTGGACGATTCTACCGACGAATCGGTTTTAAAAACTACTGAAATTATTGCTGAAATTCGGCAAAATGGGATTGATATTCAGCATATCCAACGTGAAAACCGAAGCGGATTTAAAGCCGGCGCACTAAAAGAAGGATTAAAAATCGCCAAAGGAGAATTTATTGCCATTTTTGATTCCGATTTTATGCCGAATCCAGATTGGCTGCAACAAACGGTTCCTTATTTTAAGAATCCTGAAATTGGCGTAGTGCAAACTCGCTGGGCGCATCTAAATCGTGATTATTCGCTACTTACAAAAATCCAGGCTTTTGCTTTAGATTTTCATTTTATATTAGAACAAACCGGCAGAAATTTTGGTCGGCATTTTATCAATTTTAATGGTACAGCTGGGATCTGGCGCAAGCAATGTATCCTTGATGCCGGGAATTGGAGTGGTGACACGCTAACCGAAGATTTGGATTTAAGTTATCGCGCACAGCTTAAAAAATGGAAATTCAAATACCTGGAAGATGTCGAAACTCCGGCTGAACTTCCTGTAGTGATCAGTGCAGCACGTTCGCAGCAATTTCGATGGAACAAAGGTGCAGCTGAAAATTTCAGGAAAAATTATCTAAGATTAGTTAAAGATCCTAGTGTTTCATTTAGCACAAAATTTCACGGATTTTTTCATTTGCTAAATTCCAGTATGTTTTTAATCGTTTTATTATTGGGAATTTTAAGTGTTCCCGTTTTATACATTAAAAATAACAATCCTGCGTTTAGCTGGTATTTTAATGTGCTTGCCGGTTTTGGCATTAGCACAATCATTTTCTTTTTCTGCTACTATGTTCCCTACACCAAAATCTACGGGAAAGGGATAAAATCTTTCTTGAGTTTTATCGGGATGTTTATCACCTTTTTTGCGGTGGCAATGGGATTTTCTGTACATAATTCTTTAGCGGTTTTAGAAGGGCATTTTGGTAAAAAATCTGAATTTATACGAACTCCAAAATTCAACGTGAATACGCTTAAAGATTCCTGGAAAGGCAATAAATATTTATCGAATAAATTTTCCGTAAATATTCTTATCGAAACGATCCTTTGCCTCTACTTCGCATTTGCTTTGTACAGCGCTTTTGCGCTAAATGACTTTGGATTAATTGTTTTCCACCTTATGCTTTTTGGCGGATTTGGTTTTGTGGCTTTTAAGAGTATTTTTTCGAAGGGATAGTTTTAGTAATTAGAATTGAGATCGCTTCGCTGTTAGAATTCAGATCATATTTATAGTTGTTTTAAATCCTTACTCCAATTTTTAAACCGCCCCAATCTTCAGGATCACCATATTCAAATTCACGCGTCATTGAGGTTTGATAATACTCTAAATAGAAAAAACCAGATTTAATAACTAAACCGTAATAATATTGCCCAGTAAAACGCTCTATTTTGTTAGAAGGAATAGTATAAGTGCTTCTACGATTAAAAACTCCTCCTTGTAATAGAGCATTGTATCCAACAAAATTAGTTATTCCTCTAGCAAATAGATAAACCTGGAATCTACTTCTTCTATTGGATGCTCTTAAAGGCGAGTTAACGAGTCCTAAAGTTGCACTTGCACCTAGATTGAAATCTGTGAACATCGTCCCCAATCGTACCTTCGATTCACCATATAATGAAAAATAATTACTGAAATTTAAAAGCAACGTTTCGAAGCCTAGATTATAATTTAGCATTACGTCATCTACGATTTGATTATCCCATCCTCTAGGCTTCCAATTCCCGGTAGCCTCATGAATCCAAGTTTGCCCGGCTCCGCCCAAAGATGATGGACCAATAATACCTAGCCAGAAAGAAGATTTCATCCTGAACCCCTTATCAAGATGATCACTAACGCTCATCATTTTTAAAGTTAATACTGAAGCGTAAGGCCGATCAGTATATCTGATATCAATGTCGCTTATGACATCTGGTGTAAATGCAGAATGCTCTATAGCAAGTCCATATTTATAATTGCCACCTTTACTTTTAAAAAAGAGAAAGTTTATTGGGTTTTTTCTGAAAACTGGATGAAATAATTCGAAATTCAAACCCTGAGTGTAATCATCATCCGAGTACATAAAGAAATCATTATCATAATTGAGTCTGAAATAACGATATCCTTCAAAATCGTGAACTATGTTAGTTGAGTTAATTTCTTGTCCATAAGTAAATATTGAGAAGCTCGTAAAAAATAAATTTACTAAAGTAACAAAGCTGAAATTATAAGATTTTTTTTTCAAGATTTGAGAAAGAGTTATACTTCGGAAAAGATAAAAATAAAATTATTTTTCTTTTATCCTCTAGAATACCATAAATAGGTTTAACATAAATCTTGATTTCTGTTCACTTGGCAGATGATTTGTCTAATATTTATGTTTACTTTCGAAAAGTATATGATTAAATGGCATCAAGCTTGTTCCAATCCCTGAAACTCTATAAAATTCCGTTGCTATTATTCTTAACGACTGCTGCTTTTTACTGGAGTTTTGCTTACGATCTTGATCGAGCAGATTTCCCAAAATTAATCACCCTTTACGCGGGTTTGTTTTTTCTGAGTTTTAAAATTATTCAGCTTTTAAAAACACGATTCTGGTTTTTGGCAGGCGCAGCTTTGATCTTTAGACTATTTTTTATTTTCGCTTTACCCAATCTTTCACAAGATTTTTACCGGTTTATTTGGGATGGGCGATTACTCGCTAACGGAATTAATCCGTATTTATCGACGCCTGATTATTTGATAGAATCGGCACATTTTGGTAGTATTTCCCAAGCTCAGCAACTGGTGAATGGCATGGGCACACTAAGTGCTTCCAATTACACTAATTATCCGCCTATTAATCAATTGATTTTTGCTGTTTCAGGATGGTTTTCAGATAAAAATATTCTTTTTTCCGTAGTAATTTTTAGGCTGTTTATTTTGTTGGCTGAAATCGGAATTTTGTTCTACGGAAGAAAACTTTTACAAAAACTTGATTTACCAGAATACTACATTTTCTGGTTTATACTGAATCCATTTGTGATTATTGAATGCTTCGGAAATCTACATTTTGAAAGTGTGATGGGATTTTTTATTCTACTGAGTTTTTACTTTTTATGGAAACGAAAATGGATCATTTCAGCTATAATTTTAGGGTTATCGATTTCCGTAAAATTGCTTCCGCTGATGTTCCTACCGCTCTTTCTGAAGTTTTTCAGTAGTAAAAAAAGTGATGCAGAATTTATCGAAAATCGAAATCTAGCAACTCCATTTTCAGAAAAAATTACTGAACTAAAATCGATAAAATGGACTAAACTTCTTGGATTTTATGCTATCGTGTTGCTAACGGTCATTTTAAGCTTTCTTCCATTCTATAATTCGGCTTTTCTGAATAATTTTTCTGAAAGTGTTGGGCTTTGGTTTCAGAAATTCGAATTCAACGCCAGTATTTACTACATCGTTCGTTGGATTGGTTTTCAAATAAAAGGATATAACATTATCGCTGATGCGGGTAGGATTCTTCCTGTAATCACTTTTATAATAATCCTAGCCATTGGTCTTTTTAGAAAAAATAGCAGCTTAAAATCGCTAATTTCAGGTTGTGTTTTTGCGCTTGCCTTTTATTTTTTGCTCTCGACCACTGTTCATCCTTGGTATATTGTGACTCCGCTTTTGCTTTCAGTATTCACCAAATATCGATTTCCTATCGTTTGGTCTTTTATGGCAATTTTAAGCTATAGCGCTTATGGAAATGCCGAATTTCAGGAAAATTTATGGCTGGTGGCATTAGAATATTTAGTAGTGATTGGATTTGCGATCACTGAAGTTTTCTTTCCGAAGAAATTAAGCTTTAGCCTTCTTTCTTGATTTATGCATCAAAAATAAATTTCTTATATATACTACTGCTCCAAAAAAGTGTGCTGATAATAACACAGGATCGGTTCTAAAACAGGCGTATGTAAAAATAATGGCAGAACCGGTTAAACTCATTATCCAGAATCCCCAAGGCAAACTACTTTTGTCGTGCCTTTCAGAATAGATCCACTGATAAACGAATCTTCCTGTATAAACCATTTGTCCTACTGTTCCCAAAATTACTAGCCAAATAGCTATATTATCGCCGGTAAACAGCCTGGACCAATCTAAATCACTAAAAAACACAAGATAAACAGTAATAAGTATTGGTGAGAGAACCACAGCGATTTTAAAGAAAATATTGGAAGGTTTCCACTGGTCTTGTAATTGTAAATTGCGGAAATAGATATAATAAATAAGCGCCTGGCCAATCATTATCGATAAATCCTTACGTAAATAGCCGTAAACGAAGAACAAAATAGCACCTAAAAGGCTAAGCTGCCAAAATAATGTTGGGGTTTGAACTTTATTTTTTTTCTCTGATAACAACCATTGATTTACTAATCTGGCTGAAAAACATAATTGAGCCAAAAAACCGATCCCATACACTATCCACATATTCATACAACCAGAGAATTAAAAAAGCTGCCCAAAATACGCCAAAATTGACTAGAGGACAGCTTCAATTTAATATAATTATTTGTTAATACTCCACTAGAAGTATTAATCGGCGCATTACATATCTAATAAATAAGCAAATATAAGTGGGGCTACAATTGTTGCATCGCTTTCAATAATATGCTTAGGCGTATTAATATCTAATTTACCCCAAGTAATTTTCTCGTTTGGAACAGCACCAGAGTATGATCCGTAACTAGTTGTAGAATCTGAAATCTGGCAGAAATAACTCCAAAATGGAGTATCGGTTCGCTCTAAATCTTGATACAACATTGGTACTACACAAATTGGGAAATCTCCTGCAATACCACCTCCAATTTGAAAGAAACCAATACCGGTATTCGCATTTTCTGTATACCAATCGGCTAAGAAAGTCATATACTCAATCCCAGATTTCATAGTACTAGCTTTCAATTCTCCTTTAATTACGTAAGAAGCGAAAATATTACCCAATGTGCTATCTTCCCACCCCGGTACGATTATCGGTAAATTTTTCTCAGCAGCAGCATACATCCAAGAATCCTTCAAATCAATTTCATAATATTCTTCTAGAACTCCAGAAAGTAATAGTTTATATAAATATTCATGAGGAAGATAACGCTCTCCTTTATCATCTGCTTCTTTCCAGATTTTATAAATATGCTCCTGGATTCTTCTAAAAGCTTCTTCTTCAGGAATACAAGTATCGGTTACTCGGTTTAAGCCACCTTCTAACAATTCCCATTCTTCTTTTGGAGTAAGATCACGATAATTAGGCACGCGCTTGTAATGTGAATGTGCTACAAGATTCATTACATCTTCTTCAAGATTCGCACCAGTACAGGAAATGATCTGTACCTTATCTTGCCGAATCATTTCAGCAAAAATCTTTCCTAATTCGGCTGTACTCATTGCACCAGCAAGAGAGACCAGCATTTTATTGCCTTTCTCTAATTGCTTTTCGTAATCTTTAGCGGCATCGACAAGCGCTGCTGCATTAAAGTGTAAATAATATTTTTCTATAAATTGCGAAATCGCTCCTTTATTCATCTTCGTCGTCTTCGTTAGAATCTTGATATTTAAATTTGTAGCTAAGCATTTTATAATAAAGTTTAGCTGCTAGAAAGTCTGAAGATTTTTCATCTTTATTTGGGCAAAGCTCAACGATATCAAAACCTACCACGTTTTTCTTTTTGAACATCAATTTTAAAAACTCCAAGGTTTCGTACCAAAATAAGCCTCCTGGCTCAGGTGTACCTGTAGATGGTAAAATTGAAGGATCGAAAGCATCTAAATCTATCGTAATAAAAACATTTGGCGTCATTTGTCCAATAGCATCATCCATCCAGTCTTCATATAAATCGTGTCCAAAATAAACTTGATTCTCGTCCATATGATCGGTTTCTGAAATATCCATTGAACGAATACCAACCTGTACTAGGTTTGTATTTTTACTAGCTTCATGCATTGCGCAGGCATGATTGCATTTAGAGCCTTCGTATTCTGCTCTCAAATCGGCATGAGCATCAAGTTGTACTACTGTTAAATCTGCAAAGCTTTCATTAAATGCTTTAATACTACCAATAGAAATACTGTGCTCACCTCCAAAAAGGGTCACAAATTTGTCCTGAGCGATATAGTTTTTAGTAGTTTTATAAACCGCTTCTACCATCTTTTCAGGTGATGCATCTTCAGTTACTGGTGGCGCTAAATAGATACCTTTTTTGTAAACTTCAGATCTTGTTTCAATATCATAAAGTTCCATGTTTTCTGAAGCTTCTAAAAAAGCATCTGGTCCTTTATCTGCGCCTTTTTGCCAGGTACTTGTTCCATCATAAGGAACAGGAATTAATACCACTTTTGCCTCGTCTATACGAGCGTATTTATCTGGTATTCCGGCATAATTCTTTTTACTCATTTTAATCTAATTGGTTTAATAAGAAATAGTTGAAATCATTAAAGATAAATATTTTAATGATTATAATTACTGGTATCCTAAAATATCCAGCATATCTTCTGCTTTTTGCTGTTCTTTAAAAATCTTGGTAGTGATTTTACCATTTTCGTCCTTATCTATTAGCAAATGCTTTGGTTGCGGAATTAAACAATGTTGTAACCCTCCAAATCCACCAATGGTTTGTTGATAAGCACCGGTATTAAAAAACCCAATATATAATGGCTTTTCCTTTTTAAACTTGGGAAGATAAATAGCATTGGTATGTTGCTCACTATTGTAATAATCATCACTATCACATGTTAATCCTCCCAATAATACTCGCTCGTACTCGTCGTTCCAGCGATTAATGGCTAGCATCACAAACTTTTTACTAATTGCCCAAGTATCTGGTAACGTTGTAATGAAAGAAGAATTGATCATATTCCACTTTTCACGATCGTTTTGTTGCTTTTGGTATAAAATCTCATAAATAGCGCCACCACTTTCACCTACCGTAAAACTTCCAAACTCGGTAAAAATATTTGGAACCTCAACACCGGCTTCTTCGCAAGACTGTTTGATTTGGTTGATAATCTCTTCAACCATATATTGATAGTCATATTCAAAATGAAGTGAATTTTTTATAGGAAAACCTCCACCAATATTTAAACTATCTAAAGTTGGACACACACGTTTAAGGTTAATATACACCTTAAGACATTTATTGAGCTCGTTCCAATAATAAGCGGTATCACGAATACCGGTATTAATAAAAAAGTGAAGCATTTTTAGATTCACTTTATCGTTATCCTTTATGGATTGATTGTAGAATGGCACAATATTCTTGTAACCTATTCCTAATCTTGAAGTATAGAATTCAAATTTTGGTTCTTCTTCTGATGCAATTCTTATCCCAACTTCAAAATCATCATTAATCCTATCTTCAAGTAAACTTAGTTCTTCGTAATTATCAATAATCGGGATACAGTTTTTGTGCCCATTATTAATTAGCCTACCTATATTATTGACATATTGGTCGCGTTTAAAGCCATTACAAATTACATAAGCATCATCTTTAAGTTTTCCAGAAGCCTTCAATTTTTCAATAATATTGATATCGAAAGCAGAAGATGTCTCGATATGAATATCATTCTTTAGCGCCTCATTCATCACATATTCAAAATGCGAACTTTTGGTACAATAACAATAATTGTAAGAGCCTTTGTAATCAAGATTCTTGATTGCGGTATTAAACCAGCCTTTTGCACGATTAATATTTTCTGAAATTTTTGGCAGATAAGTAAATTTTAATGGTGCTCCGTACTGTTTTACCAGTTCCATTAAATCTATATCATGAAATTGAAGTTCACTACCTTCTAATTTAAATTCTTCTTGAGGAAAATAGTAAGTTTGATCGATTAAATCCCTGTATTTGGTATTCAATTTATATAAGTAAATGGTTAAAAAATAAAAATTAGGTATTATTTCATCAGTCTGAAAATTCAGATTGATAAAATATTGTTAAGAATATTTTCAATATAAAAATTACGATGTCTAGAGGTTGTTCTAAACTCAAGTTCCACCTGAATTGGCGGGAATCTGAAAAGAAAAATGTTTTTCAATTTAAAAACACTAAAAGAATATTTCTAATAATTAATGATCTAATTATAATTGCGATTGCTAAAGAAGCAATTTATCCCAGTTATAATTTCTGGGATAAATGTAAATAAAAAAATGATTGAATATTTAAAAAATGATTTACAAATTACCAAGATTAATAACCTCTTGCTTGGTAAGTGTTCTAAAGCGACCTCTTGGCAAATCTTTCTTGGTTAAACCACCAAAAACTACACGATCTAAATTAACAATCTCGTATCCTAAACTTTTAAATATTTTCTGAACGATATGGGATCTTGTGCTTGTTAGCTCTAAACCTACTTCAGATTTCGGTCGATCTTTCACATAACTCACATCGGTTACATTTACTTTTTTCCCTTCAATAAAAACGCCTTCTCTAATTTTCTCTAAATCTTCTTGTGATAACGCACGATTAATTTTGATATGATAAATCTGACGTATCCCATTTTTAGGATTAGCTAATTTCTTAGCTAGAGCACCATCGTTTGTAAATACCAACAAACCGGTAGTTTGGGTATCTAATTTACCAACTGGATCGAGTTTAGATTTAGAAGCTTTCGCCATAATATCCATTACCGTTAATCCTCCTTTATGGATACTTCCGGTAACGAAAACTCCCTTAGATTTATTTAGTACAAAGTATTCAGGCTTATCTGGAGATATGCTACGGCCATCGAATTTAACTTCATCAGTAAGCTGAACTTTGTAACCCATTTCGGTTACTATTTCTCCATTTACAGAAACATTTCCTGAAGATATGTAAATATCGGCATCTCTTCTAGAGCAAATACCTGCGTTAGCGATATACTTATTTAAACGCATTCCATCTTCCCTTTTTTCTAAAGCAGTTACTTTTTTAGATTTTATAGGCGCGTTACCGCGAGCATAAGATTTGTTGCGACTACCGCCACCTTGTCTTCCACTATGCTTTTTTCCTGAAGAATTATCATTCCTGCTCATATCGCTAATTTTTTGCAAAGATACTGGTTACCTTCGATGTTAAAAAATGATTATTGAAAGATTTTGAATTTTCTTTAATCCAACTACTTCAAATAAAGAAAGTTGAAAGCCAATTTTACATATTTCAGTATAAAAAAGCTTCGGCTTCCTTAAAAAACTCGGTTTAAAAGGGTATCTGGATCGATAAGTAAAATACTGAAAACCCCCAAAACAATTATAAACTTGAGAATATTATGAAGCAATAAATACTGCCACCTCGCTTTGCTGAAATATAGAATAAGCATAAATAGGATAAGCAATAAAAAGCTTGCCCAAAAATAAATATCCATATACCCCAAATCAAACTTTTGCGTAAGTAATAATGTTGGGATGATAGAAAATAAGAATAAAATCCCTAAAAATAATTTGCTCCACTTCTCCCCATATACCACAGGTATCGTATTATAATTTAGAGCCAGATCTCCCTTAATATTTTCTAAATCTTTTACCAATTCTCGCATAGCGATCATTAAAAAGAGGAATGTGGCATGGATAAAAATTACAGCTTCGGTATTACCGTAATACACAAACACAGCAAAGAAAGGTATAATAGCCATTACAGATGCTACAAGATTCCCAACAAATAAAATCTTTTTGAGACGGTGTGAATAAAACCAAATTGCGAAAATATACAGCGAAAAAAAGACCACCGTTTTAAACGAAACATAGCTGGCGAAAAATACAGCAAACATATTCAGAATAAAATATACTGAAAGCTTTGTTCGCTGCCCTACAATCCTATCGAGCATCGTTTTTTTGGGACGATTTATTAAATCTTTCTCGCTATCGTAAAAATTATTTATAATATATCCTGAAGCAATTACCGTGGCGGTACTTAGAATAATGAAAAATAGGTTATCGTCGAAAAAAACATCTCTTAAAGGAAGTTCTGGAGCTAAAATAAATGCTGAAGCTAAGTACTGCGCTATAACGATCATAAGAATATTATAACCGCGAACCACAGAAAAAAGGCTAAGCATTTTAAGCAAAAAGCGCTTATTCATCAGCGAAGCCATACGCTATTGATTTTAATAAGTTTAGAAGTTATATACAACTTCCAGATTGTAATCTTTAAGGGCTTTTTTGGCTTTTTCTAAATCTTCTGTAAATCCTAAGATATAGCCACCACCACCAGAGCCGCAAAGCTTAAGGTAATAATCGTTGGTTTCTATACCATGTTTCCACAGCTTATGAAATTGCGCAGGAATCATAGGTTTAAAGTTATCTAAAACCACATGAGAAAGATGTTTTACATTTTTAAATAGCGATTTTACATCTCCCTTTAAAAAATCATCAACACAAGCATCTGTATGTTTTACAAACTGATTTTTAAGCATTTTCCTGAAAGGTTCTTGCTTCATATTCTCCATAAATATGCTTACCATAGGGGCTGTTTCTCCCGTAGAACCGCTATCCAAAAGAAATACAGCACCTGTACCGTTTTCTGTTTGCGAAGGAATTCCGGCAGGTTCGATATTGTCTTTAGAATTAATTAGAATCGGAATGCTTAAGTAGCTATTTAAAGGATCTAATCCTGAAGATTCACCATGAAAAAAAGATTCCATTTTACCGAAAATCTTTTTCAGTTTAAGTAATTTATCACGGGTTAGATTTTCTAAAACGGTAATTTTATCTGTAGCATACTTGTCGTAAATCGCCGCTACTAATGCACCGCTACTACCAACGCCATAGCCTTGCGGGATGCTCGAATCAAAATACATTCCTTTCTCAATATCAGCCTCTAAAGCATTAATATCAAAATGTACAAGCTCTGGATTTTCGATTTGCAGCGTATTTAAATATACTGCAAAACGAGCTAAGTGTTCATTAGATTCTTTAGATTTTGCCGTAGGCTCTTCAGAAACCTTTAAAGCGCCATTATAAAAATTGTAAGGAATAGATAAGCCCTTAGAATCTTTGATGATTCCATACTCTCCAAACAATAAAATTTTAGAATAAAATAAAGGTCCCTTCATATAATTAGCCTTTTAGCTACTACAACCAGATTATGATTTACAGCAACTTATATAAAATTACAACATTTTTGCTCCTTCTCCAACCTCATCGCAAATATAGTGTCCATTTTCACAATAGACAACTAACTCGTTCTTAACAAATTCCAAAATTTCTTCTTTGTTTGCTGAAGGATATAACATATGTACGTTTGCACCGGCATCTAAAGTAAAACAAACCGGGATTCCGCTTTCTTCTCGCTTCTCCCAAATTTTATGAATAAGTGCCAAAGTATTTGGTTTCATCAACAAAAAATAAGGATCGCTACTCATCATCATGCTATGAAGGCTAAGCGCTTCGCTTTCTACAATTTTTATAAAAGTTTTGAGATCTGCATCTGCAAAAACAGGGATTAGTTCTGATAAATGATCGTTTGCCTGCTTAAATCTTGCCTCTGCAAAGGGATGCCCATGCATCAAATCGTGGCCTACCGTACTGCTTACTTGTTTAATTCCTTTGTCTACCAATAAGATAGTATCTTGATAATCCTTAAAAACGGCATCAGTTTTAAGAGGATATTCGATCCCATAATAGTCACTACTCAGCAAAATATCTTTGTGCTCGCCCCAAACGACCATATTGCCTTTTACACTTCTACAAGCACTACCACTACCCAATCTTGCTAAAAACGAAGCCTTTTTATTAAAAAAATCATCGGTCATTTCAGGAAAAAGTGATTTTTCCAAACTCATCACACAAAGTGCTAAAGCACTCATCCCACTTGCTGAAGATGCTATACCACTACTATGCGGAAAAGAATTTTCTGATACAACTTCGAAACTAAAATGTTTCAAATAAGCACAATAAGGCAAAATTCGTTTAAAAAAAGAAGCAATTTTAGGCTTAAAGCTTTCTTTCTTAACGCCTTCAAAGATCACTTCAAAAGTAATTTCTTCAGAATTTTGATGCGCTTCAGTAACTTTAACATAGTTTAATTTAGTTGTAGTTTTACAGTTTTTGAGCGTAAAACTTAAAGAAGGATTCGCCGGAATTTGATTTTCCTTTTTACCCCAATATTTAACTAAAGCTATATTACTTGGCGCTTCCCAGCTCTCCGAACCATTTTCTATGGTTGGATTAACATCTGCTACGATAAATTCCTTATCAGGCATTTTTAAAGATTTTCGACAAATATATACTTTTAAATTTTTCTTACTGATTCACCCATAATTCATTTTTTTTGCTATTTTTAAAAGACAAAACCTAATCATAACTAATGAATGCTAAGCTGCTTATACGCAGTGTTACAGCAACTGCCGTTTGTCTGGTATTTGGCTTTTTAGGCATTATTGCGCTACAAGACGGATTAGACAGCTGGTATGCTGCGCTGCAGAAACCATGGTTTACAGCACCGGAATCTTTCTTTGGCCCGGTGTGGACAATCATGTATATACTTATTGGCGTTTCGGCAGGTTTAGTATGGAGTAAAGGTTTCTATCACAAATGGGTAAAAACAGCACTTTATCATTTTGGCTTTATCCTACTACTCAACACTTTTTGGTTTTTATTTTTCTTTGGATTGCACGAACCATTAATGGCTTTACTTGCGATTATCTCCGTATTTATAGTTGTTCTTATTACTATAAAATGGTTTAAAATTGTAAACGCATGGTCTGCCTACTTACTTATCCCTTATGCTGTTTGGGTACTTTATTTGCTGGCTTTTACTTTTGAATTTTGGCGTATTAACTAACTTTCAGCAATAGCTTTTGCAGCGATATATCCACCCGTCCAGGCATTCTGAAAATTAAAGCCACCCGTAATAGCATCGATATTTAGTACTTCTCCTGCAAAATATAAGTTTTGATATTTTTTACTTCGGAAGGTTTTAAAATCGATTTCTTTTAAATCTACACCCCCAGCAGTTACAAACTCTTCTTTAAAAGTACTTTTACCGTTTACCTGAAATTCAGCATTCGTTAATTGTATCGCTAATGCTTCTAATTGCTTTTTTGAAACATTGGCCCAAACCTCTTCTTCTACAATTTCTGAAGCCTTGCATATTTTTATCCAAAGTCGCTTTGGAAGTTCAAATTGTGGATATTTAGAAACTTTTTGTTTTCCGGAGTTATTCTTAATTTTCATCAAATCTTCCATTATAGAATCTGAATTAAAACCCGGCACCCAGTTTACCACTATAGGAAATTTATAATCATATTTGTTTAATTCTCGCGCTCCCCAGGCAGAAAGTTTTAAAATCCCGGGGCCACTTAATCCCCAATGAGTTATTAAAAGTGGATCTTCACTTTCCAGTCCCGAATTCGGAATTTTCACTTCAGCAAAATTAGCGATACCGGCAAGACCTTCTATTCTGGGATCTTTGATATTAAACGTAAATAAAGACGGTACCGCATTTATTAAATGATGCCCTAAATGTTGAAGGATATTCCACATTTTAGGATTACTTCCTGTTGCTATGACTAACTTCTCGCAAGTAAAATTCGTCTTAGTGGTTTTCACACTCCAGGTATGATCTACTTTATCAATAGCATTTACCGAATATCCTGTAAGAATATCTATATTTAAACGCTTGGTTTCGCTAAGAAAGCAGTCTATAATAGTTTCAGAAGTATTACTCACAGGGAACATTCTGCCATCTTCTTCAGTCTTCAATTCTACATTGCGATCGGCAAACCAGCCAATGGTATCACCCGTCATAAAACTATGAAAAGGGCCAAGTAATTCTTTTTGTCCTCTGGGATAGTTTTGTGACAATTCTTTCGGCATAAATTCAGCATGCGTCACATTACATCGTCCACCACCTGAAATTTTAACTTTAGATAAGACCGTTTTTCCTCGCTCTAGAATGGCAATTTTTAATTCGGGATTAAACTCTGCAATATTAATTGCTGTAAAAAAACCGGCAGCTCCACCACCTACTATCAAAACATTGTAATGCGTCATCTAATTTTGTTAGAAATAATTATGGCAAATCTTATCACTATATTCGATCTGGAAAGTCGGAAATAATCCCATCTACTCCAAGATCTTTCATTTTCTTGATTTTTTCGGTTTTATTTACCGTCCAAACATTCACTTTAATTTTGTTACGGTGGCAATCCCCTATAAAATCTCTGGTTACTAATTTATAATAAGGATGAATGGCAGCTGCTTTTAAGTGTCGTGCCTGTAAAAATGCAATACTCATATCGTCTTCTGTTAACACAGCTAAAGGGATTGTAGTATTTTGACTACGAAGACTCATCAATTCATTAAAATTAAAGCTTGAAATCAAAATTCTTGATTCTGGCCGCTTTTCCAGCAAGTCTAATACCGGTAATGCTGTTCCTTCTCCTTTCAATTCTATATTCAAAATTACTTTATCCTGAATAACATCGAGCACTTCTTTTAATGTAGGAATTTGATAACCTTCTGAAGTTCTACAAGATTTTAGCTCCTTAAGTGATTTTTCACCAACAAATCCTGTACAAGTAGTTGTGCTATCTAGTTCTTCATCATGAATTACAACTAGCTCTCCCGTTTTACATAGATGCACATCGATTTCGATCATGTCTACCTTAAGGCTAATAGCTTTTTTTATACTCTCTATTGTGTTTTCGGCCACGTGACCTTTGGCACCTCTATGCCCAATTTTTAAAGGAGTTGTCATTTATAAGTGTGTTAGTTAGTGTATTTCAAATTTTTTATAGTCCAAAAAATTATATTCAGTAGTCCTTTAGAAAGGCTTAGGACAACTTAACATTTTTTTTCTGTCTGGCATGCTTAAATTTACTTGATTTCGAATTACTAAAATGCAAATTTTATGGATCAACCAAAAACCTTTCCACAACAAGATCAAAAACAACCTGGAGATGAGTATCAAATGCACCCCCAGCCAATGATCATTAGAGCGTCTTATAAAGGTAGTGAAAAGCTGAAGGGAAAAAATGCTTTAATTACCGGTGGAGACAGTGGTATAGGTCGAAGTGTAGCCTTACATTTTGCTAAAGAAGGTGCTAATGTTGCCATTATATATCTAAGCGAAGATGAAGATGCTTTAGAGACTAAAAAATTAATAGAGGGCGAAGGACAGCGGTGTGTTTTAATTGAAGGAGATATTAAGAATCCTGAATTTTGTAAAAAATCGATAAAACTTACGATTGAGAAATTAGGAAGTCTAGACATCCTAATTAATAATGCTGCTGTACAATTTCCAAAAGATGATATACAAAATATAAGTATAGATCAGATTAAGGAAACTTTTGAAACCAATATTTACCCCTATTTTTATATTATCAAGGAAGCGCTAAACTATTTAAAAGAAAACGCCGCAATTGTTAATACAACCTCGGTTACATCTTATAGAGGAAGCTCCCATTTACTGGATTATGCCAGTAGTAAAGGCGCAATTACGAGCTTTACCAGAAGTTTATCTACAATGCTCGTAACAAAAGGGATACGTGTAAACGCCGTAGCACCAGGCCCAATTTGGACGCCTTTAATCCCTGCTACTTTTGACGATGTAAAAGAATTTGGACAAAAAGTACCCATGGGAAGAGCCGGGCAGCCGGGAGAGGTTGCACCCGCTTATGTATTTCTAGCAAGCGAAGACAGCAGTTATATTACAGGACAAACCATTCACGTGAATGGCGGAGAATTAATTGGAGGATAATAATTTAAAAATACAATATGGAGAAATGGTTTGAAGCATCAGCAACAAGTTTAATTGCTATCTCATTAAGTGCAATAGGCATTTATATTTTAGTAATTATTTATACAAGAATTGCAGGAAAACGTAGTTTTTCTAAAATGTCGAGTTTCGATTTTGCAATGACGATCGCCAGTGGTAGTATTTTAGCTTCAACCATTTTACTAAAAAACGTAAGCTTAATTCAGGGTGCGGTAGGTCTTTTGGCGGTCTATATTTTACAAATTGGCACAGCATATTTAAGAAGATATCCGGCTTTTCAGAAAATTACAGATAATGATCCTATCATGTTAATGAAGGAAGGGGAGATTTACTATGATAATCTGAAGAAAGCCCGAGTAACCGAATCTGATTTGCGCGGAAAATTAAGAGAAGCTAATGTTATCCAACTCTCTGAAGTGAGAGCGGTAATCTTCGAAACGACAGGCGATGTTTCTGTTTTACATTGTGATCCTGAAACTAAATTGGAAGAATGGCTTATTAAGGATGTTAAGCAAAAAGCTTAAATTTAGCTGCTAATACCCTTTTTAATGTATCAACCGAAGAAATATCAAAAAGAGCATCCAGAATTTATTTTCGATTTTATTAAAAACAATCCTTTTGCGACAATGGTGAGCAATGCGCAAAACCTAATAGCAACTCATATTCCGGTTTTAACAGAAGGAACTGCAGAGGATTTTAGATTGTATGCGCATATCGCAAATCATAATGAGCAATTAAAGTCTCTGAAGAATGATACTGAAGTTTTATTTATTTTTCAAGGTGCAAATGCATACGTAAGCTCTTCGTGGTACGCGGAAAAAGATATTAGCACATGGGATTATTCGGCTGTTCATATCAACGCTAAGATCAAAATACAAACTTCTGAAGAGTTAGAAAACTCATTAGAAAAGCTGGTCAATACTTTCGAAAATCGGCAAAAAACGCCCTTATTTTACAAAAATATTCCTAAAAAAATACTTCAGGACCATTTGCCATTAATCACAGGTTTTTGGGCAGCGCCTTTTAAAATTCAGGGAATCGCAAAGTTACATCAAAGCTATTCTAAAGAAGATATTATTTCTTCCGTAGAACATTTAGAAAAAGGAACGCTTAGCGATAAGCAACTTGCCAAAGATCTCAAAAAAGAGAACGGATTGCTATGATTGTATTTTAGAAAGGCAACAAAGCAGTCGCTTACAATTCAGACTATTTTCAATTAATCGTTTTTCTTTCGATATCTCATATTCAGCATTTCTATAGACAAAGAAAAGAAGACCGAAAAATAGATATAACCTTTAGGTACGTGATAATGAACTGCTTCAATAATAAGCATCACTCCTATCAAGATTAGAAAACTTAACGCTAAAATTTGGATCGTAGGGTGTTTATTTACAAAATCACTTACCGCTTTAGCAAAAATCATCATTACCAAAATAGAAATTATCACTGCAATTATCATAAGAATAATTTCTGTCGTCAAGCCGATGGCGGTTAAAATAGAGTCGAAAGAGAAAATGATATCTAACATCACAATTTGAGCTATAGCCAAACCAAAAGATTTGGCGCTAACATTTTTCTCTGCTTCTTGCTGTCCTTCTACTTTGTGGTGTATTTCTAAAGTACTTTTCACTAAAAGAAAAATCCCTCCTGCTAACAAGATAATATCTCTCCAACTAAGCTCAAAATTGCCAAAAGTAAGTACGGGTTTAGTTAAACCAATAATCCAGGTAATACCTAACAAAAGTAATACTCGTGTAATCATAGCCAACGCTAACCCTCCAATTCTGGCTTTCTTTTGCTGATGCTGCGGCAATTTCCCCGCGACTAAAGAAATAAAAATAATATTATCGATCCCAAGAACAATCTCCATAAATGTTAAGGTAAGCAAAGCAACCCAGCTATCTGCCTGAAGAAAAATTTCCATAAAAACGCTATTAATTTGAGGGAGGAAAATTAGAGATTAAAAATCAAATTATAGATAATAAAAAATTAAAAAACAGGGGGGGTTATATCGCTAAATATTTATCTCTTAAATCCTTCAATAAAAAAGCCTGAAGTTGAAACTTCAGGCTTTAAAATTTGTTGTTATTAATGGTTGGGCATTAAGCCATATTTTGATCATTAAACGATTAGCGATCTCCCGCGGTTGTTGCCAAGTAGCCAATACCCTGCAAAACATCTTCTTTTTCCTCTAGATCTTTAATCATTAAAGTTTTATTACTGATATCATATTTTTGATCGAAAATCAAAAAAGCTTTTTCTAATATCAATCCCACATAAAATTTAGAAGCTTTATTTAAAATACCAGAGTTTACACTTATTCCATTTTTATCGATGTAAATTAATCTTTTGGAAAACGGCATCCAATTGGAATTAACGTTAATATTAAAATCTGAATCTTTTAAACGATTTAAGAATTCTGAAACCACCTTTTCATTGTAATGAAGGTTTAAAAATTCTTTTAAATCCTTTTGAAAATATTGACTTTCTATTACCTGATTAGCACGCGATACAATATTGTATACCTTAAGGTGTGCACCGTTATAAATTAGTTTCATCGCAAGTTGAGTTAGTTTAGCGATTCAAAATTAAACAGTTAAGATGAATTGTGTTGGTATTTAATATTAAAATTTCATCAAAAAATTGATAATTATAGATTTCCCACCTAAGTGTCTTATAATAAGAACAATCCCAAAAAAAGGCGATATTTTTTTTGCAAATATCAAAATCGAAATCACCTTTATATTTAGGATTTAGAATGAAAATCTGATCAATAATACTAAAGCGTTTTCCAATTTTTCATCTAATTGAAATTGATTATTTAATAACAATCCATTTTAAGCTGACCTTTCTTTTGATAATAACTAAGTGGTTTTTTATTGTGATTTTCGCAAATTTCAGTGAGGATTTTCACAACTTCCTTTTGCATTAAAATGGAACCGCAAATCATAATTACAATGCCATCGTTAAGACTTTTTGCTATTTTTTCAGCATCTCTAGCAATCAAATGCTGTACATAAATTTTATCTTTAGAGATTCTTGAATAAGCTGGTAAAAATTCAGCTAAGCGCCCATCTTTCAAGAAAGAATCTATTCTATTCTTATATACATTTAAGCTTTCAGAATTACGAGCTCCCCAATACAAAGTTACCGCTTGCTTCTTAGCATTTTCCTGCATCATCCCTATAAAGGGTGCAATACCGGTTCCTGTAGCGATCATTATAGCGTTGCGCGAAGCCTTAAAATGAAAGTCTGGATTTTTAATTTTTACCGCATCAATAGTGCTTCCAACTTCAACATCATTTAAAAAATTAGAGCACAAGCCAAATTCATGTTTTTTGATACTTAAAAGGATATCTCCATTTTGATCTTTTCCTATAGAATACAATCTTTCGTGATCATTCTTAGTGGGATAAATTGCCAATAAATCACCCGATTTTATCTTTTGCTTTTTTATCGGAGCTAAGCCTACAACGAAAGTATTATCCGGACTTTCATTAGCTTTAGTTTTATACAGAATTCTATATTTTTTTGTCTTTTTTCGCTGTTTTGTAACGTCATTATCTCTGGGAACGTTTACTGTAATCCCAAATTTATTGCTCCACTGATCAACCCATTGATCGAAAGCCTCCCAAGATTTATTATTTATAGTATAGGGTTGCAGAAACTGAATGCTTCCTTCATCTTCCAACAATTGTTGATCGACATCAAAAGCATACTTACAATAACTAGGATAGGCAAGAGACCCAAAACCTACTACAGAGTAGGAAAAACTATTTTTTTGTTCAATATTATTAAATTTCCGAAGAAATTTTTTAGCATTCGCAGGAGGTTCTCCATCACCATAAGTAGAGGTAAAAATAACCAATTGCTCCATTTTTTTAAAGACGGCATATTGATCCATCTGGGCTATAAAAACTTTCTTTCCGTTCTTGATTAATTCCTGCTGAAAAAGCTTAGCGAAAGACATTGTACTTCCGGTTTCTGATCCTACAAGAATGATAATTTCGGCTTCATCTTTCTTAAATTTATTCTTTAGCAGTGACTTTCTCCTTTTAAGTGTGATTGCAAAACCAGAATAGATAAAAAAGAGTATACTGATGCAGGAAAGCGCTAAAATTATCGCCCAAATTACATTTCCTCGCCCGGTATGCAAATTATAACTATAGCCTGAAATTAGATTAACCAATGGATAAGATAGTTCACTAACAACTTCACCTGTGTATTGATTAACTAATATTTCTTTATTTTGAAGACTAATTTTAAAAGGGTCTGAAGCATCTTCGCTAAACGGAAATTCAATAGATCGTATATCGTCTAAATAAATATGCTCTAAAGCAGGAAAATTAGATAAAGTACGCTGAGTATTTTCAACTAACTTTTCTTCATTTATAGTATGCGAAAGCCGAACTTCAGGAATAATATTAAAACGCAATAAAGAAAGGAAAACTCCGGTTACGGTAATGATGATAATAGGGATAAGCGACAACCTGCCCAAATAGATATGATAATAAGAGTAGAAATTTTCTCGTACAATTTTATCGAAAATCGCTTTAAAACCTTGCTGTCTTTTAATCACCAGTATTAAACCAGTGATACTGATTAAAAACAACAAGAATGAAGTAATCCCCACAAATATTCTACCAGCACTTTTAAGAAATAAACTACGATGCAGGCTAGTTGCAAATTTGAATAAAGAAGATTGGCCCTTAAGTTCACCGATTTTTTCTCCGGTTTTTGGATTGATATAAAAATCTCCACTATCGCCCTCCATACTAAACACAGAAGCGATAGCAAATCCCTGCTCATCGACCTCTAAACTCAGTACCTCATCATAGTTAGACTGAAGCGTTCTTATCACTTCAGAAATTTGTAATTCTGAAGTGTCTACTGGTTGATAATCTAGCGCAGCATGATCGATCGGCTCGAATGCTAATATTATACCTGTTACCGAAGCAATTAGGATAAAAACAAAAGAAGATACAGCCAAACTTAAGTGACTGTATCTCCAAATCGATAATATCATAGGACTACTATTTGCTTGCCATTATCCGTACATAGCGAATATAGCCTTTGCCTTCAAATTTACCTTTCAGATTTTCTGAAGTTAGTGGAAGCTCTAGATCTTTCACATAATACTTTTGATCTTCTACGGCAGTTTCAAAACGTATTTTGTAACCGCTGTCTATTTTATCAGATTCGATTTGAAAAGCACCCATTCCACGTCCACCGGCACCTACAGTTGCCCCAGAAATGGCGTCAATATTCTCATCCTTTTGTTTTTGATCTTCCCACCAGTCGGTTAAATCTGGATACCACTCTTCGTCGTCGCCTTGCACCAATAAGGTTTTCTCGTATTCTCCAGAAGGGTTAATTAATGAGACAACAACATAAGCTCCTTCTCCATTATAATTTGTTAGCTGAATAAGGCACTTAAAAGATGTAGATTCTGAACTTACAAACGAGAACAAACCTAAGCATAAGACTAAAAGACCTATTTTTAATGTATTAAATTTCATCTTGTATGTTATGATTTTAAAAATTCTAAATCGGCATTTGATTCCTGAAGTATTTCATTTTCGCTAGCCAAATCGTAAACACTTTCTCCAAAATCTGTGGTTACTTCCTTATTGGCTCCATGATCTAAAAGAAGCTTCATAATTTTAGTATTATCTGATCTTAAAGCTGCAATTTGTAGCGGAGTATTTCCTTCAGCATCTGTAGTATTTACATCTATTTCTTCCTCCAATGCTTTTTCAATTAATGCCAAATCATTTTTCTTTACTGCCAGGGTAAGAAAATTTTCCTCGTTAGCCTGAGTTTTAGAAAAATTTACACCTTCTCTTTTCAGCAAAGTCATCTTTTCTTCAAAAGCCTTCGCATTACGCGGATGATATGAATCAACTAAATAATAAACCAACGTGTTGCCAGCATTATCTGTAAATTCAGTTTTAGCGCCTTCATCAATCAAATATTTAACAACTTCAGGAGAATTTCCAGAAACCGCCAGACTTAAAGCTGTTTCGCCTTTTTTATTTGCAGCGTTGATATCGTCTGTTTTTTCAGCAAAAAACTTAATTATTTCAAGATTATTTCTTCTCGCAGCGTTAAGAAGCGGCGTATTTGCTTCATCATCTTTCGCTGTTGGATTTACACCGTTTTCAACAAAAAAGTTGATCACTTTCATATCTTTGCTTCTTGCAGCTAAAACATGCAGTGGTGTAGATCCATCATCCTTAGTCACATTTGGTGCTACTCCTACTTCTTTTAAATATTCGAAAACAGATAAGTCGTTTGTAGATCTTCTAGATCCCATAGCTGCAAAGAACATTGCATTTCCGCCAACTTTATTTTCTTCTTTATAACTTACCCCTTTTTCGATAAGCTTATTCATCATTTCGATATTCCCAGATCTTGCTGCGTAATTAAAAACGCCGTTACCTTCGTCATCGGTATCTTTAATAGACAAGCCTTTAGATTCAAAATAGTCTACCATCTCGTAATCGGTGAGACTTGGCATCATTAAAAGCAAGGCATTGGCGCCAGAGTGTGTTTTTTCTACTTTAGGATTCGATCCTTTTGAAATTAAGTAATCGTAAAGCTCTTTATCCTTAACACCTGCATTTGCCGCAAAATTAAGAACCGAGTACCCATGATCATCTACTAAATCCATTCTAGCTCCTCTTTCTCCAAATAATTTTACGAGTGGTAAATTACCTGCAGAGGCTGCCCAAAAAATATAGGTTCTACCATCGTGGGTTAACTTGTTTACATCGTTACCTTCTTGCTCTAGCAAATATTCTATAACTTCTTTCGATGGTTTGCTGAAAATCGCCATAACGACAGGATCAAAATTACTACCGTTTCGTTCAGTTGGATCGTTCCCTTTTTGCACCTCACTTTTTACCTCGCTTACACTTGGATTATTAGTCCAATAATCTCTGGAAAGAAAAACATTATCTTCCTGAGCCGTTAATGGTAAAGCCAGTACTAAAGCTGTTCCTGCCAAAATGTGCTTAATTTTTATCATACTAGTTTTTTTCTGAATTTTCTAATTATTGATCTTTACATTAGGCCGAAACCTGCTAAAGGAATCGAACCATTTTAGGACGCAATATACTATTTTTTGCGATTTTATTTAAACTTAGTCTAAATATCGATTGGGTTTTTTAAAGATTTTTAAGAGTACTTAGGATTAGGTTTTATGCTGAAAAAATGAAAGTAAAATTTGAATTGAAGAATATAACTAAACTCAATTTGCTAAAATTTGTTGAAAGAATACGAGTCTTAGTTTTTCTCAACCCTCAATTTAACTGAAGTAATAGTCTAAGGATTCTAGAAAAGGAAACCGAAGTAAATGAAGATTATGAGAATTTTGCGCTATCTGCAAAAAAGAAATTCCATAAAAAAAGCCTCTCATTTCTGAGAGGCTTTTAACCTGTGCGGGCGGAGAGACTCGAACTCTCACACCTCGCGGCACTAGATCCTAAGTCTAGCGTGTCTACCAATTCCACCACGCCCGCAGGTTCAATAAAGTGCTCATCCTTTCGGTAAGCAGATGCAAATATAAACAAATCTTTTAATTCACAAACAAGCTTCCAAAAAAAATTCTGAAATTCTTACCTTTGATAAAACTCAAAATCCAAACTCATGGACAACGTAAAATCTTATGTTGAACAGCATAAAGATAGATTTGTCTCAGAACTTGTTGATTTACTTAAAATTCCGTCGATAAGTGCCGATTCAAAATTTAAAAATGAAATGATCACCACTGCCCAGGCAGTGAAAACAGAATTAGAAAAAGCTGGTTGTGATTTGGTCGAAATATGTGATACCCCAGGCCATCCTGTAGTGTATGGAGAAAAAATTATCGATAAAAACCTACCTACGGTACTGGTTTATGGCCACTACGATGTGCAGCCTCCAGATCCTTTAGATCTTTGGAACTCCCCACCTTTCGAACCTGTTATTAAAGAAACTGAACTTCATCCAGAGGGCGCTATTTTTGCCCGTGGTGCCTGCGACGATAAAGGCCAGATGTATATGCATGTAAAAGCATTGGAATATATGACCAAAACCAATCAGCTTCCATGCAATGTAAAATTTATGATTGAAGGGGAAGAAGAAGTAGGCAGCGAACATTTAGGATGGTTTATCGAAAATAATCTGGAAAAGCTCAAAAATGATGTGATCTTAATTTCAGATACCGGTATGATTGCCAAAGATGTGCCGAGTATCACCACGGGATTAAGAGGATTATCATATATGGAAGTAGAAGTTACCGGCCCTAATCGCGACCTTCATTCTGGATTGTACGGTGGTGCGGTTGGAAACCCCATCAATATTCTAACTAAAATGATTGCATCGTTAACCGATGAAAATAATCATATTAGCATTCCAGGATTTTATGATAAGGTTGAAGAACTTTCTGCGGAAGAAAGAGCAAAAATGGCTGAAGCACCTTACAATGAAGAAGAATATAAAAAGAAACTAGACATCAATGATGTTTATGGTGAAGCCGGGTATTCTACTTTAGAACGCGGCTCTATTCGCCCTACTTTAGATGTAAACGGAATTTGGGGCGGTTACATTGGTGAAGGCGCGAAAACAGTTTTACCTTCAAAAGCATTCGCAAAGATCTCGATGCGACTTGTACCTAACCAAGATTGGAAAGAAATCTCTGAACTTTTCAAAAAGCATTTTGAAAGCCTGGCTCCAAAAGCAGTTAAAGTAAAAGTAAATACACACCATGGAGGTTATGCTTATGTCACACCAATAGATAACGACGCTTATAAAGCGGCTAGCAAAGCTTACGAAACAAGCTTCGGGAAGACACCCATTCCGCAGCGCAGCGGTGGTAGTATCCCTATTGTTTCTTTGTTCGAAAAAGCATTAAAAAGCAAAATTATTCTGATGGGCTTTGGTTTGGATACAGATGCAATCCATTCACCAAACGAGCATTTTGGGATTTGGAATTACCTAAAAGGCATTGAAACCATTCCGCATTTCTATAAAAACTTTGCTGACTCGCAGAAGTAAATTTGCAATGGCAGTGAACAGTTTTATAGCATAGCGATCTGCTAGAAAGCTTTCAGCGCACTAATATTTACAAACCTCGCAAGTCTTTAAAAACTTGCGAGGTTTGTTTTATAAATAGAATTAAATGAATAAATTTCTCTAATGCGTTACTGCCTCGCGGCTAGGCAAGCTCGAAATTACAACTACGTAGATTTCATATCACACCTGCCAATGCGATCTAAATCTCGTCCAAAATTCAGCATTCAAGATTTAAAATAAATTTCCCGTCTCTTTCTCAGAAAATCTCCTTTCTAAATCTGAAAGCGGAGCGATCTAATTTCTACCATCTAACAGAGCAGCGATCTGTAATTAGATCTTCTCGATCAAATCTCCACGAACTGGTGAGTAGTTTTCGATATATTTTCGTTTCACTTTTAAACGCCTAAAATGATTCTTCAAGCCTTTTGCCTGATTAATTTTAAGTTCATCCTGAACATGCATATGCAAATGTGGCTCAGTAGAATTCCCAGAATTTCCGCATAAGCCTAAAAACTGTCCTTCCCCAACCCTATCACCTTCTTTTACTTTAATCGAATGCTTTTTTAAATGCGCCAACCATAAAAACTCTCCATCTTTCAGTTTGATCACAATGGTATTTCCGGTCATAAAATCTGGATTAATCTTACCGGGAATATTATCGTAAATGCCATCGACAACCATAACTACTTCTCCGGCTGCCGGTGCTAAAATCTCTTTTCCAAAGGCATAATATTGCTCATTAAAGCTTCCATCACCATCATGCGTTTTAAGATCATCATTGATTACTAAAAAATCAAAAGCGCCGGTTTGTGCAGGATGCTCCACATGATAATTATCTTTTTTTGTATCACCACCCCAAACTACATACCATTCGCCTTCAAAAGGGAGATCCAGCATTGTATCGGCTTCAGCGAGGTTTGTTTCTTTTCCATATGGCGTAAACTTCAACCCCGTTATCTCTTTATTTTCTGAAAGTGCCAGGCTAAACATAAAAGCTGCGCCCCCAAATTCCGTAGCATAAATAGTGTACGGCGGATTAAACGTTAAAAACTCTGATTCGATAATATTTCCTACAGAACTCTTTAAATTCTTAAAAAACGCTTCTGTTTTCTCTAAACTTAATGCACCTTGCATTTCGGCGGAATAACTATTAAATATCGAATCATATTCTCCGGAATTATATGCTATAATTATCGATTCTTTTACCTGATCGTAATCATCCCTGGTTTGCCCGAAAAAAAACTGAGAATTCAGCATAAAAAGCACTACGAAGAACGACTTATTCATTTTTTATGTTTTGTATATAGTTGTTTACCAAATCTTCCATCAGCTTTAAAGTCACCGTTCCGTGAGATAAAATTACGTTATGAAATTCACGAATATCGAAAGCTGTCCCTAACTCTTTTTCTGCCATTTTACGTAATTCTTTAATTTTTATTTCTCCTATTTTATAAGAAAGTGCCTGTCCCGGCCAAGAAATATAACGATCGATTTCGGTATTGATCTCGTGTAAAGAAAGGGCTGTATTTTTGGTTAAAAATGCTACTGCTTGTTCACGACTCCAGCCTTTAGCATGCATCCCGGTATCCACTACCAATCTGCAAGCGCGCCACTGCTCGTAAGTTAGTTGACCAAATTTTTCATACGGTGTGGTATAAATCCCCATTTCTTCTCCTAAACTTTCAGCATACAAACCCCAGCCTTCTCCATAAGCAGAAAGGTAAAATCTACGTCGAAAAGGCGGAATACTATCTCCTAGCTCGGCATTTAAAGAAATTTGCAAGTGATGTCCTGGCACCGCTTCGTGAAGTGCTAAAGCCGGCAATGCATATTTTGGCCTGCTTTCTAATTTATAGGTGTTGATCCAAAAATATCCCGGCTCGGTTGGCGACGAAGATCCTTTATATCTCCCGGCTGTATATTTTGGCGCGATAGCGCTTGGTACTGGCGCTACTCCATAAGGCTTTCTGGGCAAAACCTTAAAAAATCTCGGTAACTGTGCGTCGATTCTTTTAGCAATATCTCGCCCCTCTCTTAATAACTCTTCTCCGGTTTTGGCGTAAAACTGATCGTCTGTTCGTAGAAAATCAATAAATTCATCAAAACGTCCATCAAACGCTACTTCTTCAATAATCGCTTTCATTTCAGCATTAATTCGCGCAACTTCTTTTAAACCAATTTCATGAACTTCTTCAGCTTTAAGATCTAGCGTGGTATAATAATGAATTCGGTTTTGATAATATTCCAGACCATTTGGAATTTCAGAAACACCAATACTTTTTCGGGTTTTGGGGAAATATTCAGATTCAAAAAACTTTTTTATTCTTTTAAACTGCGGAATTACATTTTCTTCCACAGCTATTTTAGCCACTTTTAATACTGAATCTTTTTGTTTTTGTGTTAAGTTTGTTGGCAAATCCTGAAACGGACTGTAATAAAAGCTTTCGTTATAATCGCTTACGATCTGATCGTTATACGTTGACTCGTAGCCCTCGAAAATAACTAAAGGCTGCGTGATCCCTAATTTTAGTCCTTTTCTGAGTAGATTCAGGTTTTGATCAACATATTGCGGAATCGCATTGAGCTTATTCAAATACTGTTTTACTTGCTCGTAATTATTTAATCGAGCAACATGATAAGGCAAACTTACATGAAACCCGGCATCAGAAAGAAGCGGATTCAAATAAGCTTTATATTGATATTGATCTACACGTTCCTGGAGTTTAAATTCAATTAATTCGGCCGTAATCTTTTCGGTTTGGGAGAGATTTGATCTATCGATTTTGGATAACTTATCGAGAAGATTTTGGGCAAAATCGGCTTCAGATTTATAAAATTCTTCAGTATGTAAACCCAAGGGATATTCTTGGTAATCGTAAGCTCGATGTTCACTTTCATTCTTAAGGATACTATCTAATTTAGCTGAAGAATTTTGAGCTAAAGAAATACTGGCTAAAAATATATAAAATGAGCAAAGAAGGAATTTTAATTTCATTAATCTAGGGCTTTTACAGAGCCTAAGATAATGAATATATGGAAATAAGATTTTCGAATTTTGAATTAAGAAAAGTGATCATCTCGACTTTATGGATAATTCTTTCCGAAGTTAGAAGTTAGAATAAAAAAAACGATAGCATCTAAAACCGAGAATCAGAACAAAATTTTGAAATTGAAAAAGATTTATACATTCCGCTTTGCTCTAATCGAAGTGACATTCAGAAATTGTTATAATTATCAACAAACCTTGATTCTTGCACCTTTACTCATTGTCTATTCTACGACTGCCAAGTGATCTAACCGATTACTGCCAACTGAGACTGCATTCTGCAACCAAAAACTACGGACTAAAACCTAATTCCCTCTAACTCTATCAAAAAGGCTTTTCATCATTTTTGAGGCATCACCATAATTTTTTTCAACTTCTGTAGCGGTAAGAATTCCGTTTTTCACTTCTAGTTTATAACTAAAGACAAATCGTGAATCCTTTCCTGTAGGATCTATAGTTCCAAACCTAAGATCATTAAAATATAAATCGCCTTCTTTCTTTGTAATCGTATACCATCCTTTTGAAATTTTTACAAGTTTCTTAAAATTAGGATACTCTTTTATCTCTCCTAAAAGATGATAATTCTTTGGGTAGCGTCTAAACTCTATTGGTTGATCGTCCAAAATAGAATAATTTCCAACCAAATAGGATTTATCGGTCGCTATGTTGGCAGTCCACATAATCGTGTTAAACGGACTTGGTTTTGTTTCGATTTCAGCGTAAGAGATATTTTGCTCTTTTAAGGCCTCTTTAAATTCGTAAAACGTATAGATTTTTAATGGGATGGTAATAAGAAATAGATATAAACAACTAAGCTGTAATCCCATGGAATTTAATTTTCTTCGGCTTATAGAACCTTTTGGTCGAAAAGCAGCAAGCAACGTAAAAAACAAAAAGGGAAGCGTATACGCAGGATCGATTACAAAGATCGTTTTAAATGCCAGTCGATAATCTGCTGGCCAAAAAAGTTGTGTCCCCCAGGTAGTAAACATATCCAGCAGCGGATGTGTAAACAATCCCCAGAACATCAGTTTAGACCAATCTTTCCAATCGGCATCAGCTTTTTTTTCAATTTTAGAAATAATCCAACCAAAAATTGGTGCAAAAACCAAAGCAAAAAATATCGAATGTGTAAATCCACGATGTAATTCGTTGGCGGTAATCGTATCGGTAAAACTACGGGCAATCACATCTAGATCTGGAATGGTACCTGCAATCGCTCCGTAAAGCATTGCTTTGTTTCCAACTTTTCTACCTAAAACCACTTCTCCTACAGAGGCGCCTAAAACTATTTGGGTTAAAGAATCCATTAAATTAATTTTTCACCAATAATGCCTATTAAAAACCCCAAACTTGCTCCCAGAGAAGCGATATAATTATTATCAAGTTTACTTTCTGGTATAATTTCCTGTATTAATAAGTATAGAATACCTCCGCTGGCAAAGGTCATTAAATGTGCTGTTAAATTAGGAAAATCACTTAATACAAAATGGCCTAAAAGCGCACCTAAAATTCCGCAGAAACTCAAAAAGAAAAAGATTACCAAGCTTTTAGATATACTATAACCGCTTTGCACCATATCGCGAAATGCATTAAAAGCTTCAGGTAGATTTTGTAGTCCTATAAAAACCGCAAGTAATGTCGCCATGCCGGTATTGATAGCAAATACGGCACCCAAAGCAATAGCTTCAGGAACAAAATCCATCATCATTGCTAAAAGCGTTGCTGTTTGCCCTCCCTTTTTAGCTAAATACCTATCGATAAATAAAAATGTTATCGTTCCCAGCACAAAAGAAAAAGCCATGCCGGCAAGACTTAAGCGTTCCATCCCGGTTGGGATTAATACCAAAGCTATAGCCGATAGGATGATCCCCGCACCAAAGGACATTAAAAAATGAACAATTTCATATTTTACCGGAGATTCTTTAACATGATGATTAAAAATATTTGCCAGGAGAGCCCCAATAAAAACGGTAATTCCTGAAAATCCTGAGTAAAGAATTAAGTTAGTTAACATTTTAAAAATCTGTTAATTATCTACAATTTCCATTTTTCGCAATAAAAATGATGCGTTCATATTTTGGCAAATCCCATCTTTAAAGCGATAATCAAAATGAAGCTCATCATTAGTAATTTCAGCATCAAAATAATGGTTTTTCACCTGCGATAATTCTTCAGTAATTTCACAAAGACTTAAATCGTGCGTTGCGATAATTCCGTTAGAATGAGAATTTACCAATTTTCGAACAAACTTTTTAGAACCGCTCGCTTTATCGATACTGTTTGTCCCCTTTAAAATTTCATCCAAAATTATAAAATATCGATTATCTTTAATTCGATTTACGATATATTTAAGTCGTTTTAATTCAGAAAAAAAGTACGATTCGTCATCACTCAAAGAATCGCTGGTGCGCATACTGGTAATTAATTTTATGGGCGTATAAGAACAATCTTCAGCACAAACCGGCAAACCAATATTGCTCATCACAATTTGCAGGGAAACCGTTCTTAAAAACGTACTTTTCCCGGCCATATTTGCTCCAGTAACAATAAAAAATTCTTTACTGTCGATATAAAAATCATTGGCTACGCGCTTTTCAGGATGCAGTAGTGGATGTGCTAATTGAGTTGCTTCGATTCCTTTTTCTACGGAATTAATCTTCGGAAAAGTATAATCTGGATGATTAAAACTGAAGTTTCCTAACGAATTATAAGCATCGGTCACTTCAATTACATCAAACCAATTTTCAACCTGAAATCCATAGTTTTCGATCCAGTTTTCCAACTTTAAAGACTGGCGCAAATCCCAAAGTAAAAATCCGTTACCAATAACGCCAAATATCATATTATTACGTTGATCCAGGGCATCGATGGCTTTAGAAAATTCCTTAAAAATTTCAGAAGCTTTTTTATTTTCGGTTCTAATCGCTTTCTTTTTGGCTGTCATTATTGCTGAAGAAAACTCCTCGTTTTCTAACATTCCCAACAATTGGTGATATTGGTGAAAAGTATCCTGAATTTTAGAAACGCTCCCCGAAAGCAAATTGATCCGTTTTAAGAAAACGCCAGTGATCAAGATCCCAACAATAAGCCATAGTAACAGCTGAAATTCAGTAACAAAACCAAGAATATATCCTGCGATTATAGCTACAGATAACAATGAGAATAGCGGAGAAAGCCATTTTATAAACTTTGGTACAAAGCGTTTGTAGTTTCTAAACCAATTAACTATCGTGGTTGACGATTCGGTTGTTTTTACAAGACTTGCGGTAGCACTAAATTCTTGTCGCCATTTGGCTTTTGCAGCTAATTCTTTAACTGTTTCTTGTTTCTTGGTAATACTTTCAATATCATTAGCCAGCAAAATATCCACCAACTTTTTAGTGCCTTGGTACAGTGCCGTTCTGTTTAAATACTGAAAGAAGGAACCCCTTCCGAAGAGATCGATATCTTGGGCATAATCGTGATTTTGAACTTCAAATTCGCTACCATCTGGCAACTCCTGAAATTGCCTAGACTGCATCACATCAATTTCAGTTTGATTTAACTTAATTAAAGATTTCTGTTTATCACTTTTATATTTAAGATTGCTATGCCGTGAAACTAAATATAAGAATATGGCAATACCTCCAATAATTGCAGCCATCATAATTTTGGTTTCTCCCCAGTAAAAATAAATAAGAAAACCAATAATTATAAAAACGGCCAATCTTAATAAACTAGAAGCCAGTAATTGCTTTGAAAGCTTATCAGCTATTTTTTGATGAATTTCAATCTGTTTTTTATAAAAATCGATGTGTTTTGCCATTATAATTCGTCGAATTCTTGTTTTTGATTTTTATTTAGTCCATCAACGATAAGTTGATAAGAATGGTCTGTAAGTTCAAAAATTAATTTTGCAGGAATTTGCCCATCGAGAATCATCGTATTCCAATGTTGTTTATTCATGTGATATCCCGGAATAATTTTTCCATCAAACTCTTCCCGAAGCTCTAAGCTTTTATCTGGATTACATTTTAAATTTATGCGAAGCGGCACTGCATCTAGGGAAACCAATGCAAACATCTTTCCCATCACTTTAAAAACCAAAGTTTCTGGTCCAAATGGCATATGCTCGGTCACTTCTTTTTTGTTTAAGCAATAATCTCTAAAAGTATCGATATCCATAAAATTGTTTTTAGGATTCTTTATTTTCAATTTTCTTAATCTCGGCTTCATCCAAAACCAAAGCCGAATAATCTAAGGTCCAGCCGATTGTCTGTACGATGTTTTCCATTAACAGGATCGTATCCAAAGCTTCTTTTTTAGCTTGTTCCAACAATCCACTTTCCGGAATTTTATCGACAATATGTTTTTTAGCATCGCGATTAATATCGGTAAGATCTGAAGTTGTAAAAGGATTTGCCCAGCCTTCGCGCTTGTCGTAATATTTAAAATCGGTTTCTACGGTTAGCAGTTCTGGCTGCGGAAAATTGGTAAGCACAATTTTTTTTGATTCATTATCACTTTCCATTTTTATTTTGCTAAGATCAAAACCAACGTGCGCTTTTGCACTTATTAAAACAATAGCTTTCTTTTTACCAAAAATCAAGCTTATGTATTTCTCTTTTAGATTTTCGTAATGATAGATTTCAGAAAAATCACCTTCGACCGTTATAAACTTACAAACGCTCCTAATTTTCTCCATTAAAACAACCGACTGCTCCTTGGTTTTAATTTTAGAACGATCTTTATTAAACGTTCTAAAAATAAAATACGCTACAATAGCTCCAGCTGCCAGCCCGATAAAAAGTAACTCCATATTATTTACCGATTTCTCCTAAATGAGTGAATTTAAAACCTTGCTCATATTTGAGTCCGTACCCCAAAATACGATCAAAAGCCGAATGAGAAAACAAAATTACACCTATTAATTGTAAAACCTCTAACTGTAAATGAAACCCTACTAGCCAAAACCAAATTGCCAGCCCTTTATGATGAAATAAATTGTATAAAAAAGCTCCTGTTTTATTATTAAAAGCATATCCAATCATACCCATATCTGGCATAAAAAATAAGCCTACAAACCACCACCAAGAAAAATGTAAGAAATAAAAAGCAAAAATACCTAAAGCCATCATGGCCAATTCCTCAAGCTTTACAATAGCATTCATAAAATTTTATATTAACCTAAAAATTAACGATTTAGATATTGATTTTTAATTTAATTTTCGGCAAAATCTAACAATTAAAATCATGAAAAAAATCATCATTCTTGCCATGTTCATTACTTCATTAAACTTATCTCATGCACAAAAAATTGAATACGAAAAAGTTTTTGGAAGTTATAAATTTACTCAAAACGAAAATACATTAAGTTTAAGAGATCTTACTGCAATTACTGAAGATATTCCAGAAGCTCAGGATTTAATAAGAAAGGCTAAAACAACAACGGTTTTCACCTCTATCCTTTCTGTTGCCGGCGGCGGATTAATTGGCTGGCCATTGGGAGAAGCCATTGGTGGTGGCGATCCTAATTGGGCTTTGGCGGGTATTGGTGCAGGCCTGGTTGCAGTAGCTATACCATTATCTTCTAGTGCCAGTAAAAAAGCAAAACAAGCGGTAGATCTGTACAACAACTCTTTAGAAAGGCAAACAAATAATTTCACAACAGAATTAAATATTTTAGCTTCTGGCAGTGGCTTGGGGCTATCTTTGCGATTCTAATTTTACTGAATTTTATACAATACCGGTTTAGAAGGCGAAGCATCATTCTCGAAAGATGCAATTTGCAGATTCAGAAAATATGCTCCGTCTTTAATCTGGTTGGGAATGTACACAAGCTCTGTGATAGTCGCATCAAATCGAGTATTTTTAGGATAATCCCAAAAAGCTTTATGTGCCAATAGTTTCCCTTCATCCTTTTCTTTATCTACCGATGGTAAATCTATAAGCATGTGCTTTACATTTAATTTACGGATGTATAGCATCGCAGCTTCAGATAAATAAGGCCAATTAGTATGCGAATATTTTTTTGTTCGCTTTTCGGCATAATTAGGTATCGTTCTAATCACAAGAGCTGCCGGGCAGGAATCGCCCAATTGCTTTTTTAAAATTTCTTCGGAAATTACCTGATCTTCTCCATGATTTTCCGGAGCCACAGAAATCAGTTTTGCTTTGAAGAAGAAGTTTTTGAGTGTTTGATTTATACTGAAAAAATCTTTACTGATATGTCCAACACACTCGGTATGCGTGCCATGCCCATGCGGATTAAACTGAATATTATTAAAATTCACTGAAGCGCCTTCTGAAATTTTCCCTACAAAATCACCATCTCTAAATGGTGTGATCTTAGGAGCATCTAAATACCAGGCTATTGGGTTTTTACCATCGCCACGCAAACTCAGCGAAATATCGATTGGTTTCGAAAAATCGATCGTAAAACTTTCTCCCTCATACTGAATTTGTGCAAGCATAATGTGTGATCTAACCTAAGAATTTTATTAATGAGACTTTGTGAATTCTCACGTAAAATTAGCGATTAATTTTCGAAGTATGTAAGAGTAAACTCACCGCAAAGTTATTTCATTTTCAATGTTCGTTTCAACCTTAAACTAAAAGATGATCATTGTAGAATTAAAATTCAGCATTCAAAATATAGCATATAATTAATACTTCTGCCTAAATTCTAATATCTAAAAGCGAAGTGGTCTAACATCGAACTACTAATCAATATAAAACAAATCTGCTGCGATTCCATCACTTAAAAAAGTTCCTTTTTCTGTTATTCGCATCACGTTATCTTCGGTTCTTAGAAGTTCTTTCTGAAATAAAATAGCCGACTGTTCCTTTAAATATTCCAGATATTTTTTACCGAATTTTGATTCAATTTCTTTAAGATCTACGCCAAAATGAGTTCGCAAACGCGTCATAATATATTCATTATAACGATCTGTTGTACTTAACTCTTCAATTTCGAGAGGTAATTCAGATTTTTCGATCGCTTTGATATAAAGCGTGTTGTTCGCAACATTCCATTTTCTACAATTCCCGTCATACGAATGCGCTGAAGGCCCAATTCCTAAATAGGGTTTTCCTAACCAATATGCGGTGTTGTTTTGCGAAAAATAACCGGGTTTCCCATAATTTGAAAACTCGTAATGCTCAAATCCGGCATTTTTGAGGGTCGTTCTTAGAATCTCAAAATGCTGAGCAGCAGCGGCATCATCTACGGGTTTTACTTTTCCTTTTTCGATGAATTTTTGCAACGCCGTATTTGGCTCGACCGTTAAAGCATAACTTGAAATATGGGAAATTCCTAAATCCAGTAGAATATGAATGTTTTCTTTCCAGCGTTCATCGCTCATTCCCGGTACTCCGTAAATTAAATCAACCGAAATATTATCGAATTTCGATCTGGCTAGTTTTATAGATTTTAAAGCTTCTTCTGCATTATGTGCACGATTCATTAATTTTAGATCTTCTTCAAAAAAAGATTGCACGCCAATACTTAGTCGGTTAATTTTTGAAGCCGCCAGTTCTCCTATTTTCTCTTCTGAAAGGTCGTCGGGATTCGCTTCCAGTGTTATTTCAGGGTTTTTAGCAATATTGAATTCAGTATAAATTGTATCAAAAATCGCATTCAGTTCTTCTAGATTAAGCAAACTGGGTGTCCCACCACCAAAATAAATGGTTTGAATCGGTTCATCTGGCAACTCATTTTTCCGAAGTATTAACTCCTTTCGCAATGCGACAATCAGCTCACTTTTCTTCTTTAATGAGGTCGAAAAATGAAAATCGCAGTAATGACACGCCTGCTTACAAAATGGGATATGAATGTAGATTCCGCTCATTTAATTCAATTAACAATTAGCAATGATCAATAAACAATGGCTTATTTATTTAGCCTCGTTTTCTTCAAAATTGAATACAGTATTCGAGATATTTCGTCGCAATCTTTATGAAGACTTTCAAAACTCTCTAACTGCAGATAATCTGAATCTTTTAGAAGTGACAACCAATACTTTGTTTCTAAGCTTTCTTTATAAGCGATCGATATTTTTGCTGAAAAATCAGCATTAGAGATTGCCCCATTGGCTTCCGCTACATTAGCGCCGATCGAAGTACCAGATTTTAGTAATTGTTTAGAAAGTATAAATTCTCTTTTTTCAGTCATCAACTTTTTAGAAACCTGAACAATTTGAAGTGCGAAGTCATAAGATTTTTTCTTTAATGGATTATCTTTAAAGTCATTCATATCTTCTGTTAATTGTGAACTGATTATTGCTTACTGATCACTTAACTTTCCCAGGATTTTGTTTGACAAAAGCATCCCAACCGGTGTAACTTTTACCAATCTCGGTGCGACCAGAATTATAGAAATGGCAAACTGCTGCCGCCAAACCATCGGTAGAATCCAGGTTTTTGGGCAATGTTTTTAAGTTTAGCATACTTTGCAGCATTTTTGCTACCTGCTCTTTACTCGCGCTACCGTTACCGGTAATCGCCATTTTGATCTTTTTTGGGAGATACTCTGTAATTGGGATTTCACGCGAAAGTCCGGCTGCCATTGCTACTCCCTGCGCTCTACCTAGCTTCAGCATCGATTGTACGTTTTTCCCGAAGAAAGGCGCTTCAATCGCAATTTCATCTGGATGAAAGGTTTCAATAAGCTCGATGGTACGCTCAAAAATCAATTTCAGTTTCACGTAGTGATCATCATATTTTTTCAGCTGCAATTCATTCAACTGTAAAAACTCCATCTTCTTATTCTTCACCTTTATCAATCCAAACCCCATAATTGTGGTTCCCGGGTCGATTCCTAAAATGATCTTTTCGCTCAAATTCTTCAGTTTTTGTGGAGAAATTTTATAATTCCCCTTTTGCAAAGCTACGGAAATCTATATTTGCACTAAACTTGCCCAGATGCTGATATTTGTAATTCTAATCGCCATTTTATATGCAGCTTTAATGCTGGCGTTTTTAAAAGGTTGGAATTCGTTAAAGCCTTCTACTGATAATTACGAGCCACCTAAAACCCGTTTTTCGATTATAATTCCGTTTAGAAATGAAGCTGAAAATCTACCCGATTTACTTGAAAGCCTAGCTATACTGAATTACCCTTTTAAGCTTTTTGAAATTCTTTTGATCAATGATGAATCTGAAGACGATTCAGAAAAAATTATTGCCGAATTTATCGAAACTCAACCTCAGCTTAACCTGAAAGTTTTACAGAACCATCGCATTTCGAATTCCCCGAAGAAAGATGCCATAAAAACTGCAATTGAAATGGCACAATTAGAATATATTCTCACCACCGATGCCGATTGTAAAATACCGCAAAACTGGCTACAAAGTTTTAATACTGAAATTTTAGAAAATAACTCGGTAATGATTGCTGCACCGGTAAAGATTGAGATTACCGACAAAAAATTCGTGACTTCTTTTGAAGCGCTAGATTTTTTAAGCTTACAGATTACGGGAGCTGGAGCGTTTGGAATCAAAAAAGCTTTTATGGCAAACGGGGCTAATCTTTGTTATAAAAAAGAATCATTTGTTAAGCAAAATGGATTTGAAGGAAACTCTGAAATTGCCAGCGGAGATGATGTGTTTTTACTGCAAAAATTTATTCAGCAGCAATTAAAAGTGACTTTCTTAAAAGACCAAAATGCGATTGTAAAAACCAAACCACAATCGAGTTTTAAGCGACTGGTACAGCAACGTATTCGGTGGGCTTCAAAAACCTCAGCGTACACCAGCAATTTCGCCAAACTAACGGGACTAATCGTTTTTAATATGAACATTGCTTTCAGTTTGAGCCTGCTTTTCGGTATTTTCAAATTATTCCCCTTTCCTTATTTTATGATCTTATTTTTAGTGAAATTTAACCTGGATTTTGTGTTGCTTTATCGCGGAACGATTCTCTTTAAAAATGAATCACTAATGAGAAAATATCTAATTAGCAGTGTGCTATATCCATTCTTCTCGGTTTATGTTGCCATTCTTTCGCTATTTGGAGGTTACAACTGGAAAGGAAGAAGGTTTAAGAGATGAATTCAATTGACAAAATTCAATAAACAATTAGCAGACAGCCTTAAGCTTTCAGCAATTAAAAAATTCTCTACTTTTGGTCAACGTGATAAAAAATGTCATTTGGAGCAAAACACTATGAAGCCGAGAAACCTTATTCACATAGAAGTGGGCAGTTGACAGTTTACAGTTTACAAAATTCAGTAGACAATTAGCAATTTGCACTAGAGATCATTTAGACTGAAGCACAGCGGGATGGAGAAATTTTATTCAATTTAAACCTTTTGTCTCTTGTCTCTTGTCTCTTGTCTCTTGTCTCTTGTCTCTTGTCTCTTAATCTAATTTCTATTCCTTATATTTAAAAAAACAAACTATGAATTATTATATCCTAACTTATCACCTGGTAGACTCTTATTTGGAAGAACGAGGGAAATACCGTGAAGAACATCTAGCAATGGCCAAAAAAGGCGAAGCAAACGGAGAAATCGTAATGGCTGGAGCATTGGACGAGCCCGCTGATAAAGCGATTTTTATTTTTAAATCTGAATCTGAATCGGCTGCAACGAATTTTGCTGAAAATGATCCTTACTTCAAAAACGGACTCATAAAAGAATATTCTGTTAGAAAATGGAATGTTGTAATTGGCAATTAAAATTTATATACACAGAAATGACATTTAGAAAGATATTATCAGTTTCAGTAATTGCATCAACGCTTTTTATTTCTTGTAAAGATAATAGCAATAAAGATAGCTATGAGCAACCAGAAAAACCTAAACAAGAGGTTGTAGAAAGCGAAAAAAAGCAGGAAACTAAAATAGATTCGGCTACGCCTACAAATAAATCAGAAAGCAATAACGAGCAGCTTCAATATATTTGCTACACTTCTGATAATGATAAAAACAAAAGAATTTGGATAGAACTCGGTGAAGATGGGAAAGCCAATAAAGTTAAGTACGAGGGACAGAAAGAAACTATCGACTTAAAATATACCAAAGAAGAATATTCTGAAGGTGGCGCTCATCCTACAATTACCAAATATTATGATGAGATCTATAAGGGTGAAGTAAACGGTACTTATACGCTCATACATTCTGGCGTTTGGGACTATGTGACTTATACTCGAGGTAGAGATGGGAAAGAGTTTAATTACACTATAGATCACGAGAAAGATCCTTACGGTAACAGACCTTGCTTTTAGTTCTTATCTAGAATAAGAAATGCTGAATAATTGATTTTTAAATTTATTCCGCTTTTATCACTACTGGCATTTTGAAAGCGGTAGACACCGGGATACCGCGTTTACTGGCGGGATAGATTTTAGGTAAAGAATCGATACTTTCTCGTAACCAACTTTCTATTTTTGGTAATTGATTGGTTACTGTGCTATCGATTACTGAAATAGAATCTATTTCTGGTTTTCCTTTTTTGGTAACTTCAAGATAAATAAAAATAGTATCATCGATACTTTTACTTACTATGGGCTGCTGTTTTTCTAAATATGCATAGATATTTTCTGCAACTTTGGTTTCAAAACATCGCTTAGCGGCAGCAAGCTCGGTTTCTTGTTGGCAATTTTCAAAGGCCGGATATTCATCGACTTCTTTCCAATTAAGGGCTCTGGATTCCTGCTCTAAAACCTCTTCAGAAGAGATTTTCTTAGTCTCAAAATTGCAGGAAATAATTAATAATACTAAAACTGGAAGTAATCTTATTTTCATCAAATCTTCGGCTTGTAACTTCAAAAATAATCAAATTGCGCTTAACCCCAAGATTAGATGAATTTTATGCTAATTTTCCTGCGTCGCCAGATCGGTAGATTTAGCCTCTACTTCAGCTAAAGAATCTTTTGTTTCGGCTTTCTCTATTTTTTCAGCTAACATGTGCTTTTTTTCCTTTAAATCGCTAATTCTATTTTTAGTTAAATACAGCATATCTTTCGCGAGATAGTTAGGATCATCTCCATAATATTTATTCCAAAACGCCTGATAATAATTTATTTTGGTATCCAGATCTTTAAAATAATTATCGGCAGCAACTGCGCGCTCATACATTGCCCTAATATGGTCTGGATTTTCTTTTAATGTTTTCTGAAACCAATCAAAAGCTTTCTTGTGTTCTTCTAAATTTTTATAGGTTAAGGCTAAACTAAAATACTCGGCTTCCATTGGCTGGTCTTTAATTTTAATTGCCATAAGAAGATGTAATTCTGAATTTTGAAAATCCCCGGTTTGCGCATATATTTTCCCTAATAGATAGTGTGTACTAGAATTTCCCGGTTCATACAATAAAGCCTGCTTATAATTTTCAATAGCTTTTTCGAAATTACCGTCTTTATAATACGCATAGGCCAGCTTTGAATGAATAAATTCACTCCCCTGCCCCAATGCTATAATCTTTTCGTAATGCGGTATAGCCTGATAAAATACCGCCATTACAGAATAGGTTTGCCCTATGATAGAATGTAAAGAAACGTTGTTTTCATTTTTTTCCAATCCAATTGTTGCAAAAGCGATAGCTTCTTGATATTCCTTATTTTTAAGTCGATCTTTGGATAACTTGTAAAGCGCATTTTGGTGGTATTTATCAAGTTCTTGTGTTTTTGAGAAGTATACCATAGCAATGCTATCATTTTCCATTCTCTCGTTAGCTAATCCCCGCGAATAATAAAATTGTGCATTTTTGGGAAAGCGGCTGTTTAACTTAGCAAAAAGACTATCCGCTCTTTCTAACGATCCTAAATTCAGTAGCGTTTCGCCATAATTTAAAGCAGTTAAAACACGAGTGGAATCTTTATTTAAAATCTTCTGATAAGTTTCTAAAGCCTCAATATCATTATTATTTGCTTTGTAGTATTTAGCCAAATCTGCCAGTATTCTTACGGAAGAAGTATCTTCTTTTTGCATTAAAGTAATAGCCTCCTCGTATTGACCAACAGCGTATAAACTATCGGCAATTTTGGTAGTAGATTGAGAAAAACCGGATGCATTAATAATACTGAAAAATAAAATCAGGAATTTTTTCATAACTTGAATTTAGAAAGAAGTATTTCCAAAAAATTAATTACTAATTCTGAAAAACTATTGGTAAAGAATACATTACCGATGTCGCAACACCTCTTTGTTTTCCTGGTTTCATTTGAGGTAAAGTTTTTATCACTCTTTTGGCTTCTTCTTCTAATAATGCGTGTGGTGCCCTGGTTTTTACATTTTGAATTTTTCCGTTTTCGTCTATTCTAAACTGAGTAATTACTCTAAGCACTTCGCCTTCTTTAGTTAAGCTTTTCCACAGCTCTGTATTAAATTCATCCACTATCATTTGCTGAATTTTTTCAGCCATACAAGCTTTTCGCTCTTCATTGGTTCTTAAACCTTCGCAACCTGGAAAGATAGGGACTTCTTCGATCACACTAAATGGAATATCTACATCATCGCTTGCCGGCTTACCTTTTAAGTTTTGAATTTCATTTTTGGTTAAAATATCTTCCAGATTTTGGTCATTTTCCATTTTTGCTTCTACCTCATTTAAAGCACTAATTAAGGCTTCTTTTTCTTCTGAAGATAAGTTATCTCTAGTTTCTATACTGTTAATAATCTGGCTAAAACTTTCCGTTGGACTTTCTTTTTTCATGCTTGCTCCTCCATCTGAGCATGAAACGTAAATAAGCATCATCGCTAATACTGGTACCACCAGTAAAAACTTAAATTTTGCAATTGCTTTTGATTTGTTTTTTTGTAACATAACTATTCGTTTTTTGATTAATGAATGATTAAAAAATTGATTGGTAAATGATAGATTTTGAGTTTCGAAAGCGCTATTGAGCAACTGATTAAAATAATGCTTTTTAGAGGTTTGTTTTAGAACCTGCTCATCGGCGATAAACTCATGTAATAAAGCTATTCTGTTCTGAAAAACATATACCAAAGGATTAAACCATAATAGTACTTTTAGTATTTCGAACAATAACAGATCGAAACTGTGTTTTTGCGATACATGAATAAGCTCGTGTGCTAAAATCTGTTCGCGTTCTTCAGCTGAAATTTCGCTTCCTAAAAAAACAGTTTTCAGAAAGGTAAACGCCATTTTGGAATTAGGAATTTCAATAATTCTAAAGTCCTTTTTCTCTTCAGCTTTATACTTAAACAGCTTTCCTAATACGCTCCATCTCTTAAAGAAAAGGAGCAAACTAATTAAAGATCCTAAGCCATATAATACCAACCACCAATTTATTGCTATTTCCCTTTCAGATTTAATATGTACCGTAGGTAATTGTTCAACTTGCGGCTGGTTACCTCCTATAAATACCTCGGGTAATTTGATCGTATTATTAATTGCCGTAACGGTAGATGCAGGTAAAACTTCAGAAAATATACTAAAGCTAGCAAAAGGAAGCGCTAATGATAACACGGGGGTTAACAACAAATACCAACGGTTTGCCGTAAAAAAGGTTTCCTTTTTCAGAAACAATTCATACACCAGCAAAAATGCCAATTGAAATAATATTATTTGTAGTAAATATCTAAGCATCACTATTCATCTTTATTAATTTCTTTTAAAATAGCCTCCAAATCTTTGGTATCCATTTCGTTTTTCTTCATAAAAAAAGAAACCATACTTTTAAAAGAACCATTAAAGTAATTATTGATGAGCTTGTTCATACTCTGGTCGCTATAAGTCTCTTTCTCTACTATAGGAAAATAGATATATCCCTTCCCCTTTTTTCGATGATCTACAAATTCTTTGTTTTCTAATATTCTAACAATTGTAGATACCGTATTATATGCCGGTTTTGGCTCTGGCATTTCTTCGATAATCGTTGCGACATTGGCTTCTTTAAGTTGCCAAAGAATCTGCATAATCTCTTCTTCTGCTTTTGTTAATTGCTTCATCACAAATATTTTAATAGGGTCTTTTAGTAATTGATGAAGCTAATATAAACTAATCATTTAGTTTTAACTAATGTATTAGTTGTAAATTTCAATATTTAACATTTTAGATTTTTATTATAAGAATAAAATCCAGAATTAACTTTAATAGAAAACTAACAGTAATGATTTTAAAATATTCTATATTGAATTGACAAAAATTAGATAGATCCAATTATTATGAAACAGTCTCAGGACCCGAAAAAATTGCCTTCAGCAATCGAAAATCTTGAAGTATTAAAGAAAAAATTCAGCACTAACAAACCACTTATTTTTTTGGATTTTGATGGTACTTTGGCGCCCATCGTAGAAAATCACGAAGATGCGGGAATGGATAATGAGACTAAAGAAATTGTAAAGCAACTATCCGAAAACTATGCTATTGCCGTAGTTAGTGGTCGAGGCTTAAGTGATGTTCGTAATAAAGTGGGCTTACAGGATATTTATTATGCCGGCAGTCACGGATTTGAAATTGCAGGTCCTAAAAATTTTGAAAAGGATAATGAAGAAGCGCAAAAAATGCTTCCGGTTTTTGACGAAGTTGAAGAAAAACTTCAAGAAAAATTGAGTGTTATTAAAGGCGTTCGATTTGAACGTAAAAAGTTTACTTTAGCTATTCATTACCGCCAGGTTTCCGAAGAAAAAATTTCAGAATTTCATTCTATCATTGAAAATGTAGTTTCAAATTATTCGAAATTGCATAAAGGTGACGGTAAAAAAGTAGTGGAAATAAAACCTAATATCGATTGGCACAAGGGAAAAGCTGTAAATTTTCTTCGGAAAGAATTAAGTACAGCAACCAATCCTTTTTCTATTTATCTTGGCGATGACACGACAGATGAAGATGCGTTTAAAGAAATGGAAAACGGCTACGGAATTTTAGTGGGAGAGCACGGAAATGATTCTTATGCCGATTATCGTGTTGAAAACATTACAGAGGTTAAACGCTTTTTAAAAGAGTTACTTTAATAATTTAATAATCATAAAAACTCATGACATTAATCCTTATTACTTTAGCAGTGATTTTACTAATTGTAGGAATCGTTGGCAGTGTTTTACCTGTACTTCCCGGTGTACCAATTAGCTGGTTAGGATTATTGGCGTTTTACTTAATCCCTGGTATAGAAATCGATTATTGGTTTCTTGGGATCACATTAGTTGTTGCCGTTACCATTTATATTCTTGAAATGGTGATACCTGCCATGGGCACTAAAAAATATGGCGGTAGCAAAGCGGGAATGATAGGTACAACCGTAGGACTAATCGTTGGAATTTTTACGCCAATCCCCTTTGCGATATTAATTGGTCCTTTTGTAGGTGCATTTATTGGTGAAATCGTAAATAAATCTGATTCAAAAACAGCATTACGTGCTGCTTACGGAAGCTTTATAGGATTTTTAGCTTCTACTTTTATGGAATTTATGGTTGCTCTTATTTTCTTTGTGCTTTTTCTCTATAAAGGTTGGGGGTATCGCGATTTTCTTTTTGGTAATAGTTAGTTTCAGCTTAAATAAAACGGGGAATAGAAATATCAAATTGGGTAGATTTCGTTTCCCTTTCTGAAGTAATTTCTATTTGTCCTCCCATAGACAAAACCAAATAACGCGCTAATTTTAATCCCAAACCGTAGGCATCCACACCAACCAAACTTTCTTTAGCCTTCATGTTCGAGCTCATGATATCTTCAATAGATTCCTTAGAGAGACAAGCACCATTAGCCTGTACCTGAATACTAAATTTTGCCATATCTAAAATACTAGTATTTTTTAATCCCAATACGACTTTTATTGTTGAATGATCACTACTGAATTTTATTGCATTAGATATCAGATTCCCTGCTACCTGAATAATACTCTGTTTCGAGAATTTCAAATTTTGATTTCCTGCCAGTAATTCAATATTTAATTTTATATGTTTTGTATCTCCTAAACTCGAATATAGAGCAATGAGCTTATCCTTCAATGAGGTTAATGTAATACTTCCTTTTTCATAGTGTAAAAAATCACTACTATTCTTCTCTAAAGTATTTCCAATAATATCAATCAGCTCGGAACTGCTTTGACTTGCAAGACTAAAATATTGCTTTAGCATCGATGGATCGTCTTCCCCTTCAGCAAGTTTACTTAAACCTAAAATACTGCTAACAGGACCACGAAGTTCGTACCCAAGTTCTCTTTGTGCAGAATGCATATCATGAAAACGACGATTAATCTCAGTCGTTTTCTTTAAACCTTCCAGCTTTTCAACAATTTCAGCACCTATTAATTTTAAGAGATAACGCTGGTCTTTTGAAATTTCATGTTTAACTTCATCGATAACACATAAAGCGCCAATGGCATTTCCTTCAGAAGATTTTAAAGGAAGTCCCAAATAATAGCAATACTTTTCATCTAACGGCACATCAAAACGATCATCATCCCTAAAATTGTCGACTTCAAAAAACCCATCTTGACCTATGGTATATTGACAAACCGATTGCTCTCTTCGCATCACAGCAGGCTCCATGCCTGTGGCTGCAATAGACCATTGCCAATAAGAATCTAAAATATTCACTAAGCACAAATTGGCCCTGGTAATCTTTGATGCCATATTTGTTAAATTTTCAAACAGTTCCTGAAGGCTCTGATAATCTAGATCAAGTTGAGAAACTTCAAGAACTCTTTTAAACTCCTCTTCGGAAGAATCATTTGGTGCTATCATAATACAAATTAATGAACGCATTAAAGTACACAAAATCAAACATATATACAACCTTAATATCTCGCTTACCCTACAATTCATTGAAATTACACCAATCCAAAACATCTCTATAATTTAAACAATATTGTCTTTCAGAAAATTTATGTTAATAGCTTAAAATACCCTAACTACATTATTAACAAAGGTTTATAAACTGATTTACGCATCATATTAGTTTGGTTAACTAATTTTACCTTTAAAACCAACAAATACTTTTGTTATGAAAAAGAACCTAATTAAATTATCTGTATTGGCCTTTGGCTTTACAAGTATTATAAGTCTGTCATCATGTAAAAATTCAGAATCAGATTCTAAAGAGAATACTGAAGCGACTGAAGAGATGGATATGCAAGATGAAACAACAGACAACTCTTATCCTACAAATGCTACGGCAGAATATTTAACCTATGTAGAGCGTGGGGGTGATCTTGATGACAATATGGAACAAAAGCTTTATACCAAAGAAGCACTAAATAAATTGGCTGCTGCTGTTGAGGAAAAATCACAAGATCTTAATGCCAAACCTAATGATAGCTTAAATTCTATTACGGCTGAAATTGATGGTAATACCAATGAAATTGATACTACTATAACTGCAGATAATCTATATAGCAAAGGACAGGTTATTGTAGGAGTGTTAGAAAACTTGCAAAAAGACAGCTATCCCGAATTATCGGATGAGGTTATGGAATTAAAAGAAAGTTGGAAAAAGTTAAAAGCCGCCAAAAAAACTGATTACAAAGATGCTAATGTAAGTGCCTTTTTTGATGAAGCTGCAGATTTGTTAGAAGATATGGTTACTGAAACTCCTAACGGAAATGTTTCCGCAAGTTATACTGGCAAAGATTCTACTCTTTACAGTAAAAAAGCAGATACCATTGAAGTAGACCAATAATAGAAATATTTCTTAAGAAAAAATAAAGCCGCCTTTGGTGGCTTTTTTTATTGCTTTAATTTAGAAACCATTCTAAAATATAAGGCGCCAGTAAAGCGGTAATTATACCGTTAATGCACATTGCCAAACCGCTATAAGTTCCTGCAGATTGGTTTATTTCGAAAGCCTTAGCTGTTCCTATACCGTGTGCTGCCGTACCCAAGGCAGATCCAATGGCCTTTTTATTTTTGATTCCTGTTATTTTTAAAAAATATGGACCTATTGCGTTTCCTAAAATACCAGTCGCAATCACAATACCTGCCGTAATTTCTGGTAACCCACCTGTTACCTTTACGATTTCAATAGCAATAGGAGTAGTAACAGATTTTGCAACTAACGACCGACTTAAGATTTCAGGAGTATTCCATAATATTAAAATCGCCAATACACTAAATATCCCTGCAATTCCTCCCACAAAAACAGAAAGTAAAAAAACTTTTAGATCTCGTTTTACTTCTTCTAGTTTTTCATAAAGAAATACCCCCAATGCTACTACCGAAGGCCCAAGGAAAAAACTTATATATTTCCCTCCCTTATTATAAGTTTCAAAATCGATATTAAAAACGAACAAAACCGCTACTATTATTAAAACAGAAATGAATACGCGATTAAATATGACAAAATTGAATTTTCTTCTTACTATTCCTGAAAAGAAATAAGCAATTAGAGTAAGCGTTACTCCAAAGATTGGCTGAAGTAAAAATGGCTTCATTTTTTGTCCAATTTTTGAAATAAAAAACCTGTAATATAAATAGAAATTAAAGTACTAAAAACAACCGCAGTTGTAACAGGTATCCAAAAATCAGCGATCAAATCGGTATAAGCCATTAATCCAACTCCGTAGGGAATAAAAAAGATTACCATATATTTTACTAACATATCTGAAGCTGGTTTTACATCTTCTAACTTTATGAAATTAAAAAACAAGGCCAAAAAAATTAGCAGCATAGCTATAATATTCCCAGCTATGGGTAAACTAAAATGATATTGAATTAATTCTCCTAAAAGTAAAAATCCAAAGATATAAATAAGCGATTTCAGCATTACTCGTATAAATCATTTAAATCTGCATGATGCAATTCAATTAAAAAATCGGCTACTTTTTTGGCAACAGCTTCAACAAATTTTTTGCCTTTTTCAGCTGTCGCCTTTTTTGGGTTTCCAACTCCGGTATCTTCAGTAACTTTAGTCCACTTCCTTTGGCTGGTTACCCACCCCTCTTTTAGACCTTTTAGTTTATAATTTTTAGCATATCCATTCCCGGCTTCCTCAAGTGGCAATACCAATTCAGGTTTAAAATGCATTACTGCTGCAGTTTCAAGCTCTCCTGCATGATCGCCAGGTTCATCAAAATAATCTTTTGCGTCTATCGATTGAAACCAGTTTAGACTGCAAACGAATACCTCTGGAAAATCTAAACTCAGTTCACGAATAATCGGTTTGAAGTTGTTCCCGCCGTGAGCGTTAAAAATAACTAGCTTTTTAATGTTATGTTTATCCAAAACCTGAAGTGTATCTTTTAAAATAGCATATTGCGTTGAAGGATTGATATTCATACAAAAAGGCACATCCATTTGGCCTGTGTTTACTCCAAACGGAATGGTTGGTAATAAAAGAGGTTTCGCAGCTTGATCCCAGGCAATTTTACAGGTTAATTTTGCGATTTCTTCAGCAAGAATATTATCGGTAGCATAAGGTAAATGATAGTTGTGAGCCTCGGTCGCTCCCCAAGGTAAGATCGCTATTTCGTAATGTTCATCTTTTACGTTTTTGTAATTAGTTTCTGCCAGGATATAGGGACGCATATTTTAAACTTTTCTGAAAGATGAATTTACAATATATAAATTCAGTAACCCAAAATGAAAGATGCAGATTTTTTTATATCATGATTAAGTTTACGAACTTTGGAGGCAACGCTACAAAACAAAGAATGCTGGATTTTATAATAATTGGTGCGGCGCAAGCCGGTCTTGCTATGGCATATTACCTGAAGCAAGCTGGATATGATTTTATTATTTTGGATAAAGAGGAAGAAATTGGCGCCTCATGGCTCAATCGATGGGATTCTTTAAAATTATTTACTCCAACCGAGTTTAATCACCTTCCGGGAATGGATTTTCCCTCAGAAAAAGGACATTATCCTTCGAAAACCGAAGTCGCTAATTATTTTAAATTGTATGCCGAAAAATTCGATTTTCCAATTCAGCTAAACACATTAGTCACTTCAGTTTCTAAAGAGAAATCTACTTTTTTAATCACCACTGAAAAAGAAGAATTTAAGGCAAAAAATCTGGTAATTGCTACCGGGCCATTTCATATACCTTATACGCCGCCTTTTTACAAAAAAATAGACAAATCGGTTTTTCAAATTCATAGCAATTTTTATAAAAATCCTCTTCAATTACAAGAAGGAAATGCATTGGTAGTTGGTGCAGGAGATTCTGGGTTTCAGATTCTGGATGAAATTTCTTCCACCAATCGAAAAACTTATTTCTCTGGTGCAACAGATGTAAAAGTGCTTCCGCAGGAATTTTTGGGAAAAACTTTGTGGTGGTGGTTTTCTAAAACCGGCTTTCTTAGCTTCAGTAAAGATTCTTGGATTGGGAGAAAAATAAACAATAGTCGGCAACCTATTATTGGTACCGATGTAAAGGAGATTTTAAGCCGAACAAATGTAGAAGCTGTTGGTAAAACGTTAGATGCTGAAGGAGAAATTATTTCTACGGAAGAACAAGAGATTTCTGATATTAAAAATATCGTGTGGGCAACCGGATATCGTCCCAATTTTGGCTGGATTGATGGTTTAGAACTAACCAAAGATGGCTACCCGAAACATAAACGCGGCGTAAGTAATACTAAAGGCTTATATTTTATAGGCCTCCCGTGGCTGCATACCCGTGGATCGGCAACCTTGGGAGGTATAAAAAATGATGCAAAATATCTTTCCGATTTTATTGAAAATCAAATTTCCTGATGTTTGTAATTTTCTGATGGTAAGACCAAAAATGGAATTTTCACATTATAAGCTACCTCGTGCACTAAAGAGCTGAATAATAATTTTTCGATAAATGTGTGTTTGTTTTTTATCATCACCAGCATTTCAACTGGATTCTGTTTCTGGTATTCTTTTAAAGCTTCCATAACGCTATCCCGGTTTATTCTACCAAAAACGTAGCCATTCTCATCGAAATACTGTTGCAATGCTACTTTAGCCTTTTCTTGATTTTCATCTAAATCTTTTCCAAAACTTACATTAAGAATATGTACAGTAGATTGAAATTGATCTATAATATTTTTTAGAAACCATAAATCATAAGATTCAAAGTCTAATTTTAAATCATTTGGAAAGAGAATATTTTTTGGTTCAGAATAAGCTGCACCAGCAGGAATTGCCAATAATGGACATTTAGCAGCTTTTATCGCATGTACCGTATTGGTTCCAAAAAGCATTTCACTGCCATCCTGGGCGCCTTCAGTTCCCATTATAATTAGATCGATTTCTTGTTGGGCTACTCGTTCTTTAATCTCTTCATGTAGCATTTTAAAAGTAGAAACTAATTCAAACTCATGGTATTTATTGTGAAACTCTTCTTCAATCCGCTTTAGAAAACGAGATAGATTTTTAGTAGAGTTTTCTTTATAAACTCCATACAAGCTACTGTAAATTATAAAATCTGCATTATAGAGTGTATTCAGCAAAATAAATTTAGTGCGCGAATTTTTAAATAACTGCAAAGCATATTTGATAGCATTATAGGAATTTTCAGAAAAATCGGTTGGTAAAAGAACAGTTCTCATAACTAATAATTTTCATCTAAATTACGAATATTGAGATTGATGAATTATGATAATTATCAGATTAAAAATAGAATTAACAGTGCGTTGTGAGACTTAGAAAATTTTATAATTATTTTTTGTGCCTGTAGTGTAATACTGTTTAAAATGGAAAGAGAGGCAATAGATACAAAAAAAGAATACAATCCTTTTACCCTTAATTTGAAAGGATGGTGGGAGGTGATTAAACAGATTAAAAATGAAATTGGCGAAGATAAGGTAAGCATTGTATCTGCAGGAGTAGCCTTTTATGCATTTTTAGCGGTCTTCCCCGCAATTATGGCACTTATCTCTATCTACGGCCTAGCCACCGATCCCCAGGATATAGAAAGACAAATTAGTGAGCTCTCTGCAATGATGCCCAAACAAGCATTTGAAATTTTACAGCAACGTATCCATGTTTTTCTAGAATCGCACGGTGATAAATTGGGATGGGGAACATTATTTGGAATTTTATTTAGTATTTGGAGTGCAAATAAGGGAACAAATGGATTATTAACCGGTGTAGATATCGCTTATGATACCGAACAAGATCACAATATTTTTAAACAGTATTTAATGGCTTCCATATTCACAGTTGGAGGACTTGCTATGCTAATCTTAAGCATGGTGCTTATCGTTGGATTCCCTGCACTGGTACATAAAATTGGATTACCAGGATATTTAGAAGATATTATTAGTTGGTCGCGATGGTTAATATTAGCTGTTTTAGTCTGCATTTTTTTATGCATGGTATACAAATTTGCACCTGCAAGAAAACAACCCGCACTCCGCTGGGTGATTCCTGGTGCTATATTTTCTACGCTTGTGTGGTTAGCTGCTTCTTACGGTTTTTCTTTTTATGTGAGTAATTTTGGTAATTATGGTGAAGTTTATGGCTCAATATCGGCGGTGGTTGTACTACTACTTTGGCTATATATTACCTGTTTCATAATTCTTCTGGGAGCCGAAATTAATACTGAAATTGTAGATTTTCTAATTAATGAAAAATTAAGTAGCGAGGAATAAACTGAGGTTTTTACAGTTAAAACATTCAATAAAAAGAATTTATTATTTTTTTATGATTTAAAATGAAAATTAACTAAATTTAATAAGAATTATTTATTAAAGCTAGTGATTATGGAAAATGATGCATTCAAAGAAATTAATACTGAATATAGAGTATCCAATTTTGTAGTTGGTAATTGCCTTTCTTACCATAAACACAATCACAAGAAATTATTAACCTCTAAAAAGATAGATACCCTAAAATTTAAGGCTAAATTTTTAAAGCTGAAAAAGAAAAAAGTACCTACGCATTCTATTTCAGTAAATCGAATACTTTTTACTTGTGGCTACAAAGTGATCAAAAACACTTCTTACATTCTAAATTAAACCACAATTATTTTCATGTTTAACTTTATCGCTTTATCTTTAAACAAAAGATAGAGTATGAAAATTTCAGAAAAATTTAATCTATCCGAAAGGCAAGTCGATCGTGTGATCGCCATGGCCTGGGAAGATCGCACTACATTTGAAGCGATTGAATATCAATTTGGACTTACTGAAAAGGATGTTATAAAAATTATGCAAGAACAAATGCACCCAAGAAATTGGAGAAAGTGGCGTGCACGAGTTCAGGGTAGAAAAACGAAACATCAAAAATTAAGAAATTTTGAGTCTGGTAGATTTAAAAGTACTAGACAAAGACATATTACTGGTAACCGACTTTCTAAACCAAAAAAATAATGGCACCAGAAAACGATTATAACTTATCCTCATTAGACTTATTTTTAAGTAAGAAGGATACTAGCTATAAAAACTTAGTTATCCAACAACTTCACCCTCTCACAAGTCTCGATATTTTTGCTAATCATTCTGATAGAATTAGAGATAAAGCTCGTAAGAAAACCGAATTAGCATCTTTAATTAACTTAAGCAAAAAATATAACTGGAACACCAATTTAGATTTTGTTTTAGAGGAAGATTATGAAGCGATGGTGCTTACCAAAGCAGATCAAACAATTCTTTGGACAAACAAAGGCTTTTCTGCAATGACAGGATATCCCGCAAATTTTGCGAAAGGTAAAAAACCTAATTTCCTTCAGGGAAGCAAAACATCTATAGCAACAAGAAAGAAAATTAGAAAAAAAGTATTTTCTAAAACTAGCTTTTCTGATGTGCTTTTAAACTATCGGAAAAATGGTGAGGAGTATTTATGCAGAATTGATATTTATCCTTTAAAAAACAACACTAAAAAGGTAACGCACTTTTTGGCTTTAGAGAAAGAAATTTATGACAATTGAAGAGCGAATAACCAAATCCAAAACAAGCCTTTTTAAAGCTGTTTTTCCAAACACCACAAATCATTACGACACCCTCTTTGGAGGTACTGCCATGCAAATGATGGATGAAGTAGCTTTTATCACTGCTACTAGATTTAGCCGGCAACGTATGGTAACCGTGAGTAGTGATCGGATTGATTTCCAAAAACCTATTCCTGCTGGCACTATTGTAGAACTTATTGGTAAAGTAGCCCATGTTGGAAATTCCAGTTTAAAAGTAAATGTCGAGATCTTTATTGAAGAAATGTACTCAGATCATAGAGAACAGGCCGTAAAAGGAGAATTTACCCTTGTAGCAATAGACAAAGACAAAAAGCCAGTGCCTTTACAACTATAAAAAAGCCATGATACAATTGTATCATGGCTTCAAAAATATTCGGGGCAAAAAAGTGAATTATTTAGTTGTAAAACAAACTGCAGGAACATCAGATGTCTTCTTTTTATTTCTGATATCCGAAATCTTAAAAAGCTCATCAAATAGAACTAAAAGCATATTTTAGTAAAGACCAATAAGCGTTTTATATTATTATTCCTCACTATTTAAAACATTCTATCATAATATATACGGACTTTTAGAGAAAAAGGTTTTAAATTAAATTTATTCAGAATAAAAATCACGCAAAAACTTAAATCATCATCATTTCAATAAAATAAACAAAGTTGCTTTTAACTTAGGTTTATCAAAAGATTAAGAATGAATTACATCATAATCGCCAAAAAAATGCCTTCTTTCATAGTAGATTTAAGAAGTGGAATTGAACTAAACGAGTGGGCAAAATATGATACTGAAGGACAAAGTAGCTTTTATTACAGGAGCAAGCAGTGGCATTGGGAAAGCCATTGCTATAAAATTATCTAAGGAAAACTGTAAGATAGTATTAGCGAGTAGAAATATAGAAAAGCTTAAGGAAATCCAGAAGGATATAAAAACCGAAAGCCTTCTAATTGAAATGGATGTAAGCCAAACAGATAGTGTTGCTAATGGATTTAAAAAGGCAGTAGCAAAATTTAAAACTATTGATATTCTAGTAAATTCTGCAGGCGTAATGCCACTAACTTATTTAAAAAACAGGCATTTAGATGAATGGCTACAAACCATTGAAGTAAATGTAAAAGGAACATTAAGATGTATCCATGCAGTTCTTCCGCAAATGAAAAGTAAGGAAAGTGGGCATATTATAAATATATCTTCTGTCGATGGTAAGGAAGTTTACGAAGGTGGTGCTATCTATGGAGCTTCTAAATCGGCTATCATTACATTATCCAGAGCGATGAGAATGGAACTTTCTCCCGATTATAATATTAGAGTAACCTGTATAGAACCAGGAACTGTAGAAACTAATCTTAGAGATAACATTACCGACGAAGAGCTTCTTAATGACAAAAATTACGATAATGACAAAGAACCTAAACTGCAATCTAAAAATATAGCAGATGCAGTAATTTACGCTTTATCCCAACCAGACAGCGTGAATGTGAACGAATTATTAATTAAACCAACAGGAAAATCATAAACAATTTAAATATGAAAGAGCAAGTAAGATCAACAGGAAAATGGATAGCGGGATATTTAGCAGCAAAGGCTGGTAAAAAAGTTGTAGCAAAAAGCGGATTAATAGGATTAGGATTTGGAGCCGCAGCTGGTGGTGCTTATATAGGATACAAGCTTCTAAAAAAATTAAAAAGACAAGAAGATATTAGCCACAACAACCACGAAATTAAAGGAGAAAAGAAAATCGTTGTTTAACAACCACTTCCTTTTAAAATATAAAAAAAAGCCAGAATGAATCTGGCTTTTTTTATACTTCATTTATAAGAATCAATATATCTAGCTTCAACTAATCACGAACATTTATCACAAAGTCCTTTTACCACCAGATTCGCATCGGTAGCTTTAAAACCGTTAGGCAGACTAATATTGGGTATTGTTTGATCGGTAAGACATTGCGTTTCCCCACATTTAGAACAATGAAAGTGTAAATGCAATTTATCACTAACATTACCTTCTTCTGATGTTTGCAGCGCATATTTTGCTATACCGCTACCGTCTTCAATTTTATGTACCAGACCTTTTTCTTCAAACAATTTCAAACTTCTAAAAAGCGTGGTGCGTTCAGTTTTATCAAAAGCTGCTTCAATATCATTTAAGCTCATCGCTAAAGATTCTTGCGCCATAAATTTATACACCAACAAACGTACTGCTGTGGGCCTAATCCCTTTTGCTTTTAAAATATCTTCTATTTTTTGCATACTATTAATGTTCGTGGCCGCCTTCGCCTTTATTCATTTCTGCCTGCAAATAATAAGCATTATTTAAAGCAAATTTTGCGCCTTTCTCTTCAGGGTTCATAAATGTAATACTTATCCAGTCGCCATCTTCAATACCGGTTTTAACTTCAACAGTAGAAAAGATCCATTTGTCATTATTTTTTTCAGCTTTAAAAATAAAATCTCTATCGTTCTCAGTAAAAATAGCTGCTGTTGGTAAAGCCTCAGTTTCATTATTTTCAGTAATAATTCTTCCCGTAAGATACATTCCGGGAATTAGGTTTTTAGGCTTATTTTCAATTTCAGCATGAATATGAACAGCTTTGGGATTTTCTTCAAACGCCTGCCCTACCGAGATGATTACGGCTTCCATTTCTAAATCGGGTCTTGATTTTAAAGAAATCATCACTTTTTGCCCATTTTCGACATTTTGGATGTCTTTTTCAAAAACCATTAAATCTGCATGAACATCCTTGGTATTTAGTATTTCGAAAAGTTCGGTTTGCGCATCTACATACTGTCCCGTTTTTACATTCACTTTTTCAACAGCACCGTTAATCGGACTAATTATAGGAACTTGTTGGTATATCTTGCCTTGTATGATCTGCTTTGGATTGATATTTAGCAATTTTAGTTGCGCTTTTAAACCACTCGTAGCTTGTTTTGCATTCTGAAATTCGGTTTCTGTAATCTGAAATTTTTCTCCGGAAGACACCCCGGCATCATAAAGCTTCTTTTGGCGTGCGTATTCTTTTTCTTTAAGTTGAAATTGATTAAATGCATTTAAAAACCGAGTTTGAATATCCACAATTTCAGGATGCGAAATATAGGCTAATACCTGTCCTTTATTTACCTGATGCCCTTCAATCACCTCGATACTTTTAATATTTGCACCGTAAACTGTAGTTACCGAAGCCTCATTTTGCGGCGGTACTTCTAATTGTCCATTCGCTTTTACCATCCCTGCCATATTTCGAAGCTTTACTTCACCAATTTCTATGGCTAAAGCATCAAATTGTGAGGCACTAATTTCAACTCCGTTTAATTCTTCATGCGAATTTTCTTCAGCATTAATTTTTGAAGTATTTGATTTCTCTGCAACTTCTTTCGTTTCAGCATTTCCGCAGGCTATTAAAAAGCCCAATGCAAGCAAACTTATAATTGAATATATTTTCATTGATTTTCGTTTTATTTTGTTTTCAGCAATTCACTAAAAACCTAATGTGATTAAATCTTGGTTACCAAGTAAAATTTCATTTCAGCATAAGCCAGTACATATTCTCTGGCGGCATCGATAGCATCCAGCTCGGTTTGCAAAGCTTCTTCAAGGTTTTGAATAAAAGCTACATAATCTAGTGCGCCTTCATTGTAGGCTATAATTGTTCCTTTTCGCTGTTTTTCAGCAATCAATAAAGCTTCTTGTTCATAATATTCCCAAGAAATTTTCCAACTTTGGTATTTTTGTAAGGCTTGTTTTCGTTGCATCAAAAACTCCTGTTTGGCAAAATTAGAGGCTCGATTAGCAATTTCAGCATCGATTTTTGCTGCTTTAGTATTCCCATAACTCTTTCCGCTTAAAAAAGGAATTGAAATACCGGCTTGATACATCACGTACCCGTCTTCTCCTTCAACTTCCTGTTGACCATATTGCAGATTCAAGGTGGGTAGAAAATTTGATTTTTCTTTTTTGAAATTTGCTTCTGCTACCTGTTTTTGTTGTTCCGCAGCATCCAAATAAGGATGTCTGGAAGATTTACCTTCAAAACTATTTTCAATTGATTCCATCAATAATGAAGAAGTGACCGTCACATCCTGGCTTTCGCCTAGCCATAAATTCAATTCACTTAACGTATTGATGTAAGTAACTTTAGATTGCCGTGCTTTTACCAGAATTTGATTTACCTTATTTTGAGCGTTCAATTTCTCTAATTCCGATATTTCTTCAACTTCATATCTCAAATTAACAGCATCATTAAATTTCCCGTAAATAGAATCAAGCTCTTTATAAAGTTCAAACTTTCGCTTTGCTACATAAGCCTCTCCCCAAAGTTTTCGGATTTTTGTAGCCACTTCGATTTTGGATAAATTCAGCTGATTTTCTGCTAATTTTAATTTCTCTTTCTGAAGTTTTAATGCGGAAGCAATTCCGAAGACATTTATATTTTGCTGGCTAAAACCAATACGAGTGTACACCCCATTTCCGTTATCCAGCTCTTCCCCGGCTGTAAAAATGGTTGTTTTCCCGAAATCCCAAGCATTCTTTTTTAGAGCTTCCTCTTTTTTAACTTCCAGTTGCTTGTTCTTTAACAGCGGATAATTTTCCAATCCTATTTCAACCGCCTGATGCATAGTGACTTCCGGTAACAGCTCTATTTCCTGAGCATTACTAAAGTTTGGCAAAACCATCAATACAACGAAACCAGCTCCTGCTAACTTTCTGCTATTTATTTTGAAATTAAAGCCACCTTCTTCTACCCATTTATATAAAATCGGCAACACAAAAAGCGTCAATAAAGTTGAAGTTATTAATCCGCCAATTACTACTGTCGCTAAGGGTCGCTGCACCTCGGCCCCGGCTGAACTTGAAATTGCCATTGGCAGAAAACCAAGCACATCGGTTAGTGCGGTTAATAAAATTGGTCGGATTCTTCTTTTTGTTCCTCGTGAAATTCGTTGTTTCAAATTGGTTTCTCCATCTTCTTTCAGTTCATTTAAACTACTTATTAAAACAAGACCATTTAACACCGCAACCCCAAAAAGAACAATAAAACCAACTCCCGCTGAAATACTAAACGGCATTCCGCGTAACCAAAGTGAAATAATCCCGCCAATAGCGGCTAAAGGAATTGCCATATAAATCATTAGTGTCTGTTTAAAAGATTTTAATGCAAAATAGATAAGAATAAAAATGAGTAGTAAGGCTATGGGAACTACAATTTTTAAACGTTCACTCGCTCTTTCTAGATTCTCGAAAGCACCACCATACCGTACAAAATAGCCAGCAGGTAACTCTAGCTCGGCATCTAATTTATTCTGAATATCATGCACGACAGACTTCACATCTCGATCCCGAATATTAATTCCAACATAAGTTCTTCGATTGGTATTATCTCGACTAATCTGCATGGGTCCCGGCTGATAGCTAATTGTTGCGAGTTCGCTTAAAGGCACACTACTTCCGTCTGGTAGATTAATGTACAATTGCTCGATATTCGATATATTTTGACGGTTTTCTTCTTCAAGCCGAACTACCAAATCAAATTTTCGTTCACCTTCAAAAACTACTCCGGCTTTAGATCCTGCAAATGCAGTTTCTATCATTTGGTTTACGCTTTCGATAGTTACACCGTAGCGCGCCATTTGCGATCTGTCGTAATCTACCGTAATTTGTGGTAAACCGGCGGTGGCTTCTACCTTCATATCGGCTACGCCTTCGATTCCTGAAATAAGATCCCCTATTTCCTGAGCTTTTTCAGCAAGGATATTTAAATCTTCACCATACAATTTTACAGCAACATCTTCTCGAATTCCGGTTAACAATTCATTAAAACGCATTTCTACTGGTTGAGTAAACTCATAGCTTACTCCGGGAATTTCGCTTATAGTTTGCTTCATTTTTTTAATAAGCTCATCCTTTGTTTCCGCAGAAGTCCATTCAGATTTTGGTTTTAGAATAACAAAACTGTCCCCAATATCCATCGGCATAGGATCGGTTGGTACTTCAGAAACACCAAATCGTGTAACCACTTGCTCTACTTCGGGAAAATGATTTAATAAAAGATTCTCAATTTTCGTTGAAGTTGCTACCCCTTCAGAAAGCGAACTTCCTGGTTTTAAAATTACATGAAATGCAATATCGCCTTCATCTAACTGCGGAATAAATTCGCCTCCCATTCTACTAAAAAGATAACCGGCAAAAACCAACAAAATTATTGCTGAGCAAACAATCCATTTAGAAGCTTTTAATGATTTTTGAAGCAAAGGCTCGTATTTTTGCTGAAGCCATCCTACAAAGCGATCTCCCCATCCTAATTTGTCTGACTTTTTGTTTTTCAGAAATAATGCGGAAATCATTGGCACGTAGGTTAAACACAAGATCATGGCTCCCAGCATTGCAAATATGAAAGTTAGCGCCATCGGTTTAAACATTTTCCCTTCGACACCCTCTAAAGCTAAAATTGGTAAAAAGACAATCAAAATTATCGCCTGACCGAAGAATGCAGAATTCATCATTTTTTTAGATGACATACTTACCAGTTTATCCTTTTCAGTTTGATGGAGTTTATTGGTAATCGATTTTCTACTAAATATAAAAACCGTACTTTCTACAATAATCACTGCGCCATCTACAATAATCCCAAAATCGATCGCACCAAGGCTCATTAAATTGGCCCAAACATCAAAAATATTCATCAAAATAAAAGCGAAAAACAAGGATAGCGGGATGGTGCTGGCAACAATTAAGCCGCCTCGAAAATTACCAAGTAAAAGCACCAAAACAAATATTACAATGAGTCCGCCTTCCAGTAAGTTGCTTTTCACAGTAGTTGTAGTATTCGCAATAAGCTCGCTACGATCTAAAAAAGGCTTGATAAAAACTCCGTCCGGCAAAGACTTTTGGATTTGAGCTATTCTATCTTTTACGTTTTCTACAACTTCATTAGAATTTGCTCCTTTCAGCATTAAAACACTTCCGCCAACTGCTTCTCCGTTTCCATTTTTAGTGAGCACTCCGTATCTAATTGCATTTCCTATACGAACCTGTGCTACATCTGCGATGGAAATAGGAAACTTTTCATTTTTAACGACAATATTCTCAATATCCGAAATTGATTTTGTGAGTCCTTCTCCTCGAATAAAATTAGCCTGATGGTTTTTCTCGATATATGCGCCGCCTGTATTTTGATTATTGTTTTGTAAGGCTTCAAAAACTTCAGCCATCGTCACCTGCATCGAACGCAAATCGTCGGGATTCACAGCAACTTCATATTGCTTGATTTTCCCACCGATGCTATTTACTTCCACTACACCGGGAACCATTGCAAATTGGCGTTTTACAATCCAATCCTGAATGCTGCGTAATTTTGTTGGTGTGTATTCGTCTTTAAATTCAGAGTCAACTTCTAGCGTATACTGGTAAATTTCCCCTAATCCTGTAGAAATAGGTCCCATAAATGGCTCACCAAAACCTTCGGGAATATCTTTTTTCACCTTAGCAAGTTGTTCCGCAACTAATTGGCGTGGCAAATAAGTACCAATATCATCGTTAAAAACGATAGTAACCACAGATAATCCGAATCTGGAAACCGACCGGATTTCTTTAACCTCCGGTAAATTCCCCATCGCAACTTCTACAGGATAGGTTACAAATTGCTCGATATCTTCAGTTCCTAAATTAGGCGCCTGTGTAATTATTTGAATTTGATTATTGGTAATATCGGGTTGTGCATCTACAGGAACTTGTTGCATACTCCAAACTCCGGCGGCAATAAGCACTATGGTAAACAACCCGATGATAAATTTGTTATTGACAGAAAAGTCAATGATTCTATTAATCATCAGAAAATTGATTTAAATTCAGAAATAGGAAATAAGAAGAAGTTTATTGCTGAAAAAATTCAGCCTAAATCTTCTAAAATAAATTGATTTTCACTTCTGAACTAAACCTGCGGAGGCGGTATAAAATGATCTGTAAATGCTGAAGAAGTTGTGATTAAATAACCAAAATGTGCACTTAAAACCGAAGGATTAGAAATTTCGAAATTCGGCAAATTATAGGTCATCATATGATTGTGGCAACATTGGCAGTAACAAAATGGTGTACATAAATCGACTGCGCCATCATGATCGCTATGACTTTCTACGACATGAGTGTGCTCTTCATTATCGCTTGCAACATCTGAACATGGCAAAAAGCTAAGCGACAAGAATAAAACAGCTAATATGATTCCTATAAATTTCACAACTCAAATATAACATAGCATATCTGCAATAGCATTGCAATTATTCAAAATTAGTTGCAGATCTTCTAAATTCCTAAAATCGACTTAAAGTTTTTATAATTTCCGGCATCTGTTCGCTACTGAAATTCTTTACGCTTAATAATTCTGTATCTTTAAAAGAAAAGACCTAACATGAAGTTTTTCATCAATAAGCCAGAGGATGTTGTAAACGAATCTATAGAAGGTTTACTTACCGATCCTAAACTAACCAAATTAGACACTTTTCCTGAAGTTCGAGTAGTTACTCGAAAAGAAATCGATAAATCGAAAGTTGCCATCATTTCTGGTGGTGGCTCTGGACACGAACCTATGCATGCCGGTTTTGTTGCTAAAGGAATGCTTACCGCCGCTGTTTGCGGAGACATTTTCGCTTCGCCTTCTGTAGATGCGGTGCTCGCTGCTATTTTGGCTGTAAGTGGCGATAATGGTTGCTTACTGGTGATTAAAAATTATACCGGAGACCGCTTAAATTTTGGACTTGCTGCAGAACAAGCTAGAGCCATGGGCCATAAGGTAGAAACTGTAATTGTAGGCGACGATATTGCGTTAGGGACAGACACGCAACAGCGTGGTTTAGCCGGAACGCTACTAGTACATAAAGTTGCTGGACAATTAGCTGAAGAAGGAAAATCTTTAGATGAAGTAACAAAAGCTGCTAAAAAAGTAGCCGAAAGTACTATATCTATTGGACTTTCACTTACAGAAGGCCAAAAATTCAACAATCCTGAAGAATCAAGATTAGATGATTCTGAAGCCGAATTAGGTTTGGGAATTCATGGAGAACCCGGTGTCGATGTTATCAAAATGGATAAAGCCGATGCACTGGTAAAAAAAGCCTTAGATGAATTAAAAGAATATCTTTCTGGTGAAGATGAAAAATATGTGTTGCTTTTTAATAATCTTGGAAGTGTTACGCCACTAGAGATGAATTTGTTGGTGCATAGTTTCGATAAAACCGATCTTGCTTCTAAAGTGAAATATTTGGTAGGTCCCACAGCTATGACAACTTCGCTGAATATGAATGGGTTTTCAATCACTTTACTGAAATTAGATGAAGAAATTGAAAAAGCATTATTCCAAACTACTGAAACTCCCGAATGGCGTATAAGAGAATATGCTAAACCAAGCAGCATTAAAAGTCCGGAGTTACCTAAAACAATGCAGTTTGAACCTTCAGAAAATGAGCATAACAAAAAAGTTGTTCAGGAAATCTCAGAACATTTAATCGAGATGGAAAAAGAAATGAACGATCTGGATGAAAAAGTTGGCGACGGCGATGCAGGATCTACTTTTGCCGGTGCCGGTAAAAAATTCAAAAGTATTTCAGATGAATTACCTTATGCTTCTTTACCTGAATTATTTACTACAATTGGCCGAGTATTAGCTAGGGAAACCGGTGGTTCCAGCGGTGTTTTATTATCGATGCTTTTTACCAAAGCGGGCAGCAGTTTGGAAGATGATGATAACGTTGGTAAAGCATTACTAAACGGATTAGATAAAATGAAATCTTATGGCGGTGCAGAAAAAGGCGATCGTACCATGATTGACGCAATGCAACCAGCCTTTGAAGCTTTAAGTGAAGGGAAGGCTATGGATGAAGCTGCTAAAGCAGCTCGTAAAGGAGCAGATGAAACCGCAAATATCACCAATACAAAATCTGGTAGAAGTTCTTATTTATCTGAATCTAGTTTAGAAGGTATCCCAGATCCTGGCGCTGAGATGGTAGCCAGAGTATTTGAAAAATTAGTTAATATTCTATAAAAATTGAAACAAAAAAATCCGTTAGAAGCACTAACGGATTTTTTTGTTTTATCCACTATTGCCACCCGCCACCGAGATTACGGTACAGTTCTACATTGGCAATTAAAAGTTGCTTCTTAATATTAATTAAATTCAGTTCACTTTCTAAAGCATCACTTTGTGCGGTAAGTACTTCAAGATAATTGGCATAACCTCCTCTAAACAACATTCCGGCATCTTTTAAACCTTTCTGGGTTACTTCAATTCTTTCTTCAGCTATATTATATTCTTCTTTCAGCTTTTCCATTTTTGCTAAAGAATTAGACACATCTGCAATCGCTTCGATAAGATTACCTTTAAAATCCAGTTGCGCAATTTCTTTTTGAGAAAGTGCAACATTATAATTTGTTTTCAGTTTACGATTATTAAAAATTGGCTGAAAAATAGCTCCGTTTAATAATGCAAAACCAGAACTTACAGGATCCAAAAATTCATCTAATTCAAATGAATTTAAACCCGCAGAAGCACCAATAGTTAAAGATGGATATCGCAAAGCATTAGCAACACCGGCATCGGCATTCGCGGCAATCAGCTCATATTCAGACATCGCAACATCTGGACGATTTTTAACTAATTCTAGCGGGATTCCTGTGTTGTATCTTTTTTGAAATTCGATATCCTCAAAATTAGCTGGTATGGTTATCGATCGCGGAGAACGACCCAGTAAACGGTTCAATTTATTCTCCATAATTACATACTCTCGCTCTAATTGAGGAATCAAAGTTTTCGCTTTTAATTTTTGTGATTTGGTTTGTTGGATGGCCAGCGAAGTCGATTCTCCTGCATCATATTGCAATTGTACAATATTTAAAGTACTATCATTTAAAGCATAGTTTTTCTGGGCAACTTCAATTTGGGATTTAAGCATCACTAGATTAAAATAGGTTGAAGCTACCTCAGCAATTAAAGAGGTTTGCACAGCTTTTTTAAATTCTTTGCTTTTCATAAAATCAGCTCTTGCAGCTTCTTTTTGCCAACGCAATTTCCCCCAAAGATCCAGCTCCCAATTTGCCTGTAGCGCAGATGAATACTCTAGCCTTTCAGTATAAAGACTGCTTGGTGGATTTTCACCATGATTTCTACGAGATCGATTAGAACCGTAATTATTGTAATTTTCAGAATAATAATCTCTTCGATAATCTGCAGGCCTTGCATTTAGAGAAGGGAAAAAATTAGCTTTAGATTGCGCTAATTCTTCCATCCCAATTTCCATGTTCTTCATGGCTTTTTTAAGGTCTATATTATTTACCAAAGCCGTATCGATTAACGACTGCAACGTACTATCTTCTATATACTCTTTCCACGGAATTTCAGACATCGGGATAGTATCGGTATCAATTTCAGCAAGATTTAAAGAATCAGTTTTCATCGAATCCAGGTCTTTTTCTCCTGAATAATATTCAGCTGAAATATCCTCCTTAAACTCTGGCCGTGTATATTCTTCTCCTACTTTACAACTTACCACGCTTATCATTGCAAAAATTCCTAATAGCCCTTTAAAACAGCTAGTTGAAGGTATAATTCTATTCGTATTTATAGTTGAAAGAAAAGTCATTTTCATCTTCAATTTTTTAGTTGATTTTGGTTTAATCGCCATAACGTTCCAAATTCATTTTATCGTGAAGTCTTTGGAATACATAAGCAAGTAACGGAATAATAAAAATCCCTAGAACAATACCGCTAATCATCCCACCTGCAGTACCAATACTAACCGAATGATTTCCCTGTGCCGAAGAACCTTCAGCAAACATTAATGGAATTAATCCTACAGTAAATGCCAGCGACGTCATAATTATTGGGCGAATTCTGAGTGCACTTGCTTCCACCACGGCATCAAATGCAGAGAAACCAGCTCGTCTTTTTTGAGCCACAAATTCTACAATTAGAATCGCATTTTTTGCTAATAAACCAATAAGCATAATAATACCAATCTGCACATAAATATTGTTATCGATACCCGCAAAATTAATGGCTGTAAAAACGCCAAATATTCCCACCGGTAAGGATAGCATTACGGCTAATGGCAATAAGAAACTTTCGTATTGTGACGCCAGAATAAAATAGACCAATAAAATAATGATTATGAACACAATGATCGTGTCCCCACCAGAATTTTTCTCTTCTAAACTCATACTGGTCCACTCGTAACTTAAGGTTGCAGGAAGCTTTTCAGCAGTAAGATCTTCAATCATATTCATCACATCACCTGTACTATAACCCTCTGCGGGAGTAACATTAATCTTGGCAGCATTATAAAGGTTATATCGATTCACAACCTCTGGCCCGTAAGTTTGTTTAAGCTTTACAATCGTATTAACCGGAACCATTTCTCCCTTATCGTTTTTAACAAAAATGCTGTTGAATGACTCTGGAGACTCTCTAAACTGAATATCAGATTGCATATAAACTCCGTATTGCCTACTAAACCTATTGAAGTCTCCAGGCTGGACTCTACCAAAGTAAGACTGAATGGTAAACATCATATCTTTAACGCTTACCCCCATACTTTTGGCCTTTTCGTAATCGATATCTAAGCGATATTGCGGGAAATTAGGGTTAAAAGATGTAAAAGCATTTTCTACCGATTCCTGATTGTTCAAGGTATTGATAAATTCATTTACAATTTGCCCAAACTCACCTAAATCGCCATCTGCCCTATCCTGAAGCATAAACTGTACTCCGTCGAAATTACCAAACCCCTGTATAGTTGGTCTTGGATACATATTAAAATCTGTTTCGGGAATATCATCCAGCTTACTTAATAAATTTTTGATTACGGGTTTTATCTCCTGAATTTCACCGCGCTCATCAGCCGACTTTAACTGTACATACGCCAATCCTGACGATGGACTATTTGCATTATCTACCACATTAAAACCAGAAACAGTATTCACACCTTTAACAGCAGGTTGTTCTTGCAAAATAGAATCTGCTTTTCTTAGCGCTGTGTTTGTACGGTGTAATGAGGATCCTTCGGGCATTTTCATCGATAATATCAAGAAATTATCATCTTCCGTAGGGATAAATCCACTAGGCGTTATTTTCGACAAAAATACCGTTGCACCTATAATTACGGCTAATGCTGCCAATCCAATCCATTTATGATTCAGTGTCCACCGTACAACCCCCAGATATCTCTTAGTAAACCTGTCGAAGAAACTATCAAATTTTCTAAATCCTTTGTTTCGTAATATTTTGGCTTTTCTGTATTGCCTGTAATTAGATACGGCTTTGGCTATTCCTCGTTTTTCTTTGTTTTTATTTTTGCCATCGAAGAAAATTTTACTTAAAACCGGAGTTAGCGTTAAAGCATTTATAGCTGAAATCAATACTGCAAAAATGATAGTATAAGCGAATTCCTGATAAAAAACTCCAACAGGTCCACTTAAAAATCCTACAGGTAAAAATACTGCGGCGATCACTACGGTTATCGATATAATTGCCCCGGTAATCTCGTCCATAGCAGCACTTACCGCTTCTTTTACCGGCATATTATGATGTGTCATCTTTTCGTGAATAGCTTCCATTACTACAATGGCATCATCTACTACAATACCAATAGCCAGCACTAAAGAGAACATACTAAGGACATTCATCGAAGCACCAATAATATTCAAGAAAAAGAAGGTTCCTAATAAAGAAGCAGGGATTGAAATTGCTGTAATGAGCGTCGCCCTAAAATCCTGAAGAAAAATAAAAACTACTAAAAACACAAGGATAAAGGCTTCTACGAGTGTATGTTCTACCTGACTCATCGACTCGTCTATTTGATCGCGAACACTATAGGTGATTTTATAATGGACATCCTCTGGAAATAATCGTGATTGCTGCTCTAATATTTCTCTAATTTTGCCATCGATTTCCATGGCATTTGCACCATTTTGTTGCACAACATCGATTGTAACCGATGGTTTACCATTTAGCCGATTCTCACTGGTATAATTAGAAGCACCAAATTCTACTCTGGCAATATCCCTTAAATGTAGTACTGTCTCATCTTTGGTTTTAATAACCAGATTTTCGTAATCCTCTGGTTGATTAAAACGGCCATCATGCTTCATTATAATTTCAAAAAGCTCTTCAGAGTTTTCACCAAATTTACCCGGTGCAGCTTCAAAATTCTGATCTTTAATTTGATCGAACACATCACGCGGAGTTAACTGATAGGAAGCCATTTTTTGAGGGTTTAGCCATATTCTCATAGCGTAATCCCGCTGCCTCAAAATCGAAGCCTGTGCTAATCCATCTACACGTTTTAATTCTCGCCGTATGTTTATTCTGGTAAAGGCGTTTAGAAATGTTTCATCGTAAGTAGGATCATCACTATAAATATTTATCGTCATGATACTACCCTTCATTCTTTTTGTTACCGAAATACCAGCTTCAGTAACTTCCTGAGGGATCATAGAAGTGATGGTTGATATTCTATTCTGAATATCTACAGCAGCTAAATCTGGGTCTGTACCCGGTTTAAAGTAAACAGTAACCCGACCTCTACCTGAGTTTGTTGCAGTAGAATTAGCATAAGACATATTCTCGGTCCCATTAATAGCTTCTTCAATTGGCAATAAAACAGATTTGGCAACAGTTTCTGCATTACCCCCGGGATAATAAACCTGAACACTAACACTTGGAGGTGCAATTTCAGGGAAACGTTCTACGGGTAAAGAGGCAATACTTGCGGCCCCGGCAATAACCAATATGATAGTAATGACCAGTGTAAGTACGGGCCTTTTTATTATTTTCTTAAACATGTAGATCTAGGTTTGGTTTGGCTAAAAAGTGATGATTTATAGTTGGACCTGAGATAGCAAACGCCCTCGCTCGATTGGTTTTACTTTAATGCCGTTTGCTAATTTATCTAAGCCAGAAAGCACAATACGATCTTTTGGAGACAAACTTTTGGAACTAACAATATAATTATCACCAGATCGTCCTTCTGTAATTATTTCTTTTCGCTGTGCTATATTGTTTTCATCTAAAACAAAAACGAATTTTTTATCCTGAATAAAGGTTGTGGCACTTTGAGGTACCAAAATCGCTTTTGGATAAATTTCTTCCATTAAAATTTTACCCGTATTACCAGATCTTAATAAGGTATCTGGATTTTCAAATCGAGCTCTTAAAGTAATAGATCCGGTAGTTTTATCGATTTGCCCAGAATTGGCATCGATTTTTCCGGTATGCTCATAAACAGACTCATCGGCAAGAACAAGTTTTACTTTATTATTCATTTTATTAGAAAGCGTGTCGTTCTTCGCTCTTTCGTAGTACAAGTAATCTGACTCACTCATCGAAAAATAGACGTAAATATCATCTACTTTGGATAATACGGTAAGAGGTTTCTCGTCGGTTTGCTTTACGACATTACCAGGTGATTTTGGGATTCTGCCCATAAAACCGCTAACAGGTGCTTTTATAGTAGTAAAATCGAGATTGATTCTCATATTAGCTGCCTGGGCTTGTGCTCTTTGAAGTGAAGATAGAGCAACCTGATAATCGGCCTCAACAGATTTTTTTCGAACTTCAGAAATTACTTCGTTATCAATAAGTGGTTGCAAACGTTCTAAATCACTTTTTGCCTTTTCTACTTTGGCTCTTTCTAAAGCAACATTGGCTCTCGCATTTTTATAGTCTTCCATATAGGGTTGACTATTTACTTTGAATAAATCCTGTCCTTTTTCCACAAAATCGCCTTCATCTACGTAGATCTCTTCTAAAATTCCATCTACCTGTGGCCTAATTTCAATAGTTTCTACTCCTTCAATAGATCCTATATATTCAAATCCTTTGGAAGCATTTTGTTCTTGCAAAGAAATTACTGGTAAAGGGATACCTTCATCTTCTTTTTCTTCTTCCTTGCAGGACGTTGCTAAACCTAACGAACAAATGGTGATTAGTAACCACGCAAAACGTGCTAAAACGGATAGATTATATTTATTGCTCATGCGTTATATTTTTTCTGATTAGCATTTAAGCAATTTGCATACCGCTACATTTCAAACGTTTTAGAAGCTCAATTTTAAGGCTATTTTAAGAATTTATGGGGTTTTCCACGTTTATGTTTACCACACAATCTGTTGATTAGTGCCACACTTTTGGAAAAAAAAGAGATAAAGATTTTTAATAAAATTGCTCTTAGCAATTAATAATTATCAACTAAGTGATCTTTGAAGTTGTAATAAAACAAAAAAGCCTCTTCCCGAATTAACGGAAAAAAGCTTCTCATTGGTAACCCAAAGACTAAAAATAGCCTAAAAAGGTTTACCTACAAGTTCCAATTTCTTGGAACAAACAACACAACTAAATTTTTACTTCAAAAAATAAACTCATTTTGAAGTTTTATGTTCTTACTCAATAGTATTTTATAGCTTCTATGAGAGAAATATTATTAAAAATTAATATTCCTTTAAAGAAGATTGCAATAGCTTTTAAATACGCCCTAAAAAAAGGCTGACAAATCTACAATCTAACTTTTAAAATTACAAATTAGATTTTCTAAGTTTGCACCGTTGAATTTCAAATGAATTCAGTTAAGATAAATTTGATCTTTCAAAAAAATTACGCCACTCGTATATTATAAGGTGACCCTTATCGTTTAATAGCTGCAATTAGCTTTTACAGAAGTAATGAAAAGTAACAGGAAAACAATTCAGCAATTAAAATTGGGGAATACTAAGACCTTTAAAAAGGTTTACTTAGCCTATTACGATAAACTCTTTCATATCTGTAAAAAATTTCAGTTTAAGTTTTTAACTCCAGAGGATTTTATTCAGGAGGCTTTTGTAAAAATTTATAAAAACAGACATCAACTTAAAGAGGACGTTGTATTAGAAGCTCAGATTATTGTGATTTGTAAAAACATCATCTATAATTACCTTCAAAGAGAGAAAAAAATCATTCCGTTAGATTCAAACTATCTTCGAGACCAAACGTCTTCAGAAATTTCTGACTATGATGAGACCGCCGATAAGAGTGAAAATATCTCTAAACTAATTGATCAACTTCCCGTTCAGCAAAAAAAAATTTTCAAACTCCATAAACTAGAGAATTATTCTTACAAAGAGATATCGAGCATGACGCAGCTTTCTCATAAAACCATTGCCAATCATATTTATCTGGCAAATAATTTTATCCGAAAAAAAATAAAAAAGGCTTAGGAACTTTCACAATCTCAATTGTATACTATAAAAAGATAAGCTAAAATGATTATTGAAATTTACAAACTCGATATACTAGAACGCGAACAATTGATTTATCTTCTAAAAATTCTTGCCTTCAATTTTTCTGATTGCGAGATACATCCTTACGAAATGGATAATCATATTTTAATTATTGTTTCTTCGCAAGCAACAATAGCAGGAAATTTTATTACAAGCGTACAAAAAGAGGGTTTTAATTGTGAGTTATTGCAAGCATCATGATAGATACAGACCAAATTGATGCCCAGTTTGACGAATATTGGAAAGAAACATCCTTAGAAAATACCCAAAATAAAAAAGAAAAATCCTGGGAAGATTTTCATCAAACTACGTTTAAAAAGAAACGCCGCAAAAAACCTTTTTACCTAAAATATGCTGCAGCGGTAATATTATTTATTTTAGTCGGTAGTTTTTATTTTTGGAATGAACCTCAACAAACTTCAGCTTCTACTGTAAATATTTCCAATCCCAGTGATCACACCAAAGTGATTTATTTACCTGATAGCACAGCAATTAGGATGTATAGCAATTCTAAAATATCTTATCCCCCAAATTTTAATAAGAACAGAAAAGTTTACTTAAAAGGCAATGCTTTTTTTCAGGTAACAAAAGATAAGCATCATCCTTTTGAAGTTCATAATAACAATCTTATCACTACTGTTCTTGGAACCACATTTACAATAACCACAGATCTTAATAAAAAGACTGAAGTTAAACTCTATGAAGGCAAGGTTAAGATGAATATCAAAGGGCAATCTGAAAGCTGGATACTTTCACCCGGCGAAGCATTTATTTACCAAAAAGATCGTCCTAAAATTAACAATATCAAAACATATGTTGATTTTGAAAGTAAAAAATTAAAAACCATTATTGATTATTTAGAGAAACAATATGGTTATGATATACAAATAGAAAAGTACTTTTTAAATAAAAAAACAACATTACGTATTAATAAAGAAGATCATCTTGAAACACCTTTACAGATTATTACTGAAATCCATAATCTAACTTACGAGATCGATTCGACTCGTAGAAAAGTTATTCTAAAAAAATAATATTAAAATTCATTTTTCAAAACCTCATCAACGTATGAAACATCTTTTTTTCTCCTATTTATTTATTTGTAGCTTAAGTTTAGTTAGCCAAAACTTAGCTATATATATCGAAAAAGGGAATACAATAAATAATTTAAAAGATCAGATTGAAAGTCAATCGCCTTATAAATTAGCCTATACTGAAGATCTTAAATCTAAGGTATCCTTTGCAAAATCGTTTAAATATGATGACATAGAAATAGACGAATTAATTCGCAATTTAAACACGCAACTTCCACAGGAATTCAAGCTTCTAGGAAATAATATCACCGTAAAACAACGAATTTCGAATAACAGCCAGAAAGAATTTTTGCTTTCGGGCACTATTTACGATGAAAAAAATGTTCCCCTATTAGGAGCTACTATTAACATCCCAGAACTTAAAAAAGGAACGACATCTAATTTTGATGGTGAGTTTTCTATTATACTTCCGCGAAACACTTATCAAGTAAGTTTTAGTTTTTTAGGCTATCAAACCATTACAAAAACAGTTGATTTAGATCGTGATCGCAATCTAAAAATTCAATTGGAAGAAGAAGGGGAAACATTAAATGAAGTAGTGATCGAACAAAACGGGAAAGCGGTGAATATCAAGAAGCCGCAAATGAGTATGAACAGCCTTACGATGAATGAAATTAAACAAATTCCGGTAGCTATGGGCGAACCCGATCCTTTAAAATCGCTTCTTACGCTTCCTGGGGTTACCAATGCTGGTGAAGGTTCTTCTGGTTTTAATGTTCGCGGTGGTGCTGCCGATCAAAACTTAATCTTACTGGACGATGTTCCTATCTATAGCGATTCGCATTTATTCGGTTTTTTCTCGGTTTTTAATGCGGATGCGGTAAATTCCCTTGATCTTTACAAAGGTGGAATACCTTCTAAATATGGCGGTAGAGTTTCTTCAGTTTTAGATATAAAACAAGCTAACGGAGATTATAAAGATTACAAACTTGAAGGAGGGATTGGATTGATCTCTAGCCACCTCAAAGCCGAAGGACCGATAATTAAGGACAAAGCTTCGTTTATGATCGCAGGTAGATCTTCCTACGCTCATATTTTCTTGAATGATAATTCTGCACAGTTTTATGACTTAAATACAAAACTGAATTACCGCTTAAATAAAAATAACTCACTAAGCTTTTCTGGATATTTTGGAAAAGATCTTTTTGATATTGGCGATAGTTTTGCCACTACATATGGCAACACTATGGGCAAGCTTAATTGGAAACATCGTTTTAATGAAGATATAAATACCGATTTATCGGTTTTTTATAGCGATTATCAATTCAATTTAAATCTTGATAGTCAAAGTTTTTATTGGGAGAGTGCCGTTACAAGCTATGGTTTAAAATATGATTGGAACCATTATCTTTCTGAAGCTATTCAGCTAAATTATGGATTGGAAGCCACTTATTACGAAACTAATCCTGGTACGCTCTTACCTAAAGACGAAAGCTCTGCGATCAATTTTTTACAATTAGATAAAAAATATGCGTTTGAGCCATCTGCTTATATCGATGTAAATCATAAGATTTCTGAAAAACTAAACTTCAGATATGGATTACGTTATAGCATGTTTTATCGCTATGGCCCGCAGGTCGTAAACACTTATGCCAATAACAATCCCGCGATGTACAATCCAGATTTCAACATTTATGAAGATGCTCCAATTATAGGAAGCACCAATTATGATAGTGGCGAAGTAATAAAGGACTTTTCTAATTTAGAACCTCGAGCTGCATTATCTTATGCCTTAAACGACGAAACTTCTTTTAAAGCCAGTTATAATCGCATGGCGCAGTATATGCACATTATTTCCAACAGCCAATCGCCAACTCCGGTAAATATGTGGACGCCTAGTGGACCATTTATCAAACCTCAACTTTTAGATCAATATGCTTTAGGTTATTTTAGAAACTTCAGTAACAAAAAATATTCGTTGGAAACTGAAGCTTTTTATAAAGACATTAAAAACCGTGTTGATTACGTAGATGGGGCAGATCTTATAGGCAATAATAATATTGAACAAGTATTGCTTAGCGGTAAAGCCAGAGCGTACGGGATGGAGTTTTTGTTCAGAAAAAATACAGGAAAACTAAAAGGTTGGCTTTCTTACACCATATCGAGAGCAGAACAACGTACCGAAGGAAACACTCCTGAAGAACCTGGGATTGCAGACGGAGATTGGTACTTTTCTCCATACGATAAATTACACAATTTGAGCTTTGTGGCAAATTATGAGCATACTGAAAAATGGTCTTTTAGTGCTAATTTTTCTTTGCAATCGGGACAACCGGTAACTTATCCTAATGGTTACTATGAGCTGGGAGGCATCCATGTTCCTAATTATTCTAAAAGAAACGAGAATCGTTTACCTACTTATCATCATTTAGATTTGGCTGCCACATACACGCCAAAACCAGATAAGAAAAAAGGCTGGCAAAGTTATTGGGTTTTTAGCTTATATAATGCTTACAACCGCCAAAATGCAGCTTCGATTAGATTTACAACTAACGAAGATACCGGCTTCAACGAAGCTCGACGCCTTTCAATTTTTGGAGCTATCCCTAGTGTTTCTTACAATTTCAAATTTTAATCAGCCATGAAAACTTTATATAAACTCACTCAAAAAATCTGGTTATACGCTATTCTTTGCAGTTTAATCTTTACATTTTATTCCTGCGAAGAAGTAATTGAAGTAGACCTAGAGCCTTCTGACAATCGACTAGTTGTTGATGCTGAAATTTTATGGGAAGCCAATACTCCCGGAAATGTTCAGCAAATTTATCTAAGCCGACTTACAGATTATTACGAAACCGAAACGCAAAAAGTAAGTAATGCTGAAGTTGAAATTAGTAATGCTAACGGTGATATTTTTATTTTTGAAGAGACCGAAGAAGCCGGAACTTACCAATGCAATAATTTTTTACCAGAGCTCAACGACAGCTATCAGTTAGAAGTAATTGTAGATAATGAAACCTATACGGCTACAGAACGTATGATAAGCACTCCTGAAATTACCAGAATTGAACAGTCAGATGATGGTGGTTTTTCAGCTGACAATTATGAAATCACATATTATTTCAATGATCCTGAAGAGGAAGAAAATTATTATTTAGAAACTTATCGAACCGATTTTTTAATCTATCCTGTATATGGAGTTGGTAGTGATAAATTCATAAATGGCAATGAAGTTGACTATGGATTTTCTGATGAAGACCTGGAAGTAGGATCTACAGTTAATACCACTTTTAGAGGCATTTCTGAACAATTTTACGAATACATGAGTCTTATTATACAAAGTACAAGTGGCAATCCCTTTAGCACTCCACCGGCAAACATAAGAGGTAATCTTATCAACAATACAAATGAAGATAATTATGCCTTTGGTTATTTTAGTTTGTCGCAGTCTAGAAGTTTCGATTATACGATCGAATAATTAATATTTTTATTCGCAATCTTAAAATAGTTCAAACGAAGCCTCTCAGTATTTAGAGGCTTCGTTATTTTCAGGAAAACTCTTTAGCAGATTAATTACATCTATGTTTTACTAGTAGCACCTGTTTTAAATTCTGAAGGATTGCTACCGTATTTTTCTTTAAAAATCTTTCTAAAATATTTGATACTACTAAAGCCTACTGCATACGAAGCTTCAGTAACCGAATAGTTTTCACGGTATATAAGATCGGCCGCTTTTCTTATCCTAATATCCCTTATTAATTCGTTGATATTAAAACCTGTTAGCGCTTTAATTTTTCTATAAAGTGGGGTTCTACTCATTCCCATCTTTTTTGCTAGAAACTCGGTATTCACTTTTTTCAAATGATCTGGATCCAAAATAATTTCTTCGATTTTCTTCAAAAACTGTTTTTCAGTTTCGATTAATTTTGAATTTTTTTCCTGACCTATTAATAATTCGGTTTTATCAGATTGTGAAAAATGAATACGTATTTTCTCTCTATTTGCTAACAGACTTTTCACCTGTAGCTTCAACACTTTCGGTTTAAAAGGTTTGGTTATATATAAATCTGCCCCTTCCTGATACCCTGAACTTACACTCTCTGTATTGGATTTGGCTGTTAGCAATATCACCGGGATATGACTAGTTATTGTATCTGCCTTAAGATCGGCACAAAGATCGATACCGTTTTTGATTGGCATCATAACATCAGATATAATAACATCTGGCACATATTTGGTCGCCTTATTTATACCTTCCTGCCCATCTTCTGCAAAAAGCAAATCGTAGGAATTCTTAAAAAGATTCTCTAGAAAAAGGCGAATCTCGGGATTATCATCAATAATCAGCATAATTTTCCTGTTCGCGTCTGCAGAAAGACTCTTTTGATGTTCAGAACTAATAAGCGCTGGAACCTCAGTATCCTCTGCAATTTCTTCAGCTATAATTACTTGCTCTTTATTAGCTAAATCTTTATTTTCAGAAACCAACAATTTTTGTGGAAGACAAAGTGTAAAACTTGTTTTCTCCCCGGGAGTGCTGTTTACTTCAATTGTCCCCTCATGCAACTCTGCGAAGCTCTTCGATAAGGCAAGCCCTATCCCAGTTCCTGTTTTTTGTTGATGATCTGCACGGTAATACCATTCAAAAATATGATTTATTTCTTCAGAGCTGATTCCTTCTCCCTGATTGGTAACTTCGATTTTAAGAGTTGTACCCTCACAATAGACTTCAATTTTTACCGCTGTATTTTTATTGGAGTATTTTAAAGCATTTGATAATATGTTATTGATAATTACCCCGATTTTATCAATATCACAGTTCAGTTTTCTATGATTCGCTATATAATTTAAATGAATTTCGATGTTTTTCTCTTTCGCAAGAGGCTGATAATTTTTTATCCACCTTTTTAAATATTCCTTTAAATCATGATTATTACAGTTTAACTGACTTAAGCCTTCTTCAGATTTTCTAAACTCTAATAGTTTATTGATTGCTTGCTGTAAACTCTTTGCATTTCTTCGAATAAATTTGAGATCGTCACGAGAGTCTTTATGTTTCACTCTTTCTAATAAACTTTCGATAGGCGCAAGAATTAAGGTGAGAGGCGTCTTAAGTTCATGTGAAAAGCCCGTAAAAAATCGAAGTCGCTCTTCGTTAAGCTGATGCTCTAACTGATAGCGCTTTTGTTCTAATGCAATAGAATTTTTGAGTTTTAATCGCTCACTATAGTATCTTGATATTAGATAAATTATTACCAAAATTGAAATAAGGTAAAGCAGATAAGCTGGCCAGGTGCTCCAAAAAGGCGGTATAATCGTAATACCCAATTGTGCTTTGCTTACACTATTTAATCCAGATTTAGTTTTTACAATAAGTTTATAATCTCCGGGAGGAACTTTAGTGAAATTGGCGGTGTTAGCACCATTCGTTTCTATCCAAATATCGCTATACCCATCTAATTTGTAAACGAAATCGGTATTTCTGGCAAACGGAAAATCTAAATTATGAAAGTCTACCGAAAAAGAATTTTCATTATGCGCCAAGGTGATATCATTTTTATAAAAAAGAGAGCTATCTAAAACAGCATCAGGGCTATTTTCAACAGAAACTTTTTCATTTAAAATCTTAAGATTATCAAAATATATTGGCGTATTTTTTTCGTTTTGCCGAATTTCTGACGGATCAAAGAAGTTTAATCCCTTATTTCCGCCGATATAAATTATACCATTTCTAGATTTGCTAATGGCACCAACATTAAATTCTCCTGGCTGTATATTATTTAAAGTTGAAACATTTACAATTTCCCGAGTTTCGATATTATAACGATTGATTCCGCTAAAAGTACTAAGCCAAACATATTGATCGTCTTCTTTAATTATTCCTACAATAGAATTATTACTTAATCCATCTACTTCGGTCACTCGATCAAACGAGTTATTTTCGGTATTTAAATGAACAAGACCTTCATAACGTGTTCCCGCCAAAAGTTGTCCTTCTCCTAAATAAAGTACACTAAAAATAATGTCGCTGGGAAAATCCAAACCATAGTTTACAGCATATCTTACGATTTCTTTTGTTTTTGGATTGTATTTTATAAGTCCAGATCCATAAGTTGCAAGCCATAAATTACCAATATCATCTTCAGAAATATCTCGGATATCAAGCTTTTCTAAATCGGTTACATTTTTAAAATCTCCTATGTTTTCGTCAAACCAAAATAAGCCACCTCTATTTGTACCTACCCATATTTTTTTATTTCTAGCTTCAAAAATGACTCTTACATCACTACCATCGGCTGGAGATCCTTGTAAATAGTTCTTAAACTGAGCATTTTTATAAAGATTTATACCACCTCGAAAGGTCCCTATCCACAAACGTTCCTGAGAGTCTTCAAGCAAGGACAAAATATAATTGCTACTTAGGCTATTTTTAGAATTATTTTTTGAAAAATGATCGAATCTTTGGCTAACGGGATCAAAATAATCGAGACCTCCCCCATCGGTTCCCACCCAAACTCCTTCAGATTTAGAGATCGCAATTGCGCCCACTCTATCATGACTTAAACTCTGATTATTATTATCTATATGTTTCCTGAACTGAACAATTTCACCAGATGTTTGGACAAAATTAATTCCAGTGGAAGTTCCTATCCACATGTTTTTATCGCTATCTAGAAAAAGAGAGGAAACAGTACGATTAGTAACGCTATTTTCATCTTCAGACGGCAAATACCAGTCGACTTTTAAAATTTTATTTTCACCAATACTATTGATATTCAATAAATTAAGCCCTCCATTTCTGGTGCCAATCCACATAAAACCATTTTCATCTTCCTGAAAACATAAAATATCACTATCACTCAAGCCTTCTTGTGGATTAACAGCTTTGTTAATGCGAATAATTTTATTTTTGTTAGTAAGTATTACTAAGCCATTTCGAGTTCCTATCCATATATTATTGTCACTATCTTTATAAAGACTGTTAATAGCTCTAAGATCAAAAATATTGGCTTCTACGGTATTCGTATTTAGGTCTATTCTATTAAGACCATTATCAAAAGTTCCAACAAATAAGCTATTCTCTATCTGAATGATTGAAGAAATTTCTTTGGATGATAAATTACTATTCAATTTTGAATTAACACTAAACAATTCTTCGGAAGAAGACAACCACTGCAAACCACCTCTGTAAACTCCCAAAGCTATACTGTCGCCTGCTAACTTTCTAATCGCACTTATACTATTACCTAATAGGCTGTCCTTTTCTTCGTTATAGACAGCCATAGATTCATTTTTATTATCATAAATAGACAAACCTCCATCGGTACCTATATAAATTTTACTACCAACTACCTCAATGCTCTGCACATAATTATTTGATAAATTATAATTAGGTTTGCCGCTTTTAAAAATTTTAAAATCTGTCCCGTTATAACGATTAAGTCCGTCACTTGTTGCTATCCAAATAAAACCAAGAGAATCTTGCGTTATATCATTAACAAAATTACTAGAGAGCCCATCCTCTGTATTAATTTCATAAAAATGTAAAGATTCCAATTTTTGTGCTAAAACTGGGTTACAAAATGCAATTATAGCTGTGAGATTGATTAATAAAAAAACAGACTTACAAATTCTCATTAAGTAATAGATATTGTTATTGATTATACAAATTCAAGCGCTAAAAATAAGCAAAATAGCATATTGAGTCATTTTAAACCACTCATTAAGTCAATTAGTACCCGATACAATCCTTATAAAATTAAGAAAATTGTAACAATGAAAACTGACGAAATCGTTTTCAACATAGTTCGGCTTGCAAATCTAACTTTTTTTAAAAATTAACTAAAATCAAAATGTATGTTTACATTTCTACTCAATCTGGGAAAATCTAAACCCAATATGTTATTGCTCTTTTTGATTATGGGTTCTTCACTTATTGCCCAGCAGAAAGAAATCACAGGAGAAATTCTGGATGACACTGGCTTACCGCTACCAGGAGCTACAGTTCTAATTAAAGGCACATCAAATGGAACAGTCACTAATTTGGATGGAGAATTTTCTCTAGAAGTTGCAGATCCTGAGAATGCAATTTTGGTAGTTTCTTTTGTGAGCTTCCAAACTAAAGAAATTAAAATTGGAGAAAAAAATTTCTTCTCTGTAACATTACTTAATGATACCGAAGCTTTAAATGAAGTAGTTGTTGTAGGTTATGGTACAAAGAAGAGAAAGGATGTTACCGGAGCTATTAGTACAATACAATCTGATGACATTTCGCGAACTACATCGACGACCACATCAGGAGCTTTAGCTGGTAAGATTCAAGGGGTTTCGGTACGCGCGCAAGACGCAAGACCAGGAAGAGGAGCTCGATTAGAGATTAGAAACTTAGGCAATCCACTGTATGTTATAGACGGTGTTCCTTATGGTGGTGACAATGGACGAGATTGGCTTCAATCGACAGGTAATTCAGGAAACGATATGTTTAACTCATTAAATCCTGAAGATATTGAAAGTATAACGATATTAAAGGATGCTTCGGCTGCCGTTTATGGTCTGCGTGCCTCCAATGGTGTAGTTCTCGTTACCACTAAAAAAGGTAAAAAAAATGATGAACCTAAAATTAATATTAATGGTTATTACGGTTGGCAAAATCTAACTAGGTTTCCTGAGCTAGCTAATGCCTCTCAATATACTAGAGCATTGGTAGAAGCTGCCCAAAACGAAGGTAGGGATCCTAGTACCGTTTACACTCCAGAGGAGTTACAAAAATGGCAACAAGGTACAGAGCCTGGTTATCAAAGTTATGATTATTATGACTTTTTAATGAGGGACAATGTTCCACAAAGTCACATTAATGCGAGTGTTTCGGGAGGAACCGATAAAACAAATTATTATTTATCCTTAGCAAATACACGCCAAGACGCTTTACTGGATGATTTTGCTTACGAGCGAACAAACTTACAAGCTAACATAGAGTCCAAGATAGCGAAGCGATTTACAGTTGGAACCCAAATTAGTGGACGTTTAGAAGAAACCAAAGATGTTGGTCTGCCAGGTGGTGATGGTTATTTTGCCGCAATTTTAGGGTTATTCAGTAATATTCCTACCACTCCTCCATATGTCAACAATAATCCTGAATATCCTAATCAAACGCGTGATTACTCAAGAAATCCGGCACTGTTTGATAGAGATATAGTAGGTTATAAAGATAACTTTGCACGAAATCTAAACATCAACCTGTATGCTGAGTATGAATTTGATTTTGGCTTAAAAGTTAGAGGAACACATTCCTATAATTTTGGCAACAACAAATTTGACGGCTTTCAATATTCATACGACGTTTTTACATACAATGAGGCAAATGACTCTTATAATGCAACTGGCGGTGCAGAAAATGGATGGCGTTATCAAGCTGAAAGAGAAGATATAAGTACTTTTTCACAGATAAAATTGGACTATGCTAAAACCATAGAAAAACATACATTTTCAGTAATGGCTGCCTATGAGCGAAATGATTTTGAACAGGATTTCCAACAAATAGGGACCAATCCTACCAATAACTATTTACCATTATTAGAATTCGATCAAATTAATTCTTTCGATGACGGATGGAGCTACCAGGCAAGAGCAGGATACATAGGTAAATTAAACTACAGTTACGACAATAAATATATAGTTGAACTTCTTGGTCGTTATGATGCCTCGTACTTATATCCAGAAGATGATCGATGGGGTTTTTTCCCTGGAGTTTCTCTTGGATGGCGTATATCTGATGAGAAATTTTTCGAGCCGCTAGCAGGAATCGTGGATGATCTAAAAATAAGAGCCTCTACTGGTCAAACAGGAATTGAAATGAATGTTGAAATGTTTGACTATTTACAAGGTTATAATTGGAACAACGGCAGTGCTGTTTTAAACGGAAATTATACAACAGGATTGCGTCCTAGAGCTCTCCCTATTGAGAACCTATCATGGGCTACCAATACAAATTCTAATATTGGTATAGATCTTACCATGTTTAATAACAAATTGAGTATTACAGGAGACATATTTAGAATAAGAAGAACAGAAATTCCAGGCCCAAAATACGATGTATTACTTCCTAGTGAAGTAGGTTATAATCTTCCTAACGAAAATCTTAGAGAAAATGAAAATGGATACAACGGTGGTGAAGCTATAGTAACTTATAAAAACTCAATCAACGAGTTCAATTATTCAGTAAGTGGAAATTTCACTTATTCAAGATTTAAAAGTGTTTCTACTTACAAACCACGCTTTGGTAATTCCTATAATGAATATAGAAATTCTGCAGAAGAACGCTGGGGCGGTATATGGTGGGGTTATCAAGTGGAAGGTCGTTTCGAGTCTGAAGAACAGATCAGAAATTACGATGTAAACATTGATGGTCAAAATAATAATACTCTGCTTCCTGGAGATTTTATTTATAAGGATGTAAATGAGGATGGTGTTATCAACTGGATGGATGAAAGACCAATAGGTTACCCTAGTGATTGGGCACCAATCATTTCGTACGGTGGTACTTTTGCGATGGACTGGAAAAACATAGATCTTACGATAGATCTAGCGGGAGCAACAATGCAATCATGGTTTCAAAATTATGAATTAAGAAATCCCCTTCATGCAGGTGGTAATTCACCAGCCTATCTATTAGAGGATCGTTGGCACAGAGCAGATCCCTATAACCCAGAAAGTGAATGGATTCCTGGACGTTATCCAGCCATTAGAAACGGTAACGTAGGTCCTAACGGTCGAAATAGTGATTTTTGGTTAACTAATGTTTGGTTCTTAAGATTGAGAAATATTGAACTAGGATATACATTACCGAAAAGCCTTGTTTCCAAAGTTAATGCAGATCGACTTAGAGTTTATGTAACTGGCTCAAATCTTGCCTCTTTTGATAATGTAAACGGATTTGGAATAGATCCTGAAATATCAGCAAGCGGATCAGTAGTATATCCACAGCAAAGAACTATAGTTGTTGGAGTAAACCTTTCACTTTAGTAAAATTTATAAAAAAACATTATGAAATATACAATCTTACGCATCTTACTTCTTACATGTTTTATAAGCATTTTAAGCTGTAACCATAATGAATATTTACAGCGTGATCCAAAAAATATAATTGGTGATGAGCAATTATGGAATGACCCAGAGTTAATTAAATCCCTAATGGCAAATTATTATGATCGTTTGCCAAGCCTCCACGGGGTATTTAATGATGGTGGGATGACCGAGATGGATAATGCTATGTGGTCTGGGCATTTTGATTCTAACTGGCGCAATGATTTTCAGTATGGTGACGATTATGGTAGATACTGGGACTATGGCTTTATAAGGGATATTAATCTTGCTTTAGATAATTTAGAAGAGTATAGTACTGAAATAGATGAAGATCAAAAAAATCTTTTTAATGCTGAATTAAGATTTATAAGAGCTTTTGTTTATTTTGAATTAGTAAAGCGTATGGGAGGTGTGCCCATAGTTACCGAGCAACTTATATATGATTTCAATGGTGATCCCGAATATTTACAAATCCCGAGAGCGAAAGAAGCTGAAGTTTACGATTTCATTTATCAAGAATTAGAGGATATTAAAGATAATCTTGCAAGTAACAACGGCAGTAAAACCAGAGCTAATACTTTTATTGCACTGGCTTTAGAAAGCAGAGCTATGCTTTATGCCGGGTCAATTGCAAAGTATAATAATTTAATGGACTCTCCTATAACCCTTCCGGGTGAAGAAGTTGGAATTCCGGCAGGGAGAGCTACTGAATTTTATAACAGATCTTTAACAGCTTCACAAGAAATTCTACAAAATGGAAACTACACCCTTTATGATGAGAATCCCGATAGAGGAATGAATTTCTATGAGATGCTTATGGATAAAAATAGTAACGAAATAATTTTTGCTAAAGATTTCGTTACTGAATTAAAGCCTCATCGCTTTACTTTCTTGAATATACCAAGAAGTTTATCAGAAGATAATGAATTCCATACTAACGTAACACCTTCATTAAATCTAGTTGAAAGCTTCGATTATTTGGATGGTAGCGACGGAGAACTAAATTTTCATGATGCAAATGGAGATCCAATAGTATACGATGAACTTACCGGAATCTTTGAAAATAAAGATGCTAGATTGTATGGTACTGTAATTTATCCAGGAACTACATTTAAAAGTGCTCCAGTCGAAATGCAAGCGGGAGTTGCGGTATGGGACGGCACAGGTTATTCCTATCAATCTTCACAAAACTTAGGAGAAAATTATAGTGATGGTGACTTATGGACGGGTGCCGATGGTCCTCAAGACAATGCACAAAATGTAAGCAACTCTGGTTTTTACTTAAGAAAATTTTTAAGCAATGCTTCTGGAGCGAGTCTTAGAGGTGTAGCTGCTGAAAATTGGTGGCCTTGGTTTCGTTTAGGGGAGATTTATTTAAATGCAGCTGAAGCTTCTTTTGAAATAGGCCAGATGGATATTGCTACTAATTATGTAAATACTATTAGAAAACGTGCAGGATTCCCAGAAAATAGTATAGAGAATATCACTATCGAAGATATTCGAAATGAACGTCGTGTTGAATTAGCTTTTGAAGACCACCGCTTTTTCGATCTAAAAAGATGGAGAATTGCTCATGAAATTTGGAATGGCGACGAAAATAGTGAACAGGCAGTGGTATATGGTCTTTACCCTTACCGCGTTGTACGTCCTGGACATCCCGATAACAACAAATATATTTACAATAAACTTAGACCAACAAGGTTCAGAAGAGCGCGTCTCTTCCGCTTAGCAAATTATTACTCTTCTATAGATCAAGGAGTACTCAATAATAATCCAAAGTTGGTAAGAAACCCTTTTCACTAGATTTTAATTAATTATTGAAAATTATTCTGAAATGAAAAAACGAATTATATATACATTATCGCTTATTAGTATTAGTTTTCTTAGTTGCGAAAAAGATAACTTTGATGCGCCGGGAGCGATGTTAGAAGGCCAGATTATGTATCAGGATCTTCCAATATCTGTAAGAACAAATAGTGCCGAATTAGAATTATGGCAAGATGGTTACGCTTTAAATGAATTTATCCCTGTGTTTATTGCACAGGATGGAACCTATTCTGTTTCGCTCTTTGATGGCGAATACAAAATGGTAAGAAAAGGTGGCGATCCATGGTTACCACAACTAAACGATACCATAGTAGTTCAGGTAAATGGAAATACGCAATTAGATGTACCTGTTACACCTTATGTGACTATTACTAATGAAAGTTTTCAATTGAACGGACAACAGCTAAATTCCAGTTTTCAAATAAATCAAATTGTAGAAAACAGTGAGATACAAGAAGTACTTGTAATCCTAGATAATTCTATTCTCCTTGATAAAAATATTAATACAGCTACAAAAGCAGTAAACTTAGCAGATTTCGACTTTGATGATAATATTTCAGTTGATATGGAAATCCCTGAAAACCTAAGAAACGAAGACTATATTTTTGTACGTATTGGAGCAAGGTCCTCGATGTCGAATGAACTTATTTATACCAATGTGCAAAAGATTGAACTATAATTTATTCATATTTTTTTCTATACTACAGCTTTCAGCTATAAGTCAGACGAATAACTTAATGCTAGACACGTCTGTAACCTATCAGACTATAGATAATTTTGGTGCTTCAGATGCCTGGTCAACACAGTTTGTAGGATTATGGCCAGAAGAAAAAAAAGAAAAAATCGCCTCTTTACTTTTTAGTAAGGAGGTCGATTTTGAAGGTAATCCAGAAGGTATTGGTTTATCCCTATGGCGTTTTAATCTTGGTGCAGGCAGTACAAATAACGATAATATTCAGGATGAATGGAGAAAAGCTGAATCTTTTTTGCAGGAAAATGGAGGGTACGACTGGGATAAGCAAAAAGGCCAAGTATGGTTTGCCAAAAAAGCGCAAGAATTTGGTGTAGATGATTTTCTTATTTTTTCTAATAGTCCGCCGGTAATGTTTACCAAAAACCAAAAAGCTTATACTGCTTCTGGGAAGATAGCTAATTTGGCTGAGGATAAATTTGCGAAGTACGCAGGTTTTCTTGCAAATTCTATAGAGGGATTAGAGAAAATGGGATTAAAAGTAGATTATATAAGCCCCATAAACGAACCTCAATGGGATTGGGAAGATGGCACCCAGGAAGGCACTCCTTTTTGGAATGATCAGATTGCAAATTTGGCGAAGTCTTTAGATTCAGAATTAGAAAAAAAAGGAATAGAAACTAAAATTGATCTTGCTGAAGCGGCACAAATCAATTATCTTTTTGAAGATGATAATAAACCGGGAAGAGGCAGCCAGATTTATGAGTTTTTCAATCCAGATTCGCAAAATTATATAGGCGATTTATCGAATATTAGCCAAACGATATCTGGGCATAGTTATTTTACTACTTCTCCAGAATCTAAATTGATAAATGAGCGTGAAGCTTTAGCAGAAAATCTTAAAAATTACCATTCTCTGAAATATTGGATGTCAGAATACTGCATCCTTGGTGATAACGATGGTGAAATAAACGGTAATGGTCGTGATTTAGGTATCGAACCCGCATTATATATGGCTAAGGTGATACATAATGATATAACTGTTGCTCAAGCTTCTGCCTGGCACTGGTGGTTAGCGATTTCGCCTTATGATTATAAAGACGGACTTATTTATATTGACAAGAACAAGAAAGGCGGTAATTTTTATGAAAGTAAAATGCTGTGGGCTTTGGGAAATTATAGCCGGTTCATAAGACCAGGAAGCAAAAGAATAAAGATTTCTGTAGCTGATAAAAGCAATACTCTTTTATGCTCAGCCTATTTAAATAAAAATAAAGATGAAATTATTACGGTGATCGTTAATAATGGAGCAAAAAATGAATTGTTAACTCTTAGCTCAGCAAATAGTTCTATGGAAAACCTGAAAACTTACACAACCTCTTCAGATAGCAACTTGGCTTTTGAAGAAGTTTTAGGTTCACAAGTAGAAATCCCTAAGAAATCTATAGTAACTATAATTCAGAATATTAAAAGTTAGTCGAAAAAACCAAACCCCAATGAAAAAAACTATTTTCAATCTAATATTTGCGGTATTTGTAACCGCTACCTATGCTCAGCAAAACGAGTGGGAAGACCCTACAACTTTAGATCGAAACAAACTAGAAGGGCGTAGTGATTTCGTGCTATATTCTTCCGCTTCTAAAGCTTTAAAAAATGAACCGAAATCATCCGATTTATACCAAAGTTTAAATGGAACCTGGAAATTTAATATCGTTCAACATCCTAGTGAACGACCTTTAGATTTTTATAAAAAAAATTTTAACGATAAGGATTGGGATAATATCACAGTACCATCTAATTGGGAACTGGAAGGTTTCGATTTTCCCATCTATACCAATATCACCTATCCACATCCTAAAAATCCGCCTTACATCGGATTTCCTTCGGAAGAAAAAACCGAAAGTGGAGAAACGATCAATAAAAACTCGAAAGATGGCGATGAAGAAATTTATAATCCGGTAGGTACGTATCGCAGAACTTTTACTGTTCCGCAGCAGTGGGAAGATCATGAAGTTATCCTTCGTTTTGGATCAATTTCGGGTTATGCTCGAATTTTTGTGAACGGTAAAGAAGCGGGAATGACCAAAGCTTCTAAAACGCCGGCTGAATTTGATATTACTGAATTTTTAAAAGATGGCGAAAATGTATTAGCTGTTCAGATTTTTAGATGGCACGATGGTAGTTATCTGGAAGATCAGGATTTTTGGCGTTTAAGCGGACTTGAACGTGATGTGTATTTACAGGCCATTCCTAAAACTACGATCTGGGATTATTTTGTAACCAGTGGCTTAAGCCAAGACTATCAGAATGGTGAGTTGAACGTGAATGTTAAACTGAAAGAATTTGATAAAGGAAGCATCAAAAAGCCAAAAGTGAAATTCACATTAATGGATCCTTCTGGTAAAGAAGTCTATGCTGAAACTAAAACATTAGATAAAAAAGCTACGGAAGTAAGCTTTAGTAAAAATCTTGCTGAGGTTGAAAAATGGAGCAATGAATTTCCAAATCTTTATCAATATTCGATTGCTTTATTAGATAAAAAAGACAATGAAGTTGCCGCGCTTGCTGGTAGAACTGGTTTCCGTGAAGTGGAAATCAAAAATGCGCAGCTGATGGTAAATGGACAGGCAATTACGGTAAATGGAGTGAATTTACACGAACATCATCCCGATAAAGGGCATACGCCAGATCGTGAAATGATGCGTAAGGATATTGAGGTGATGCAAAAGAACAACGTCAATGCAATCCGAATGAGTCATTATCCACATGATTCTTATATCTACGAATTGGCTGATGAATACGGAATGTATGTTGTTGATGAGGCAAACATAGAAACACACGGAATGGGCGTAGCTTTCAATAAAGATTTGGACACAACAATACATCCTGCTTATCTTAAAGAATGGGCGCCTGCACATTTAGACCGAATTAAAAGGATGGTCGAGTTTCATAAAAATCACCCCTCTATTATAATTTGGTCTTTAGGAAATGAAAACGGAAATGGACAAGTGTTTTACGATGCATTCGATTGGATCAAAGAACGTGATAGAACACGCAAAGTTCAGTTTGAGCAAGCAGGTGAAAATCGAAATACAGATATCGTTTGCCCCATGTATCCAAGTATCGAGCATATGATAAATTATGCTGAAGATGAGACTAAAAAACGTCCTTTTATTATGTGTGAATATTCTCATGCAATGGGGAATAGTAACGGAAATTTTCAGGAATATTGGGATATTATCGATAACAGCGATCATATGCAAGGCGGATTTATCTGGGATTGGGTAGACCAGGGATTACGAACAGAAACCGAAGATGGACGTGAGTTTTGGGCTTATGGTGGCGATCTTGGCGCCGGGCATTTGCAAAACGATCAAAACTTTAATGCAAACGGATTGGTGAGTGCAGATCGTGAACCTCACCCGGCTTTAGAGGAAGTTAAAAAAGTATATCAAAATATTGAATTTGACTTAGATAAAAATGAACTTTCGATAAAAAACAAGTTCAATTTCACGAATTTGGATGCTTTCGATTTCAAATGGGAATTGCTTGCTGATGGAGAATTAATACAATCTGAAAAATTCAATATTGAAGTAGCTCCAAATACTTCAAAATCGATTTCTGTGAATTTACCAGAACTTCAGGATAAAGAATATTTCCTAAGTGTATACGCTTATACTAAAAAGACGAAAGCAATGGTTCCTGCGGGGCACGAAATTGCCAGAGAACAATTCAAAATTGGTGAGAATACATTTTTTACTGAAACCAAAACTGAAACTTCTGGTAAGTTAAAAGTTAAAAAGAAAGGTGATAAACTTCAATTTTCAAATGATATGGTGGAAGGTGTTTTTAATACTGAAACCGGAAGCTTTGAAGCCTATCATTTAAAAGGCAGTGAAAAATCACCAATATCAGTATTTCCACAGCCATATTTTTGGAGAGCGCCTACCGATAATGATTTTGGTAATCACATGCCACAAAGATTAAAAGCCTGGAAAGAGGCGACGCATAATTCAGAAGTGACAAATGTTGAGGTTGCTAAAAAAGCAAAAGACGGTCAGTTAATTACAGTGACGTATCAGTTAGCCGGTGTTGACGTACCTTATATCGTAGAATATTTTATAGAAAACAACGGAGACATTAAAGTTACCGCTACTTTGGATAGCGAAAAAGATCTTCCCGAACTTCCACGTTTTGGAATGCGAATAATTTTACCGGGCGATTATGAAAATTTAGAATATTACGGTCGTGGTCCATGGGAAAATTATTCAGACAGGAATACTTCAGCGTTTTTAGGAATCTATGAAGACAAAGTTGAAAATCAGTTTACCTGGGGCTATATTCGTCCGCAAGAGGCTGGTTACAAAACTGACGCGCGTTGGATTAAGCTTCAAAATAAAAATGGAAAAGGTTTAAAAATCATTGGTGAACAGCCATTAGGATTTAGTGCTTTAAACATTGCTACCGAAGATTTAGATTCGGGAGAGGAAAAAGCACAACGCCATACCACCGATATCAAAGTTCAGGACAAGGTGTTTTTACATGTCGATTATAAGCAACGTGGTTTAGGTGGTGATGATTCGTGGGGACGTTATCCACATAAAAAATATCGTTTAGAGGAGAATAAATATAGTTATTCTTATATCATTTCTCTATTGAATAATGATGTAAACTAGCTCAAGGTAAGGCTTGGAGCCTGTAATCTCGATTATCGAGTAAGTTATAAGTGTGAGTTGAAACTATCCTTAGGTCTTTATACGCCTGAGGGTAGTTTTGTATTGTTACTCTAATTTTAAAACAACCTAGCATTCTATTTTTTAAAAATGTATTTTTAACGTTTATAATTAAATCTTCCGAAAATCAACAAAAATGACTAAAAAGTTTTTAACCACATCTGCCCTACTGGTTTTTTGTTTCCTTGGGCTTGTTTCTTGCGAAAAAAACAATAAAAAAACTAACGAAAATACCGCTTACCTGTTCACCTATTTCACTGGTAACGGCGCCGGAGAAGAAGCGATTCGCTACGCAATTAGTAGCGATGGCTATAACTTTCATGCTTTAAATAATAACGAACCTATTGTCGCTTCAGATTCTATAAGCCGTACAGGTGGAGTTCGTGATCCTCATATTTTACGAAAAGAAAATAACGACGGATTTTATATGGTGGTAACCGATTTGCTTACCAAAAACGGCTGGTCGAATACCGCGATGACCTTATTAAAATCTGATGATTTGATAAACTGGTCCAGCAGCGTAATCGATATTACCGAAACTTTTCCAGAATTTTCAGATGTTAGCCGCGTGTGGGCGCCGCAAACTATTTATGATGCGAATAAGAAAAAATACATGGTTTATTTCTCGATGTTACAACCGGGAAGCTATGATAAAATTTATTACGCCTATGTAAACGACGATTTTACCGCTTTAGAAACCACGCCAAAACAGCTGTTTTTTAATCCTAACGAAATGGCTTCTATCGATGGTGATATTATAAAAAAAGACGACAAGTTTTATTTGTTCTACAAAACCGAAGGCGATACCGATAAAGGAATTAAAGTAGCCATATCAGATTCGTTAACCTCTGGATACAAAGCGGAGTCTGGAAATGTAGATCAAACTGATAAAGCGGTAGAAGGTTCTGGGGTTTTTAAATTGAATAATTCTGAAGATTATATTTTAATGTACGACATGTACACCAGCGGAAAATATCAGTTTACCAGAAGTGCTGATCTTAAGAATTTTGAAGTTGTAGATGAAGATATTTCGATGAACTTTCATCCAAGACATGGTACAGTACTGCCAATTACTTCAGAAGAATTACAACGCTTATTAAAAGAGTTTCCTTCCGAAGATTTAACTGAAATTACCGGCGCTGAAAATGAAGCGATAAAAACCAACAATATCGTCATCAAACGTTCAGAAAAAACAATTTATTTACCGGTAAAATATGATACTGATTTATCGAATTTCGATCCTCAATTCGAATTGCTTCCGGGTACTGAAATCTCACCAAAAGGAGCTCAGGATTTTTCAAACGGAGCGGTAACTTACGTAGTTACAAATGGTGAAAACAAAACCAGCTATCAGGTTAGTGTTGAAGTGGCTAACAACCCTGTGGTAGAAGGCTACTACGCTGATCCTGAAATTATTTATTCTGAAAAAGATAGTAAATACTACCTCTACCCTACCAGTGATGGATTTGATGGATGGTCGGGAACATATTTTAAAACTTTTTCTTCGCCAGATTTAGTGAATTGGACTGATGAAGGCGTTATTTTAGATCTTGAAAAAGACGTAGAATGGACCAGTAGAAATGCCTGGGCTCCAACGATGGTAGAAAAAGAAATTGATGGAGAATACAAGTATTTCTATTATTTCACGGCTGCACAGCAAGTGGGAGTAGCAACTTCAGATAACCCAAAAGGTACTTTTAAAGATAGTGGAGCGCCTTTAATTTCAGAAAAACCAGAAGGAATAAAAGGCGGACAAAATATCGATCCTGATATTTTTGTAGATCCAAAAACCGGAAAAAATTATTTGTATTGGGGGAATGGCTTTTTAGCCGTGGTAGAATTAAATGATGACATGGTTTCTATCAAAAGCAAAAAGCCTAAAGTACTTACTCCGGATAATACTTTTAGAGAAGGAGTTGAAGTCTTTTTTAGAAACGGCACCTATTACTTTTTATGGTCTGAAGATGATACCCGAAGCCCAAATTATAAAGTGCGTTATGCCACTGCTAAAAGTCCGCTTGGCCCTCTTACTATTCCGGAAAATAATCTCGTAATTCAGAAAGATGAAAGTCAGGATATTTTAGCTACCGGACATAATTCAGTAATTAAAGTACATGATAAGGATGAATTTTATTTGGTGTATCACAGATTTACAAGACCTAAAGGAGAAGCTATGGGTGGCGCTGCAGGTTTCCATCGTGAGGTTGCTATCGATAGATTAAACTTTACTGAAGATGGATTAATTGAAGAAGTAAAACCAACTTTAGAAGGAATTGAGCCAATTAATTAAATTTTAAAAAATCGACCAACAAAACACTTTATGTCAACCATATTAAAAACAGCTTTTTCATTAATCGGAGGAATCCTACTTTCTCAATCGATTAGTGCCCAAAAGACAGAACAGCTTAAAAGTCCTGATGGTAATATTTCCGTAGAACTAAAAAATAATAGCGGAAAAATCTCTTACGATATTCGTTATAAAAATGAAGTATTTTTAGAGGATTCTCCGCTTGGTTTGGAAACTTCTATTGGGGATTTCTCTAAGAATTTAGAAAATAGTTCTTTTCAGAAGGATCACATCGAAAGCTCTTATGAGCTTAAGAAAGCCAAAGTAAGCCATGTAGATTATATAGGTAATGAATTGGTTGGGAAATTTCTGAATAGCAATAAGGATACGCTAATTGTGAAATTTCGGGTTTCTAACCGTGATGTTGCTTATTCATATCAATTAAAATCTCATGAAGGGAAAAATAGCCTGAAGATTTTAAATGAAAAATCTGGGTTTAAACTTCCAGGTGATGCTACAAGCTACATTAGTCCGCAAGCGACACCTATGATCGGCTGGATGGGAACCAAACCTTCATACGAAGAAGAATATACGTTAAATGAAAAACTAAACACGCCCTCAAAATATGGTGTGGGCTATACTTTTCCTGCTCTTTTTAAAAACGGAAATAAAGGCTGGTTGTTAATTTCTGAAACCGGAACCGATAGCCACTACCCGGGTTGCCGCTTAAGCGAAGTGAAAGAAAACAGGCTTTTTGAGATTGAATTTCCGCAGGAGGGAGAAAATAATGGCATTGCTGAAACCTATGCTATTCAATCGCTACCGGCAAGTACTCCATGGCGAACGATTACTTTAGGAAGTACACTGAAACCTATTGTAGAATCTACCGTGGCTTTTGATTTAGTTGAAGAAAAATACGAAGCTTCTATTGATTATAAAATGGGAAGAGCCAGCTGGAGCTGGATTGTGTGGCAGGATCCAAGTATAAACTACGAAGACCAGGTTGAGTTTATAGATCTGGCTGCCGATATGGATTGGGAGTATGTTTTGATCGATGCCAATTGGGATCGCAATATTGGCCGAAAAAAAATGGAAGAACTGGTGAATTACGCCAATTCTAAAAACGTTGATATTTTGCTGTGGTACAATTCAAACGGACTTTGGAATGAAGCGCCACAAACGCCAAAAGATAAAATGAATAATACCATCCAGCGCCAGAAAGAAATGGCCTGGTTACAAAAAATTGGCGTTAAAGGATTGAAAATCGACTTTTTTGGTGGCGATAAGCAGGTGACTATGCAGTTGTATGAAGATATTTTAACCGACGCCAATAACTATGGATTGGCAATTACATTTCATGGCTGCACGTTGCCACGAGGATGGGAGAAAATGTATCCAAATTATGTAACTTCAGAGGCAGTTTTAGCTTCAGAAAATCTGGTTTTTCAACAGGAATCTTTAGATAAGCATGCTTTAAATGCGACTTTACTTCCGTTTACCAGGAACACGGTTGGTGCGATGGATTTTTCTCCAGTATTTTTAAATAAGCGCTTATCCAGAACTCAGGAAAACGGAACTATAAGAAGCACGACCGAAGCTTTTGAGCTGGCCACTGCGGTACTCTATTTTTCGCCCATTCAGCATTATGGTTTAACCCCGAATAATCTTGATGAGCAACCTGATTATGTACTTAACTTTTTAAAAGAAGTGCCCAGCGTTTGGGACGAAACCCTTTATATTGGCGGAGAACCAGAAGATTTTTGCGCTTTGGCTCGCAGAAAAGGAGAACAATGGTATATTGCCGTGGTAAATGCCAAAAAAGAAAAACGTCAGATTTCTTTAGAATTACCAATGCTTGCCGGAGAAAAAGTGAATCATATTTATGATTCAAAAAATACAAAAGCCAGCTTCAAAGAAGAAAAAATAAAAAAAAGCGGGAAGATAAAACTTACTCTTGCCGCTGAGGGCGGAGCGGTTTTATTTACAAAGTAACCTGCTCCCAATAATTAATAAGGCCCGTAACAGAAATGTTATGGGCTTTCTATTTTATTTCAAATTTTATAGCCATTTTTGCTGAATGCAATAACTAATTCAGCTTTCTAAAAATAGACTGAACTTATAATTATAACCATGAAAAACTGTTTACTTGCCATTTTAATTTTATTTTTTGTTTCCTGCGGAAGTGATGATAACAATGAAAATTGCCTGACTAAAGATTATACTGAAGATAATGATCAGGAAATACAAAACTACCTGGAATCTAATAATTTGGAGGCCGAAAAAACAAATTCTGGCCTATACTATATTGTAGAAGAACAAGGTACAGGTGCTCAGCCTTCAAGTTCAAGCAGAGTACGAGTGAATTATAAAGGTTATTTTCTAAACGGTAATGTATTTGATCAAAATAAGGATATCACTTTTGGATTGGGACAAGTAATTTCTGGTTGGACGGAAGGTTTTACTTATTTTAAAGAAGGTGGTAGCGGTAAACTATTAATTCCTTCCAATTTAGCCTATGGACCATGTAAGTACAGTACAATCCCTGGTGGCTCAGTTTTAATTTTCGATATTGAACTTTTAGAAGTTATTGAATAATTATCGATAAACTTTTCTAGAAATAATCTTAAGCTCTCCTTTTTTCTCTAATGACTTCATGGCTCTAATCACCGTTTCTACCCGTAAACCTGTAAGATCTGCAATTTGCTGGCGGGTTAGATCTACTTTAAAACTGAAGGGAACTTCCTTTTTATGCTCATGTTTTTTAAAATAATCTAGAATTCTTAAAATACGATGTTCCGGCTCTTGACTAGAAATTTCTGAAACCATAATCGCTTTATAAAAAAGTCTTTTAGCCAGTGTTTGGGTGATTTTTAGGTGAATTTCCGGATTAGAGGCAAGTAATTCGAGAAAATGATTTTTGGATAATTTAAGAACAATGGAGTCGACAATAGCTTCAGCATTAGCAGGATATTTTACATCTGCAAATAAGGGAGGTTCCCCAAAACTTTGCCCATCTTTGAAAATTCCTTGAATAAATTCTTTTCCGTCTAAATTATAATTGTTCATTTTAATTTCTCCAGAGATCACCTGGTAATAGTTTTGCGCCATTTCGCCTTCGCCAAATAGCCGATCTCCTTTATTATATTCGCATTTTTGCGAGCCAAATTTTAAAAGTACCTCTGCCTCAATCATTTTTTAGTTTTTTATAAAAACAATTTGTTTATAGTATAAAATTGCATCTTATTTTTTATCATTTCAAGTTGATTTACTTCTTAAATTCTGAAATAAAAGAATCCCTACAGAAACAGGAATCAGCGCGCGCTATTCCCTTTTCCATAAGGATACAACTTATAAAGGATTACAGCTTTGAAAAACATAAAACCGGTGAAATAAATCAAAAATGAACTTCAGAATTAAAACAGCCAATAAACGCTATATTATTCAGAATATTGAATCGTTTTTTCCAATTGAAGTGCCTTTGGAAACAGAATATTGTTCTCTAAATGTATATGATGGTGAAGATCTTGTTCAAATTCATCTAATTTAGAGAAAAAAGCACGATAGGTATTGCAAGCACCTTCAGGTGGTGTGTAGTTATTACTAAGCTTTGCGATTTTTTTTAAGATTTCACCCGCTTCTTCATGTTCAACCTCCATCATATTTATAGGATTGTCTACTTTACCAAATTGTGGCCGTGCTAAAGATGTATTTTCTTTTTTAGCTTGGAGCATTTTTTTTATAAAAGGAAATAAAATAAGCTCTTCTTTACGTAAATGTCCGCTAAGCTCTGTAGCAACCATTGCAAAAAGTTCCTGTATTTTCAGTAGTTCCGGATGACGCTCGCCGTGAACTTTAGCCACCTTTGTACCATATTGCATCAACATCGGGATGTTTTCTTCAACATACCGGTGATGGATATTGATAATATGATCAATTAAAAAATCTAGTTCCCAATTATTATAATCTGTAGCACGACTTTTAGGTTGGTCAAGATTTTGTAAATCACGTGCCAGATCTTCAAAAGAAACATTTGATCGATCACAAGCTTTTTGGATGCTAATTCCACCACCACAGCAAAAATCGATATTATACTTTTTAAAAATATGTGCAGTTTTAATATTTTCAGTAACCATTTGGCCTACTGTTTTTGTTTGTAACGTATTCATAACGATGATTTTTAAGTTCTACGTTACAAAGTTGAAGAACTGCTGGCTTTTAGATTATGAGTGAGATCATAAGCGCTATTTTTTAGTTTCGGAACTATATAAGCACTATTTATTCTAAGAAATAGATGTTTATTTATGAAAACTGAAACAAAGCTTAAACATTAAAAAAGCAGACATTTAGCCCGCTTTTTATAAAATAATTCAAATTTGTTGAAATTGAATTTTATTTTTTCTGGGTAAGAGAATAAGCTTCTACAATAAGTCCTTTAATTTGATCCGGAATTTTATCGGAAGCATTTTTCTCCATTTTATCGATATCAAGATCTGATCCTATAAGGTACTGATATTTTCTATTTTCATCTACCGCAAAAGTAACTGCTGCAAACTTACCTATTTGAGAAATCTTCATGGCAATCTGGTTAGGAACCATTTCTATATCAATCGTAAATTTTTGAATATTTTCATTGATTAAACGAGTATCGGTGGTTAGATAAAGACCTTTCTGCACTTCTGCGTTCACATTAAAACCTAAGGTCTCGCCGTTTTCCAGCTCTATTTTTATTTCTTGATTTTCCATAATGTTCTCTTTTGATATATCAAATATAAAACTGAATAAACATAATCCTAAAAATTGGGTTCGATTACCATAAGTTTAACATCGATTTTAAAAAAAACGATATTATAGCGATTTCGATAATATTTTTATGTTTCCCGTAGACTCCATTTTTTGATTTTATAATTTTCCGTCACATAATCTAAAACTCATCATTATACTTTTAATAAAAATAGTACCTTTAAGCGTAACCTAATTTCTATGAAAACTACAACCATTATCAGCTTCATTATTTGCTGTTTCATCGCTATTTCCACCAACGCCCAGTGGCTAAAAACGAAAACGATTGATAAGGGGGGGGGCAGCGGACCTTACCATGCTATCGCAGTTTCAGAAAAATCACTTTCAGACTTTGTTATTTATCGTCCCGAAAATATTGAAGAAGCGGTAAGCACCGAAGATAAATTACCAATCCTGATTTGGGCCAATGGTGGCTGTATGGATTCTTCCATACACCACGAAAGATTACTATCTGAAATTGCTTCTTATGGTTATGTAATTGTTGCTATAGGTGATTTGCAAATGACTGTTGAGGAAAGAAAACACAAAAGCACAGAAGACGACAAACTTTTAAAAGGTCTTGATTGGATTACTAAAAAAGCAAAAACAAAAGGTAATGACTACTATAAAAATGTAGACTTAAATAAAATTGCTGCCGGAGGACAATCTTGTGGCGGTGCACAAGTAATGCGCATTGCAGGGAATCCTCAAATTAAAACATATATGATGTTTAATTCGGGTATGGGCGATATGACGATGGCTGGTGCCAGTACAAAATCCTTACAAAAACTGAATGGTGATGTTATTTATCTTGTTGGTGGAGAAACTGATGTGGCAACTGAAAATGCATTTTTAGATTATGATAGAATTGAAAACGTACCGGTAGCTTTTGGCAATAATTTAGAAGCGGGACATGGCGGTACATTTAACGAAAAAAATGGCGGTTCTTTTGCTAAAATGGCTAAAGATTGGTTAGACTGGCATTTTAAAAATGAAGATAAATCTGATATTTTTTTAGAATCTAATTTAGAGAATTATCCCGGGTGGACGATGAAATCTAAAAATTTCGATAAATAAAATTTAAATTTTCAGCATTATGAAAAATTCAAATTTGAGATTTCAGCTTATCATTTTTTTAGCTTTTAGCATTCCTTTTTTCAGTTCAGCACAAGTAGATGCAACTAAGGTTTTTTCAGAAGAAAAAACAGTTACAGTTACTAAAGATATACCTTACCGTACAGGCGATAGCGATTCGTGGAAACTTGATCTGGCAATGCCGAAGAATTTTGCAGCAGGTATTAAACCAGCTTTAGTTATTGTACATGGTGGTGGCTGGGCGGCTGGATCAAAAAATGTAGATGTTTATCAAAAAATGATGCTCGCTTATGCACAAAAAGGATACGCGGTTATTAATGTAGAATATCGACTTACCGGAGAAGCTGGTTTTCCGGCTTGCATAGAAGATGTAAAATGTGCCGTAAGGTGGTTACGAGCTCATGCTGAAGAATTAAGAGTAGATCCAGATCGTATTGGGGCGTATGGCCATTCTGCCGGAGCTCATCTTGCTTTGATGCTGGCCATGACTCCTACTATTGAAAGTTTAGAAGGTGACGGACCCTTTAAAGAATATTCAAGTAAAGTGAATGTCGTTGCTGCCGGATCGCCTCCAACCGAATTAGGTAGAGATGTGCCTATGGCTAAAGCTGAATGGTGGCCAATAGGTTATATTGGTAAAAATCACCCACCAATGTTTCTTATACAGGGAGATTCCGATCGTATTGTTTTGCCAGAGCGGACACGTGATTTTGTTGAAAAAATGAAAACAGCTGGTGCAAACATTAAGTACCTAGAAGTTGAAGGAGGGCACGGGGTTGCTTATGCCGAGAAATTAGAAATTACAGATCCGGCTATCGAAGAATTTTTGGCGAAATATTTAAATCCTGTAGAATAAAATCTTTCCCCAAATTCAAATTATGAGAAATGTTCATCTGTATTTTTTAATTTCAGTATTAAGCTTTTTCAGCTTTAAAACAGTTACTCAGGAATTTGAACCTCCCGAGTTAGAGTTCGCTTTTGAATTAAGAGTAAACATAGATACTCCTATTGAACTTGGTGAAGCTCCATTAGGACAAAGAATTATGATACCAATTTCTGGTGGCACGTTTAAAGGACCAAAGTTAAAAGGTACAATTCTTAAAAACGGAGCCGATTATCAATACGTAACCAACAACGGTGAACTTGTACATTTAGATGCAATTTACACGATTAAAACCGATGATGGTGTTTTTATAAATGTTAGAAATACTGGAATAATTTATAATCCAAAACAAGAAAATTCCGCTCCTTATTTTAGAGCAGCTCCTAAATTTGAAGCCCCCATAAATTCAAAATATGCATGGCTTAACAATGCCATTTTCATTTGTAAACCAGAAGGCAAAAAAGAGTATATCTCTATTCAGGTCTGGAAAGTATTATAAAGATCTTCAATCAGCAATAATTAAATTATGAAAAAACTAGCCGCTACACTTTTCCTTTCTCTTTCCATCCTATATGGATGCAAGGAAAAAACAGATAAAAAAGAAACAGAGGAAGTGAAGGAAACTACTCCCCAAGAATTTAAAACAAGTGCTAACCTAGAAGAACTGGGTGTTGACGAAAAAAGTATTCAAAACATGGATTCGCTATTACAATCTTTCGTGGACCAGAAGAAAGTAAATGCCGTTACAGGATTTGTCGCTCAGCACGGTAATATTTTGTACGATAAAGCTTTTGGATATAAAGACCTTGAAACTAAAACTCCTGCTTCAACCGACGATTACTATGTCCTTTTTTCGCAAACCAAAGCGATTACTACCGTAGCTTTTATGACTTTGGTTGAAAAAGGACTCGTAGCTGTAGATGATCCTGTTTCTAAATATTTTCCGGAAATACCTAATGAAGTCGTATCCAAAGTGAATGAAGACGGAACTTACGAAACCCGTCCGGTAAAAACACCGATGACCTTTGCTCATTTAATGTCTCATTCTTCCGGATTAAATGCAGGTTTGGTTTCTGAAATCAGAAAAAACGAAGGTGTAAACGACACTGTTCCTAAAAATTTTGGTAAAGGAAATGCCGATAATAAACCCTCGGGACAACGAAGTTTTGGCGGCGATGCAACGTCTAAATATTTAAAAGATGAAATGGTTGCGTTAGCAAAATATCCACTTGGTTTCGATCCTGGTTCAGAATGGAATTATCACATTAGCACCAACATGCTTGCTTATATGATTGAAGTAATTTCAGGTAAGCCATTGCAAGAATATGTAAAAGAAACCGTATTAAATCCTTTAGGAATGAATGATACCGACTGGTATTACGAGCCAGAAGCTTTAGACCGTTTTGTAAAGCCCTACACGATTACTGAAGAAGGTTTGGAAGCGGGAACAACAGACTTTGCAAAAGCTGCTATCAGCGAAGAGCAAACTTATGCTGAAGGAGCCATTGGTTTAAACGGGCCTATTGAAGATTATGCTAAATTTTGCCAGATGTTATTGAATGACGGCACCTTTAATAATCATCAAATATTAAAACCGGAAACCATTAAACAGATGACTTCAATTAATCGTTTACCTGAAAAAAATGCAGGCGGTGAAGGATTTCAATTTGGTTTAGGTTTTCAACTACAAAATGAAGATAATAAACATATTCCAGCAGTTTCGAATTCTGCTTATAATTGGGGCGGAATGTTAGGAACTGAATATATTATAGATCCTGAAAATGATTTAATCGCATTATTTTACATTAATATGTTTAAACGTGATAACCTATATCCTCAATTTTTAGAAAAAGCCTATAAAATTGCTGAATAATTCCGCAACATTAAAGACTAAGGAATACCTGCTATAATAATCGTATTATTCTTAAGTTGAAATAGTACATTTGTGCATCATATTTTAAGTTCGGAATAATTAAAGATGAAAATTTTACTGGTTGAAGATAACAGACGATTAAGAGAATCTTTAAGCAAAGGATTGCAGGAAGAAGGCCTTTCAGTGCAAACTGAAGAAGATGGTTATGCTGCTCGAGATCTAGTTTTTAATCAGGATTGGGACTTATTTATTTTTGATATTATGCTGCCGGGATTGACCGGAATAGAACTTTGTGAGCTTATTCGTTTTAAAAAAATAATCACTCCTATTATCATTTTAAGTGCTTTAGGAGAACCCGATGATAAAATAAAAGCTTTAGATAAAGGAGCCGATGATTATTTAGTAAAACCATTTCATTTTAAAGAGCTTGTCTCCAGGATTAAAGCATTAAATAGAAGAACCAATACTTACCAGCAACCAGTTGAAGAAGATTTATTTTGCGGAGATTTAAAACTGAATTACAAAGCACATAAAGTAGAAAGAAACGGTAAAAACATAGACCTTTCCCAAAAAGAGTTTCTTCTGCTCAAAACTTTATTAGAACATAAAAATGAAGTTGTTACCCGCCAGACTATTTTACAAAATGTTTGGAATACCCAGCAAGATACCTACACTAATGTAATTGATGTGTACATTTCTTACCTAAGAAATAAAATTGATAGCGAAAAAGAAGCTAAACTCATTCAGACTATTAAAGGAAGAGGTTATATGATTTCTGACGAGCAATGAAAATTAGGCAAAAAATAACGCTAATTTCAAGTATTCTGTTTGGGCTTGTTTTTTTGATAACTTCTGTTATCATTTATATTGCCTTTTATCAAAGTTCTAAAAATATATTCTTTCAGGAGTTGTCCAGAACGGCAAAAATTTCAGCGATGTTCTACCTAGAAAGAGATGAACTTAGCCAAAAAGGATTTGAACCCATCCAGAATTCTTTTTACAATCTTAGTTCAGATCAAGAAGTCAGCATTTTTAATGAAAACGGAAATATTGCATTCAATACCAAAGAATTGAAGCAAAATTGGAGCGAAAGCATAGAACAAATTAAACAAAAAGGAGAACTCAATTTTCGGGATAACGATACGTATTATCACGGATTATTTTACAAGGATAATCAGGGTGATTTTGTAGTGCTGGTGAAAGCTACCAACCCAATGATCCAAAGTCAGAAAAAAAAGCTGATTAGTATTTTGGCAATCAGTTTTTTTGTGGCGATGCTTATTCTTATTTTTCTTACTTCCAGACTTTCCAAATTGGCTTACAAACCGGTAAGAAATATTATTCAGCAAGTAAATGATTTAAATTTAAATAAAAGTCCGCTGCAACTTTCTTACAAAAGTTCTAAAGACGAGTTAGAAGAACTTTTCCAAGCCTTCAATAATCTTTTAAAAGAAATAGAAACCGGTTACGAGCAGCAAAAGAATTTTGTAGATTTTTCTTCGCACGAACTAAAAACGCCACTTGCCAGCATCATTAATCAATTAGAAATAAGCCTACAACGAAACCGAAGCAACGACGATTATCGGGAAACTTCAGAGCAAGTTTTGCAAGACGCCCAGCAGCTTAAAAATATTTTAGAAAACCTACTTACCCTTTCTAATCTTAATAAAAGTATTCAGCTTAAAGAAAACATTAGGATCGATGAACTTATCTGGGAGATTATTGAAAAATTAATACCCTTATATTCAGCAGAAAAATTTAATATTCAACTAGCTATTGTTCCGGAAGATTTTCATTTGCTGGAATTTAAAGGAAACGAGACTTTACTTTATATGGCTTTATTCAATATTATCGAAAATGCGGCTAAATTCTCTAAAGATGAAGTGATGATAAAGCTTAGCAAGGCGAATCATCGTTTACAATTGCAGGTGAAAGATCACGGAATAGGCATTTCAGACAAAGATTTAAAGCATATTAACCAGCCTTTTTATAGAGGAAAAAACACGGCTTCATTTCAGGGAAACGGACTTGGAATGAGCATCGCGTTAAAGATTTTTCAGCTTCATCAAATTCAACATTCAATTACTACGCAGTTAAAAAATTATACTCAAATTCAGCTTGAATTTCCGCAGTGATCAAGATGATAATTCAGAAATAAAATACCATCAACTTGAACTTGATTCAGTGTCGCCTCCTCCAAAAATGATTGTTCAGCTCTTGATGAAATTCCGGATCAAGTAAGGAATAACGAAAAGAGAAGTTATACAACATTAGAAAATTCTAATCTACTTTAATCTGCTTTTAATATAGAACAAATTTTCCTCTAAGCTTCGTTTTCTTTTTTTGTATCATCAAAATAAGGAAATGCAAAAGAAAAAAATCTATCTATTACTTTTTGTTATTTGTTTTGGGCTGAATAACGCTGAGTCTCAAACTCAAGATACCCTACAGCTCAATTTAGAACAAGCTGAAGGCTTATTATTGGAAAATAATTTATCGCTTCTTGCTGAACGATTATCCATAGATATGGCTGATGCTGAAGTGATTCAGGCAAAAGTTTGGCCCAATCCTACGCTAGAAGTTGATGAAGTAAATCTTTGGACGGCAGATTACCAGAAGAAAACCGGCGAACCACAACCTAGTTTGTTTGGAAGCGATAGTTTTGGAAGGTATCGACAGATTTCAGCACAAATAGAACAAGTGATTGAAACCGCCGGAAAACGTAAAAAACGTGTGGAACTTGCTGAGGTTTCTGCGGAAATGGCACAATCTTACCTAGAAGATTTTCTATTAAGCTTAAAAACTGAATTCAGAAAAACGGTGTATGCTTTCCAGTTTCACGAAAGCTATGCAGAAATGCTTGATCGCCAATTAATTTCTTTAGAAAATATCGTAAAAGCTTACCAAAAACAATACGATCAGGGCAATGTAAATAAAGCCGAACTTATACGGTTACAAGCTTCTTTATTAAGTATTAAAGATGAATTAATCGAGGAAAGAAAAGCACTAAACGAACTGAATGAAGAATTGGTCGTGATGCTGAATTTACCCGATCAAACCACGCTTTCTTTCGGGACAAGCTTTAATCCCGATAACGAATATCAGCTACCATTTAATTATACCCTCGATTATTTACAGGAAGAAGCGCTAAATAATCGTCCGGATGTTAGAATTAGTAAACTAGATGTTCAACGATCTCAAAAAGAATTAAGTTATGAAAAAGCAATGGCAACGCCAGATATTGCCGTGTCTCTGGGCTATGACCGCGGTGGTAATATTCTGCAAGATTTTATTGGCTTTGGTTTTTCTATAGACCTTCCGTTTTTCGATCGGAACAAAGGAAACATCAAAAAAGCTGAATTTGCGGTACAAAAGCAAAACTATGTAAATGAAAACAAGCTGTTAGCAGTTCGGGAAGAAGTTCGAAAAAGCTATAAAAATTTACTTGAAGCGGCTCACTTTTTTGACGATATCGATACAGAATATCTAGAAGGCTTAGATAAAACAATGGAAGCTTATACCGAGTATTTCAAACTACAATCCATCAACATTATCACCTATATGGATTTTCTAGAATCGTATATCGATACCAAACGAACTATTCTGGAAAATCAGCAAGAATATTTAGACGATTTAGAAGAATTAAAACATAACACAGGACTCGAAATAAACATCCCTAACTAATGAATTACTTTAAGAACATAAAACTCCCATTATTAGTAGCAATGGGATCTGCTATACTTTTTAGTTGTAAAGAAGAACAAAAACCAATTGTAAAAAAACAGGAATGTTTTACAGAAAATGAAGTAGCCGAACTTCAACCAATGCAGATCACTAATGAAAATGTGGTTAAAAGCCTACGCTTAAATGGCGTTGTTGCTTACAATCCAAATGCGGTGGTAAATTACGTGAGTTTAGTTGGTGGTATTATTACCAACACCTACTTCACCTTAGGTGATAAAGTTGAAAAAAATCAGGTATTAGCAGAAATAAAAAGTACAGAGCTTAACGGGATTGAAGCCGAAGTAAAACAAATTAAAGCCAATCTTGAAGTAGCTAAACGCCAACTTCAATCTACACAGAGTTTTTACGACGATGGTATTGCTTCAGAAAAAGAATTAATCGCAGCTAAAAGCGAAAAACAAAATCTAGAGTCAGATCTTCAAAAACTACAAACCAATCTAAAGCTTTATAGCGCGAGTCCCGAAAAAGGCGTATTTCAGATTAAAGCACCACGCAGCGGCTTTGTTGTCGACAATAAAATTGCTGCCGGAATGCAAATTGGAGCTGAAGGCGATCCGTTATTTACGATTTCAGATTTAGATGAAGTTTGGATCAATGTGAATATTTATGCTACTGATATTGATGCGGTGAAACAAGGAATGCCTGTAAGTATAAAAACCAACAGCTATCCCGATAAAACTTTCCAAGGAAAAATCGATCGTATTTCCAATGTTTTAGAGCCTCAAGAAAATGTATTAAAAGGAAGAATTATACTTGAAAACAAAGATTTATTTCTTAAACCCGGTTTACACGTAGAGGCGATTGTAAAGAACAATACGCAAGAAAAAGCACCACATATTCCAGCAAAATCGGTTGTTTTCAACAATAATAAATACTACGTGGTTAAGCTTAAAAATAATTGTGAAGCAAACGTGAGTGAAGTAAAAATCCTGTCTAAAGACGAAGATTCTTTCTTCATTAAAGAAGGTTTAACCGAAGGAGAGAAAATTGTAACCTACGACACGCTTTTACTTTTTGAAAGCAGCGCATCCAATTAATTAAGCTAAAATAAAAATTAAGATGGAAAAATTCACCAATGCCATAGTTTCGTTCTCTTTAAAGAATACCTTAATCGTATTCTTTTTAACGGGACTATTAGCAGCCGCAGGAATTTACAGTTACATACACACGCCTATTGAAGCTTTCCCAGATGTTACCAACACAAGGGCAAGAATTATTACGCAATGGCCGGGAAGAAGTGCCGAAGAAGTAGAGAAATTTGTCACCTTACCCTTAATGAAAAAAATGAATACCATTCCTAAAAAGTCTGATGTTCGTTCTATATCATTATTCGGTTTGTCGGTAGTGACTGTTATTTTTGAAGATGGTGTAGAAGATTTTTATGCGCAACAATACGCGGCTAACCGTTTACAAGGGGTAGATTTACCTGAAGGATCAGACCCAGAAATCGATCCGCCGTACGGAGCTACCGGAGAAATTTTTAGGTACGTGATCGAAAGTGATCGGCCTATAAAAGAATTATCTGCGATACAAGAATGGGTAATCGAAAGAGAATTGCTAGCCGTACCCGGAATCTCTGACGTGCAAAGTTTTGGTGGAGAAGAAAAAACCTATCAAATACAGGTAAATCCAACCGCTTTAGAACAGTACGATCTTACGCCCTTAGACCTTTACGAAGCCATTACCAAAAGTAACATTAATGTGGGTGGCGATATGATTCAGAAAGGTCAGCAGGCGTATGTTGTTCGTGGAGTGGGTTTGTTGACGAGTATCGAAGATATTGAAAACACTTTAATTACTACTCATAATCAAACTCCGGTTTTAGTTAAAAATGTTGCTAAAGTTGCAATTTCAGCTAAACCAAGATTAGGACAGGTGAGTTTAGATGACGATCAAGATGTTGTGGAAGGAATTGTGGTAATGCTTCGTGGCGAAAATCCTGCAGAAGTAATTGAGCGTTTAAAAGACAAAATTGAAGAATTAAACACTCGTATTCTCCCAAATGATGTAAAAATAAAATCGTTTATAGACCGTACCGAATTGGTAAATTCTACCGTAAAAACAGTAAGTACCAATTTGGTGGAAGGGATCGTACTGGTTTCACTTATTGTATTGGTTTTCTTATTCAACTGGAGAACGACCATTACCGTCGCCATTATTATTCCGTTATCCTTTTTATTCAGTATTATTTTATTAAAAATACAAGGAATGCCCGCCAATCTTATCTCGATGGGAGCCTTAGATTTTGGACTTCTGTTGGAAGGAACGCTGGTAATCGTAGAAGCCGTCTACGTAAAATTAGAAGAAAAATCTGTAGAATTAGGGTTTGAGCGTTATAAACAAATCTCTAAAGGAGATATTATTAGAAAAAGCGTGAGCAAAGTAGCGCCCCACATTTTTTTTGCGCAGCTAATTTTAATAATAGCGCTCTTCCCTATTTTTTCTTTCGAAAAAGTAGAAGGCAAAATGTTTAGTCCGTTAGCATTTACCTTAGGCTATGCACTTTTAGGGTCGCTTTTATTAAGTTTAACCTTAGTACCGGCAATGTGTAAAGTTTTACTGAATAAGCACATTACAGTTAAAAATAACCCTGTAGTCAATTTTTTCCGCGGAAATATTTTCGGATTATTTAATGCTGCAAGTAAGTATAGAAAAGTAACAATGATTGCTTTTGCAGGTATTTTTATAGTATGCGTAGTGAAATTACTGAATTACGGAACCGAATTTATTCCGCAGTTAAATGAAGGTGCACTTTACATAAGAGCCACTTTACCCAATAGTGTAAGTTTAGAAGAATCGGTAAAAACTGGTAAAAAAATTAAACAGAAATTACGCGCTTTTGATGAAGTGAAATTTGTACTGAACCAAACTGGAAGACCTAATGATGGTACCGATCCTACAGGTTTTTTCAATAATGAATTTCATATTGAGCTGAAGCAAAAAGACCACTGGAAAAGAAGCCTTTCTAAAGAAGAGCTCATTGCAGAAATGAAAGATACGCTGGCAGAATTTAAAGGAATCAATCTTGGATTCAGTCAGCCTATTCAGGACAATGTAGAAGAATACGTTGCCGGAGTAAAAAGCTCTTTAGTGATCAAAATTTTCGGAGATAATCTATTCCAAATGGAAGATCAAGCCAATCAGGTGGCAAAAACCATCAGTAAAATTGAAGGAATCACCGATGTATTGGTGTATAAAAATATAGGTTTACCAGAATTGCGTATTAGCCTACAAGAAAACAAAATGGCTCAATATGCAGTAAGCACTGAAGATGCGCAAGCCGTAATTGAAATGGCTATTGGAGGAAAAACAGCCTCTCATTTTTACGAAGACGAACGAAAATTTGATTTACAAATTAGGTTTGATGAACCCTATCGAGATAGCGAAGAAGAGATAGGGAATATATTGATACCTACTTTAAACGATAAAAAAGTACCGCTGAAAAATATTGCAGATATCGAATTTAAAACCGGTCCGGCATTCATTTATCGCGAAGGCAGCAGTAGATATACCGGAGTTGGTTTTAGTATTGACGGACGAGATTTAGGGAGCACGATTGCCGATGCTCAAAAGGCAGTAGACAAAGAAATAAATTTTCCTAAAAACACCAAAGTAGAATGGGCAGGTGAATTTGAAAGTAAAGAACGTGCTACTAAGCAGCTAACTTATATTGTTCCTGCAGTACTTCTTTTAATTGTGTTCTTATTATATATGAATTTCGGAAATATTAAAGACACGATTATTTGTATCTCTACACTTTCATTTGCCTTTATTGGCGGATTTATATCGCTTTGGGCTACAGGAACCATTTTTGGGATTTCCGCAGGAATTGGGTTTATTATTCTATTTGGTGTCTGTACAATCGACGGAATTATTCTCGTTGCTGTAATGAAAGAAAACTTAGAACATATGCCGCTAAAACAAGCGATTTCTGAAGGAGTTTATAGCAGAATACGCCCGGTAATTATGATTGCTTTAATGGGATCTTTAGGATTATTGCCAGCAGCACTGTCTAATGGGATGGGTTCTGAAGTACAAAAACCTTTAGCGATAATGATTGTTGGTGGTTTGTTAATCTGTATGCTATTATCCTTTACCGTGTTACCGCAAATATTCTATATGTTTTATAAGAAAAAGAATAACTAGTTTTTAAGGCATTCTCAGCTCAATTTTGAGAATATTTTTTCATTATAAGTGTTTAGAGGAAAGGCTGTCTGTGTAAACAGGCAGCTTTTCTGTTTTACTTCAAATTTATTTTCACTCTTTGTGCTTTTTATCTGCTAGCTTTTGAATGGAGTTCAATTCCTCAATTACAAACAAACTTAAAAACCAGCATTTTAACTTGAAAAAAGAATTATTTGAAATAAAAAGAATTATTTTAGAAGCCAACCAAAATTAAAATGCTGAAGTATTTCATCCATAAACGAAAACGTTTGACAAAGAATAATCTTATTTCAGCAAAAAAATAAAAACAACCAATCAAAATGGCTTTAAAGCACATCTATTCCACTAGAAAAATATTCAGCTTTATATTTCTAATTTACTTTTTAGGTTTACATACTGACTCAATTTCACAAAATTTGAATATTAAAAATGATACTTTTTGGAACACTGTAGACAATCAACCAATTTATAGCCAGGGAGGCGGAATTTTTATTTTTACAGATCCCAAAGACGGAGTAGAAAAATATTACTGGTACGGCGCTCATTATAAAGAAGCAGAACTCTATAGAAGAGATCCATCGGTAACTCAGGATAGAAATCATTTTGAAGCAGCTACATGTTACACCTCAACCGATTTGGTAAACTGGAAGTTTGAAAGTAATGCTCTTGAAAGAAGTGAAGTGATCAAAACTTACGAAAGAACTTTTTGGATGGGAAGATTGGGCGTTGCTTATGTCAAAGAAATAGATCGTTATGCCATGTTTGTTCAGCACAACGACGGTGTGCTTATTGCAACCTCAAAAACTCCAGCAGGACCTTTTGAATGTCATAATCGATTAGATATGACTGACAGAATAGGTACCCCTAACACCGGGGATCAAACCGTTTTTACAGATCCCGATTCGGGAAAATCATACCTAATTTACTCTTATGGCCAGGGAAGAAACAAAATATACGTTTCAGAAATTGGGGTAAAAGATGGCAAAGTTGATCTTTTGGATGTTACTCAGATCTTCAAAGGCAAAGGCCCAGAAGGAAACTGCATGCTAAAGCATAATGGGAAATATTATATTTTTGCTTCTAATCTTTACGGGTGGGATTCTTCCTATGCCTATTACATGGTGGCCGATAATATTCGCGGACCATATTCTCCTGAAAATAAAATGTTGATCACCCCCGGAAGCTATAAAGATTATGCTCATATCACACAAACCGGCTTTTTTGTAAATGTTAACGGATCTGATCAAGAAACTGCGATCTATTGTGGTGATCGATGGGCAGATTTTGCAAGGAATGGTTTAGGATACAATCAATGGTGTCCTCTTTCTTTTGAAGGTGACACGCCCTATTTTAATTCTCTGAATTCCTGGAATTTTGAAGAAACTACAGGAAATTGGACTGTTGCTAAAGATAATAATTACGTTCGAAATCCAAGTTTTGAAGCCGATCGAAGAAAAATACCAAGCCCGGTAAAGCCGATCCAAGAACAATTACTAGGATGGCACTCTGTAGTTGAACAAGGGAATGTAATCGTTATTGAAGCAAAAGATTCTCCCGAATTAAATTATTTCAATTCTAAAAAAGATAGAAAAGAAGTAATTGGTGAGAAAAGTCTAAACATATCTGATAATATTAAATTCAAAAGAAACGTTTTTCAAATCATCACATCAACGCCTTACGTAAAATTAAATGATGGCAGCTATACGCTAACCGCTAAGGTGAAAAAGGCAGGGAACTTCTCAAAATTAGAAATGTATGCTGAAAGTGCTGGAAAGAAAAAAGTTGTTTCAGTAGATGCTAATGAAAATGAAACATGGTTTACTGTAAAGATCGAAAATATTAAAATTAATCAAGAAAAGGTAGAAATTGGCTTTTTAGTGCATGGAGAACCTAACGCAAGCTGCCGGGTAGATGATGTTTCCTTAATTGCCAATTGAATTTGGTAAGACTTTTATCAGTGGCTTAGTTATGATCAATATTCAATATATTCGGGCCAAATTAGAAAAAACTCTTCTGGAAAATCATCTTCCAGAAGAGTTTTAAAGAATTTATAAGGTATATCTTCCACCTGTTATTTCAATTGTTGCACCAGAAGTATAACTACTATCTTCTGAAGCCAACATCACGTATGCTGAGGCTAATTCGGCAGGTTGACCGGGTCTACCTAAAGGAGTTTGTTTTCCGAAGTTTTTCACTTTTTCTCCGGGCATTGTTGCCGGGATTAATGGTGTCCAAATCGGTCCTGGTGCTACCGCATTTACTCTAATTCCTTTTTCGGCCCATAATTGTGCCATGCTCGCGGTAAAGTTTCTTATGGCTCCTTTGGTTGCCGCATAAGGAACCAGGTTGTCACTAGGCGAATAAGCATTTACCGATGTTGTGTTTATAATACTACTTCCCGGTGCCAAATGTTGTTCTGCCGCTTTACATAGATAAAATGGAGCATGAATATTTGTTCTAAAGGTTTTATCCCATTCTTCAGCAGTAATATCTTGTAAACTATTTCTTGCCATTTGGAATGCTGCATTATTTACAATAATATCTAATTGGCCAAATTTAGCTATGGTTTTCTCTATAATATCTTTGCAGTGCTTTTCTTCTCTAATATCACCATCGATTAATAAAACTTCTCTATTTTTAGATTCAATAACTTTTGCAGTCTCTTTTGCATCATTATGTTCATCAAGATACGAAATAACAACTTTAGCTCCTTCTAATGCATAAGCGTAAGCTACTGCTCTTCCTATACCAGAGTCGCCACCGGTAATCAAGGCTACTTTACCTTTTAGCTTATCGTTTCCTTTATAGGTGTTTTCACCATAATCTGGAAGCGGATTCATTTTAGATTCTACACCTGGTTCATTCTGTAGTTCGGTGTCAAATGGTGGTTGTGGATACTTTGTTCTTGGATCTTTCATAATTATTTTTTTCTCTCTCAATATTATAACAGCCGTAGCAGTTAGATGGTTAACAAAGAGTGAATTGTATAAATTTTAATGAAAAGACCTAGAAAATCGAATAAGAAAAACATTACGATTACAGACAAATGCTTTTTTAATCACATTGTTGACGCTATTAAATTAAATATGTTAAACCATGTAAAATTTTGATCTAAAGTCTTCTTAAGCACTTTTTTTCAGCAGTTCATCCTAGCTAATTTAGATGAAAAATGACGATATGCTAAAAGCTATTGAAAATCAGGCTATTGATTTTAAAAAAAACCAATCGGATAGTAAAATTTATAAGAATTTCAAAGAATTTATCATTGGAGAAGATCATCCCTGTATTATGGCTAAAACTGTTTTTAGCATGGATAAAGTAAATCTGAATATCTATAAAAATCTAGGTAATATTGAGTTTACAAGAAAGCTTTATTCAGATTTAAAAACATACATTAATAATTACGATTTTGAATCTAACGATTTTGAAACATTTATTGCAATTTTTCCCGAGAGCGTAGATTTAAACGAAATGGAATTTGAAGAACAACTTTGGTTACAATTATATCTTCTGAATAATATGGATGAATATGATTGGGATCCTATGGTTAGCAGCAACCCACAAGATGAGAATTTTAGCTTTAGTATTGCAGGAAAATCATTTTACGTTGTGGGCCTACATTCTAATAGTTCTAGAAAAGCACGCCGTGCTCCTTACACAGCAATTGCTTTCAATTTACATTGGCAATTCGAAAAATTACGAGAAATGGGAACGTATCAACGTGTTAGAGATGCCATTCGAGACAGAGATAAACAGCTGCAAGGGACCATAAATCCCATGTTGGAAGATTTTGGAACACATAGTGAAGCAAGGCAGTATAGCGGTAGAAAAGTTGAAAAGGATTGGGAATGCCCTTTTAAATAATAAGTAATAGAATTATTTTTATATGGAAACGATAGCTAAACAATCTGGTGCCTCACTTACTATTAATAAAGGAGACCGCTTGAAGGTGACTGCTCCCAAAGGAGAACAGGTTAGTGATATGGTACTTTTTAATAAAGATGATATAAGAGAAAAAATTTCAAGTGGTAAAACTTTAGATTTTGAAGAATCTATCTTGATTTCTAAAGGAAATTTTATATGGAGTAACCGTAGCCGTAAGATGATGGAAATTTTAGAAGATACTAATGGTAGAAATGATTTTTTACTTGCACCCTGCAGCCCTGAGACTTTTGAAATTATGTACAATAATAACAAATATCACCCTAGTTGCTTTGAAAATTTATATACAAATTTAGCGAAATACGATATTGCTCCAGATGATATTCCGACAGCTTTTAATATTTTTATGAATGTTCAGTTTGACAATAAGGGCAAGATTAGTGTTGATCCTCCTTTAAATTCTGGGCAAGATTACATCCTATTCGAAGCGAAAATGGATTTAATAGTAGGCCTCACCGCATGCTCGGCTGAAGATAGCAATGGCGGAAGCTTTAAGGAAATTCAATTTGAAGTACTCTCTTCAAATTAATGCATTTATATTGATTAGCGGAATTTAATTATAAATTGAATAAATAAAATTATTACTAAAACAGATCCTAAAAGTAAGAATGGTAGCGTTAGAATTTCAGGTAAAAGTTGAATTGCAGAGCAAATAGCAATAATATAACTTAACATCAGCGAGACTATCAAAAGTCTCTGCCTTGGTTCGCGAATTAATTTCATGGTAGGTAAATTTGGTTAGCACCTCTAAATTAACATAACTTAACTAATTGAACAACAGTATTATAAAAATTTAAGGATATGTGGTAATAAACGGTTGTAATGAGGCAATTGATCAATTTCGATCTATCAATAAATTTTCCAAATCTTATTCAGAAATAGTAAAAATTTAGAAAGATGAAAGAAACAAAAGACGATAATTATTACTCTAATTTAAGAGGAATAAGTATAGCAGATTGCATCTCTAAAATCGAATATAAATTTGAGTTGCATCATGAAGAAATTTCAACATTACATCAACTTAAAAATGCTTCAATTTCTGGAGTTTTCTTAACAGAAGAAGGTTCCTTTAGTGACGTAAATGGTGAGTATTTTTCAGAAAACATAGAAGGTAACGGTAAAGTATGTATTAAGTATTATGATGAAGAACCTTATCCTAAATTTTTGATTCTCAAAAGAATTTATATTGAAAAGGATATCGATTTAAATCAATTATATACCACGTTAGAAACTAGTATTCAATTTTTTGAGGAAGCTAAAAGAGCTTCTAAGCGGATGTTTTTTGAACAGCTTTTTTCTAGACATCAAAAGATGACGCAATCTGCATTAACTAAGCTTAATAAAACATTCAGACAATCCACAAAAATCAAAAAGTTAAATGCAAAATCCTATCCCAATCAATTATTAACTTTGCAAAGAAAAGGACGCGATTTTGTAATTGATCGTGCCATAAGCCTGGAAAATAAAATCTTGCAGATTATTAGAACAGATTTAAATATTGAAAATCAGGTATTATCTGGACTTGAAGAAGATTTGGTTATTAGCATCTCAGAATTGAAGAACATCCAGAGAAATGAAATTTTGCACTAGTCTACAGAGTGATAATCTTAAATATTTTCATTACGGTTTACTATAAATATATAGTTAAAAATTGTACTATATTTAAATAGGATTTCTAGGAAAAATTTCAAAGTGACTGGTATTCTTTTTAATAACTTCAAGTTTACTGGGACGGGAAGCTCTAGCTTGCTGAAGGGCTTTCTCGTAGGCTTCATCATAATCTTCTACTTGCTCAAATTCTTCTTCACTTTCCGAAGAAAGTCGCCAGGATTTTTCATCTTCATCAAACCAAAGCTGAAATTGCTTTTGTTGCAATAATGTATGATTACGTTTCAAGAGGTGATAGATAATTTTTCCATCACTGTAATTCCCATCTGGATAACTCATTGGCAATAAAGCAAAAAACACATAGTACAACGAAAAATATAAAAATTGATAGGTAAAAATAGTAGGAACCAGTGCCTGGCTAGTGACTATATAAATTACAACGCAGGAGGATAAAATATTACCAAGTATTCCCCCTGAGTAAATGAAGAGATTACGCCATCTACTTTGGTCGTAGATATTTTCAAAATAACAGTAGCCGTAATAAAAATAATACTTCCGAATTTCAAAATATCGGTTATCTACAAGAATTCTACCCGACCCTATAATGATCTTCACCTTTTTTGCACCTAGCAATTTTGCTATTAATACATGACCAAGCTCATGCACCAAAGAAACTGCCGGAAGGATTATAAAAAAGGCTACAAATAGCTTTGGTATGTCCCAAAATTCAATCATTAATTATTGCTTTAAATTTCAAAACTAGAATAAATTTCGTGCGCCAAAATGGTTTTAACTCATTTTAAGTCAAGCATTAACGAGACTTTAAAGTACTTACTAATTTCAATTCTCAAAACTAAACCAATTAAAACTGGAGATTGATTCAATAAAAAGAAATTGAATGCATTTAATTATTTATGGATAGTAAAAATCAATATTTTCAATTGTTAGTACTGTACTCTAAATTATTTTTAGGTCATTAAAAAAGCCGCTATCAATTGATGCGGCCTTTTCTTCTAACACTCCCTGAATTTGAACTAAACTAGACAGGAATACTCATTGCTTTCGGTTGTCTTACCCAGTTTCTATGTGCAGCAATTTGCTTAATAAATTGCTCTGGTTGTTTTCCTATTAATATCGCGACATCATCGTCAAATAAGTTGATAGCGGTTTTATCCAATAACGCAGTAGTGTCTTTTTCAGCAGCAAAAGCTTTACAGTGCTTAAGGGTTTCATTTATAAATTTAACCGACTTTGGTGCTTCTGTTAAAGCCTTTATACTCTTAGATCCTCCTGGCAAATAGAGCGCATCGTATAAGACACTTTCTGTAGTTAACAGTGCAGCATCCACTTTATGGTTTTTGTCGTGATCGCATTTTACAGTTCCGCCATGAGTTGCCACTAAATGAACAATAGCGTTCTTCTTAGTCAGTGCTTTCTTCATTTTCATTACCTGTTCACCATCAAAACCATCTCCTACCAAAAATGCAATCTTTCGCGTGGCTATACTTTCTGAACTTAGATGAGTAAGACTTAGTGCTTCAGATTTTTTAAGATATTCTTTCTTTGGTCCCGGTTGATGATCTGCTGGATCCGCATCGGCACCTATCGCCTGATTTACGGGTTGCTCGATTTCACTAGGGATCTGCATCCCTAAACCATCTGCTACTTTTATTGCAAGATCATTATCAATTTGATTAATTACATAGAGCATACGTTCCTTAATATGATCGTAGGTACATTTACCAAGTTCGAATGTATAGGCATCTGCTACGTGTTGCTGTTCCCAATCTGTTAAACTTCTGTAGAACAATGCTGGTTGGGAATAGTGATCATTAAAACTAGTGCTTCTCGCTCTAATTTTTCTCGCATCGATACGCTCTTCATAAGATGTAAATCCACCTTCCGCCATTTTAGCTAAATGTGGACATCCTCCACCAATTGAATTTGGAAAATAAGCGGTTTTCCCTTTATCAACAGTCATTCTCATATGCGCATCACGCTGATTGTTATGCGTTGGATTTATAGGACGATTGATTGGTATTTCATGAAAATTTGGACTTCCTAATCTTGAAAGTTGCGTATCGGTATAACTAAATAATCGGCCTTGCAACAACGGATCGTTTGAAAAATCTATTCCCGGTACTACATGACCTGGATGAAAAGCTACCTGCTCGGTCTCTGCAAAGAAATTATCAGGATTTCGATTCAATGTCATTTTACCAACTCTTTTAACTGGTACCATTTCTTCAGGAATCAGTTTTGTTGGATCAAGAATATCAAAATCGAATTTATGTTCATCTTCTTCAGGAATAATCTGGAAACCTAATTCCCACTCTGGATATTCGCCACTATCGATAGCATCCCATAAATCCCTTCTATGGAAATCGCTATCTGCACCATGCAATTTAACAGCTTCATCCCATGTAATAGAATGTGTTCCTAGAAGTGGTTTCCAGTGAAATTTTACAAAATGAGATTTTCCTTCAGCATTAATCAATCTAAAAGTATGTATACCGAAACCTTCCATCATTCTGAAACTTCTTGGTATAGCACGATCACTCATCACCCAAATATGGTTGTGCAATGTTTCTGTTGTTCGAGAAACAAAATCGTAAAAAGTATCATGTGCTGAAGCAGCCTGCGGAATATCTTTATCTGGCTCGGGTTTAACAGCATGGATCAAATCTGGAAATTTCATAGAATCCTGAATAAAAAATATAGGCATATTATTTCCTACAAGATCAAAGATTCCCTCTTCCGTATAAAATTTTGTTGCAAACCCTCTAACGTCTCTGGCTAAATCGGCAGATCCTTTATTACCGGCCACCGTAGAAAAACGGACAAATACCGGAGTTTTTCTATTCGTATCGGTAAAAATACCGGCTTTTGAATATTTTTCCTGGCTTTCATAAAGCTCAAATACACCATGAGCTCCACTACCTCTTGCGTGTACTATACGTTCTGGAATACGCTCATGATCAAAATGAGTTATTTTTTCTCTTAAAATAAAATCTTCTAGCAAGGTTGCTCCACGCTCGCCAGCTTTTAAAGAATTATTAGTATCATTAACTTTAACACCCTGGTTTGTAGTCATTGTCTTTCCTGTACCATCTTTGGTATTGGAAGCCAAATCCTGAGTTTTTTTGTTTTCTTTTTGCTCTTCATTCATAGCTCAACAAGTTTTTTTTGGTATCGGGAATGTACTGGAATAATTGCAGGAAAGTGCGCGTTATTGGAAGTTGATGTGCTTATTACAGCCTTTAACTCAACTATAGCATATTATAACATAATATTAAGTACGGTAAGGTGCATGATAATCATAAACTGATAATCTTCAAATTATAAAATTGCTACTTAAAATCTAAAATAAAGTTGAGAGTAATGCTTGAATTTCGCTGAACGATCTGAAAAAACTTAGTCGCTAATCGTTGAATTTTGGTTAAAGAATTCAATTTCTATAACTTAAGTACTAAAAAGCTTCACCAATACTGATGTAGAAATTGCTTCCATCTCTTGTAAAGGCATAATCAAATCGAAGATATACATCTTTTTTCTGAAAAATAAGAAATCGTGCTCCTGCACCGGCAGACCATTTTAGTTTGTTGAGTTCTACCTCATTCCACTTATCAAAGACTTCTCCTACTCCGGTAAAAATTGTGGCACCAAGACGATCTGTAAAACCTAACTTTAATGGCAAAAATCGATATTCTACTTGCGCGGCAATTTGATTTTGATCTCTAAATCTTCCTTTAAAATAACCACGCATTAAGCTTTCGCCTCCCATATAAGAAAGCTGATTGAAAGGTACGTCTCCGCCAAAATTGAACTCTCCAAATAGTTGCGCCGCAAGAACATCCCTTTCGTTTATTTTTTTAAAAACACGGTTATCTATAGAAATTAGCTGATATTCTACATCGCTATCCCAAAAGGGATTATAATTCAGGTAGGCAAATTCGCTAAAAAAAGCATCTCTTTCATTTAAAACATTATGTCTTTGATCATAAACTAATCCTACGCCTAAACCAAAGTTAGTTGACCCCTCGGCTCCAAAGGGTATTTCAATATCTTCTAAATCATTATCATTTTTCCCTTCAAAAGATACATTTGTAAGGCTTCTAAAATCTGTTTCTACACCTATATAAAAGTCTTCTAGTACTCTTCTTAAAACGCGCTCTTTGATTCGAATTTGGGTTGCATCTACCAAGGCTATATTTTCCTTCGGAACATCATTTCCTATCCCATAATATTTAAGCGGAAATTGCTCAAAATCGATATCTCCAAGAAAAAACCACTTATCCTTATCTGAATATAACGCATGGCCAATACGTAAACCATATTGCCCATTTAGAGTAAAAAAACTGTAGGCCTTCATTTCACTTAGCCTGTTATTTACATCCTCATTCGCATAATAAATATACAGCGGGGTAACTCCAAATTCTACTCCGGTCTCTGGCCGATAACCAACTGTAGGAAAAACAAAAAATTGAGATTTCTCTTTCGATACCGTATCGTTTAAAATATTATTGATGTATCTTCCTATAAATCCCTTTTTAGACTTCTCTTCTTTAGTCTCCTGTCCAAAGACGGTGGTACTTATAAGCAAAAGGCATACAGCAAGTAAAAGCAAATAGGGTTTTCTTCTCATAATTGGTTAAAAACGCAAATGTAAGCTTTTACAAATTCCTGTAGTATTTTTGACTTTTCGCAAACAATCTGAATAACAGGTTGTTATAAATCTATCAAAGCAACATTTTTAAGAAAGAATAGGAACGCTTTCAGCTAAATAATCCCTATCCCATAGGTGTTTTTTATTTCAGTCATTACAAAAGTACTATGCGTACTTCCTATGCTCTTTACGCCACCAAGTTTATTAAATACAAAATCCTGATAATGTTTCATATTACGCGCATAAACTTTTAAAAGAAAATCAAAATCCCCGGAAATATTGTAACATTCAACAATCTCATCAATCTTCATAATATCATCTACAAATTGATTTCCTATCGTCCTATCATGTTTTTTCAGCCTAATGTTACAAAAAACTATAAATCCATGATGCAATTTTTCAGCATCCAAAATTGCGATATATTTTTTGATATAACCGCTTTTCTCCAACCTTTTCAGTCGTTCAAAAACTGGAGAAGCAGATAAATTAACCTTTTTTGCCAGTTCTTTTACGGTAAAATTTGAATTTTTATGGAGTATGTTTAACAACTTAAGATCTACCTCATCTAAATTTTCCATAGGATATTATTCTTTTTGAAAGTTTGTAGCCTGCATGTAAAAGTACAATATTCTTCAATACTAATATAAATAAGAGATTTAAACCTAATTACACCAAAAATTTAGATGAAAACACGCTATTATATAACTTTGACCGTTACAAAAACCTAACAAAATTTAATTATGTGCATTCATTCTACCACAAAAAACAAATCTGACGTTGTTGGAAGTTTTCTACGACCAGAGACCCTAAAAAAAGCTCGAGAACAATTTGCTAAAAATGAAGTTTCAGCCTCAGAATTAAAAAAAATTGAAGATGAAGAAATCGCTAAACTTATCGAAAAACAAAAACAAAGCGGACTTAACGCCATAACCGATGGAGAGTTTAGACGAAGTTACTGGCATTTAGATTTTTTTTGGGGATTAGATGGAATAGAGCATTTCTTAAAAGATCGGGGTTATTTATTTCAGGGGGAAGAAACCAGAAAAGATTCAGCCAGATTATCAGGAAAAATAAAATTTAACCCAAATCATCCTGTTTTCGATAGTTTTTTATTCCTAAAAGAACATGTTGGCGAAGAACATGTTGCAAGACAAAGCATTCCCGCTCCTGCCCAATTATATGCCGAATTAGTTAGAGGCGATAACGAGGAATATGTGAAGAAATATTATTCAGATCAAGAAGAATTATTTAAAGATATTGCTGAAGCATACCAACAAACGATTTTAAAATTATACGATCTTGGTTGCCGTGACCTTAAATTCGATGATTGTACTTGGGCCATGTTATGTGATGCCGATTTTTGGAAAACAATGGCAGGTGAAGGTTTTGATCGCAACGATCTTAAAGAAACCTATCTTAAATTAAACAATTCGGCTTTAGAAAACTTACCTGAAGATTTACATTTATCAACCCATGTTTGCAGAGGGAATTATCATTCTACCTGGGCCGCATCTGGTGGTTATGAGCCGGTAGCCGATACACTTTTTGCAAAGGAAGCGGTAGAAAACTTTTATTTAGAATTTGATGACGATCGTTCTGGAGATTTTGAACCGCTAAGATTTGTGCCGAAAGATAAAAAAGTTGTTTTAGGCTTACTTACCAGCAAAAATGCAACTTTAGAAAACAAGCAAGTTATCATCGATCGTATTAAAGAAGCTACACAATATGTAGATTTGGAACGCTTAAGTTTGAGTCCGCAATGTGGTTTTGCTTCTACTGAAGAAGGAAATATTCTTACCGAAGAAGACCAGTGGAAAAAGATAGAACTCATCAATGAAATTAGCCAGGAAGTCTGGGGATAATTTGAATTTATATTTGAATTTATAAAACCTCGCTATTTCGGCGAGGTTTTGGTTTTATATTCTATAGCGAATGAAGGTATTAAAATTAAGCTGCTTAGAAACCATCTTTATGGTTGATTTGAGTATTTTTACTTAAAAAAAGAACTTATGAAAAATGAAACTGCACTTATCTTAATCGATATCCAGATTGATTATTTCCCGAACGGAAATATGGAACTTTCTGAACCCGAAAAAGCTAGTTTAAACGCTAAGAAAATACTGGAAAAATTTAGAAAAAAGCATCTCCCCATAATTCATATTCAACATCAATCGCTTGCGCCAGGTTCTACCTTTTTTATACCAGAAACAAAAGGTGTAGAAATTCACAAAAATGTAGCACCACTAACCGGGGAAAAAATAGTGATCAAACATTTTCCAAATAGTTTTAGAGAAACAAATTTGTTACAAACGCTACAGGAAAAAGGCATTAAAAACTTGATCATTTGCGGGATGATGACGCATATGTGCGTAGATGCTACCACCAGGGCCGCCAAAGATTTTGGTTTTGATTGTGTGGTGATTGGTGATGCCTGTGCAACCAGGGATTTAGAAATTAATAGTGAAAAAGTAGAAGCCAGTGAAGTTCATAAATCGTTCTTAGCTGCCTTAAATTATTTTTATTCTGAAGTTACTAATACAGAAGATTTTCTTGAGAGGAATTAAAGTTTAAATAGCAATATCTTTTATTTCCTGGATAGTTGGAGCTATTATTAATTGAATTGACTGAAATAAGCAAAGAAATGGCGACTGCAGAAATAAGCCATCTAATCGAATTTTAATTCGTAGTTTTTTTGCTTTATATAAAAGTTACACAGAAAATTATTCATTCGGTTTAGTAATTATGATTGTGAACATTTTATTGAATTTATATCCTTCATTGTAGCACATAAAACCAAAAACCCGTGAACAAAACCATAATTTTATTTTTACTATTGACAATCGGATTTACGTCCTGTAAAAACACGGAAAAGAAAATTGACAGAGTTAAAATTGCTAAACAATATTTTAAGGTTCTTGACAATTCAGATTATTCAAAAATATCAGACTGGTTTGCGGATAGTTTAACTATGATTGAAGGAGAATATAAACACACTTATTCCAAAAGCGATTATTTAGAATTTTTAAAATGGGATTCTGTTTTTGATCCTAACTATGAGATACTTAAAATCGAACAAAAAAACGAAATTGTAAAAGCAAAAATTTCAAAGATTGATAAAAGAATTTCATTTCTTCACAAAGAGCCATTTATAACAAATCAGACTATAAAATTCCAAAATGAAAAAATAATTACTGTACAAACAGAATACGTGGATTTTAATGAAGCGACTTGGGAAAGAAACAAAAACGGACTTTTAAGCTGGATTAACGAACACCATCCTGAATTAAATGAATTCATATATGACCAAACGAAAGCTGGAGGAATTAAATTCTTAAAAGCGATAGAACTATATAAAAGTGAAAAATAACGTGCTACAATAACTAAGTATTCGGCCCGCCGATAGGCCAGGGCTGAATATTTTGTTGACGGATCCGTTTCCTCCTTTATGGGGAATACCTTTTTACCCTGTATTATTCTGGAATTTTATTGGGGCAGATGAGCCACAATTTTTGTTGAGTTTTTTAGGCTCCAACATTTTTCTAGTTACTTAAATCTAGTTACGTATCGATTAGCCTCCTTTTCCGGTCCCTTTTTGAATAAATCCTTGGCTTTAGGACATAACTCTCCCGCCCCGCATGGTGCAGGCCAGTTTTTAAAAGCTATTAATGGATAAAAGTAGTTTTCTCCATTTATCTGGCGGTCCACGCTTATCGAAAGTTAGAGCGGTGACTAGTTTTCCCTTTTTGCAACTTGGACATTTGCCCAAGAGCAATGGAGGCTTTTTTTCGACAGGTTTTACTGGCACCCCTGCAAGGATATTTTGTAGGGCCGGTAGTTTATGCTTTTTCCAACTGCTGCTTAGGATGCCGTAATGCCTTATCCTTGTAAAACCTTTGGGCAGTACGTGCAGTGCAAATCGGCGCACGAACTCACGGGTATCCAGTATTAGTTGTCCTTTTTGGCCCGCTTTCCTGTAGTCCTTAATCTGGAAGGTTACCCTCCTTTGGGAGTTGTTTATTTGTTTTATCCGGTGATTGCTTATTGCGATCTTATGGGTGTAACGGCCCAGATATTCTACTACATATTTTGGGGTGTGGAATTGCTGCTTTGCATAGACTACCCAGTTTTTAGCAAAGAGCTTATCATAGATTTCCTGTGGTATGGCTATCTTTTGCTCTCGAAGCAGTGCACTATATTTTGCGCGGAATACCTTCCCCATGGATTTCACGTTGAACAGGTATTTTCCCTTGTTCCTTGCAGGTTCCATTTGCCTGACCTCTTTACCGCACCTCCAGGAACAATACAATGCAAGTGCGGGTGCAGGCTCAGGTTTTGGCCCCAGGTGTGCAGTATGGCTATCATGCCCATTTGCCCGCCCAGGTGCTTGGGGTTCTCCCCGAACTGTCTAAGGGTGGACCAGGCCGCTTTGAACAAGCTCCCATAAATTATTTTGGGATGGGATAAAGCAAACGCATTCAGTTCCGAAGGGAGTGTGAAGACTACATGAAAATAAGGAACATTGAGCAGTTCACTTTCCCGTGCCTGTATCCAATGTTCGCGTTTATGGCCTTGACAGGTAGGGCAATGCCGGTTCCTGCAACTGTTGTAACTGATGTGGAGTTTATCACAGCAATCGCACTTATCGATATGTCCGCCCATAGCAGGGGTGCGGCATTTACGGATGGCATGAAGGGTACGCCTGTGCCAGCTCGTAAATGCCCGTGAGGAGATATAATCCTGCTCCATCTCCAGCACATCGGCCACCTTAAGGTGACTGCGCATTATTGAAAAAGGGTATCCAGGGGGCTAAACTTGCGTGAACTCCCAGTGTTGGCAACGTGTAAATATACCAGCGTTGTCTCGATAAAGGCATGTCCTAAAAGTTCTTTCAGGCTCATAATATTGAGTCCTGCCTCCAGCAAGTGCGTGGCGTAAGTGTGACGCAGGCAATGGGCGGTAATAGTCTTGTGGGTATTTACTTTACTTCGGTTCTCTTTGATGACCCATTGTATTGCGGTGGGGGTTATGGGCCGGGGGGCGCCATCATCGGTTACCTGGCTGTTGAAGAGGAAGGTTTTTGGAGATTCCGTTGCAATGTATTTTTTAAGTCCACGTGCCAAGTGCTTGCTAAGTGGCACATAACGGTCTACTTTGCCCTTCTGCTTTTTTACAAAAACAGTCTGTCGGTCAAAGTCTACATCGCAGAGCCGTAGGGCACAGAGTTCATAGCTCCTTAGTCCACACCCATACAGCATCCCCAGGATCAATCGGTGTTTGAGATATTTGGGTGCTTTGAGCAAGGTACGTACTTCAGCTTTGCTAAGCACTACAGGGAGTTGGTTCTGTCGCTTTATTTGGGGAAGCTTGACCTGCTTATCATTCAAGCCCAGGATCTTGTAGATGGCCCGCAGGCCGAAAATAGTGTGCTTGAAAAAACTTTCGGATGGGGTTTTGTGCAGGTTTTGGCAATGAAAAAGATAATCATTGATCATTTCAGTAGAGAGGGTCTCCGGGCTTTGCTTGTAGTGCAGGCCCAGGTGAGCCAGGCATCGCTTGTAGTTGTTCAGGGTACTTGCGGCTTTCTCATTGATCGAAAAGCTCTTACCAAGTTGTAAGCATAGGTTTTCAAAGCCAGGAACTTCTGCGATAGCGGTCTCTACTATCGTTTTACTTTTTTTTATACATAACGGTAAATTTTAGTTTATCTTAAATATAAAAATTGTTGTATTTTGGCTTAGTAAGCTTCCGACCGGTAGGGAGGATTCGTTCAACACCGTTTATAGCTCATTTCTGCTGAATTCCTAATCGAAAATTATTGCAATTTGTTATCTTTCGATAACGGCACATTAGCCTACGAACACAGCCACTCGAAATGGCTAGCATGGGTGACAAACCGAAATTTAACGTTTATACATAGCCGGTATCCAACCATTAAAGATATTTCTTAAGCTATATTGCTCGATTTCCCACTTACCTAATTGATGAGACCACTCCACTCGATTTTCTGCTGATGCTCCTGCTCCTCTACTTTCATATTCTGCATAATATGCAGTCTTTTCCTTTTCAGGAAACATGGAATCTCCTGGCCAGGAATGCCATCCTTCTTCTAAAATTTGAGCTCCCATTTCTGTATTTATAAATACCGTCTTAGCATAAGGCCGCCATGGTCTTCCTAAAAATACTTTAGTAACATCCTTATCTGCAATAAGTTTACACTTATAAAACACAAAACCAAACTCCTGATTTCTAGAGGTTGCTGCTGCCGTGATATAGGAATCTGTAAGACTTTTAATGGTACAGTCTTGAAATACAGCTATGGCCTGGCCAAAAATAAAATCTGTAGTACCCTGAATAAAGCACTGCTCATAATATTGCCTGGATCCTTCTTTAGCCGCGTATAAAGTATCTTGACACCCTAAAATCTTACAATTTACGGCTACAAATCGATCACCTTCCACGTGCAAAGCGACAGCCTGACCTTCATTACAAGAAGTATTTTGTATCGTCAAATTTTCCAAATGCACATCTGTTCCTTGCACTAATAAGGTATGTGAAGAAAAAGTACCATGTTCTTTTTTAGTAAGTTCATCAATTTTACCAGTATGATCGTTATATGATATAATAGTTTTCTCGCGATCGCTTCCCTTTAATGTAAGCTTAGTTATATGTGAAGGAATAACAATCTTTTCTTTATAAACCCCTGCAGCAATTTCTATAAGTACTTCTCCTGGACCAAATACTCGAACAGAATTAATGGCATCCTGAATACTGCTAAAGTCTGCCTGATCATTTTTAGCTACCTTAATTGTACGATACGGCGGAGTATATGGTTCTTTTAAAAATTTATCCAGAAAATCGAGTGTATATCTTAGTGTAGGTTTAAACCAAGGATTAACCAGCCAAAAAGCATGAGGAGTATCTTTTAAAGTATGAACTTCACTATAAATGTTGTACTGATCCAGTAAATCAATATAGCTGTCACGCCCTCCATGGAACCGGGGTTGTGCACTATTTACAAAAAGTGTAGGAGGAGTTTTGCTATTCACGTATTCTATAGGAGATGCCTCTTTCCATATCTCGGGTTTTTCCTCATAGGTACCTCCTAACCAGGTATTCAAAAGGGGACCTTTTTCTACTTCTGGATGCACAAATGTTGTGACTCCATCTATATTTACGATAGCCTGCACTGCAGAACTGAATTCTTGATCCTCCTCATCATAAATTTCAGAATCTGGAGTTACGCCCACTTGCATCGCTAATTGTGCCCCTGCAGATCCACCTAATGTAGCTATACGATTAACATCCAGATTTAACTTTTTTGCATTTTTTCGCATCCAGCGTAGAGCATCTTTAAGATCTAAAACCGCAGCAGGATAAATGGCCTCTCCACCAAGCCTATAGCTTGGTGTTACTGCAACATAGCCATTAGCCGCAAGCGCCTGCGCTAATACACCCAAATTTTCTTTTTCTCCTGAAAACCATCCTCCACCGTGAATAAGAAGGATCCCAGGTAGTTTTTCATTATTTTTTTGTTCTGGAATATATGCGTCAAGCTTTAAATCTGAAGTTTCCGTTTTCTTATATCGTATATCTTTTAATTGCTTAACGGCCAGTGAAGAATCGAGCTGAACAGGGCTAAGAAAGTCATAATGGCTAGACAAATTTTGAAAGTTCGTAGCGATTGTATAAGGTCTTATATTCATTTTTTCTTTCTGAGCGAATGAAGTTTGCACGAAGCAAAGAAGAAATATTAATGTTCTAAAGCATTGCATATTAATCTGATGTTTGGTGGTTGAAAGAGTTGCTTTCTGTAAGTAAAATAGTTTTTTATAGTGGTTATTTTGTCTTTTCAGTAATTATAATTTTTTATTATTCTAGGCTTGTCGACCCAATACCTGGCAATGATGACCTGCCAGGTACTGATCAACAAAATGTATCCTAAATCGCCCAATTTGGATTATTTTTTTTCCAATTAAATTTAATAACCTGGATTTTGAGTAAGGTTTGGGTTGGCGGTAATTTGTTCCTGAGGAATAGGATAAATACCCCTATATTCTTCTGTCTGTGTAGTCTTAAAAGCCCAGGTGTCATTAAAATAGCTTTCAAATCTAATCATATCCCTTCTACGATGTCCTTCCCAGATAAATTCCCTAGCGCGCTCTTCCTCTATTATTTCTAAGCTTAAGGCGTTTAATGAAGTTGCATTACTTCTATTTCTAACTTCATTTACCAAATTTAAAGCTTCCGCAGCACTATTATCTAACCTAAATAGGGCTTCTGCCTTTGTTAATAAGATATCCGCATAACGGGTTAATACATAATCGTTATCCGCATTAAAGCCTGAAAAACTAGCACCTACAGGTGTATACTTCAACACTTTGTATCCTTCATTATCTTCCGCACTTACTAAATCTTGTACCGGTATTAAAACAAGTTGCTCTCCATTGTCCATTAATAATGGTTCTCCATTAAGATAAGTTTGCGGTCCATATTCTAAAAGCTCTTTACGGACATCGTCGTCCTCATAACGATCTAAAGCTTCTTGATAGGTGCTATATCCATTTGCCGGAACAAACGGCAAATTATATTTTAATTGATCTAAGGCATTTTGTGCATATAAAATAAATTGATTATTGCCAGCATTACTTATAGGATCATTTGTGAAAGCACTAATAAGTTCAGGCGAATTTGTTTGAGAGTTAGAAGCAAAATTATCAATCACTTCGCCAGAAAGATTATAACCACCAGAATTAATAACTTTATCACACATTTCAACCGCCTTTTGCCATTGTGGTGTACCAGTATAAACTTCTGCATTTAAATACATCATGGCTAAAAGGGAATATATCGACTCTTTCGTAAATCTAGGATAATAGTCAGATCGATTAACTTCATTTACAGATGGCATATCCTCCAAAGCAGCTAGTAATTCGTTTTCAATAAAACTAAAAATTTCTGATCGGGAGGTGGTTTGTGGCAAATCGTTAGGATCAATTCTTGCCACAGTCACTAGGGGTACATTTCCCCAAAAATCCATAGCATAAAAATAACCATAAGCTCTTAATGCTTTTGCCTCAGCAATGATTGCAGTTAAATTCTCGCTATTTGGTGATTGTTCCAAACTTTCTATAACGGCGTTAGCTGTTCCTATTTCCTGAAAGATATTTTTCCAGGCTCTACCTGTAGTTGCATTTGCAGGATCCACCTGGTGCTTAATAATATCGATATTGCTTTGATCGAACCATCCACCGCTAGCACGACCAGGGACAATAAACTCATCGGTTCCAAACTCTGCGATTCTCCATGGATCCCCAATACTTTGTAAATAAGAAAGTTGCTGATAAATTCCTACAACAGAAGCAAGAGCTTCCTCTTCAGTATTGTAAAAATTATCTGGCGATAAGCTCCCAAAAGTTTCTTCATCCAAATCAGTACAACTTACAGCAAGCAAGGCAACGCTCAATATAATGGCTATTTTATATATGTAAAACTTCATAATATGTATAAATTAAAAGGTTAGGTTTAGTCCTAAAGTAACAGTTGTTGCTTTAGGATAGGCGAGATAATCAATACCCAGCGGAGCTATTCCGGCTCCAGAAACTTCTGAATTCACTTCAGGATCCAAACCTGAATAACCAGTAATTACAAACAGGTTTTGTCCCGTGAGATAGAGCCTAGCATTCGAAAAGAATAGATTTTCAGAATTTAAATTATAACCTAATGTAATATTGTCTAATCTTACAAAAGATGCATCCTCAATCCATCTAGAGGAGTATTGTTTAGGCTGATCTCTGGTTACCCCACTTTCTACAGCTTCTTTAAACACATTCCTTCCTGGCAAATTGCTTAAATACGCTAAATTGTTAGCCGTTAAGTTGTATACATCATTCCCCACAGAGCCTCTTAAGTTAAACGATAGATCGAAAGCTTTATAGTTAAAGTTGTTAGAGAACCCGAAAGTAAAATCAGGTTGTGCAGAACCAATAATCTTTGGCTCAGGATCAAATTGCTCTACCCCATCTTCTATTCCTAAAAATTCTCGGCCATAAAAAGTACCTACTTCAAATCCTGGTCGTATTAACTGGGCGTAGGTACCACTTGTTAATCCCTGGCCTCTTAAAGGTCCAACTTGTATATCATCGCCCTGATATTGTGCATTGGATAAGCTAAGTACTTCGTTTTTATTATGACTGAAAATTAAATTTGTTCGCCATTGGAAATTCTCTTTTTCGATGGCATATGCTCCTAATGAGAATTCAATACCGCGATTACGCACACTTCCAACATTGGCCAGCTGTGTATTTACCGCAGTAGGTGTAGGAACTGGAATTCGCAATAAAAGATCTTTTGTTTCTTTATTATAATAATCTGCAGTACCATAGATTTTACCTTTTAAAAGGCTAAAATCGATACCAACGTTGAATTGTGCCGTTTGCTCCCATTTTAAATCGGGGTTAGCATACTGCTGCGGCAAAACCACAGTGATTCTTTGTCCGCCCACAATATAACCTGTGGTACTGGCACCCAATGTTGTTATAGAATTCAAATTCCCTATTTCTTGATTCCCGGTTACTCCGTAACTTGTTCTCAATTTTAAGTCATTGATTGTATTAGATTTAAAGAAGTCTTCATCTAATATCCTCCAAGCTACAGAGCCTGAAGGGAAAACACCCCATTTATTTCCACTTCCAAAACGACTGGAACCATCTCTACGAACAGTAGCTGTAAGCAAATATTTACCTTGATAATCGTAATTAAGACGTGCGTACATGGAAATCAAAGTATTACTTTGTTTAAATGAAGATACGGTACGTACATTACTGGCTGCTTGTAAGCCATACCATTTAAATTCATCGGACAAGAAACCATTAGCATCATTTCTTAAGCCTTCATCTACGAAATATTGGTACGAATATCCTGCTAATGCGTTGATGTTATGATCTCCATATTTCTCCTCGAACTTTAAGGTAGTTTCAAGTAACTTATTAAAACTTTTTAATTTTTGTACATTGGCATATCCTCCTAACCCCTGCCCTAATGGGTTTTCCTTACTTAGGTAAGAATTACGATCAATAGTTTGATTGGTATATCCTAAATTTACATTGATACTAAGTGGATCTATGATCTTATAATCTGTAGTGAAATTTCCTAAAAATCTGTTATTAGTACGTTCATCAATAACCTGCTCTGAGAAAGATAATGGATTCACTCTATAGGGTAAGATATGATTAAAATTTCCATTTTCATCGTATACAGAATATGTAGGATTAAAAACATAAGCCTCGTAATTGATACTGGAACCAGCTTCACTCCCTACAGTATTAGAAACCGGAGCAGCATTTGAAACTGTTTGCCCGTAGTTTAACCTTAAATCAAAAGATAATTTTTTATCCAACATTTTTTGGCCAATATTAATACGCGCAGTTCCTCGATTTAAATTGGAACCTAATACCACACCTTCTTGATCGCTATAGCTCAGAGATGCTCTGTAATTTGTATTCTCTGAGCCTCCACTTAAGGAAAGGTAATAATCTTGCACCTCAGCTGTTCGATATATTTCATCTTGCCAGTTGGTAGACTCACCACCCTCATTTAATGGTAAATCAAGATCATTTACTACTTTTCGATATTCATCTGCAGAAAGGACTTCAATCGTATTAGAAACTACCGAAACACCATGAGACACATCCAGAGAAACATTTATTTTTCCTGCAGTTCCATTTTTAGTGGTTATTACAATCACCCCATTGGCACCTCTAGAGCCGTAGATAGCTGTTGCAGATGCATCTTTCAAAACACTAATAGATTCTATATCACTGGGATTTAAGGTCATTAATGGATTAACCGGTTCTTGATCAAAAAAATCGGTTCCACTACTACTTATGTTTGCTTGACCTGTACCAGAGGATGTAGAAATTGGCACACCATCTATAACATATAAGGGTTCATTTGAACCAGTTAAAGAAGTCCCTCCACGAATTAAAACGGTATTGGATCCTCCAGGCTTGCCACTATTTTGCGCAATATTAACACCAGGCATTTTACCTTGAAGAAGTTGTTGCGGACTTTGCTGCACGCCTTTATTAAAGTTTTTGGCAGAAACAGAAGTTACAGCACCGGTAATATCTTTTTCATTTTGTGTACCATATCCAACTACAACGATTTCGTCTAAAGCCGCAGCATTTTCAGTAAGCGTGACATTAAGTATATTCTCATTACCTACCTCTTTTGAAACCGTGTTCATTCCCACAAAGGAAAAGGTCAAAACATCTCCTGGTTTCGCTTCAATAGAATATTTCCCATCAAAATCTGTAGTGGTTCCAATTGAAGTGCCCTTAATTAGCACATTTACGCCAGGTAAAGGAGTTCCATTAGTATCCTTAACCAGACCTTCTATCATATTTTGATCCTCAGAAAAAGTAGTGGTATCCTCCGCTTTTTCTTTGAATATGATATTATTATTTTCAGTGATTGCATAAGTTAGCCCACTTGATTTCAAACCAAGAGTAAGCATTTCTGTTACTTTAATATCGCCTTGATAAAGTTGAACTTTTGGTTTATTTTTAAATAATTGTTTTGGATAAATAAATCTGTAGTTTGTCTGACTCTTAATGATATCGAAGATTTGATCTACACTAAACTTTTGATCTTTATCGATGTGAACTTTCTGCTAAGAAAATGTTTCATTCGGGCTAAAAGCAAGAATTGTCGAGCAAAAGAAAATTAAAAAGGTTTTCATAATTAAAATTGAACATCGCTTAATTATATAAGCTTTGTTTTTTATAGTTTTGTTTTTCATACAAAATAGATTAGTTAAACACCATGTTTGATTAATTTAGGTGAGGGACGAAGTTCGATACCGCTAAATGTCAAAACTTCGTTCCCTCTTTTTTTAATTTATTATAATTATTTCTTGATTCATTTGATATGAATTGATAATCCCAGAACTTTTTATACTTTCAAGTATTTCCTCAATATCTTGATCTTTACTTAAAACTCCTACAAATTCTTCTTCTCCAAGTTGGTGATTTTTCAAATCAAATTCTACATCATACCATCTAGACAGTACTTTGAGAATATCTTTCAACTTTTTATCTTCAAAACTAAAAATCCCATTCTTCCAGGATATTTCATTAAATACATTCACCTGTTGCTTTTTATATTCTGCTCTTTCTTTATTGTATATGATCTGATCATTTGGCTTTAAAGCATATTTTTTATCTCGTGATTTTAAAATAATACTTCCTTCTACTAATGTGGTGTAGGTATTAGTTTCTTCCTTATAACTTTTTAAATTGAATTGTGTTCCAAGTACCTGAATAATGCGCTCTTCATTGCGCACTTCAAACAAACTTCCATCATGCAAATTACTTGGCGAAACTTCAAAATAAGCTTCACCATAGAGTAGATGGACAATGCGCGATTTACCTTTAATAAAAGACTCTGGATACTTCAGTTTAGAATCAGAATTAAGCCAGACTTTTGTGCCATCAGATAGTTTTAATTCAAATTGCGCTCCACGAGGTACAGTTAAATAATTAAATACAACTTTATCACTATCCTCATTTTTATCATAAATAAGCTGCTTCCCATCACTCTTAACTCCGTTATTTTGATAGGTATCTCCATTTTTCAATATAACCTCTGCACCATCCTCCAAAGTTAGAATGGCCCCAGGAATCTCATCAGAAACATCTACTATATTTGATGTTACATTCTGTTGATTCAGATTATTCTTTTCAAATTTTAAATAGAAAGCACTGCCAAATATAATGACCGCAACTGCGGCTAGAGCATATAAAGAAATCCTCATGTTTTTCTTTCGCCTTTTTGCCTTTTGATGATGTTTTATTTGCTCATTTAATATTTGATGAATCTTAGTATCATTAAAATGATTTAAGCTATTATCAATTGCAAAATTCACCCTTAATAATTGTTTAAACACTTTGGTATTATCTGAATATTTTAACCATACCTCAAGTTTATCCAGTTCTTGAGCTGTTGCTTCTCTACAAATAAATTTTACGACTATGGATTCTATTGATGTGCTCATGGAGTTATAGCTTATTATTAATACGACCGAATTTTTACATACCCTACCTTTTTAAATCAAAATTTTATAAATTAGATAATTATTAAAGCATATTTTCATCAATACGTTATGACGAAAACCTTTTCAGATAATATATACTTAATAAATTCCTTAAAAACCGGAAACGAAGATGCTTACAAATATCTTTTAAAGATCTACCATCATAAACTAAGCGTTTATGCTTACAACCTAATAGCAGATAAGGATCTTGCTGAAGATATCGTTCAAAATGTTTTTATAAAAATCTGGAAGAATAAAGACAACCTAAAAACTACACTTTCAATCAAAAATTTGCTTTATAAATCTGTGTATAATGAATTTATAGATCAGTATAGAAAAAATAAAAAAACGATATATTTAGAAAAGAAATATATCGATACCCTATCTAGTATTGTTGAAGAAGAATCTGAACAGTCACTTGAGCAACTTATAGCCATCGTAAGAAGCGAAATACATAAATTACCGCCAAAATGTAAAGAAACATTTTTACTGAGTAAAAAGGATGGGCTTACCAATACCGAAATTGCTGATTATTTAAACATCTCCATAAAATCTGTAGAGAAACATATTACAAGAGCCTTTAGCACCCTAAGATTAAAAGTTGGAGACACGAACTCGCATATTTTTCTGTTTCTACATAAATTGATTTAATTTTTCAGAAAACTTAATCTCATATATTCAACTCAAATAGCTTTTATTTTTAATTGTATTTATAACTCTACGCTGAAAAATATACGAATCAAGGCTTTTATTGCATAAACTGAATAACTTAGATAATCGGCTAACCTAAGTCCCCCCCCTCAACTACCTCCAATTTTTAAGTAAAATAAATTTCAGTCATAATAGCACACAAAAAGAAGTAAAATTAAAGCATAAAAAAAGCCTTTCATTTCTGAAAGGCTTTTTGCAATCTTGCGGTCTGGACGAGACTCGAACTCGCGACCTCCTGCGTGACAGGCAGGCATTCTAACCAACTGAACTACCAGACCGTTGCGTTATTGCGAGTGCAAATATACAGCTGTTTTTCACTTCCACAAACTTTTTTTTGAATTTTTTTGATATTTTTTTTAGCTCGTTATGCAAGCTTTTGTCTTTCAACAAAATAAGATTGTAAAATTTTATTGAAATTTTTATTGATATCTACCGGAACGTAACTTATCCGGTATTTCGCGCATTCCAATTTTAGATTTTCAAAGTAGTTTTTAATCGCTTTTTTATAATTTTCCTGAATATTTTCTGAGTATAAATCTATCTCATCTCCCGTTTCTACATCAAAAAATAGCTTCGGCGCATTTTCAAAATCAAATCCAAGCTCTTTTTTATTATCTAAAACATGAAACAAGACTACTTCGTGCTTATTATATTTAAGATGCCTTAAAGATTCAAAGAGTTCGGCTTCCTCTTTATCGCTTTGAAACATATCAGTAAACAGAAATACCAAAGATCTTCTTTTTAGTTTTTCTGCAATTTGGTGCAAATAGGTATAGGTTTCTGTTCCGCGTTTAGACCCGCCAGAATTTACCGCGTTTTCTAAATGATTCAGCAATAAATGATGATGGCGTTCTCCTGCTTTTTCTGGCGCATAAAATTCAAACTTATCACTATACACACTTAAACCCACCGCATCACGCTGTCGCTTTAGCATATTCATAATACACGCTGATGCTAGAGCCGAGAAACCAATTTTATTTAGTTTTGAGAGACTTTGTTTCTTTAAAGAAGGATAATGCATCGAAGCAGAATTATCGATGATAAGGTGACAGCGCAAATTGGTTTCTTCTTCGTAGCGCTTGGTGTACAATTTATCAGTCTTCGCATAAAGCTTCCAATCGATATGCTTGGTACTTTCTCCCTGATTGTAAATTTTATGCTCTGCAAATTCTGCAGAGAAGCCGTGAAACGGACTCTTATGCATCCCCGAAATATAACCTTCGACAATTTGCCGTGCCAATATTTCAAGATTTAAAAATCCTTCAGTTTGATGTACCTGTTGTTGTAATTTCAAAGTAAAAATATTTGTTGCAGGAATATACGAAAACGAGTTGACAGTTTACAAAATACAATTACCAATAAGCAATGAAGAATGAACGTTGAACAGAAAAGTTTTCATTGAAAAGCAATTCAGATTTCAGCATTTTATAATAATTATCTGGTCTCTTTTCAATATTCTATGTTAGAACTACTGAATTCAAAAAAGATCGCTCCACAAGATCGAGATGACGATAGCGCTCAAGGTGAAAGTGTTATGTCGAGAACTCTGTTTTCAGTATACAGTTTACAGCTATTCAATTTTTCTGCATTTAGAATTCAAATTCATGGTTCTCTACTCTATTTTCTAACTTCTCAATACTAGCTACGTCAAATCAAGAAACAAAAAAACCCGGCAAAAGCCGGGCTCAATATTATTCAAAAATCGCTATGGATTATAAAAGCTCGTTTAAAGCACTTGCATAAGTATCTTTTGGAGCAACACCAACCTGGCGACCTACAACTTCTCCGTTTTGGAAAATAAGCACTGTTGGGATATTTCTAACTCCGTATTTTGCAGCAAATTCCTGGTTAGCATCAACATCTAGTTTTCCAACAACTGCTTTCCCTTCATACTCGCCGCTAAGCTCTTCGATTACCGGTCCTACCATTCTACAAGGTCCACACCATGCTGCCCAAAAATCAACCATTACTGGTTTATCGCTTTTTAATACTGTTTCTTCAAAATTTGCGTCGGTTATTTCAATAGCCATAATCTTTATTTTTCTAGTAAATTATCAATACGTAAAAGTAGTCAAATATTTTCGGAAACCTTACAAATCAAATATCAGATTTCGTTATAAGCTGATTGTCAATAATTATACGGCGGGCTCCTTCCTTCAGATTTCATCTTCAGGAAGGACCGGGCTTTACGCGCTACACGGTAGCTTGCTTCAATCCCTGCCCGAAAGTAAAAAACCTCAGCTTTAGTTCAATTTATAAACCACATGCTCAGCTTCCAAACTTTCTAATAATTCAGGACAGATCTTTACTTTTTGGCGCTTACTAGGCATATGTAATTTCAGCTGCTCTTTCATTTCATACACCACAAAATTCAGTTTATGATCACCGCGGTAACTTCTAAAAATCTCTTTTAAAATATCGATTTTCTCTTCCTTCAAATCATTTATATCTAACTGAATGGTAAGTTTCTTCGCGTATGAATCCATGATATCATGCAATAGTTGAAAGCTATTAAACTGAATTCTAGGCTCTCCTTTTTTGCCGGTATCTTTGTTGGTCCACCCCTCTTTTATAAAGGCTTTTATATGCACAAAAGAGTTTGGAACCAGAAAATGTCGGTTTTTAAGATATTCTTCGCCAAACATTCTGAACTCGTAAGATTCAGTATAATCTTCAACGGTAAACATTGCCCAACCTTTTCCCATTTTTGAGGTTCTGTGTTGAACATCGCTAATCACTCCGCCAAAAGAAATTTCACGATTTACTATTTTTTCAAGTTCTCTAAAATCTGATAAACTTCCATTACAGAAATACTGAATCTCTTTCTTAAAATCATCCAATGGATGCCCAGAAATATAAATTCCCACCACTTCTTTTTCACGGCGTAACTTTTCCATCGTTCCCCACTCTTCACATGGTGGTACACTTGGCTCTGGAATCTGCACTTCACTGGCTTCGCCAAATAAACTTACCTGAGACGAATTTTCATTTTCCTGAAATTTAGCAGCAAATTTCACCACTTTCTCCAAAAAGCTCATTCCGTCTCCTTCATCGTGAAAATACTGTGCGCGATGCGTTTCTTTAAAACAATCAAATCCGCCCGCCAAAGCCAGATTTTCAAAAGCTTTTTTATTGGCTGCTCGCAAATCGATTCGTTTTGCCATATCGAAAATAGATCGATAATGCCCAGCTTCGCTTTTACGATTTTCCACGATAGTGGCTACTGCGCCGGCTCCAACTCCTTTAATAGCTCCCATTCCAAACCGGACAGCGTAATCTTTGTTTACAGAGAATTTATAGTAAGATTCGTTTACATCGGGACCAAGTACGTTAAGTTTCATTCGCTTACATTCTTCCATAAAGAAGGTAACTTGCTTGATATCGTTCATGTTATTAGACAATACCGCAGCCATATATTCGGCAGGATAATGCGCCTTTAAATATGCCGTTTGGTAAGCAATCCATGCATAACAGGTAGAGTGCGACTTGTTAAACGCATAAGAAGCAAAAGCTTCCCAGTCTTTCCATATTTTCTCTAAAACTTCTCGAGGATGGCCTTTCTCTTCTCCACCGTCTAGAAATTTTGGCTTCAGTTTTTCCAGTAAGGCAAATATCTTTTTACCCATTGCTTTACGTAGCATATCGGCTTCACCTTTAGAAAAGCCGGCTAACTTTTGCGAAAGCAACATTACCTGCTCTTGGTAGACCGTAATACCATAGGTTTCTTGCAAATATTCTTCCATATCTGGAAGGTCATAACTTATCTCTTCGTCCCCGTGTTTTCTGGCAATAAAGCTTGGAATATATTCCATTGGCCCGGGGCGATACAAGGCGTTCATTGCAATTAGATCGTCAAAAACCGTTGGTTTTAACGCCTGCATGTGTTTCTGCATTCCTGGAGATTCATACTGGAATATTCCTACTGTTTCTCCACGTTGGAAGAGTTTATAAGTTTCTTCATCATCCAAAGGAAATTCATCGGGAACTAAATCGATCCCATGTCTTCCTTTTACAATTTTGATGGTATCCTTAATTAGGGTTAACGTTTTTAACCCCAAGAAGTCCATTTTTAGTAGACCCGCATCTTCTACAACCGAGTTATCGAACTGCGTTACATATAAATCGGAATCCTTAGCCAACGAAACCGGAACGTGATCGGTAATATCACTAGGGGTAATAATTACCCCACAGGCATGGATCCCGGTATTTCTAACCGACCCTTCTAAAACTCGCGCCTGATTTACCGTTTGCGCTTCAAGATCATCTCCTTCAGAAATATTTAGCAGCTCGTTAATACTGTCTATTTCTTCGCTTCGGAATTTCGATTTTATCGTCTTTTCATCCATTGCGAAAAGCTTCCCTAGTTTGGTATTAGGGATCAATTTCGCTATTCTATCGGCATCACTTAAAGGTAAATCTAAAACCCGAGCAGTATCCCTAATCGATGACTTTGCAGCCATGGTTCCGTAGGTAATAATTTGCGCTACCTGATTGGCACCATATTTCCCGATTACATAATCCATAACCCGGCTACGACCTTCATCATCAAAGTCGATATCAATATCGGGCATACTCACACGATCTGGATTTAAGAAACGCTCAAAAAGCAGATCGTACTTAATAGGGTCGATATTCGTAATTCCTAAACAATAGGCTACCGCACTACCGGCTGCAGAACCCCTTCCCGGTCCCACCGAAACATCAAGATTCCTGGCTTCACGAATAAAATCTTCAACAATTAAGAAATAACCCGGATATCCTGTTTTTTCGATTACCGATAACTCAAAATCTAACCTTTCTTTAATATCCGGAGTGATTTCGCTGTAACGCCCTTCAGCTCCCTTAAAGGTAATATGCTTTAAATAGGCATTTTCGCCTCGCTTACCACCATCTATTTTATCCTCTTCAACCAAAAATTCTTCAGGTATGGTAAAAGCAGGAAGTAATACGTCGCGTGCCAGCTCAAAAGGCTCTATTTTATCTACAATCTCCTTAATATTCGATATTGCTTCAGGCAAATCTTTAAAGAGATTTTTCATCTCTTCAGCAGTCTTAAAATAATACTCCTGGTTTGGCAATCCGTAACGATAGCCGCGGCCACGACCAATTGGCGTTGCCTGCTTTTCACCGTCTTTTACACATAATAAAATATCGTGCGCATTGGCGTCATCTTTTCTCCAATAATAGGTGTTATTGGTCGCAATTAATTTTATATCATGTTTCTTAGAAAACTCAACCAGAACTTGATTTACACGATTTTCATCTTCCTGATTGTGGCGCATCATCTCTATATAAAGATCATCACCAAATTCTTCTTTCCACCAAAGCAAAGCTTCTTCGGCCTGCTTTTCACCAACATTTAGAATTTTACTCGGCACTTCCCCATAAAGGTTACCGGTAAGCACGATTACATCTTCTTTATATTTTTTTACAACCTCTTTATCGATTCGAGGTACATAATAGAAGCCATCGGTATATGCCTTCGAAGACATTTTAGCCAAATTGTGATAGCCCTTTTTATTTTTGGCCAACATCACTACTTGGTAACCGTTATCTTTTCTTGATTTATCGGTGTGATTTTCACAAACAAAAAACTCACAACCAATAATCGCCTTTATTTCATTGGCTTCCACGGCCTCACCATTAGCAATGGCTTCTTCGTTTTTCGCCTTTACACTTTTATTATAATTCCCAACTTCTTTTACAAAATGAAATGCTCCCATCATATTTGCATGATCGGTAAGCGCTACTGCCGGCATATTTTGCTCGCCAGCGGCATTTACAAGATCGGGAATACTTATGGTTGACTGTAATACAGAGAATTGCGAATGGTTATGAAGATGTGCAAAAGGTACCTCGTCTAATTTTTCTAGATTCTCCTCGATTTCTTCCGTAGTAATCTCATCGGTTGGCTGCAGTTTCTCCAACCTTTTCCTAATCGCTTCGGAAGCTTTCTTAAGATTTATGTGCTTTAAACCAATTGGCTGAAATGGCTCTGGATTGGCTTCTATATAATCTTCAAAATAACCGGGAGCAGCATTTAATTCTTCCGCAGAATAGGTTCTTTTTCTCACCAATTCCAGGAAACAACGTGTTGTAGCCTCAACATCGGCAGTTGCGTTGTGTGCTTCTCCAAATGGCTCATCAAAAAGATATTCGTGCAACTCGGTAAGCGTTGGTAGTTTGAATTTACCACCACGTCCACCGGGAATTCTACACATCTCGGCCGTAGTTTCTGTACAGGTATCTAAAACCGGAAGTTCGAGTAATTGGCTATCCATACCAGCGCGATGCAACTCGGCTCCCATAATATTAACATCAAAACCAAGATTTTGTCCAACGATAAATTTAGTCCTTCCCAAAGCTTCGTTGAATTTCTCCAACATGTCCTTTAAAGAAATACCTTCTTCTTTGGCCAAATCTGTTGAAATTCCATGAACGCGCTCGGCATCATAAGGAATATCAAAACCTTCTGGGCGCACTAGATAATCCTGATGCTCCAAAAGATTACCCATCTCATCATGTAACTGCCAAGCGATCTGTATACATCTTGGCCAGTTATCAGAATCGGTTAAAGGCGCATCCCAACGCTTTGGTAATCCGGTGGTTTCGGTATCAAAAATTAAATACATTGGCTCTTAATTATTTACACCCTGTATGAAGAAAAAGGGCAATTCAGCAACATCTTATCTTGCAAAACTAAGCATAATTTCAGTTGAGAAAAAGTGTGTTTTTCAACAATTATTAACCAATAAAAAAGCCTCACGGTAATTGAAGCAAAACTTCTTTTCCGTGAGGCTCGATACGAACATTAAAACTACTACTACTTCAATCAAACATCTATTCGCCTCAAAATTTTATTTTTTTTCTTCTAGTCAAGTTTATATTCAAGAGATTTCACCTCATTTAAAGAAGCTACTATAGAATTTTTTTGTTTCAGAAGAATATTTTGAGTAGATGCTGGCACGTTAGTATCATCTAAGATCTTTTGGTATTCCTCAACAGCTACCTTTTCACCTCTTATAGCTTCCTCTAAAACTGCTTCTTCTTTGTTTCCAGAGAATGCTGTTTTTAAGTTCATCCAAGTACGGTGAGCATCACCTGCTAAACTAGAACCTTTATCTGGCACTTCACCATAATTTCTAATTTCAGACTTTAATTCATGTCCAAAATCGTAGCGTTCTTGTGCTCTTTCAGTGAAAAAAGATTTTAGCTTATCATTTTTAACATTTTCAGCTGCAAATTTATATCCTTTCTCTGCGTCATAGTTTTTTTCTAACAGCTCATTTAATTTTTCTGATACTTCTTCTGAATATTTCATAATCTTTTTTTTATTGTTTCGCTGAGTAAATCTACAACTCAAATACGGCCGCAACAACCTATTTAACAGGGTTTAGCACTAATTAACTGCTTTTAACAAGAGTGCGGTATTTCTTCAATTTTTATTGTCTTTTATTTAGTATTGATATGAGTTCATTATCGTTCTAGAAGAGCTACAATATTTTTTTGCCAAGGTCTTGTATATTAGAAAAATGTAGTATCTTTGCAGCCTTATTAATAATAGGGGTCGGGAACCCCGTAAATTAATTTTTATGCCTGTAAAAATAAGATTACAAAGACACGGTAAAAAAGGAAAACCTTTTTACTGGATCGTAGCGGCTGACGCACGTTCAAAAAGAGATGGTAAATTCTTAGATAAAGTAGGAATTTATAATCCAAATACAAATCCTGCAACTATCGAGCTAGATGTTGACGGAGCTGTAAAATGGTTACAGAATGGAGCACAGCCAACTGATACTGCTCGTGCTATTCTTTCTTACAAAGGTGCATTACTTAAAAATCACCTTGCTGGTGGAGTTAGAAAAGGTGCTTTAACTGAAGAAGAAGCTGAGAAGAAATTCCAAGCTTGGTTAGAGGAAAAAGAAAGCAAAATTAGCAACAAGAAAGAAAATCTTACAAAAGCAGAACAAGAAGCAAAAGACAAAGCTTTAGCTGCTGAGAAAGAAGTAAACGCTAAACGTGAAGCTGCCGCTGCTGAGGCTGCCGCTGTTACTGAAGAAGGCGAACCAGAAGCTGATGTAGACAAAGAAGTAGACGCAGCTACAGATGAAGAAGCTAAAACTGAAGAAAAACAAGGTTAATTTCTTATCTAGCGATGACTAAAGAAGAATGTTTCTACTTAGGGAAAATCGTTAGTAAATATAGCTTTAAAGGGGAACTCCTTATCAAATTAGATACAGACGAACCCGAATTGTACACAGAGATGGAATCAGTTTTCGTTGAATACAACGATAATCTGGTTCCATTTTTTATTGAAAAAAGTTCCCTGCATAAAAGCACACTACTGCGTGCAAAGATCGAAGATATCGATACGGAAGATGATGCAGACGATATGATTGGCTGTGAGCTTTATCTCCCACTTACTTTCCTTCCTGAACTAGACGAAGATCAGTTCTACTATCACGAAATTATAGGTTTTAAGGTGATTGATGCTAAACATGGCGACATTGGTATAATCACTTCAATAAACGATAGCACCGCTCAGGCTTTATTCGAAATTAAAAAAGACGATAAAGAAATTCTTATCCCCATGAATGATGAATTTATCGAAAAAATCGACAAGCCAAACCAAACCATCAACGTTACTACTCCTGAAGGACTTATTGATCTTTATTTAGGCTAATTAGAAGCTCGAATCTAGACCAGACCGGCTGCGCCTTTTATAACTTAGACCCCTCCGCTTTTAGATATTGGAAAATAGACTTTATATTTAGAAGGTTGAATTTGGTTATTAAATAGAAAAAATAGCTGTTTTTCATTTTTTCCTTTCAACAAAGTCCCTTTTAATTTAGGCTATATTTTGTTTCATAGACTTTACTCTCCACTTAATTGATTACTAAATCATATTTTCTCAATAGATAATTAAATACGCAAGCAGATTTTTCAATACAGTATATATGGATACAGTCTTTTTATAAGCAAAAATGTATAGAATACAATTCCCAAATAGTGATAATAAATCTTAAATTTGTATTACATTGTTTGTTAAAGTTAGAAACCTTTCTTTGATAAGCGCTAAATCCTTCTTTTTTGAAAATTATGTGTTATCCTATTCCATGAAACATATACTATTTTTCTTATGTATTTATACATGTTCAATAATAAATACGTTCTCTCAGGTAGGGATTAATACTACAGAACCTAACTCAAAAAGTCTATTGCATATTTCAGAAATTGACAGTCCATCTGGAGAAATTTCAAAAAAAGGTATTTTAATTCCAAGATTAACCCAATCTCAGCGAGATTCAATTAAGCCTAGCCAATCCGAAAACAGCCTTTTAATTTTTAATATTTCTGAGGGATGTTATAATTTTTGGGATAGTAACAATACACGATGGAGAAGTTTGTGTGGTGATGCATTATACAGTGAAGCAACCTTAGATTGTGGTGAGATTACTATCGAAGGTACTTTTTTTGAAAGAAAAGATCTTTCGCCAAATGAATATTTAACGGTATCTATAAATGTAAAAAAAGTTGGAAAGTATTCTATTACAGCAAATACTTCTAACGGTTATGGATTTTATGCTGAAGGACGATTTTTAAATACAGGAATACAAAGAATTAGGCTAGAGGGGCAAGGACGTCCTGAAAATGTACAAAAGGACGAAGTTTCCATTACAGCATCTGGAATAGACATAAACTGCAACAATCCTGTTTCTATTGATGTTGAAGCTTTAGGGACTTTTAGTATAAATTGTAGTGGTGCTGAAGTATTGGGGAGTTACCATGTTGGGGTACCTTTGAATTATAAAAATCAAATAAAATTACAGGTAGAAGTTACTGCTCCTGGATATTATAATATTACAACCAAATCTGTAAATGGCATCTCATTTAAAGGTTCAGGCACCTTTGATGCTTCAGGAAATCAAGATATTATTTTACAAGGCAGCGGGACACCATCTTCAACATCAAGTACAGATATTAATATTACTGATCAATCTGATTCTTCTTGCAAAGTTAGCATTCCTGTAAATATTGTTAATACGAAAAAAAGATTACTTAGCATTGGAAGCGACAAAGATGGATATGGCTATAACTTTTCTGGAAATGCAGCTTCTAACAGTTTAATAACTAGCCCAATTAATTACGGAGATTTACCAAATAGTACCGTTGATTTTAACGGGTGGAGTGAAATTATTGATGGCACCAATGCTCCAGGTGCTGTTAATCTAAAACAATGGACTACCGGTAAAAATCCGGTAGATATTATAATTATTGGTTTCTCCTGGAATCCTTCTGAAGAAGAAGCATCAATTTTAATAGATTATTTAAACAACAATGGAGTAGTTCTTTTGTTTTCAGAAGCAACTACCGGTCTTGAAATTCTTTTTAAAAAATTATTCAATTCAGATGAAATTAAAACAGGCTATTCACATCCGGCAGGTGCTTTATATGAGTTTAGCTCAAACAATGATAATATTTTAAATGGTCCTTTTGGAGATATAAGGCAAAAAGTTTGGGGAGAAGATGCCTCTTCCACAAATTTTGTAACAGGTATTCCTTCTAGCGCCATAACAGTTTATTCTCACAATACTGATATTTCACAAGCTAACCCCGATATTGAATTAGATAAAATTACAGCATTTAAGCACAACTCTTTAAACCTGATTTTTGTTGGGGATGGCGGGTTTAACTCTAATGGTTCAAATACTTCAGATACAGTTACACCATTTATGTTAGATGCTAATAATTTCCCTGTATTTAAGCCATCCTATGGCCGCGGTACAGATTCTAGAGATAAAGATGTCTATAATTCCGTATTCACAGCAAATGCGATTGCCTGGGCAATTAAAATGGCAAATTCTTATGGCATAAACTCTAATTAATAGCTTTTTAAATGATTTTTATTGAATTAGATAATGTATCTACTTCTCGTAAAAATACATTCATTAAATCTAGTTTCTGAACAAAGTTTATTCAAAAGCTGAAAACAAAAAAACCGCCTTATTCTACTGAAAAAGGCGGCTTTTTTATTGATTTTTAAAATATATTAGCCTACAATATTTACAATTTTACCTGGTACCACGATCACTTTTTTAGGAGTTCTACCATCTAACTGTTTTTGAGTACGCTCGTCTTCCATTACCGTTTTTTCGATCTCATCTTTGTTCATATCTAATGGTAACTCCATCGTAAAACGCATTTTACCATTAAATGAGATTGGATAATTTTTAGTGCTTTCTACTAAAAATTTCTCTTCAAATTTAGGGTAAGTAGCGGTTGAAATGGATTCTGAATATCCCAACTTACTCCATAATTCTTCAGCAATATGTGGTGCATAAGGCGCTATTAAAACTGCTAAAGGTTCTAAAACTTCGCGGCTGTTACATTTTTGTGCATTCAGTTCATTCACACAAATCATAAACGTAGAAACCGACGTATTAAAACTGAAATTATCAATATCTTCCGTGACTTTTTTAATGGTTTTATGCAATGTTTTTAACGAATCTGCCGAAGCTTTTTCCTCTAAAACCTCAAATTGATCGTTTTTGATATATAACTTCCACAACTTTTTTAGGAAGTTGTGTACTCCGGTAATTCCGGCGGTATTCCAAGGTTTCGCCTGATCGATAGGCCCCAAGAACATTTCATACATCCGCAACGTATCAGCGCCGTAATCGTTACAAATATCATCTGGATTAACCACATTATATTTGGACTTCGACATTTTTTCAACCTCACGACCTACAACATAGGCTCCATTTTCTTCAGTAAGAAATTCCGCTTCTTTAAATTCTGGTCGCCAATTTTTAAAAGCTTCAACATCTAATTCATCTGAAGCATTTACAAATTCTACCGGAGCATGAATTGGCTGAACAGATTTTCCTTCAGTAAGATTTTTAGAAACAAACTTATTTTCACCTTCAAGACGATAAACAAAAGCACTCGTCCCCAAAATCATTCCTTGATTGATCAGCTTTTTAAAAGGCTCTTCTACTTTTAAATGTCCGCGATCTTTCAAGAATTTCGTCCAGAATCTGGAATATAATAAATGGCCGGTAGCGTGTTCGCTTCCGCCGATATATAAGTCCACATTCTTCCAGTAATCTAATGCTGCTTCAGAAGCAAAAACCTCATCGTTCCCGGCATCCATATAACGGAATAAATACCAGCTACTACCCGCCCAGCCCGGCATGGTGTTCAACTCTAACGGAAATACCGTTTCATGATCGATCTTATCGTTACTTACTACTTTATTAGCTGCAGTATCCCAAGCCCAATCGGTTGCATTTCCTAACGGCGGTTCTCCGGTTTCTGTTGGTAAATATTTTTCCACTTCCGGCAAATGCAACGGCAAATGCGTTACATCGATTAGCTGTGGTAAACCATTTACATAGTATACCGGGAAAGGTTCTCCCCAATACCGCTGGCGCGAAAATACGGCATCTCGTAATCGATAATTGGTTTTTCCGTAGCCTGCTCCTATTTCTTCTAACTTAAGAATCGATTTTTGTAGTGCTTCTTTATATGCTAATCCGCTTAAAAAATCGGAATTAGCGATTACCGTTCCTTCTTTACCGCTATGAGCTTCTTCAGAAATATCGGCGTTTTCAAAAATATCTTTAATCGGAATTTCAAAATGCTTGGCAAAATCATAATCACGCTGGTCGCCACATGGCACAGCCATTACTGCACCGGTTCCGTAGCCTGCCAACACATAATCCCCAATCCAAATTGGCACTGGTTCTTTGGTAAATGGATGCTCGGCATAAGCCCCGGTAAATGCTCCTGATATAGTTTTTACATCGGCCATTCGCTCACGCTCGCTACGCTTTGCGGTCGCTTCGATATAGGCTTCTACTTCTTCACGTTGTGCATCGGTAGTAATTTCTTTTACCAATTCGTGTTCTGGCGCAAGCGTCATAAAAGTCACACCAAAAATCGTATCAGGACGGGTGGTGAACACACCAATTTTGAATTCTGAATTTTGAATTTTGAAATCTACATGCGCCCCAACTGATTTTCCGATCCAGTTACGCTGACTTTCCTTTAAACTTTCAGTCCAATCGATATTGTCGAGACCTTGAAGCAGGCGCTCTGCAAAAGCCGAAATTCGCATGCTCCATTGCGTCATCTTTTTACGAATCACCGGATAGCCACCACGTTCTGAAACTCCGTTTATAATCTCGTCGTTTGCCAACACCGTTCCCAGTTGCGGACACCAGTTCACTTCTGTTTCAGCAAGATAGGTCAGTCTGTATTTCAGTAAAATTCGTTGTTTCTCTTCGGAATATAATTTATTCCATCCTTCCGCTGAAAAATCTTCAATAGCATCGTCGCAAGCTGCTTTTACACGAGTATTTCCTTCCGCAGCAAAAATTGCTTCCAATTCAGAAATCGCTCTTGACTTATTAGCTTCTAAATCGTACCAAGATTCGAACAACTCACTAAAAATCCATTGCGTCCATTTGTAATATTCCGGATTACTGGTACGCACTTCTCTACTCCAATCGAAACTAAACCCAATTTTATCTAACTGCTCACGATATCTTGCAATGTTCTCTTTAGTGGTAATTGCAGGATGCTGCCCGGTTTGAATCGCATATTGCTCGGCCGGAAGTCCAAAACTATCATAACCCTGTGGATGTAACACATTAAAACCTTTATGGCGTTTGTAACGCGCATAAATATCACTCGCAATATACCCTAGCGGATGCCCAACATGTAAACCGGCTCCCGAAGGATAAGGAAACATATCGAGTACGTAATATTTAGGTTTTTCTGAGGAGTTTGATGCTTTAAAAGTTTGGTTCTCGGCCCAATATTTTTGCCATTTGGCTTCAATTTCGTTGAAGTTGTAGTTCATTTCTATGTATTTCTGAACGTCCTTAAACGGACTATATTTTAATCGGAACTCGATAATCGAGATTAATTACTTAAGGCTAGCCTCGCAATAAAAAATCTTCTAATAAAAGTTTTATGGCCTTTCCCTAAGGTAATTTCCTAAATTCCGTAATTATCAATTGTTAACAATGGCTGCAAATTTACAATTTTAAACCAGTTGCAGCAATTAAGAATAGAAATAGGTTTAGATGGTTTGCAGCAGTTATTTTATTAGTTGCCGTCTCTCAGATTTTATTATTTGGAAATTCGGGTTAAGATGCTGAATCAAGTTCAGTAAGACAGACAACCAAATCATTCTAAATTCAATATTCAGCATTTAAAATTCAACAGTTCTAGTCTAATTTTTAGCATCTCCATTCTAACTTCTAACAGCGAAGAACTCCAAACTCTTAATTCTAATTCCTCGCTTCCTTCTCCATTGGCAACAACGCCCGATAAATAAATTCGTTTACCGGAGTTTCGATTCCTAATTTCTTACCCTGTTTTACGATATAACCATTAAAGTTCTCCAATTCTGAAGGCCGCCCGGCCATAATATCACGTTGCGTTGAAGCAGTAGCTGTTTCTCCTTGCTTTCCGATAAACTGAAATAGCTTTGCTATATCTTCATCATCAAAATTAACTCCCTTTGCTTGTGCGATGGCTTGAATTTCAAGGCCAGTTTTCTTTAAAACATCTTGCAAATAATCATCTTGCCACATTTCTCCTATACTCACCCGGGTTAATCCACCCAAGCCGCTAACGGTAGCAATAAAACTGAACTTTTTCCAGATCGCTTTATAAATATCATCTGGAACAATTCCTTTAAAGCCAGAATTATTGAAAATCTCCTTCAATTTTAAAACCCGATCTGATTTTTCGTTATCCAATTCTCCGAAAATAATTTCAGGATCAAACTGAAAATGATTAATTACTCCCGGCGCTTCTTTTTTACTATAAATTCGGCAAAAACCAGCCAAAACATTCCTTTTAGGCAATATTTCCTGAAGTTTTTCCATATTATCGGCACCATTTTGCAGCGGCAATACCATAGTTTCTTCAGTAATAATCGATTTTAGTTGTTTTGCAGCATCTTTTATTTGCCAGGATTTCAAACCTAAAATTACCAATTCTGGCGTTTCAACTTCACTAATATCATCGGTTACTTTTGCAGGATGTACCGTAAAATCACCATTTACACTCTTAACGACAAGTCCGTTTTCCCTAATCGCTTTTAAACTTTCGTTCTTGGCAATAAAAGTAACGTCGTGGCTCGCCTGTGCCAGACGACCTCCAAAATAACCGCCAACACCACCAGTGCCGTATACAAGAATTCTCATAGTTTCAATTTTCTTTTATTCGAGTTTTGAGCTAAAAAATTTAATAGCATTTTCACACAATATGAATCTTATTCTTTCAAATTTACACTTATCAGAATAATTAATAAAGTTTGGGCGTTAAGAAAGTCTTGGAACCGTTTACTTTATTATTTTTACAAAAAATTGATAGCTGTTTATGAGCACATCTTTTGAAAGATATCAAAAGCGCCGTTTGATTTCATCCTATTTCTCTGTAGTTCTAAGTATCGCGTTAGTACTTTTCTTACTGGGAATGCTGGGTTTATTGGTATTAAACACCAAAAAAGTAGCAGATCATTTTAAAGAGCAAATTGCTTTGACGGTTTATTTTAATGATGGCGCCAAAGAGGAAGCGATGCAGAAACTAACCAAAAGTTTAGATACCGCTTCTTATACAAAATCGGTAACTTTTGTATCTAAAGAAGAAGCTGCTGAACAAACAAAAGAAGCTATTGGGGAAGATTTTATGGAATTTTTGGATTACAATCCACTTCAAAATTCTATTGATGTTTATATGAATGCCGACTTTGTTTCTTCGGAAAGGGTTGAAGAAATTGCAGCTCAACTCTCAGAAAATAGCGCCGTAGATGAAGTTTCTTACGACAAGCCATTAATTTCTTTACTGAATAACAATCTTAAAAAGATAAGCTTCTGGGTTTTAATCGTTAGTGCATTGTTCACTTTTATTGCGGTTCTACTTATCAACAGCTCGATAAGATTATCGGTGTACTCTAAACGTTTTACAATAAAAACCATGCAAATGGTTGGCGCTACCAAAGGTTTTATACGCCGCCCATTTATTTGGAAAAGCGTAAAGCTAGGAATGATTGGCGCTTTGGTAGCACTTATAGGAATGGCTGCTGTAATTTATTATCTAAACGATAGTTTTGCTGAGTTAAATTTACTGGCCGACAAAAAACTTATATTAGCCTTATTTGGTGGTGTTTTTGTAACAGGTATCGTAATAACCTGGCTAAGTACCTTTTTCGCCACCACAAGATTTTTAAATTTACAAACAGATGAGCTTTATTACTAAAGTTAAAATTACAATAGATGAGCAATAACACCAAACCCCAACAACAAGACAAAAATTTTGTATTTGGTAAAAAGAATTACAAATTCATGTTTATCGGTCTGGCGGTAATCGCTTTAGGATTTATTTTGATGGCAGGCGGTGGTAGCGACGATCCTAACGAATTTAATGAAGCTGTTTATAATTTTCAGCGTATTCGCCTTGCCCCAACTATCGTTTTAATTGGTTTTGGGATTCAGGTTTTCGCTATTTTAGTAAACCCAAACAAAAAATAGAAATTGGATACTTTAGACGCCATTATCCTGGGAATTATTCAGGGATTAACTGAATTTTTACCCGTTTCTTCTAGCGGACATTTAGAATTAGGAAAAGCCATTTTAGGTGACAGTAGTTTGCCAGAAGAATCTATGATGTTTACCGTAGTCTTACATTTTGCGACGGGCTTAAGTACGATCGTTGTTTTTAGAAAAGACATATTCGACATTTTTAAAGGACTTTTTCAGTTTAAATGGAACGAGGAAACGCAGTTTTCAGCCAAGATTATTATCTCTATGATTCCGGCTGCGCTAATCGGTGTCTTTTTTGAAGATTATTTAGAAGAACTTTTTGGTGGCAGTGTTGTTTTTGTGGGCTTTATGCTAATTATTACCGCACTTTTACTCTGGCTTGCTGATAAAGCAAAAGATACAGGTAAACCGGTAAGTTTTATGAATGCCTTCGTGATTGGTGTTTCACAGGCTATCGCCATGTTACCGGGGATTTCACGAAGCGGTTCTACAATCTCAACTTCAGTTCTTTTAGGAAACGACAAAACCAAAGCAGCTCGTTTTTCATTTTTAATGGTAGTGCCATTGATTTTTGGAAAAATAGCCAAAGATTTAATGGATGGGAATATTACTGAAGAATCTGTTGGTGGTTCCCATTTAATTATTGGTTTTGTTGCCGCCTTCTTATCTGGTCTTGTTGCCTGTACCTGGATGATTTCTCTGGTAAAAAAGAGCAAACTCTCTTATTTCTCTATTTACTGTTTTATCGTAGGAATTATCGCTATTGGCTTTGGCTATTTTGCATAACTCATTCTGAATTTATTGCTGAAGATCTAAATAGAAATTTCAACAAAAACTGAAATTATTGCTTTCGATCCTAAATTTGTATTTAAGTTTGAAGCCCTAAACAGATTTTAATCTATGGATCATCCTATAATTACTGCTGAAGAATTTAAAGCAGGACAAATCTTACTTTTCGACAAACCATTAAACTGGACCTCATTTCAGCTTGTGAATAAAGTACGGTGGATGATTCGTAAAAGCTGCGATATTAAAAAGATTAAAGTTGGCCATGCCGGAACTTTAGATCCCTTGGCAACCGGGCTTCTAATTATTTGCACCGGGAAATTCACCAAAAGAATACCAGAACTACAGGGACAAATTAAAGAATACACCGGCTCATTTAAATTAGGTGCAACAACGCCTTCTTATGATCTGGAAACTGAAATCGACGAAACTTTCCCGACAGACCATATTTCTAAAGAAAATATAACCGAAACTACCAAAAGCTTTATTGGAGACATTGAACAATATCCGCCGGTATTTTCCGCATTAAAAAAAGACGGAAAACGACTTTACGAATATGCTCGAAAAGGCGAAAAAGTTGAAATAAAATCTAGAAGAATAAGTATCCAAGAATTTGAAATTAATGCTTCAGATTTTCCAAATATTAACTTCAGGGTAGTTTGCAGCAAAGGAACTTATATAAGAAGTCTTGCCCACGATTTTGGTAAAAAACTTGATAGCGGCGCACATCTTTCCGCATTAAGAAGAACTAAAATTGGTGATTTTAGCGTAAAAAATAGTTTAAGCCTTGATGATTTTGAAAAACAATTACCAAGGCCCATTTCAAATTCCTAGAAACGTTTGCCTATAGAAACGCCAAGCCTAGGATAAACTTCAAAATCGTTGCTATCGCCAAAAAGCCTACCGGCACCGGCATAAATTTCACCAATATAATTGTTACGAGTTAACAGTTTAAAACCAACTGCAGCCCCTAAACCAAAATTGGTCGTTTTTTCATCATAAATATTAGTTTGTTCTTCATAATAGTAACCGTCATCATCGTAATTATAGGTATACTCATTATAATAATCATGATAGGAAGCTATTGCAGCATTAGCTTCTATAAAAAAACCTGCGTTTTTCTTTTTTCCAAAGAAAAGCCGGTAATAAGGCGTAGCTATAAAACGTAGCGACAAATCTTCGGGCTCGTCTAAGCCTACTCCTATAGATAAACCTATACTGCTATTATCTTCTAAAAAATACTCGTAACTTACTTCTGGAATCCCTGCTACGGCCATTCCTAAATTTAATTTTAACTCTTGTTTTGTAAGATCAATTGATTCTTCAGTTTCTTGTGCTGAAATAAAAAAGCTTGTGCATAAAAAAAGCAAGGATAATAATCTAGTTCTCATTTGATTGATGTTTATAAAGCTAAGATACTTAAATATCGATATGGTTGCATTTTTTTTTTACATATTCAAATTTTGGAATACATTCTGCAGCATTACTCAGTAAAAAAGCAAGTAAGATTTGATGCTAAAACATCAAAGTGTTTTATTGATTATAAGTTTGAAAGATACTAACTTCACCAAAAAAATTGTAAGACGTATATATTGATGCCATTTTTTGAAAAACATAAGGCACTGCTTTTAACCATTCTAATATTTATGGTGCTTTTGTTATTGCTTTTTAATTGGCATTTAGAAAATAGCTCTCAGAAAAACCAGGAATTTTTGGTAGACCTAAGCGCTGTTACTGAAGCTTTAAAGACTGAAAAAAAGGAACCTGAAGACGATCAAAAGCAAGAAATTACAAGTAGTAAAACACAAACACATCGCGCTTTTAATCAAAATCAGGAAGCAAGATCATCCAATTTCAACAAAGAATTAAATGCTATTTTTGAGAAAAATTCTGCTTTACAGCAGGCGACATCAAAAAATAGTGAAACTGCTACATCTGGCAGTTATACCCTTAAAAACTCGGGAAGCAGAGAAAAGCAACAGTCTGATGGAAATAATTCGACCTCCAAAATTTCCAGCAAATCTGGTAGTTTAAAAAACAGTTCTATTTCCTTTAATCTTAAAGGTAGAACGGCTGTAAACATTCCCAACCCAATTTATACGTGTAGTCTTTCAGGAAAAATTGTAATTAATATAAAAGTAGATGAATCTGGCAGGGTAAAATCAACCTCTTTTAACGAAGCTAGTTCTTCTACAGATAATAAATGTCTTGTAGAAAATGCTTTATTATATGCTTCTGAAGCAGTTTTTAGCAAGCTTTCTGGCAGAGATGATCAACCCGGTACAATTACTTATCAATTTAAACCTTAAAATAATTTATGACTGAAAAACATAGATGTGGCTGGTGTTTAGGTGACAATTTATATGAAGATTATCATGATGAAGAATGGGGTGTACCGGTACACGATGAACAAAAGTTATTTGAGTTTTTGATTTTGGAAACTTTTCAGGCTGGTTTAAGCTGGATCACTATTTTACGAAAGCGAGAAAACTTTAGGGAAGCTTTTGATAATTTCGATTATAAAAAAATCGCTGATTATTCTGAAGATAAAATCCAGCAGTTACTTAAAAATTCGGGGATTATTCGGAACAAATTAAAAGTAAGAAGCGCGGTTTCCAATGCACAGCATTTTATAAAACTTCAAGAAGAGTTTGGTAGTTTTGATCACTATATCTGGAGCTTTGTAAACCATAAACCAATCCAAAATAAAGTTGAAAATTATAAAGAGGCACCTGCCACTACAGAAATTAGCGATAAGTTAAGTAAAGACCTTAAAAAAAGAGGATTCAAATTTGTTGGTTCTACCGTGATGTATGCTTTTATGCAAGCCACCGGAATGGTTAACGATCACGAAGTTTCTTGTTTTCGATATAAAGAAGTAAAACAACTTTCGCAATAAATGGCAGCCGTTTAAGCCCAGCAATTGGAAGAAACAAATACAATAAAGGCCAATAGTAAAATTAGTGATTTTTTTCATCTATTTTTTGATTAATATCATAAATGAAACAACCGCCTTTTATTTCAAAAAATTCAAAAACTCGTTTCTAGAAATTTCCTCAGCACCAAGGCTTTCTAAATGAGCAGTATAAACCTGGCAGTCTATAAGTTCTACTCCTTTCTCCTGAAGTTTCCTTACTAAATTTATAAAACCATATTTTGAAGCATTACTTACTTTAGCAAACATACTTTCCCCGCAAAACACTTTTTTATGTTTTAGATAAATCCCATACAAACCTCCTACAATTTCGCCATTCTCCCAAACCTCAACAGACTGTGCAATTCCTTTTTGATGCAAACCAGAATATGCTCGTTTCATCTCTGGCGTAATCCAGGTTCCTTGCTGCCCCTTTCTACTTATTTGAGCACAATTATCTATGATCGTTTCAAAAGCTTCATTATAAGTCACTTTAAAAGCTTCTTTCTTCAGCAATTGTTTCATGCTTTTTGAAACTTTTAATTTCTGCGGAAATAAAACCATCCTGGGATCTGGACACCACCACAAAATCGGCTGAGAATCATCATACCAAGGGAAAATTCCTTTAGAATAAGCTTCTATTAAGCGGTCTTCTGTTAGCGACCCGCCAATGGCAAGCAATCCGTCATCTGAAGCGTAAGCTACATTAGGAAATGGATCGTATGGTTTTAGAATTTGCACGTTTAGGGGGGTTAGTTTTCAGAAAATTACAAAAACAAAAAAGCTTAGTACGTTAAGTGCATACTAAGCTTTTACAAAAAATTGTGCTAATATTTAGAAAGGAAGATCGTCGTAATCTTCGTCTTTAAAATCTTGTGCAGGCTCAAATTGATCTGCCGGTGGCGGCACGTTTTGACCACCCGGTTGTGATGGTTGTAGATTTTCAATTCTCCATCCCTGGATAGAATTAAAATATTTGGTTTCCCCCTGTGGGCTTACCCATTCTCTACCACGAAGGTTAATACCAACTTTAACAGGCTGCCCTACCTGATAACTGTTTAAAAGATCTGTTTTATCCTGAACAAACTCAATCATTAAATGCTGTGGATATTGCTCTTCTGTAGTGACAACTAATTCTCTTTTTCTAAATCCGTTATTACCAAAAGTTTTGGTATCTCCGATTAATTTAATCTTTCCTTGTACTTCCATCTTCGTTTAAAAATTTGCTAGTAATAATTTCCACGCCTCTATTACCATTCCTTTTTCCAGCAATAATTGCGCCTGTTTATGAATTGCTTCTGTTTCTTTTGCTGCAATAATCTCTGTAAATAAATCATCTTCAGAAACATATAATTTCGACTCTTCTAAAGTAGGCAGATTTTCTACATTTCCTAATTTACCAAGATCATTTCCTGTTAAGATATTACTTTCTCTAATTCCCTGCGGAATTGCATCTACTCCAATCCCTAAATTGGCGATTGGTTTTGGTACTTCGAACATCCCATCTTTGGCACGAGTATACCAATTTCCGCCCATTCGAGCAACCTGATCGATCTTTACCTGGTCGATATAACCATCTTCGTCCAGAATTTCTTCTTTAATATGTGTTTTTAAAATTTCACATATTACCAAATTTCCTGCTCCGCCTTCATCTCCAAGTTCTATAATTTCGTTTACTTTACATTCAAACTGAACCGGAGATTCTGCGACCCTAAATGGCTTCACCAAATCTGATTGCTGCATGGTAAGCCCAGATTTTTCAAATTCGTTTACACCTTTAGCATAATCTGTACTACTTAAAGACATTTGCTGTACCATTTTGTAATCTACAATATTGATTACACATTCCTTAACAACCTGCAGATTTAAAAATGTATGTTTCAGGCTACCATCTTTACCTCGTCTTACGGGTGAAAACACCAATATTGGAGGATTAGCACTAAACACATTAAAGAAACTAAAAGGAGCCAAATTTGGTCGTCCCTCAGCATCTAACGTACTTGCAAATGCAATAGGCCTTGGCCCTACCGCTCCACTCAAATATCTGTAAAGGGCGCCAGAAGGTGATTCCTTAGAATCTATACTTAACATGCTTTGATTTTTCACAAAGGTAATAATTAGGATAAGGAATTTAAAGCATGTCTTCACAATAATATTCATATTAAAACGCTTATCTTTAACCGCTTTTAAAATGAAGAGGAACTCTTTATGAATTTTAATGACGAACGAAAGTTTAATCGCTGGTTTATCATATTTGCAGGTCTCGCTGTAATTATTTTAGTCTTGTGGAATACGACCATCTTTTTTAACCGGCTTAAAGATGAAGAGCGCACAAAAATGAGCATTTGGTCTGAAGCGCTATTGGAACTGGATCGCGCTAGCAGCAACGAAAATTTGAGTCCGCTTATCTTAAATGTTTTAAATAGCAACACCAGTATTCCAACAATACAAACAGACGAAGAAGGAAATATAGTTTCTACCCATTATATCGATCCTGAAAAAATCGATACTCCTGAAAAAGCTGAAAACTACCTTAATCGACTAAGAGCTGAAAACGAGCCTATAATTATGCATTTAGACAGGTTTAGGACTCATTTGGTTTTCTACGGAAATTCTCCTGTTCTAAATAGTCTTAAGTACTATCCACTAGGATTGGTAACCATTGGTTTTCTAATTATAGGAGTAATTTATTTTTTCTATACTACCACAAAAAACAGTGAACAAAATAAATTGTGGGCAGGAATGGCAAAAGAAACTGCACATCAAATTGGTACGCCATTAAGTTCTCTAATAGGATGGACAGAAATTCTGAAACAAGAAAATGTAAACGAAGTTTATATTACTGAAATCGAAAAAGACATAACCCGCTTACAAACAATTACCGAACGCTTTTCTAAAATTGGTTCTGCTCCTTTATTAGAAGAAACCGATCTTGTAGAAGCCACCCGAGAGAGCTATCGATATTTACAATCCAGAAGTTCTAAACTTATCGATTTTAACCTCATAGTACCGAGAGAAGAAATAAAAGTTAACTTAAACACGCAACTTTACAGCTGGACGATAGAAAATTTAGTAAAAAATGCTATTGACGCAATGCGAGGAAAAGGAAAACTTTCTCTTGAAATTAGACAAAATGAAAAACAGGTTTTTGTTTATATACATGATACTGGAAAGGGAATCGACAAAAATCGCTTCAAAGTAATTTTTGAACCAGGACAAACCACCAAAAAACGAGGATGGGGATTGGGTCTGTCTTTGGCGAAACGAATTGTAGAAGAATATCACGACGGGCGTATTCGAGTAGCAAAAAGTGAAATTGGCGAAGGAACTACTTTTGAAATTATGCTTAAAAAAACCTAATATCGATCTAAGATATTCCTTAGACTTTCTGGTATTGCATTTGTTTGTTTCTCGTTGAAATTATAAAACACAGCTACATCTTTACCTATTGCACAAATTTCTTGTTTCTCGTTTAAAATATGATGTTCTATTTTAAAACTTTTAGTGCCCATTTCAGTGATTCTTGTTTTCACAAGAACATTTCCCGGGTAGTATAATGCGTTTTTAAAATCGCAATGCGTAGAAACTAACATTGCACCTTTTTTACTATCGGTATACATTTTATGCAATCCGGTAGCTTCCCAAAGATTCACCCTGCCAGATTGCATAAAACGCATAAAGCTGAGATTATTTACATGGCGATACATATCCAGATCGCTCCAATCTATTCTTAATTTTAATTCAAGTTTAAACAAAGATAAAAGCTCTTATAGGTTTACATGAATTGATGATGCGAGTTTCTGAAGCTCTTCTTCACTCATTTCGTGATGGTTTGCAAAATTCATATCCCCCATGTTATTTAACGGAATTAAATGTACATGAACATGAGGAACCTCCAATCCTACAACGGCGACACCTACTCTTTTGCATTCTACCGTTTTTTCTAAAGCCAACGCGACTTTTCTTGAAAAACGCATAAGCTCCATATACATTTGTTCATCCATATCAAAAATATAATCGACTTCTTTTTTAGGAATACAAAGGGTATGACCTTTAGCATTCGGCCGAACATCAAGAAAAGCTAGAAACTGACTATCCTCTGCTACTTTGTAAGCAGGAATTTCCCCATGAACTATTTTTGTAAATAACGTAGACATATCGATTTGGTTTTTAATTAGGTAGTTTAAAAATAAAAATCCTTTTCTTCAATCTTAGTTAAAAGACTTAGAAAAGGATTTTTTGAACTCTTAAATATATTTTATTATTCTCTCCAGATTTCAAGTACTTCAAACTTCATTACACCGTTTGGCACAGCAATATCGGCTACCTCACCTACTTTTTTACCCAAAAGGCCTTTTCCGATAGGAGAATCTACAGAAATTTTACCGGATTTTAAATCGGCTTCGCTTTGTGCAACCAACTTATATTTTACTTCTGCTCCGTTATTTTGATTTTTAATTCTCACGTGGGAGTGAATCAAAACCTTAGAGGTATCTAATTGAGATTCGTCTATTACTCGTGCATTTGCAACAACTTCTTCCAGTTTTGAAATCTTCATTTCTAAAAGCCCCTGCGCTTCTTTTGCCGCATCATATTCTGCATTCTCACTCAAATCTCCTTTATCTCTAGCTTCAGCAATAGCTTCAGAAGCTCTTGGACGTTCTACATCTTTAAGATGATTTAATTCTTCTCTCAACTTTTTTAGTCCTTCCGCAGTGTAATAAGATACTTTACTCATAACTTCGTCGTTTTTATAATTGGTAAAGGGCCTTGGTAAAGAGGCCTGTTTCCAAAAAATAATATGTTTTTAATGATTGTTTTAAATCTAATGACCTTAACCAGGTATAGTGTATAAAAAGATTATCACTAATTGTAAATTGCCAAGTATCGCGGTCTGACTGCGAACTTGAATATTCTAAGCTGCATTTTCATTAGATTAATATTTTATAATAAAAAAATCCCACCTATAATGGGATTGATTCTAACAAATATAACAAATTTACATTTGCGATAAAAAAGAAATTGAATGAAGGGTTTTTTATTTTTTAATTTGCTATTGGTTTTATTAACAGGCTGTTCTTCTAGCGACGACAACCTTAATAATAATCCAAATTTAGTCAACATCAATTTTGGCTTCAACATAAATCTAGACTTACCGCAGTACAATCAACTAAATTTTCCGGGAAATCAAATCGCTATTTACAATGAAGGCATCGGGATTAAAGGTGTGGTTATTTATAATGTAAACAACGATCTTTTTCTAGCCTACGAATTAAGTGATCCAAACCACGCACCCAATGATTGTTCTGCAATGGAAATGAACGGGATTGAAGCAACTTGTAGTTGCGAAGGCAATGTGTATAACATAATAAGCGGTGAACAGGTAAAAGGCAACGGTGAATATGCCATGAAGCCTTATCGCGTAGAGAAACGAGGCAATACAATTACAATCTCTAATTGAGATTCTTTAAAAGCTACTTAAAGCAGCAGTTGCTTTTCTATAGAAATTGATAAATTAGTTATAATAAAAAATGCCTGAAATTTTATCAAATCTCAGGCATTAGAACTAAAACAAATCGAATCTTCTTTAAAATTTAAGCGTGATACCGGTTAAAAAATTTATTCCTGCTTGGGGATAATAACCAACATAGCCTCCATCATAATAGCCGTTCGAAACATATTGCTCATCAAAAATATTATTTACTAAACCAGTAAACAGAATTTCCTTAAAAAATGGTGCATTATTCCAGGTGTACTGAATATTTAAGTCGTTTACAAGATAATCATCCAACTCTGAACTTTCTGCTTCAATATTACTCATATACTGCTTGCCCACATACTTTGTTAACCAGTTCACCTGGAAATTCTTAAAAGGATTCACCTGTATCATATTCCCGCCTACAATAGAAGGAGAAAATGAAATATCGGTATCGCCTAAGTTTACCTGCTCTCCATCTATCGTACTTACAAAATCTATATTTTTATTTCTACTTAAAGCAATATTTGGTCTTACTGTTAAAAAATCTGTTATTCTAAAAGTTGCGTCGATCTCTAAACCCAATCGATAACTCTCACCACTATTCTCCCTAATTGCAGCACCTTCGTCATCGATTTGACCGGTAAGCACTAATTGATCCTGATAATCCATAAAATAAAGATTAGCGTTTATTTGGGTTGCAGCAGTATTAAAACGCCACCCAAACTCAAAATCGTTTAAGGCTTCCTCTTTTGGCTGCGATCTATCGTTAATTATGGCATTTTCGTAATCTACTCTAACGGGTTCACGATGTGCTCTCGCAAAAGATCCATATAATTGATGTGCTCTATTGAACCGGTAAGTAAATCCAAATTTTGGATTGAAGAAAGAAAAGTGATCATCTACAATAAACTGATCAAGTTTTTCTGTTGGCCCCTCTGCTTCATAATTTATAGTTCGTAATTGTAAATCTCCATAAACTGCTAAAGATTCTGTCAAAGATATTGTTGCTTTAGTGTAAACATTGAAATCAGTTTTGATAGCATTGTTCAGATAGAAAGGCTCAAATGGATCATTATTCTGAGCAAAACGTGTGTAAATTACTTCACCAAAATGATCTCCGTCATAACGATTCCAGCCTCCTCCTAAAATAGCATCTATTTTACTATTCTTATAATTCAAACTAAAGGTGGTTCCATAAAAATGGTTATCCAACCAGCTGGTATTTACAAGATCTGATGTAGTTACTTCTTCTCCATCAGCGCTAAAATTAGATAATCCATAGAAATTTAAATCGGCGTCTTCCTCGTATTCTTCATAATACCCTCTTCCGTAGGTATAATGCAATGCTAAGTTAGATGACCAATTATTATTGAAGGTCTGATTCCATAGTAACTGATAATGATCTTGTTGATAATTATCGGTTTGATTATCATAGAATTGATTATTCCCATCTTCATCGGTGTATTGTCCTGCTGGATTATAGGTACGATCATTTTCTAAAGTTTCAGCATCAATTCCGTACCAAGCTTGATAGGTTTTTTCTTTCCCTCCAAAAACCAAAGCTTTAATTAACGTATTATCTTCTACATAAGCGCCTTGCAAAAAATAAGATTTTAATTCAGAATCTGCTCGATCAATATACCCGTCACTTTTAATTAATGAAGCCCTTCCTGAGAAATCCCAGTGCTCATTAAAAAGACCTGTATTAAATTTAGCCGTATGTTTATGGGTATTAAAAGATCCATAACTATTGGCAACCTCTGCAGATGCTTCTTCACTATACCTATCGGTTAAAATATTGATACTGGCACCAAAAGCACCAGCTCCATTTGTAGAAGTTCCTACTCCACGTTGCAACTGAATATTCTCTGTAGAAGAAGCAAAATCTCCCAGATTTACCCAAAAAGTACCCTGACTTTCAGCATCGTTATATGGCACTCCATTTATGGTCACATTTGTACGCGTAGCATCACTACCACGCACTCGAATCCCGGTATAACCAACACCATTACCGGCATCGGTAGTAGTTACTACAGATGGTAGATAATTCATTAAAACGGGAATATCCTGCCCTAAATTTCTACTTTCTATTTCTTCATTGGAAAGATTACTAAAAGTGATTGGAGAATCTGCATCTACACGAATAGAACGTAAAAACACTTCCCCTAAAACCTCTTCAGCATCACCAAAATCTACATCTAATGTTTGATCTTCAGTAAGGTTTACTTCGAAGGATTTTCTATTTCCGAAGACAAAATCGATAGTATAATCTCCTTCTGGCAAAACAAGTCGATACTCCCCTACATCATTGGTTTGTGTACCTTCTTTTTCTTCAGAAACATAAACTGTTACTCCGTTTAAGGGTTCTCCTTTTCGACTTACTATACCTTTTAGCTCATATTGCTGCGCAAAAGCAGACATACTAAAAAGCATAATTAAACTACTGAATAATATATTTTTCATTCGTAACAATGATTTACGAATAAAAGGGGCCATTATTCCATTTAAAAATTTGGTTAAAAAAAATAAATCCTGAATTACTCAAATAGATTTTTAGAGCATATCCAGGAGTACTAGCGCTTTTTTAGCACTTTATCCCTTGGCAGCATTACCTGCCCAGGTTCATTGGGTATAATCTCAGCCCGTTAGGCACCCCTTATGAGATCGCTGCAAATGTAAAACGCTTTTTTTGATTTACTGCTATCATTGCAATTGATTTAAATCCTGTATTTTTGAAGTGTTTGAAAAAGATATGCAAAACACCAAAAGATCTATAACCTTAAAAGTAGTTACGGGCTACGTTCTTATCGCAATTTTAGTGGTTGTAGCGGTCTGGTTTATTTACAATCGCGTTGTCATGTTTAGCAACATGGCGCAAAGCAACAGTAATAATAATGCCCAATTATTTTTGGTAAGCGAAATCACAAGCGATCTTTATGAAACTGAAAATGTTAGTCGACGTCTAATTCAAACTGGCACTAAAGAAGATATAAAACTCTACCAACAACAATTAGATTCTATTAAATTAAACTTGATTGAATTAGATCAAGAATACGACGAAAACAATCTGCATACCGAGTTAGACAGCATTTATAAACTTCTGGATTTAAAAACAGAAAATCTGGGAGCACTACTAAAATTACGCGAGCAGGAAAGAAACACCAATTACTATAAGCAGGTAATGGAAGAACTTAACCGCGTAAACGAAAATTTTGAAGCCAATCAAGGTTACGAGGATCGTTTTAATGATCTGGAGCCTTATCAAAAAAAGGTATTAGTAAAATGGCTGGAATATGCCAAAGAAGATAACGCTAAGTCGCTTACCAATCAGACAGCAGATTCGTTAGTTAGCGCAGTAAAAAAAGTATTAAACGACTTTCAAAAAGCTAATATTCGATTTAGAAACTCGGTATTTGAAAAAGAAAACGATCTGTTGGATAACGACATGGTTCTTAATCAGCAATTAAGAAAAATTCTTGCCAATATAGAACAAGATGAACGTGAAGCGTCTATAGAACGAACAGAAAAAGCACAGCAAACTTTAGAAGACACTGTAAGCATTATAATGATTTCGGGGAGTGTGTGCGTGATCGTAATTCTATTATTCTTGATGCTAATTATACGAGATGTACGCCGCAGCCAGCAATATCGAATAGAATTAGAAGAAGCGAAAAACTTTGCAGAAACATTATTAAAAAGGAGAGAGCAATTAATGGCAGCCATTACCCACGATCTTCGTTCGCCTTTAAATACGGTAATTGGCTATTCTGATTTGTTGGACAAAACCCAACTTGCCAGTAAGCAACAACATTATTTGAGACAGATCAATAAATCATCTGAATTTATTCTTCATCTGGTAAATGATTTACTGGATTTATCGAAACTGGAAGCCGGCAAAATGCTGGTTGAAAACTTACCATTTAATCCTAGAAATTTAATTACCGACACGGTACAAAACAATATTCCGGCAAAACAAAATAATGATCTTGAAATAAAAATTGAAGTTTCTGAAGAGGCAGATGCGCAATTTTCCAGCGATCCTTTCAGGATCAAACAAATTATTGCCAACCTTGTAACCAATGCCATTAAATTTACTGAAAAAGGTGAAATTCTAGTAACAGGAGCTATTCAGAAAAAAGCTAAAAACTCTTCCTGGTTAATTATAAAAGTAAAGGATACGGGAATTGGGATTTCCAAAGCGAAACAAGAAGTAATATTTGAAGAATTTAGCCAGGAAAATAGCGGAATCGAAAAAAAATATGGCGGCAGCGGTCTTGGCCTTACCATCACAAAAAGCCTTACGTCGCTTCTAAAAGGAAAAATTGAACTGCAGAGTGACCAAGGCAAAGGAAGCGAATTTACAGTAAGCATTCCTGTAAAAGAATTGAAGAAGAAGGATGCCAATAATAAACAAATAGAGCCTACTCCCAAAACACAGGATATTGACTTCGGAAATAAAAAGGTTTTGGTAGTGGACGATGAGCCGGCACAACTAGCACTAACTTTAGAATTTCTAAAAAGTCATCAATTGAAGTTTGATACCGCAGAAAACGGAAAAAAAGCCTTGGCGCTTTTAAACAAAAATCAATACGATCTAATTCTCACCGATATCCAAATGCCTATCATGGACGGATTTCAGTTAATGAACAACATTAAAAAAGATGAGAGACTGAAAAAAATCCCAATTATCGCTTTATCCGGTCGCACCGATATGAAAGATGAAGTATACAAACTCACCGGTTTTACCGCAAAACTGACTAAACCTTTTAAAGCAAAAGATCTTTTAATGAAGATCAGCGAGATATTTGATCTCAGCCTGACCGACAGACATGTTTCAGCTGAAAGCAAATACGATTCAAGTTCTAACGAAACTGAATTGTATAATTTAGAGGATATCTATATGTTTTCAGGAGAAGATAAAGAAGCGATGTTAGTTATCATCAAAGCGTTTATAGAAAGTTCAGAAGAAAGTATTGAAAAACTGAAGCATCATAATAAAGAACAAAATCTGGAAGCTATCGGGCAAATTGCACATAAAATGCTACCCATGATCAGGCAAATGAAAGTTCTTCACTTAATTACAATTCTAGAAAAGCTAGAGCGTAAACAAGAAACTACAGTTGCTGAAGTAAATCAGCTAATTAATCAGTTAGAGATATTAGTCCAATCTTTAGAAACCGAGATTACAGCTTAATATCATACTGTTTTAATTTGTTGTAAAGCGTTTTTCGATCTATCGATAACATTCTTGCCGCTTTACTTTTGTTTCCTGCGGTTTTCTCTAAAGCTTCAAGAATCATTTTTTCTTCATTCTTATTTTTGAAAAGTCCGTAGTCTTCCTCATCCTTTTCAGCTGTAGCAATTTCATGCGGTAAGACCTTCATAGGAATCAATTTATCCTGAGTTAACAGCACCGCACGCTTAACCATATTTTTTAGCTCTCTTAAATTCCCCGGCCAAGAATAATTCTTAAAAGCATCCACAGCATCATCGGTAAAACCTAAAACTTCTTTTTCCAAATCAGTATTTGCTTCTTCTAAAAAGTGATCGGCAAAAAGCATCAAATCTTCTTTACGATCTTTTAATGAAGGAACTTTCACCGAGAATTCGTTTAAGCGATGATATAAATCTTCTCTAAATTCACCATCTTTCACTGCTTGTGCAAGATCTTCGTTTGTTGCCGTGACTACGCGAATATCTACTTCAATCTCTTTATTGCTACCAACCGGTTTAATACGTCGCTCTTGCAAAGCTCGCAATAATTGTACCTGTAACTCGTAACTTAAATTCCCTATTTCATCCAAAAACAAAGTCCCACCATTGGCCGCCTTAAAATGTCCAATCTTATCGTTAATGGCACCCGTAAAAGAACCTTTAATATGTCCAAAAAATTCACTTGAAGCAATTTCTTTAGGAATAGCGCCACAATCTACTGCGATAAATGGAGCGTCTTTACGTTTGCTTTGGTAATGTATACTTTTAGCAACATTCTCTTTCCCTGTTCCGCTTTCCCCGGTTATCAATACAGACATGTTGGTGGGAGCTACCAACTCGATATAATCATTCAACTTTCTAGAGGCATCACTTACACCTTTTATGTACTGTATATTTGATTGCGGAATTGTTTTCTTTACTTCTGTATTTTGCTTCTCTGGCTTTTTCTCCTCAACAACCTTTGTTTGTAGCGCGTTCTCTATAGTCTGCAAAATCGACTCTGGTCTAAAAGGTTTACTTACATAATCAAAAGCCCCATCTTTCATTGCTTTAACCGCCATACTAATTTCTGCATAACTAGTCATAACAATAACCTGTGTTGCTGGATTTTTGGCTTTTACTTCTTTAAGAATAGTTAATCCATCCTTGTCTGGAAGCCTAACATCGGTAAGTACAAGGTTAAAATTTGATTTAGATATAATTTTCAATGCATCTTCACCTGAAAAACACAATTCTGTCTCATAATCTCTTTTAGATAAAAATGTTTTGAGCATTGTACCGAAAGGAACGTCATCTTCTACTATGAGAATTTTGGGCATAATCAAATTTTAAATCGAGATGACAAATTTAGTAAACATAAGTTCAACTTTTTAAAAAGAATGCATAAAAAAAGAGGTCCGCAATGTGACCTCTTTGAATCTAAATTCGAATATAGCCTATAGATTAATTCCCATTTTTTGGCACAATCGGCTAGCAAAATCGCCAAATTTTAAATGTATTTTTTTTGAATTGCCCTAATGTTAGTTAGTAGTTCCCGGGCTATCATTATTTAATACGTGCTAACCGATTGTTGCTCAATGCCGCAAAGTTGGTCTCTTTGAAATTCGGCTTTTGTTTTCTTAATAACTAGTCTATAACTTCATCTTCTTTTAACCATTCTCCGTTAGTGTTTGCATAAATCATTTTGCTTTCACCATCTACATCAACTTTTAATTTGTAAATTTTCTGATCGTTTTGCATTTTAACCCAGGCATCAGAAGCTACAGCGTTAAATTCTGTCATTGTAGCATCTTTAATTGGTTGTGGTAACGCTAGCACATCAATAGATTTAAATTCTGAAATATCTGAAGCAGATTTTACTTCTTCTACTTCTGTAGTTTCTGGTTCCATTGGTTCTTCTTCCTGTGCTTGTATAGACTGTGTAGCAAAAAATAATCCCAAAATTGCAACTGAGGATAATATTGACTTTTTCATAATTTGAGTTTTTTTGATAATTTCTTCCGATCTATTTTTTAGATCTTATAAGTAAAGTAGTAAAGATTATGCCTAATCTCAAAATAAACACAAACCAATGACTAACAGTGCTTTACCCTAAACTTAAAATCCTATAAAACGAGAGATTCTGTAGAAATTACGAGATATTATGATTCAATTATGTAGAAAATCTGCACACAATGATATACTCAGCGACAAATAAATTATGGAAATGAGATTTGGTAATAAAAAAAGAGGCCACCACAGCCTCTTTTTAATCCGAAAATCTAAATTATACAACAGTATGAGCTGTTGCGTCAGTTATTTAAAATCCTTCAATAACCCTAACATTTTATTATATAGAAAAATTATGCCATAACGCCTTACATCTAAAATAACATATATAACACTATGTTACAGGTACTAATAAATAAAAGCGAAATTAAATAAGTTTTATAATTGTGGAATTCTACAGTTCATAAATCCACAGTTGTAGAAATATTACACAATTCTATTTCAATGGATTTTTTCTATTTTGTTTCTTTTCTGACTGAATTTTCTTTTTTCTTAGCCTTTTCAGTTTAGCCATTTTACTTGGTTTTGTTTTCTTTCGCGCTTTGGGTGCTTTTGTTCCAGATGTAATCATCGATAAGAATTGACTTATTACGGCGTCCTTATTTTTATGTTGACTTCTGGAATTTCCGTTTTGCAGAATAAAAACCTTTTCTTTTGTGATTCTGGTTGCAAAGTTTGCGATTAATCGCTCTTTCTGAATCTCTGAAAGTGATTGAGATTTCTCTATATCAAAATATAACTCGACTTTAGAAGCTGTTTTATTAACGTGCTGCCCACCGGGACCGCTACTTTTTACAGCTCTAAAGTCGAGTTCTTTTATTAATTCTTCTTCGTTAATCATTCAGCCGTCTGGTGACTTTCTTTTAAAAGGTCTGCTACTGTCTTTACTGGATTAAATGTCGTTACAGGAACTTCTACAAAAACAGTATTCCATTTCGCCATTGCACCATTCCATAATCCTGGACGTTCTAAGGCTTTTAAAGGTTTACCATCTTTAGTTTTGTTAGCAATAAAACTCATGTTAGGATCTACATATTTCTCAAGATCATAAGTACTGCCATCTGGTTGCTTTACACTACAAACAATATCCACAGGGTTAAAATGTGTAGATTCTTTAACGATTTTCACCTGTTCTGGATTATTATCATCAATTTGCGCCCCTTCAATAATCTGAAGCGAAATCTCACCTTCTTCATCTTTCACCAAAAATGGACCACCACCAGGTTCTCCTTCATTTTTCACCATACCGCATATACGTAACGGCCTATCTAGCTTCCCTAATAATTCTGAAGCCGACTCAGATCCTTTTAGGGATTTAACAAATAATTGCTTACGCAAAAATTCTGAAGCTTCTTTTGAATCTTCTTCGGAAGGATTTCCCTGAAGTTTATTTATTAAACCGAAAGTTTTGTCTTTTAATTCTAACAACTTACCTGCAAGCATTTTTTTGTAATCAACTACATCGCCAAGGTTAGACCATGTCACTACATTATCGATATTTTTTACAAAAATTAGATCTGCATTCTGCTGATTCAAATTATCGATTAACGCACCATGACCTCCTGGCCGGAAAAACATTTTACCCTCCTCTGTTCTAAATGGCGCATTTTCGTCATCAACAGCGATCGTATCTGTTTTTGGATCTTGGTAAGAGTAAGAAATTTCAAACTTTAAACCTGTTTTCTCTTCTACTCTCGTTTTAATCTTATTAAACTCTGCTTCAAATTTTTCTTTATCACCTTGCCCAACTGTAAAATGTGATTTTACTACACCTTTACTGTCGGCATATTTTGCTGCTTCATATAAATGTTCTTCAAAAGCAGTTACAACAATATTATCATACTTATGAAATGGAACCAAGCCTTTTGGAAGATCACTTAGTCCAAGACCTTTTTCGTATAAAACATTTTCAGCTATCACTTTCTTTTGCTCGTCGTTGCTAAGCTCGTCAAAACTGCTGTTATCTTTTTTAGCTGCTGTAATTGCCTCATTATAAAAAGGCAGTTTTTCTATATGGTTAAAAAATAACTGTAAGCTAGAATCCCCTTTTTCATCTAAATAATCCCGTAAATCTTTTTCTTTAGGATCAAACTCGTCTACAAAATTATGCAATGCTTTAAACATTCTCGTTGCTGCACCAGATGCAGGAACAAATTTTAAAAGATCTAGCTCATCCTTTTTGTGTTCAAAGTCCTTTATATATTCAGTCCGCTGCTCGTCTGAGATTTCAGAAATTCCATTTCCTATTGTTGCCGCTTCTTGAATATCAACTTTAATATTTCCACGCTTAAAAATTTCAATTTGTCTATTTACTTCTTCAGTATTTAATCCTTTTTCCTGAGTTTGCAGGATATCTGATTCGTTAAATTTCACGGTTTTGTTAGTTTTAGTTAGTTGATTAATTGCTGATATTATATTTTGTAGCCATTGTTTTTGACCACATTTTAATTTCTTAGCTAGTTTATTTGATTATTTTAAGGAACTCTGAAATTTGAAGAACTTTGCTCCTCCTTCCTCAATATTTTTATGCCCATTATATAAATCTAAGGCTTGTCAATATACGTTAAAAAATAGAATTTTAGGGCGCCAATTAACGCATATTTAATAATTTCAAGATTAAATAAAGATCATTAAACAGCTTCTTAACAGCACTTTAATCAAATAACTCCGCAAAACAACTCCACTGAAAGACAGCGGGCTTTAACATAGAATTTAAAAAATTTAGCACAATTAATTTCATTAATATCTATTAGGAATCAACGTGACTTCCAATATTTCTCTTCCAAACAAGATATCCCTGAACTGCCATAACTGTAAAAATAATATATTGCAAGGCTAACACACCTAAACCTCTGTAGGCATAAAGCGGAACCGTAATTAAATCTGCAAAAATCCAAAGAGTCCAGTTTTCTAACTTTTTTATTGCCATATACCACATGGCGGTAAAAAATATTCCTGAAGTAAAAATGTCGATATAATTTGCGGTTTCGATCTCTCGGCCAAAGGCTTTATAAACGCCAAATGTTACCAGCATGGTAAGCACAAATAATCCGAAGCCAATTATTTTTTCTTTTTTATTTGTTCTAGAAATTGGCAGTACAGGCGTTCCATCTTTTTTTCTAGCCCAATTGATCCAACCGTAAATACTCATCACCGAATAATAGAAATTCATCATCATATCCCCATAATATTCGGCTTTAAACAGAAGATAAACAGTGATGATGGTTGCAACAAGCCCTGTAGGATACACCAAAATATTTTCCTTTTTAGAAAAATAAACACTTGCAATCCCAAAAATGAAGACAGTTGCTTCTAGAACGATATCAAACGTAGTTGCTCCTTCATAATAATCCAGAAAAAAATTCGAGATCTGCTCCATAATGCTAATAACTAATTTTAATAGAATCCAATGACACTGCAAAAAGAGCGCTTAAAAACAATACCTGAAATTCTACAATTTTATACCCTAATTTTAAAAACCCTGAAAGTACTTCCTTTTTCACATGGGAATGACCTAATAAAAATTCTTTAATAAAAACCGACTGATAATTTTCTGCTGAAATATTCATTTATTCTATCTAAAATTCATTCTCAAAAATAATCATTATAAAGCGCGAAGAAGCCCTATTTTAATGAGAATTGCTTATTTATTTTAGGTTATTTGAAGATCGATTTTCGGTAATTTCACTCATGTTTTCGTTTGCCCATTGCACCAGACTTTTCAGCTTCGGTAAAAGGCTAAAACCAAGTTCTGTAAGCGAATATTCAACTTTTGGCGGCACCTGTGGAAATACTTTCCTAGCCACCAATCCATCTGCTTCCAGCTTCTTTAAAGTTACTGCCAGCATTTTTTGAGAAACGGTACCAATCATTTTCTGTAATTCGTTAAATCGAAGCTTGTCATAATCCCCTAAGATCAAAATAACCAGTGTAGACCATTTATCTCCAAACCGGTCTAATATATTACGAACCGGACAATTTTCAGCTTCCGAATAATTTATTTCTATTTTCACTCCCATAACAGTTTGATTTTCAACAACAGTTACTTCTTAGTAACTTAACTACCAATTTGAAACTTCTTGATATTTCACTTCTCTTTAATTATCTTTACTTACCAAAAGTAACTAAATATCTATTGGTAATTAAAAAATATTGAAATGAAAAAGACATTGATTACCGGTGCAACCGGAAGTTTAGGACAACTTGTAATTAAAAATTTAATCGAAAATACCGATCCTAGTAATCTTGCGGTATTGGTTAGAGATACTGAAAAAGATATTGTAAAAGAATATAAAGCTCAAGGTTTTGGCATTAGAGTAGCCGACTATGAAAACCCGGCAAAATTAGAAGAAGCTTTAAAAGATTTCGAGCAGGTTTACTTAGTTTCAGGTAGTGATTTAGAAGCGCGCCTAGAGCAACATAAAAACGTGATTGCTGCAGCAAAAGTTAATAATGTACAGCATATTTTCTACACGAGCACAGTTAGAAAAACGGAATCTTCTGATGCGCCACTCGATCCTGTTGTAAGCAGCCATTTGCAAACCGAAAAACTATTGATCGATTCTGGTTTAAAATATACCATTTTACGTCATAATTTATATAGCGATGTGGTGCCTATGTTTATTGGCGATAAAGAACAACTTCTAAAAACGAAATTTATTTATCTTCCTACTGAAGACGGAAAAGTTGCCTATGTGCCCAGAGAAGATTTTGCTGAAGCTGAAGCTAAAATGCTAATTTCACCAAAAGATCACGTTAATAAAATTTATGAATTCAATGGAAATGAGAAAGTTTCTTACGAAGAAATTAGCGAGATGCTAACTGAAATTCTTGGTGAAAAAATCGCTTATGTTTCTCCTTCAGTTGAAGAATTCGAATCTCAAATGAAAGAAGCTGGCTTACCAAATGAAATTGTGGGTATGCTTAGCATGTTTAGCCAAGGTGTAGCCAATGGTGAATTTGATTTTGACACTACAGATCTTGAACACATTCTTGGTCGAAAAACAAAAACAATGAAAGAATTTTTAACTGAAGTTTACGCTTAGTTTGTGGTGAGTATTTAGTAGTGAGATATTAGATCTGAGACAATTTGCTAATGAGTTAATTTGTTGATGTGTTGAAAGAAAAGTTGAAAGCTTATCAACAATATATCATTTAATTTCTCACTACTCTGTACTCACTACTTAATACTAACTAATAAATTCTCCATTTTCAAAAGCGGTTCCTATAACCACTAAATCAGCTCCGGCTTTATAAGCCTTTTCTAATTGTTTTGCATTTCGAATGCCGCCGCCTACGATTAGAGGGATACTTAAATCTTTCTTTACCTCAGCAATAACTTCGTCAAAAACCGGAATTTTAGCTCCACTACCCGCTTCAAGATAAATTAGTTGTTTCCCCATCATTTGGCCGGCAAGCGCAGTATTTTTAATTAGTTCTATTTCATTTTGATCTATAGGCTGGGTTTTGCTTACTCTTGCTACAGCGCTTTGATTACCACCATTCAGCAATAAATATCCCGTTGGAATAATTTCCAAACCAGAATTCAACAATTTTGGCACTGCTTTTATATGCTGCTCAATTAAATATTCAGGATTACGGCCGGAAAGTAAACTGAGCAATAAAATTCCGTCTGCTTTTTCAGTAATTTGACCTTTATCTCCGGGAAATAAAATTACCGGTAATTTGGTTTTACTTTTTATAAAATCTACGCAAATCTCACTTTCTTCAGTTGTTACAGTACTTCCACCAACAAAAACATGAGTAACTGCTTCAGGGAGATTTTCGATAAAATCTTCATATTTTTCCGCAGAAAACTTTTCAGGATCTATTAAAACTGCAAGTAATTTTTTTTGGGTTTTGGATGCTTTAAATATCGCATCTAAAAGTGTAGGCATCAATTTTAATTTAACAGAAAGGTATAAACGCAGGTAAATCCTTCAAATTCTAGAAACTCCAGTTCATACTCGGTTTTTTCGCCTTCAAAAGTAACAGTTCCGCTAGTATTGGCATCTTCAAAATCAAAATCTTTAATATAAATATGCTGTAAAAAACCTAATCCCGGCTGTGCATGCACTTTATAAATCGATTCCTTACTTCCCCAAACAATGGTTAATTTTCGAATTATTGCTTCTTCGTTTGCCAGCGTATGATATTCTTTTAGCGGAGTAAATTTATTAGCGATTTTCAATATTTTATCGCGCTGTTTTTCAATATCGATTCCTACCGGCTGGTCGCTCACAATAATCGCGGTAAAATTAAAGGAATGGGTTATCGATATGAATTTTTCATCATTTAAATATGGCTTTCCTAACTCATCATACCACAAATCTTGATCTACATAACCGGCTTCCGCCATTAAATGCCTAATGCTCATAAAACCTCTGCGATGGATTTCAGATTTCATCCCTGCAACTCTACTATTGCAGTGATCAGTTAATTTTATGCCGTCGCTAAGCCACTCAAAAGATTCTTCTACCTTCCAAATGAAGACTTTAGTTCCTTTTCGCGGTGTTATTGTTTTGAAAAGAGGCATGCCGGTTTATTAAATATTAGTTACTTTTGCGCTGTAATATTAGAGAATAATCAAATATAATAATATGTCTACGAACACAGTGCCTTATACGGCGTATAAAGTAAAAGATATTTCCCTTGCTGCATGGGGACGTAAAGAGATTGAACTGGCAGAAGCAGAAATGCCGGGATTAATGGCGCTTCGTGAAGAATATAAAGAAGAACAACCGCTTAAAGGTGCTCGTATTGCGGGTTGCTTACATATGACGATACAAACTGCGGTACTTATTGAAACACTTATTGCTCTTGGTGCTGAAGTAACCTGGAGTTCTTGTAATATTTTCTCTACCCAAGATCAAGCTGCAGCTGCTATTGCTGAAGCCGGAATCCCAGTTTACGCATGGAAAGGAATGACGGAAGAGGAATTTGACTGGTGTATCGAGCAAACACTTTTCTTTGGTGAAGATCGTAAGCCGTTAAACATGATCTTAGATGATGGTGGAGATTTAACTAATATGGTTTTGGATAAATATCCAGAGCTTGCGAAAGACGTTAAAGGACTTTCTGAAGAAACGACTACCGGAGTTCACCGCCTTTACGAGCGTATGAAAAACGGAACACTTCCTATGCCGGCAATTAACGTAAACGACTCGGTTACCAAATCTAAATTCGATAATAAATTTGGATGTCGCGAGAGTGCGGTAGATGCGATTCGTCGTGCTACCGATGTGATGCTTGCTGGTAAACGTGTTGTAGTTTGTGGTTATGGTGATGTTGGGAAAGGAACTGCAGCTTCTTTTAAAGGAACTGGCGCAATTATTACCGTTACAGAAGTTGATCCTATCTGTGCATTACAAGCAGCTATGGACGGTTTTGAAGTAAAGCGTTTAGAAACAGTAGTTGAAAAAGCAGATATCGTTATTACCACTACAGGAAATAAAGACATCGTTCGTGGTGAGCACTTTCAGGCAATGAAAGATAAAACCATTGTATGTAATATTGGGCATTTTGATAACGAAATTGATGTTGCCTGGTTAAATGATAATTACGGAGAAACTAAAGATGAAATCAAACCACAAGTAGATAAGTATACTGTAGATGGTAAAGATATTATCTTACTTGCTGAAGGGCGCTTGGTAAACCTTGGTTGTGCTACCGGCCACCCAAGTTTTGTTATGAGTAACTCTTTCACCAACCAAACCTTGGCACAAATCGAACTTTGGAATAATACCGATAAGTACGAAAACAAAGTGTATATGCTACCTAAGCATTTAGATGAAAAAGTAGCTGCACTTCATTTAGAAAAAATTGGTGTTGAATTAACGAAGCTTAGTGAAGACCAAGCCAAATATATTGGTGTTGAAGTTGAAGGACCATTTAAACCGGAATACTATAGATACTAGACTAGAGACTAGAGACTAGAGACTAGAGACTAGAGACTAGAGACTAGAGACTAGAATTATAAAAAATCCCGTTCAGAAATGAATGGGATTTTTCTTTTTCAGAATAATTTTTATTCTACTTTTTTATAGTAATAGTAAAGAGCGTCACAACTCAGAGCATTACTATTTATTAATTGATTATCAGAAAAGTGTAGGAATTCTGTCTTAGATTGGTTGCTACAACTTGCTATTAGAGCAGATTCTTGAGAATATTCCAGAATTAAAAAATCACGCTCGTCTATAAAAAAAGTTCCTTCTGCTGTGATTAATTCATCTTCAATTTCAGCTCTTTTCTGAAACGTAGAATCTTCATTAAAATTATAATACTCTGTACCATCTTCAATGTCAACAATTTCGGCATTTGGGATCATCGAAGCTCGCACTCCAACCAACTTCCATTCCTGCGGAAAATTACTTGCAGAGAAATCCTGTACTGTGAATTCCTCCCGCTCAGGTTCATCTGAATAGCAAGAAATTAAGCTTATTGAAAATAAACAGAAAAGAAACTTAAAAAATGATTTCATACATAAGGAGTTTATAAAATAGATACTACAACATTTAAAAGGTTGCGTTCATTTAATTTCTCGCATATAGCCTGTTGTAATAAAGTTAATAAAAAAGTATCGGTTATTTTTCAAATTCTCAAATCACGTTAAAACCCTCTGAAAAATATTAATCCTTTGTTAATCCCCGAAATTTAAAAACCGACACCAAATCTTAATTCGTAAATATTGCAAATCAAAACAACTTAATTTATGAAGAATTTAAAACACATTTTTTTAGCAAGTTTAACCACAATTACCTTAGCCTCTTGTAGTGATGATGACGATGGAATGATCGAAACCGATGACGGAATGGAAGTAGAAGCTCCGATGCTTTTCGCTACAACGCATACTGGAAATATTGCCGGTTACAATTTAGACACCGGAGACTCCTACACCTTAAACACAGATTCTAATGATGCTGAAGGAATTATCTATGATGATGATACAGATGCACTAATCATTGCTTCAAGAGACCCCCTTGGCATTCAGCACTATGGAGATGTGAGCATGTGGGACGATATGTCTACAGAAGCTTCGGCAGATTTTATGAGTTCAGGTAATGTTGCTAGTCCACGCGATATTGCTGTATCAGACGATATGGTTGTGATCGCCGATAATGCCGATACCAACGGTGACGATGACGATACTCCAAACGGACGTTTCTTTATTTATACAAGAACTGCAGACGGGATGACGCTAAGAAATACCGTGATGGTAGATTTTGATGTATGGGGAATCGAATTTGTAGACAATACTCTTTATGCCGTTGTAGATAAAACAAATATGCTGGCGAGTTTCGATAATTTCCTATCTAATTCTGCAGACGGAATGGTAGAAGCAACTAAAATGATCGCAATACAGGGAATTGAAAGAACACATGGCTTAGATTATGATGATGGAACAATGATCATGTCTGATATTGGTGAGGCAAGTTCAGATTCTGATGGAGCATTACACGTAATCACCGATTTCGACAATAAGTTCAATGCTACAGAAGATGGAGCAATGTTAGCTGTTGGAGAACAGGTAAGAATTGCCGGAGCAAGTACCATGCTGGGTAACCCTGTAAACGTTTCTTATGATGAAGATTCTGGAATGATTTACGTAGCTGAATTAGCTAACGGAGACGGAAGAGTTCTTGCTTTTTCAGATGAAGATTCTGGAGACGCAACTCCTGCCATCAATAATATGCTAAGCAAAGTTTCTGCGGTATATTTTGAAGACTAATTTTATATAATTTCAGCATAAAAAAATCCTCGCAATGCGAGGATTTTTTTGTTTTTATTGGCATCGCCAAAGGGCATAATACCCCGAGGCTTGCCTCGAGGTACTTTATTTAATTCCAACCGAATCATACACCTGCACTCGCTTCCATAAATGCTCCGATTCCTCGATGAATTTTAAATGCGCCTTCTCCTTTTGATATTTATCCTGAATCTCTTTTGAAGGAAAACTAAGTATCAAAGAATAGGTAAACGACCCGTCGACCACTTCTCTTGGTGTTCCCGCCGGCTCTCCGATAAATTTGGTTTTTGCATACAGACTGTTTTCCATGAATTTGTTCAGAGATTTTAGAAAATCAGCTCGATCTTGTTCACTATCTGGATTGTTAAGCCAAAAATAGACCACATGGGTAAAGTTTTTATCGAATTCTGATGTTGTATCCTGCGCTTTCATATTGCTGAAAGTTAAGCAGAAAAAAAGTCCAATGCCTATTTTCGAAATTGCCTTCATTTTTATGGAATTTCATTTTACTTTAAAAATACACTAATTTTAGGTTTAGAAATTAGAATATTTCTAAAAACAAAAAATGCCGGTAAACTTAAAGCTTACCGACACTTTTCTTCAAAATCAAACAATTATTCTTCAGTTTTCTTCGGCTCTTTTAATCGACTTAAATCGTGATAAAAGAAATTACTTTCATCATTATCATTCATAGAAACGAATAACCCATTGGGAAACTTTTCGCCTAAAGACGCTGTAGTCACTTCACAACCATCAGTTTCTGTAGTTCCTAAATTCAGTGCATACTCAAAACTATTATCTTCTCTACTGAAGAAATTAAAAGTTCCTTCCTGCTGGTTAGAAACTATAATCTGTCCTTTTCCGTTTGGATACATAGAAATAGCAATACCTTCGATATCATCTTTAAAATACTCCCCTCCAAAAAAACCAATCTCTTCGTTCCCCATATCTGGCTCGGCATAATACTTTCTAATGCCATCACCTTCATCAGAGCAGTACACAAAACCAAGCTCATCATCTACAGCGATAGCTTCGATCTCTTTTTTCCCACTGAACTTGGCAAATTCACGTACCAATTTTGGTGCTAAATGATCCCCAGCAGGTTCAAGTTCTATTTGATGTAGATAACCTTCTCTAGGACCATTTTTACGACCAACGATAGCATAGGTTTTACCAGATTTTGGCGATTTATAGATCGAAATTCCCATCGGTAAACTCATTTCATTCTCACGAGTATCCTGAAATACTTTAAATCCGCCATTATCCAAAGGCTTCATATCTGGCACCGAAAAAATTCTAATTTGTTCGCGTTCTCTTTCTGTAAAGATCATGATATCTGTTACAGTACTATCAGAAAGTTTTACATCATACTCTACATCTACATTGTTTGGACGTTTAAAGTTTCTCATGGTTTTAGATTCGATAATCTTCCCATCAAGATCAAAAGCGTAAATCGCACCATCGGTATCTTTATCGGTTCCAAAAACAATACTTTTTTCAGGGTTTTCTTTGTTTACCCAAATTGCCGGATCGTCGGTATCGTGCAATGTTTTTTCAGTAACCACATCGGGTGCGATTTCTGGCAATTGCGTACCACATGAAGCTAAGATTAGGCAAATTAGGATTGATTTTATTTTTGTCATTTTAATATTTTTGAATTTTAAGTACCATCTACAGGCTGGTAAGCCAAGACTTAAAATTTTATGTTTTTAAATTATTTTTTCTACTGAATTGCTTGCCCTCTAGTATAGATCGTATTTAAGACCAAAAGTTAAACGCTGGCTGTAATATTCCATTTGCATGGTACGATTCGCAACTCCCTGGTAATAACGTAATGGCTGATTGGTAATATTGTTAAGATCTGCAAAGATTCTAAGATTTTTATTGATCGAATACGACATATTAAAATCTACAAATAATTGCTCGTCGTAGTAACGATCTTCAAAAGCATTACCACCTAATTCATCTAAATAAGCATCAGAGAAATTTGCAGAAAGTCTAGCGCTAAAACGTTTATCTGAATATGAAAGTGAACCGTTGAACATGTTTGGAGAAGAACCTGGTAAAGACAATTCATCTTCTCTAAGATCACCATCTTCATTTCTAATTCCGTTTGCTTCAGAATGTAAATAAGTATAGTTAAGATAAATTCCGAAGTTTTTAGCAAATCCTGGCAAGAAGTTTAATTGTCTCTGGAAAGAAACCTCAGCTCCGTAGATCTTTGCCTGGTCACCATTTAATGGCTGAAATAAATCGTAACCGGTAGCTTCATCTTCACTTATGTAAGTATACACAAAATCCTCTATATCTTTATAAAACAAGCCTCCTGAAAGGATCCCAACAGACTTAAAATAATACTCTGCCATAAAATCGAAGTTCATTGAAGTTGAAGGATTAAGATCTGTATTTCCAACAGAAATTTCTTCATCTTCGTTATTTACAGCGCGGTAAGGTACAAGATCGATATAATTAGGGCGCGCCAAAGTATTGGTCCAAGCAAAACGAAGTACGGTACTATTGTTCACATTATATTTTAAATGCACCCCAGGTAAAATATTGGTATAATCACTTTCATCTCTAACTGGCGCAGCTTCTTCGAAATCTCCGTCTTCATTAAAAATCAATTCGTTTCCTAAACTACTAATCTTAGTCGCTTCTAGACGAACACCGGCTAAGATCGAGAAATTCTGAGATAGATTTTGATTTGCCATGATGTAACCGGCATATACATTCTCTTCAGCTTCAAAATTCTCCTGAAGATATTCATCTGGCAGATCTTCACTTTCAAATTGATCTGAATTTAGATCTAAAGAACCTAGATATTCTGGCGATGTAAAGAATCCCGGGCGGTATTGTTCTCCAGCCAGAAAATCGTTTCCATCTTTTCTGATAACATCGGTCTGAGCCATATTTTCGAAACCATTTTCGGGTTCGTATTCAAAGAAATTGTTATCTCTATTCTTATTCTTAAAGCGGCCTCTTACTCCAAATTTTACGATTCCAGAACCCTGATTAAAAAAGTCTGCCGGTAATTCGAAATTCGCAAAAACGTTGACATCTTCTTCTTCAGTGAATTGATATTCTTCAGTGATTTCCTTCAGCTCAAAATCTGAGGGTGAAGATGTATTTACCGGAGTTTGTAATGGTTCTTCAGGATCAATTCCATTTTCAACAAAATACTCGGTTTCCCAGCTTATATAACGCTCGTTAGGACGTTCTTCTGAAGCTTTTGCGTAAGAGCCCATCCAATCGAATTTTAGACTTCCGAAGAGGTGATTACCGCCTAAGGTATAATTTTGCATGCGCTGATCTTCTAATCTGCGATTTTGAATTCTTCCCCCAGGAATACCTCCTTTGGTTTCTCTTTCTGCTTCCGCAGGAAATCGAACTAAGTTCCCATTAGTAACCGTAAAATCACCTTCGCCAATATCTTCAGCATCTAAAATTTCTGAAGCATAAGCAAAACGATTTTCACGATCGTCACGCCAGTTGTACATCGATTTGAAGTAAAGACTGTTATTATCGTTGAAATCGTAGTTTAAGTTTGCAGAGAAACTTCTTCTAACCCGCTGCACTAAATACTTTCTAATTTCGAAAGCACTGGCATAAGGGTTTACATCGACCTCTTCCAGGATATCATCGCCATTCTCATCTGGAAGCCCCGTATTGTATTCAAACTCATCAGACCATTCGGCTTCAACATTATCAGATCCAAAATCGTTATCATTTATCGAAGCGGAAATCATATATCCAAACTTCCCGTCTTTAGTGCGATCTCCCAATAAAAAAGATCCACTAAGAATTCGTTTATCGGTAATAAAATTGATCCCAGATCCTAGCGTTGCAGCCAGTCTAAAATTTTCTGGTGCAGATCTAGTCACTAAATTTACAGAACCACCAAGTGCATCCCCATCCATATCTGGTGTTACTGCCTTACTCACTTCTATCGTTTGGATCATATCAGATGGAATAAGATCCATCTGTACATTACGGTTATCACCTTCAGCCGAAGGAATACGGCTACCATTTAAAGTTACCGAGTTAAGCTGCGGTGCTAAACCTCTTACGATAATGTTACGGGCTTCCCCCTGGTCTACCTGCATGGTGATCCCAGGAATTCTTTTTACAGCATCCCCAATATTGGCATCGGGAAATTTACCAATCTGTTCTGTAGATACAATATTGGTAATATTGGTTCTATTTTTTTGTGCGTTTAATGCACGGGCCTGCGCGCTAAGACCGCCACCAATTAACTGTACAGCCTCTAATGTGGTTGTAGAAGAATTTAAAACAAGATCTACATCTATAGTTTGATTAGCCGTTACGGTAACTTCTTTATTTAAGTCTTCGTATCCCATATATTTAATCACCAACGTATAGGTTCCTTCTGGTATTTCTACCATTGTAAAGTTTCCATCAAAGTTGGTTGTGGTTCCTTTGTTAATTTCAGGGATCATCACTTCAGCACCCGGAACATAAATTCCTGTCTCATCTGCAATAGTACCCCTAATTGCTCCCGTTTGCGCCTGCGTAAAACTAAAATTTAGAGCTACAAAAAGCGTTACAAGCAAAAATTTAAAGTAGTTTTTTTGATTCATTTTTTTAAGTTTAAGAATACTCCAAAACTATATATTACAAGACTTTACCTATAAAAAGCTATAGCAACAAAGAGTTAACAAATCATTTTTTAACAGCTACATCAAGGCAACAATTAAGATTTCTTTACATTACAGTAACCTTATGTAAAAAGAGGCAGATTTCCTTTAAAATTGAAGCATAAAATTTACTAATTCCTGCTTCTGCTCTATTGGTAATTTTCTACGTAATCGATAACGCGCTACCCGAACACTATCTGGCGTGACCCTCAAAATCGCTGCAATTTCTTTTGAAGATAAATTAAGCCGAAGTAACATTGCCAATCTTAACTCGGTTGAAGATAATTTTGAAAGTGCACGTTCTGACAACTGCTTTACAAATTGCGGATGGATTTCCTGGAAGAAACTCATAAACTCGTCCCATTCTTGTTCTTCAGCAAGACTTTTATCTAATTCTTTGGCCAGACTTTTAATTTTAGGAACTGGATCTATGGAAGATCGTGAAGCTAAATTTTGTAGAGTTGAAGAAGTTTCAGCAATCATCTTATTCTTCTGTGCCATATTAAGACTGTATTTTGAAAGTGATGCTGTTTTTAATCGAATTTCATCCTGAAGTTTTTTCTCTTCTATAGCCTTTCTGTCTAATTCGACTTTCAGTAGCTTTTGCTCATAAGCCTGAAGTTTTGAAGTTTCCTGTCGTTTTCTATTATAAAAGAAAAATGAAATTCCGCTTAACAAAATCAACAAAACAACGCCAAAAATCAACAAATTCTGATTGGCTTCATTTACTTTATTCTCCTGTTTCAACAAGGCAATTTCAGACTCCTTTTGTTTGGTGTCAAAAATGGTTTGCAGCGTATTAAGCTGCTTAAAATTTTGGGAATAAAATCCTTCTTCCTGGAGCTCTTCATAAATTAGACGATGATCGTAAGCTTTTTTAAATTCTCCCATTAAAGCATACAATCTCGCCAGATCTTTATGCGCACTTTCTACTTGATGACGATCTTCAAACAATTCGGCGAGCTTTAAAGCGCGGTTTGTAAAGGTCATAGCATTTCCATAATCGCCAGTTTTTCGATAAACATCTGCAAGATTATTCAATACATTGATTCGACCTTTATGATTAAGTTCATTAAAAAGTCTATTCGAAATTTTAAAAAATTTAAGGGCTTTTTCAAACTGCTCTAAATCTTCGTAAACGCTCCCTATGTTTTCATTTACCGTAGCAATTCCCAATCGATCTTTAGCTTCGGTATAAAGACTTAAACTTTTATTTTGATGTTCTAAAGCTTTTAAATAATTTCCTTGCTTCTCGTAAGTGGTACCCAAAAGACTTTCAGCAAGAGCTAGTCGCTCTTTTAGTTTTTTTTCTTCGGAAATACGAATACTTTCATTTAGATATTCTCGTGATTTCGCATAGTTTTTCAGGTTGATATAGGAAAGCCCAATCTTATTTTTAATGTCTGCTTCTAATTCTGGGATTTCTTTTTCAATTACTGAAAGTGCCTGATTATACTGCTCGATCGCCTGAGTATTAATTTCTATCGAATGATAATAATCGCCAAGCTGAACGTATTTTTTGGCAATTTCAGCTTCATCTCCCATTTCATAAGCCGAATCAAGCTCGCCTTTCAATTCAAAAAATATTGAATCGGTGGATTGTTTCGTGGAATAATTCTGACTAAAAAGAAGGTTTGAAATTGTAAAGAGGTATAGAAAGAGAGTCGATTTCATAAAACGATATTATAAAACCTGAAATATACCCTTTGAGCTTAATGTAATAGTTAGGTCTTTATTATATAACTGTAAACAAAATCATTTAGAAAAAAAAGTATATTGGATAAATAGACCATTTCTAACAACCATGATAAATAAATTACACCTAAAAAGACTGATTTTGACATGCACGCTATTAGCGCTGTCTGCTTATTTTATATATCAATTTGGATATATAATTGGAGAATTTACGTATTACAATCACATTAATAGCATTCGATTTCTTTAAAACTGAAAATGCTAAATTGTGAATTTTATATTATTCCCCGATTTGTTGAAACATAAAAAAGCCTTTCAGAAAACTGAAAGGCTTTTTTATGTTATAAACTAATTATTTCTTAAGCCTCGAAAGGAACTATAGAAACGAAAGATTTGTCGTCTTTCTTTTTAGTGAATTTTACAATACCATCGATTTTTGCGTGTAAAGTGTGATCTTTACCTGCATATACGTTTTCACCAGGATTGTGTGCAGTACCTCTTTGTCTAACAATGATGTTACCTGCAGCAGCAGCCTGACCTCCAAAAATTTTCACTCCAAGACGTTTCGATTCTGACTCTCTACCGTTCTTGGAACTACCAACTCCTTTTTTATGTGCCATTTTATAAGGTTTTTAGTAATTTAATAATTTAGCTTAAAGCCTCGATTAATTCAGCTTTTTTCATTGAAGAATATCCTTCAATTCCTTTTTCCTTAGCCATTTCTTTAAGTTCAGCAACTGTGTGCTTACTTAAATCATTATCAGCTTTAGTCTCTTCTTTCTTCTCAGCTTTGCTTTCAGAAGCTTTCTTACCGCCTTTAGCAGTAATACTTTCGATTACAATTTCAGTTAAAGACTGGCGGTGACCATTCTTTACTTTGTAACCTTTACGTCTTTTCTTTTTGAAAACAATTACCTTGTCTCCTTTAAGGTGACGATTAATTTTTGCTCCTACTAGAGCACCTTCTATAGCCGGGGCGCCAACAGTTATGCTGTCACCATCTCCAGTTAAAAGAACTTTATCGAAAGAAACGCTGTCTCCTTCTTCTCCTGGTAAACGGTGTACAAACACTTTCTGGTCTTTTGCAACTTTAAATTGCTGCCCTGCTATCTCTACAATTGCGTACATAGTGTTCTGTTAATTAATTAAATATACTTAGCTTCTCTTCAAAGCGGGTGCAAATATAATTCTAAATAATTAATTAGCAAAGACTTCATCAAAATTTGAACAAAATTTGTGCACTACTACAACACCAATTTTAAAGTGTATGTTTTTCTGCTTCTTGTGTATTCCAGCTATTTTTAAATAATTGCATAAATGCAAGGGTAAGGGCAAAGGTGCTCGCCGCTCCCATAGCGTATACCGTAAAAAGGGTTACTCCTAGACCTGTTTTATAATCACTACGCCAAACCGTAAGGTATTGATCTAGAAAATCTGTATTAAGTTCGCTAGCATAAATACCAAAGAATACTGTGAAAATTGTGGTGGCAATAAAGCCGGTTACTAATCCTGTACTAAATCCTTGTGCATATTTAAACCTCCCAGATTCCTGACTTTGCTTTGCCTTAATAGCAAACCATATACCTAATCCCATTATTACACCATTAAAAAAACTAAATAATGGATTGGTATGTAAACCTACCAGAGATAGCGCTAAAAAGTAAACAATAAGACCTACTGCTATCATGATTCCGAATTTTGCAGGAACACCTATTTTTTTCATAATTATTAGTTTTAAAACTAAAGTTCTTAAAAAACTTCGAAAACTATCTTTAACAGCTTGTTAATTAAGACAATTATACGTTTTGTGTTAAATTAATACCAAATTTCGTCACTTTCTTATTGTAACAAAATTGTATCTTTCCACACTAACGCATAGCATAACTATAAACCATACACAATGATTAACAAATTAAAGCTGGTCACAGGTGCTTTATTATTAGGATCTGTTGGCTTTGCCCAGGAAGTTGAGTATACAGAATATGATCTCGATAATGGGCTTCATGTTATTTTACATCAGGATAATTCAGCTCCTGTAGTTACAACTGCTGTAATGTATCACGTAGGTGGTAAAGATCGAGAAGAAGGTAGAACCGGTTTTGCCCATTTTTTCGAACACTTATTATTTGAAGGAACAGAAAATATTGAAAAAGGAAAATGGTTTGAAATCGTTAGTTCTCATGGCGGAGATAACAATGCAAACACTTCAAACGATCGTACTTATTATTACGAAACCTTCCCATCTAATAATCTAGAATTAGGACTATGGATGGAATCTGAGCGAATGATGCATCCAATTATTAAACAAGAAGGGGTAGATACTCAAAATGAAGTGGTAAAAGAAGAACGTAGAATGCGAATGGATAATTCTCCTTATGGAAACATTCTTCCTGCAGTGCAGAAGAACATGTTCAAAAAACATCCATATAAAGACCCTAATATAGGCTATATGGAAGATTTGGATGCCGCAACATTACAGGAGTTTAAAGATTATTTCGATAAATATTACGTTCCTAATAATGCTGTACTGGTTGTTGCTGGAGATATCGATATTAAAGAAACCAAGGGAATGATCAAAGATTATTTCGGCCCAATCGAGGCTGGCGAAGAAGTAACTAGAGATTACCCTAAAGAAGATCCTATTACTAAAGAAATTCATGGCGAATTTTATGATGCCAATATTCAGATCCCAATGGCAATCACCGGCTATAGAACACCTGAATTTGGCAATAAAGATTCTTATGTTTTAAATATGATCTCTACCTATTTAAGTGATGGAAAAAGTTCAAAACTTTACAAAAAGTTAGTAGACGAACAGAATATTGCTTTACAGGTTGGCGCTTTTAACCTTGAACAGGAAGACTACGGAATTTATCTTGTATACTCCTTACCACAAGGCGAAACAAGTATTGAAAAACTAAATGAAGAAATCGAAGAGGAAATTACAAAACTTAGAAATGAATTAATTTCTGAGAGTGATTTCGAAAAACTTCAGAATAAAGCTGAAAATGATTTTGTTAATTCAAACTCTAGTATCGCTGGCGTAGCTAATTCCTTAGCTCGCAACTACCTTCTTTACAAAGACACCAGTCTAATCAATGAAGAAATAGATATTTATCGTAACATCACCAGAGAAGACATTAAAGAAGTTGCTAATAAATATCTTAAGCCAAATCAAAGAGTAATCATTGATTACCTACCGGAAGAAAAGGAAGCGGAATAATACCAAATTAGACAAAAATGAAAAAAAATATAATAGCAGTATCAATATTTCTTTTGGGCGCAATAGGGCTTAACGCTCAGATTGATCGAAGTACCATGCCTGAACCTGGACCGGCACCAAAAGTAAAAGTAGAAGAACCAGAAACTTTTAAGTTAAACAACGGCCTAACCGTAATGCTGGTAGAAAACCATAAATTACCACGAGTAGCTATGTCGCTTAGATTCGACAACCCTCCGCATTCAGAAGGTAAGAAAGCCGGAGTAAGCGGCTTAATGGGAGAGTTATTAGGACAGGGAACTACCAATATGCCTAAAGATGAATTTAATGAAAGGGTAGACTACCTAGGTGCCAGATTGAATATTTCTTCAGGAGGAGCTTCTGCAAATACGCTTTCAAAGTATTTCCCAGAAATCCTTGGTTTGATGGCAGATGGGGTAATTAACCCAAAATTCACCGAAGAAGAATTCGATAAATCTATCGCTCGTACTAAAGACTATTTAAAAAGTAACGAGAAAGATGTTTCTTACAATGCAGGCAGAGTAAGATCTGCTTTAGCTTATGGGAAAGACCATCCTTACGGGGAATTTGAAACTCAGGAAACTATAGACAATATAAGTCTTACTGATGTAGAGAATTATTATAAAACCTGGTTTTCTCCTGCAAATGCTTACTTGGTAATAGTAGGTGATGTAGAAAAGAAAGAAGTAAAGAAACTTGTGAAGAAGGAATTTTCTAATTGGAAAAAGACTTCATTACCCGAAATTAACATTCCTGAAGTTAAAAATGTAGATAAAACTGAAATTAACTTTGTAGACATGCCAAATGCAATACAAAGTGAAATTGCTTTAGTAAATACAATTAACCTTCAGAAAAAACAGGAAGATTATTTTCCTGTAATGGTAGCCAATAAAATCTTAGGTGGAGGAGGCGAAGCTCGTTTATTCTTAAACCTTAGAGAAGATAAAGGATATACCTACGGCGCCTATTCGAGAACTGGTAATGACAAATATGTTGCAACTTTCGTAGCAAGTGCAAGTGTTCGTAACGAAGTAACCGATAGTTCAGTTGTAGCGTTTTTAGATGAAATCTACAGAATAAGAAATGAAAAGGTTTCTGAATCTGAATTAGCTAATGCTAAAGCGAAACTTACAGGGGATTTTGTGCTTAGTTTAGAGCAGCCCTCTACTATCGCTAGTTTTGCAATGGAGGTTGAAACTGAAGATTTAGACGAAGATTTCTACAAAGAATATTTAGAAAACATCGATAAGGTTACCTTAGAAGACGTTCAAAGAGTTGCTAAAAAATATTTCCTTGCCGATCAATCACGAATTGTAATTGCAGGAAAAGGAAACGAAGTAGCTGAAAATCTTGAAAAGATGCAATATAAGGGAAAAACTTTCCCAGTTAAATATTACAACAAATATGGTGAAGAGATTGAAAAACCAGACTACAACAAAGCTTTAGACCCTTCGGTTACTGTAGAGAAAGTATATTCAGATTATATTGAAGCCATTGGAGGCGCAGAAGCTGCCAAAGCCATAAACACTATAGCTTTTACTGCCACTACGTCTATACAGGGACAAGAATTAAGTTTAGAACAACGTAAAAGCAGCGCCGGTAAATTCTCTCAAACTGTTAGCGTTTCTGGTAATGTGATGCAAAAACAGGTTTACAATGGAGAAACTGGATATATGATGGTACAAGGACAAAAAATGGATATGAGCCAGGATCAAATTGATGCTGTAGCCATTGAAGCTAACACATTCCCAGAACTTAGCATAAGCGAAAATGCGAAAGTTACCGGTATCGAAGATGTTGAAGGCAGCGATGCTTATGCGGTAAAAGTAAACGAAAGCACTACCAATTATTATGATGTGGAAAGCGGACTTAAAGTGAAAACACTTACGACTATTTCACAAATGGGACAAACAATGAGTATCCCAACAATTTATAGTGATTACCAAGAAGTAGAAGGCGTAAAAATGCCTTTCACTATTTCTCAGAGTATGGGACCACAGTCTTTCGATCTTAAAGTTAAGGAGTATAAAATTAATGAAGGAGTACAAGATTCAGATTTTGAATAATCTTCTTTTTAGTTAATGTTAGATAAAGCCGGCTTTTTAAGTCGGCTTTTTTATTGAACTAACTTCTTTTTTCTTCTTATTGAAATTGCTTTTGCACGGTTAACAATCAAAACACCAATGATTACAAGCATTGCAAAGAATAACTGATTCAAACTAAAAACCTCATCATCCAAAATCCCCCAAGCCAAAGCAACAATCGGCATCGTATAAGTTACTGAACTGGTGAAAACGGGATTTGTAATTTGCACTAGTCTATTGAATAAGATCATCGCAACACCAGTCCCCAAAACTCCCAAAATTGCAATAAATCCTATCGATTTCTGCAATTCAATATTCGATAAATTTTCAGTAAAAAATCCAGACCACACCAAAATGGAGAACGCAGGAATCAATAAAACGGCAAAACAACCAGAAGTTACTGCCACAGCAGGAATATCACTTAAATATTTTTTTAAGAGATTTACGTTTATGCCATAACAAATCGCGGCTAAAATGCCCAATATTGAATATAAATAATTCTCACTTCCATTAAAATTTGCGTTACTAAAAATTAAACCCGCAGTACCTATTAAACCAACCACAACACCAATCCCTTTATTACTATCCAATCTATCCTGAAAGAACATAACACCCAGGATAAGCGTCATTAAAGGCGTAACCGCATTCAGGATCGAAGCGATCCCGCTGCTTATTTTTGTTTCAGCAAAAGCAAAAAGAAAAATTGGGAAGAATGATCCCACAAAACCAGAGACAATGATCCACTTCCATTGCGAAGTTTTAAGCTTAATAATTTTTCGAAAACCTACAAGAATTAAAAATAAAGCGGCGAAAATAATCCGAAATGCACCAACCTGAAGCGGAGAGAGACCTACCAGTCCTTTCTTGATAAGAATGAAAGAACTGCCCCAAATTAAGGATAATATAAAAAGGTATATCCATTTTTTGTTTCCTGCCGCCATAGCTCTAAAATTTGCGGCAAAAATCATCATTCTATGTTAGAATCGAAATTGAAAAGAAAAAAATTATTGCCATCTAATTGTTTCCATTAAATACCGCATATCCTTCATAATATAGCTAGCTGCAGGATAAATAGAGTCGTAATTAGGCTGCGTATTGAAATAAACCGAACCTGTTAAAAAATGGCTCGTACTATCGGTAATATAAAATTGTGCCTGTGAGGCAGCATCACCCTGAAGTTCATAAAACATACCATAAGCTTTATGGATATCGTTAGTATAAATATCACCTTCTATGGCTTCTGCTTTTATGGTATGCTCTAAAGGCAATTTTTGTGCATCCCTTAATAATGAATCTAGATTATTATTTACCGATTGATAAGTGATAAATACAGAACCGTTTAAAGAAGGGTAATCCAGATTGATCCAGCATGGTCGCCTATTTTTAGAAGGTGCGATTTCAGCTATTTGATTTATTTCAAATGTGTAAGGACAATTAATGTTTATTGGTTGATACTCTGCCCTAGGATATTCTAAAGCTAACATTGCTTTAGGTTTCGGCTGGACTTCATTTCCGCAGGAAACCATAAAACAGAATACTATAAAAACTACCAAATAACTTAAATACCTCATACAGGCAAAATCGTCAATTTAATTTGTTTGATCCTTCTATCGTCTACAGCTTCAACTTTAAAATTATAATTGCCAAAGTTGATAATTTCGTTTTTGTGAGGAAAGTCTCCAGAAATTTCAAGTAAAAATCCGGCTAGTGTTTCAGATTCTCCCTTATTGTCTTCAAATAAAGAAGGCTCTTCCAACTTGATAATTTTATAGAAATCCTTCAATGGAGTACGACCTTCAAAAACATAATTAAATTCGTCTAGTTTCGAATAGATTAGATCCTCATCATCAAATTCATCACTTATATCTCCAACAATCTCTTCAATTATATCTTCTAAACTAATTAGTCCGCTTGTACCACCATATTCATCCACGACAATTGCAAGGTGATTTTTCTTTTCCTTAAATTCGTTTAAAAGATCATCTAATTTTTTATTCTCCGGAATAAAATAAGGTTCTCTTAAAAGAGACGTCCATTCGAAATCTTTCGTATTTAGATAAGGTAATAAGTCTTTACTATATAAAATACCTGTTACATTATCGATATTCTCCTTGTAAACCGGAATTCTAGAATATCCATTTTCGATAAGTGCAGGGATAATTTCAGCATAGGTATCTTCGTCGCTCAACGCAAAGATATCCATCCTAGGGCGCATCACTTGTTTGGTATCTGTATTCCCAAAAGACACAATACCTTTTAGAATTTTCTGTTCTTCTTTAGTTGTATCTTCTTCACTAGTTAGCTCTAATGCCTGCGAAAGATGGTCTATACTAATAAAAGGACGTTGTTTACCTAATTTTTCGTGTAAAAAAAGAGTAACGGCGCGCATTGGTGTACTTAGCGGAGAAAATAAAGTATCTAAAATATTGACCGGCTGCGCCATAAAATTTGAAAACTGAACATTATTACGACTAGCATAGACTTTTGGTAAGATCTCACCAAAAAGCAAGATGAGGAAAGTAACAATGCCAATTTCAAAAATCAACTTAAAGTTTAAACCAAAAATAACAAAATCGAGCCCGCCAAATAATTGGTCTGAAACAGAATCAAATAACAAAACAATAGCGATATTGATGAAGTTATTGGCTACCAGTATGGTTGCTAAAAGCTTCTTTGGTTTTTCTAGGAGCTTTATTACAATTTCCTGAGATTTTGTTCTCTTACTCCCATCCTCTGTCATAAAGTCTGCAGGAGTTAGCGAAAAGAAAGCTACCTCTGCACCAGATATCATGGCAGAGCATAGCAATAGCAGTAATAAAAATATAAGGCTTATTACCTGGGTGTAATCAAACGCGGCCCATAAAATTATACTGGGGGGTTCTGGATCCAAATGCAATAAATTTAATTAAACTTAAAATGGTAAATCATCTTCTTCCTCATCGTTACCATTAAATGGTTGACTGGCAAAATTAGTATTATCGCCCGAATAACCCGAATTACTGTTTGCCGTATTATTTGGCTTTGTTCCCTGGTTACCCGCATTGTTTTGTGGTGAAGGATTACCACCATTACTTTCTCCTTTAGGAGTTAAAAAAGTAAACTCGGTGCATTGTACTTCAGTAGAGTAGCGTTCCATCCCTTTATCATCGGTCCATTTACGCGTTTTAATTCTACCTTCAATATAAACCTTGTCCCCTTTTTTAAGGTATTTCTCACAAACTTCAGCCGCTTTATTACGCACAACAACATTATGCCACTCGGTATTATTTACACGTTCGCCGCTGGTTCTATTGGTGTAAACCTCATTAGTTGCAAGCGGAAAACGGCCAATCGAGCCACCGCCTTCAAAATAATGCATCTTTACATCATCTCCGGTATGTCCTATAAGCATTACTTTATTTAGCGTCCCTGTCATAAAATATTGTGTTAGATTTATTTAAAGTTATCTTTCTAATTTAATGAAAAAATCAATCCGATTAAAATCGGAATACAGTTAAATTGAAAAACAGCAAAATTACATGTTTTCTATGTCAATTTCATTAAGAAAATTCTGAATTAACACCGGCACTGGATATTCTTTCACTTTTTCTGTAGAAATGCCGTCTTCAGGCAAGTTTTCTGCTTCAACAAACCAAAAACGGGCAAAAATATGCTGATGCGATAATTTATGCACAATCGCCTGATCGTTATAGAGACTAACAGCCACATTTTTTGCTTGTGTTAATTGCTGAAATTCGATATTATTTTCAATAACTTCTGCTTCCTGAATATCAGTTTTGGTTTCAATTAAAGGAAACTCATACAAACCATGCCATATTCCTTTTCCTTTTCTTTGCTGAAGTAAGGTTCTATTCTCTTCCGAAGAAAAAACCAGATAATTAAAATATCGATTTTTGATTTTTCCTTTCTTAATTTTAATCGGCAAATCACCAATCTTGTTTTCTTTTAAGGCCAAACAGCTTATATTAAAAGGACAAGTATTACAAAGCGGATTTTTAGGTTTGCACTGCAAAGCACCAAACTCCATCAAAGCTTGATTAAATGCGGAAGGATTTTCTTGATCTAATAACTCTGTCGCTAAGGCTTTAAACTCTTTCACACCTTCTGTACTATTAATAGGAGTGTCTATATTAAAATAACGAGAAAGTACACGGTAAACATTTCCATCTACAACGGCTACAGGCTCTTTATAACTTATAGATGCTATTGCACTAGCGGTATAATCGCCTACTCCTTTTAATTTTAGCAATCCCTTATAATCCTTTGGAAAAACCCCATCAAGCTCATAAGCCACATGTTTTGCTGTGGCATGAAGATTTCTAGCCCTAGAATAGTATCCTAATCCCTGCCATAGCTTCATCACTTTATCCTGAGGAGCATCAGCAAGATCAAAAACGCTAGGAAACTCGTCTACAAATTTCATATAATAAGGTAATCCTTGCTCTATTCTTGTTTGCTGAAGCATAATTTCGCTTAGCCAAATGTTGTAAGGATCACTGGTTTTTCGCCAAGGCAAATCACGCTTAGATTTTAAGTACCAGTTAATCAAAGTTTTAGAAAAATTCATAATTTAAAATCTCTTATCGCAATATAAATTGTTTATTCCGTTATTATTTAATGATTTAGGTTTGAAATATTGAATATATAATTCTTATATTTGCCCCCTTGAAAATTAAGAACCCCAATTTATAAATATTAAATAGCACGAAAATGACGAAAGCAGATATCGTAGCGAATATTTCGGAGAAATTAGGAATGGAGAAAGGTGATGTACAAGCTACAATTGAAACCTTTATGGAAGAGGTAAAATCTTCTTTAGAAAGTGGAGACAATGTTTATCTAAGAGGTTTTGGAAGCTTTGTTGTAAAAACAAGAGCAGAAAAAACTGGAAGAAACATTTCTAAAAACACAACTATTAAAATACCTGCTCATAACATTCCGGCATTTAAACCAGCGAAGATTTTCGTGGAGGGAGTTAAGAGTAATGTAGATGTAAAATAAGCTATCCAGAAGTAAGAAGCTGGAATAATGAAATAAATTTATTAATTAAAACGTAACACTATGCCAAGTGGTAAAAAAAGAAAAAGACATAAGGTAGCTACGCACAAGCGTAAAAAAAGAAGAAGAGCTAACCGCCACAAGAAAAAGTAGTTTTCATACTACTTTTTTTATTTAAAAGATTTTGCTTTAACAGCAACGTTCTTTGACATCGAGATTTTGAATTAAAGCAAGGTATTAAATTACTATGCTGGTATATTTATAAATCTCTTCAGGCTTCAAACACCTGTGATAAAATAATGTTTAATCCATCCCGAGAATTTTCGGGCTTAAAAATCTAATAGAGTGGACAAAGAATTAATTATACGGTCCGAATCCTCTGCTGTAGATTTTGCCTTATTAAAAGATGGAAAACTTGTTGAACTGAACAAGGATGAAGACGACAATAATTTTAATGTTGGCGATATAATGATTGCTAAGATTAGAAAGGCTGTCCCCGGGTTAAATGCCGCATTTGTTAACGTTGGTTATACTAAAGATGGTTTTTTACACTATCATGATCTGGGCCCTCAGGTTTCATCCTTGCTTAAGTTTATAAAACGTGTAAGCACAGGTAAATTAAAAGACTATTCTTTAAAGAATTTTACTTTTGAAAAAGAAATAGACAAAAACGGAGTTATCTCTGATGTCTTAAAATCAAATCAGTCGTTACTGGTTCAAATTGTAAAAGAACCTATATCTACCAAAGGGCCTCGTATAAGTAGCGAGTTATCCCTACCAGGAAGATATATCGTTCTTGTTCCTTTTTCTAATAGAATTTCAGTTTCTCAAAAAATTGAAAGTAAGGAAGAAAAAGATCGATTAAAACGCCTTGTTAAAAGCATAAAACCTAAAGGTTTTGGCGTTATCGTAAGAACCGTAGCCGAAGGCAAAAAAGTAGCAGAGCTGGACAAAGACCTTCAAAATTTGATGGGTCGATGGACAGCGATGTGTAAAAAATTGTATAAGCCTCATTATCCATCAAAAGTTTTGGGAGAATTAAATCGGGCATCATCTCTTTTAAGAGATGTGTTCAATGATACATTCACCTCTATTACTGTAGATGACGAGACGCTTTACACACAAATTAAGGACTATGTGAGCGAAATTGCTCCTAGCAAAGAATCAATTGTAAAATTACATCAGTCCAATGTTCCAATTTTTGAAAAGTATGGTATCGAAAGACAAATAAAAACCTCTTTTGGACGCACTGTATCCATAAGTAAGGGCGCCTACCTGGTTATAGAACATACAGAAGCTATGCATGTTATAGATGTGAATAGCGGGAATCGTTCTAACAAATCCAAAAACCAAGAAGATACCGCACTAGAGGTAAATCTAATAAGCGCTACAGAAATTGCTCGCCAATTAAGACTTCGCGATATGGGCGGCATTATAGTAGTCGATTTTATTGATATGAATAAAGCTGAAAATCGCAAAGCATTATTCGATCACCTTAAAAACGAAATGAGCGACGATCGTGCTAAGCACAAGATCCTCCCTCCTAGTAAATTTGGACTAATACAAATTACAAGACAACGCGTAAGGCCAGAAATGAATATTAAGACCCGAGAGGAGAATCCTAATGGCGATGGTGAGGTTGAGGCACCAATTATCTTAATACAAAAAATCAAAGCCGATATAGAGCGACTTCTTAAGAAGAATCATAAGAAAATAACGCTTACTGCGCATCCATTTATTGCAGCTTTTCTAACGAAAGGCTTTCCATCTCCCAGATCTAAATGGTTTCTAGACCATAAACGCTGGGTTAAAATTATACCTAGAGACGCTTACACGTATTTAGAGTATCATTTCCACGATCAAGAAGGAAAAGTTATTCGATAAAACTAAAACGCCTAACAAAATTTTTGTTAGGCGTTTTTTTATACTCCAAATTTAAATAATATAACCACTCACAATTGGCAAAAAGCTAAGAAAGCTTTCTTATCTATTTAACTATACTGGTTTGGTTTATAGGATACATTTAACCTATAACAACCTAATTATTAAAAAGATGAAAGATTTAAAGGAATTATTCGAACACCAGTTGAAAGACTTATATAGTGCTGAATCGCAACTTCTAAAAGCATTACCTAAAATGGTAAAAGCAGCAAATAATGACGCTCTAAAAAAAGCATTTGAGGGTCACCTAGAAGAAACTAAAGAGCATAAAGAACGCTTATCTGAAATTTGTAAAGAGCTAGGCATTAAACCTACTGGCGAAACCTGCAAAGCGATGAAGGGACTTATCGAAGAAGCTGAGGATTTCTTAAAAGAAAAGACTTCTGAAGAGGTTAGCGATGCCGGTATCATTGCAGATGCGCAACGCATTGAGCATTATGAGATTTCGGGATACGGGACGGTTGTTCGCTACGCTAAAGAATTAGGCTATAAAGAACTTGCTACAAAACTTCAAAAAACACTTGATGAAGAATATGCCGCAGACAACAAATTAGATAAACTAGCTGAAAAAAGATTGAATAAAAAAGCTATGGCCTAATCCATAAATAATATGTTAAGAAACCGTCGCTATGACGGTTTTTTTATTTCAATCGCACCGCAAAAGATTTAGCTTTGCAACATGAAACAAGCTGCACATAAAACGTATACACTAAAAGAGGCTACCGTTAAGCTAATGCAATATTGTGCCTACAGAGATAGAACTCATAAAGAAGTTGAAGAAAAGCTTAAGAGCATGAATATGATTCCCGAAGCCCAGGAACAAATTATTATGGAACTTATGCGGGAAAATTTTCTGAATGAAGAGCGATTCGCAAAAAACTTTGCCAGGGGTAAATTCAGAATTAAAAAATGGGGCAAAAAAAGAATTACTAATGAGCTGAATCAAAAAGGAATTTCAGCTAGAAATATTCAAACCGGACTTAAAGAAATTTCAGAAACCGACTATCTCGCTACTTTCCATGAAATTTCAGAAAAGAAATGGGAAACCATCAAGGAAACTTCAGTAATTAAAAAGAAAAAAAAACTTGTCGATTACTTGCAATATCGAGGTTGGGAAAGCCACCTTGTCTTTGATAAAGCTAACCAATTATCTAAGCTGAACGATTAAACACCGCCTTAAAAAGCCTATTAAAAGACATAGATATAAATAAGGCAATTAAGCACCCTAACAACACACAGCCAGCTCGTTGCAAACCTACCAGCCAAGCCGTATCGGCTTTATCCTCATTTATAATAACAATAATTACTGCTGCCAAGGCAGATCTAATAGTGGGTTCTATTTTTAAAAATATTCCTAGAATAACGGTAAAAGCAACCCCAAGACAAAACATCACAACACTTGGAATTGGTAAAAAATAGACCGCTAAGCCAACAAAAGAACCCAGAAAATTAGACTTAATTCTATTAAGCGCCAGTTCACGATCATTCTCCTGAGAGAACACCAATAAACAAGAAATGATACTCCAGTAAAAAGGATATTGGGGAAAAGCATCAAACAATGCATAGCAGACAATCGTACCAATTATACATTTAAGAAGATAGATCCCTTCAGAAGATGAGATTTTATAATTAAGGGGTGGTTTCAAACCGAATTGTTTTGCAATTCAAAGTTAACAAACCTTAATCTACAGGGCTAAACTTATGCCAATAATTATTCCAATAACTAATTAATTAAGCATACTTATTAGTCTTCTTAACTGCTACTCGATTTTTGTAATCAATCCATTTTTGACCTCTTAACTTACGCATAAGATTATCAAAATTGCGCATCACGACCAGATTATAAATAGCTTTAGAAAAATTGGTAACGGTACGCGGTGTAGCTCTTAAACTCATCGAAAAACCAGCGGTAAGATAAGTCATCTGGTGCCAGTAGCCTTCAGGCATATAAAGTGCTTCGCCATGATTAAGCTCCGTAACATAGCCTTTTGCTTTTTTCAGAGCAGGAAAATTATTAAAATCTGGATTGGTAAAATCGATATCTTCTCTTGAAATTAAAGCATGCGGAACTTTGTAAAGATATTTACTTTCTGAAGGTGGATAAAGAATACATTGTTTTTTACCATGAAATTGGAAATGAAGGATATTTGCAAAATCAATATCATAATGCATAAACACTTTAGAATTCTCACCTCCAAAAAAAAGCATGGGTAATTGCTTTATCATTCGCAAACCGATGTTCGGAAATTTAAAATCTTTTTGCAGCGCTGGCACCTCCTTCATTAAGTGATAAAGAAAAATCCTGTAATCTGTAGGTTCAGATTTTAGAAGATCGATATAATCTGACATTTTCATTTCGGCATGCGGCTCGTTGAATTTAAACTCTGAAGTTATTGGGCGATCATCGTACAAAGGAACGACCTTTTCTCCCGCAACATCTTTAATATAATCCAAACTCCATTTTTCGAAAGCCGGCCAATCTTCAATCAAATTCTCTATTACAACTGGCTTTTGTGGCTTCACATATTGCTTTACAAAATCCTCTTTAGAAATCCTTTTTACTCTTGGAATTTCTGCCAACTGCAAACCTCCATTCTTCATTATTCGATATTAGCTTTTTTATGAGTATTCTTTATTGCTCTTTGATTTTTATAATCAATCCAATCCTGCCCTTTTATTTTACGCATTAGATTATCGTAATTCCGCATAAATAAAAGATTATTTAGCACCTCTAAAACTTTACCGGGCGATCTAGGAAAAGATCTTAAGGTAATCGACAAACTTGCTGTTTCATATTTTATAAAATGCCACCATTTGCTTGGCATAAATAAACCTTCACCATGTCCCAGATTAGCTTCAAAACCCTTTGCTTTAGCAAGTGCAGGATAGGTTTTAAAATCTGGATTATCCATATTAATAATTTCCATACTTACAATAGAGTGTGGAACTTTATACAGATACCGTGTTTGATCTGGCGGATACAACAATACGCGTTTCTTACCAGAAAAATTAAAATGAAAGTTATTCGCAAGATCCATATCGTAATGCATCACAACGCTAGAGCCTTCCCCGCCCACAAATAGAACAGGTAATTTTTTAAAGAACTTCACTCCAAGATCTGGATATTCGATATCATTTAAAAGTTCAGGTGAATTTTGCAAAAGATTAAAAAAAAACATTCTTAAATCTGAAGGTCCTTTTTCAAGAATATCAAAATACTCTTTAATGGACAGTTTCATGGCAGCGCCATGCGAGTTTTGCCTACCTTTTGCCGGAGTGCTATCGTAAAGTGGCACTACAACATCACCGGCTTTCTGCCTAAAGTAATCGAAATTCCAGTTTTGATATGCTGGCCAGTTTTTAGCCAGATCTTCAAAAATTACCGGTCGTTGCGGAATAAAATATTCCTGCTGAAATTCCTCTTTTGAAATTCCTTTTACTCGTGGTACTTTCTGAAGATCCAACTGCATAACTCTATTTAAGCTTTGGCCTTAGCTTTTTGTTTTTCTTCTGTTACTTTGTTTCGCTCTATAGTATGCCCTGGTCTGGACCATTTTGGCTTTTCATTCAGCGAATTATATTTAGATGCTGCTGCCTCTACCGTTTCTGGTTTCGATTTTTTAGTGAATGGTTTTTGCGGATTTAAACCTAAAGCCTTAAACATTTGCATGTCCTCACTAACATCTGGATTTGGCGTGGTTAACAACTTGTCACCTGCAAAAATTGAATTTGCACCAGCAAAGAAACACATCGCCTGCCCTTCTCTACTCATTTGTGTACGCCCGGCAGATAATCTTACCTGAGTTTCTGGCATTACAATTCTGGTTGTAGCAACCATTCTTACCATTTCCCAAATAGAAACCGGCGCCTGCTCTTCCATTGGCGTTCCTTCTACAGGCACTAAAGCATTAATAGGCACAGATTCTGGCTGCGGATTTAAAGTTGAAAGTGCCACTAACATCCCGGCACGATCTTCCTCTTTTTCTCCCATTCCAATAATTCCGCCGCTACAAACCGTAACATTGGTTTTTCTAACATTGTCGATAGTCTCTAAACGATCATCGAAACCACGAGTAGAAATTACTTCTTTATAATATTCTTCAGAGGTATCTAAATTATGATTGTAGGCGTACAACCCTGCTTCAGCTAAACGCTGCGCCTGGTTTTCAGTAAGCATACCTAACGTACAGCAAACTTCCATATCAAGTTTGTTAATGGTACGCACCATTTCTAAAACATTATCAAACTCTGGACCGTCTTTTACATTCCTCCAGGCTGCTCCCATACAAACACGTGAACTACCGGCAGATTTTGCACGTAATGCCTGCGCTTTTACATGATTTACACTCATAAGATCATTACCTTCAATATCGGTATGGTAACGAGCTGCCTGTGGGCAATAGCCACAATCTTCTGGGCATCCGCCTGTTTTTATAGAAAGCAAAGTAGAAACCTGTACAGTATTAGGATCATGATGTTTTCTATGAACCGTAGCTGCTTCGTAAAGCAGTTCCATCAATGGTTTATTGTAAATCTCTAAAATTTCTTCTTTGGTCCAGTTATGTCTTGTCGCCATGAAAATAGATTTATTCAAAAATAATCAAAACTTCGCTAAAAGAACAGCGAGGATTTTTCGCTCATTAGAGCTAAAAAATATTAAATATTATTAATTAAAATAGAAACGGCATTACCGCCAAAACCAACTGCGTTTACCAGAATATTCTGTAATCGTGCAGGTTTTTTACTAATATCGGAAAAAGGAACCGAAATAAACTCCTGATGTTTTAGCATTAACATTGCCAATTCCAGGTTCAGGATTCCCGATGTTGCAAACGTATGCCCAATTTTCCACTTATTGGAAGTCATTGCCGGTAAATTTTCACCAAAAACAGCTTTTATCGCGTTTACTTCACCAAGATCGCCTTTTATTGTCCCCGGTGCGTGCATCACAACCACGTCAATTTCAGCAGGATCCAGATCTCCAATGGCCATTTTCATCGAATTTTGCATACATTTCCCGTCTTCAGAAATTGATACACTATGTTTTAATTTTTCTGCGGAATAACCGATTCCGGTAATTTTAGCCAGTGCTTTTTCTGAAGCTGAAGTTTCTAAACACAACAACCCGGCACCTTCGCCTAAAACCATCGAATTTCGGGTTTTATCAAGATTCAATGCCTGGCAAGGATATTCTAGATCTTCTGAAGCATAAGTTTTAATCGCTTTCATCTGGGCAATTGTAAAAGGGGTAAGTGCTGCTTCGCTCGCTCCGGCGATAAATTTATTAGCTAAACCAGATTGAAGCCAAGCAACCGCATTTAAAACCGAATGTAAACCGGTAGAACAAGTGACACTGTGCGAAAAATGAATTCCGTTATTTTCTAAATCCTGGCCAACCCAGGATGAAATATTCCCCAAAGTGGTTGATGGGGAAGCCTGAGTAGACGCCTGCCGATTTTCGATAAATTCAGCATGAAATTTTTCAAACAATCCAGTCGCACCACGAGAACTCCCAATATTGATTCCAATATTTTTTTCATTTTGCCAACCGGCTCTTTTTATCGCTAGCCGCGAAGTATAAATTGCAAATAATACTGAAAGATCTAGCTTACGATAATTTGCAGATTCAGTTCTTAGATTATCTATTTCTGCACGTAATTTTTCTGGCAAAAAAGCAGCAAAAGCTTCCTCTTCTTCAAAATTGTGCTTTTGTATAAAATGATGATTGCTTTTATAAGCCTCCCAAATTTCTTCTTGGTCTTCTCCCAAAGGAGAAACAGAAGCCATGGAAGTGATATAAATTGGATTTTTCATAATTGTAGGGATTTGCTTTTTTTATGTTAAGGAAGAAAAATTTTAGCATGTTACATATTTCTTGATTCCTGATTCTTGTTTCTCTAACCTATATTCTAACAGCAAAGCGATGTAAGCTCCAGCTTCTAACTTAAAATCTTTCAAAAACCCCTTCAATCGTATCGTAAATCTTCTGCATTTCTTCGTCTGAAGTAATAAAAGGGGCCGTAATATAAATGGTGTTTCCTAGAGGACGAAGATAAACGCCGTTTTCCATAAAATAATTAAAAAGCTGATTTCGAATATTTCCGTAGCGCTCCATTTTTATATTCAGATCGAAAGCAAAAATGATCCCCAAATGTCTAATATTGGTCACTTTTGGATGATCTTTAATTTTATCTGCAAAAGCCTGATGTAAATTTTCAATTCGCTTAATATTGCTTTGCATCTCTTCTGAAGTCAGTAATTCTACACCGGCTAAGGCCGCGGTACAAGCTAATGGATTTGCACTATATGTATGCCCATGAAAAAGTCCTTTTGCAATCTCATCAGAATAAAAAGCATCGTAGATCTTTTGCGAACAACTGGTTAAGCCCATTGGCAATAAGCCGGCCGTTAAGGCCTTGGACATACAAACAACATCGGGTTTAGTTTCTATATAATCTGAAGCAAAATACTTCCCGGTTTTCCCGAAGCCCGTCATCACCTCGTCTGCAACACAAACGATATCATTTTCTTTACACACTTTCAGGATTTCATTTAACCCATTGGCATCGTGCATTTTCATGGCTGCTGCTCCCTGAACTAAAGGTTCGTAAATAAAGCCTGCGATATTATTTTCTTGAATCACTTGGTTTAACAGCTCTAAAACTTCCTGATTGTTATTTCCATTTGGAACCGGAATTCGCTTAACGGCAATAAAATGATCCTCGAAAGCGCCATTATAAACCGACAATCCTGAAACCGACATCGCTCCAAAAGTGTCGCCATGAAAACCTTCCTCAAAAGCTAGCATCACTTTGCGATCGTTCCCAAGATTATGATGATACTGCAAAGCCATTTTTATCCCAATCTCAGTCGCTGTAGAACCATTATCGTTAAAGAACATTTTTTGCTGCCCTTTCGGTAAAATTTTCATTAAAGCTTCAGAAAGTTCGACAGCTGGTTTATGTGTAAATCCGCTAAACACCACCTGATCTAAACTCTTCATTTGTGCAGCTACACGGGCTGTAATAAATTCATTACAATGGCCGTAAACGCAGGTATACCATGATGAAATTCCGTCGATATATTCTTTGCCGTTTTCGTCGTAAAGCTTAACGCCTTTCGCTCTTGTAACCCCTAGAGCATCACCAGCAATCTTATGCTGTGTAAGCGGGTGCCATAAGTGTTTTTTATCTCTTTCAGCTAAACTTAAATTCTCTTGCATTCTTTACTTTTTCAGATTCTCACGAAATTTATCTGCGTATTTATTAATCACTTCTGCAGTAAATTCTTCCTCTTCTTCTACCCTTCCAATCACCGGAACACCGCTCATTTTTTGGATAATATCTTCAGTGGTTTTAGTTTCATTTCCGCTATAAATAATTCCGAAGCAATCTAAACCGCGACTACGCAAAGCTTCGATACTTAATAAGGTATGATTAATGCTTCCCAGGTAATGACGGGAAACCAGAATCACTTTATCTTCTGGCTGAATCAAATCGGCAATAGTTTCAGAATCACTTATAGGAACCAGCAAACCGCCAGCGCCTTCTACAACCAGATCATTATCGGTTTCTGGCCGAATTATAGTTTTTGAAGAAACTGCTATTCCATCAATTTCAGCAGCGGCATGCGGACTCATAGGCGTCTTTAATGCAAATGCGTTTTTATGGAATTTGGTCTTTTTATTACTAATTAAACGCTCCACTTTATGCGTATCTGAGTTATCCAGATCGCCCGCCTGGATAGGCTTCCAGTAATCGGCTTCCAAAGCTTCGGTCACAATTGCCGATATCATGGTTTTACCAACTTCAGTATCTATACCGGTGATAAAATAAGATTGCTTCATTTTAAATTAAATTTGTGTCAGGGATGTTTTTAATATATTCACAAGCTTTTTTATTTCTTCTTCGGAATTAAAACTATGCAGACAAAAACGAAGTCGCTCACTACCTTTTGGAACGGTTGGCGAAAGAATGGGTTTTACCAGATATTGATTTTGCTGAAAAATTGATGCTATTTTCTTTACATTCTCGTTCCCTGGAATTATTGCACATTGAATAGCTGATTCACTTTCAACGAAATAAGTGTCGATTTTTGCGATTCTTAACTGCTTTTTAAAAAACTGAATATTTGCTTTTAGCAATTCTATTTCAGTTTCTTTCATTTTTAATCGCTGAAAAACTGAATAAATAGTTGCAATAGCGTGTGGTGGAAGTCCCGTCGTGTAAATAAAACTCCGCGCGAAATTCACTAAATACGACTTTAGTTTTTGGCTACCCAAAACAACTGCGCCGTGGCAACCTATTGCTTTTCCGAAGGTATGAATGCGCGCAAAAACTTTTTCCTGAAGCTGAAGTTCACACACCAATCCCATTCCACTTATTCCTAAAACTCCGGTACTATGAGCCTCATCTACTATTAGAAAATGATTATTCTTTTCGCAAAATTTGGCTAATTCTGACAGAGGAGCCTTATCGCCATCCATAGAAAATATAGCTTCGGTTACGATATAAACAGCTGAATTTTCTGAAAGATTTAATCGTGAAATTTTACGCTGTAAATCTTCAATATTGTTATGCTGAAATTTGTACGCCTTAGCATGATTCAACAAAATACCATCACGAATACTGGCATGAATTAGCTCGTCATAAAAAATAAAATCAGCTTTTTGTGGCACTGAAGAAAAAAAACCAAGGTTGGCATCATACCCAGAATTAAAAATAAGTGCTGCTTCAGCTTGATGAAATTCGGCTAAAAAATTTTCAGTGATTTCGTATAATTTGTGATTCCCGGAAATGAGTCGGCTGCCGGTCGCGCCATTTTGCTTCAGGTTATACTTTTCGCAAAGCTTTTGGGCTTCAGCAAAAATAGATTCGGCATTGGCGAATCCCAGATAATCATTAGAGTAAAAATCGACACCTCCTGCAGCAGTTTTTAATTCTCTAAGCGAATTATCCTGCAATCTTGCATCTAGGCTTTTTTTAAGCTTGGAAGGGAATCTATTCATGCAGGCAAAATTACAAGATTACCTGAATATGCCCTTACAGATTGACGAAAATTGAGTTTTAAAAAGAAAGCTTACCTATAATTGAAAAGTAGCGCACTATAAATAAAAAAATTACATTTTGGTGTGATCTACATTATCCTCTGGTGTATCGTCGATCTCACTTTTTAATACATGAGAATTTCGCTGATATTTCCCCTGCAAATCATCCATTTTGGATTTATCCCAAAGTTTATTCCCAATAAAATATGACGCTCTACCTATTAGATGTGCACCTACGGGCGCTGTTAAGAACAAGAATAATATGATTATAAATGCTCTGGAGGTAGTACTGAGGTCGTAAAAGTATAAGGCTACACCAACCAGCAAAAGCCCAATTCCTAATGTAGCAGCTTTAGTATTTACTGATATTCGTAAATAGGTATCTGGCATTCTTATAAGTCCTACTGCTGCGAGCAGAACGAATAATGTTCCTAAGGTGATAATTATTCCTATTAAAATATTCATTTCTTCTTACTTCTTCGTTCTAAATAATAACTTAAAGCTACGGTACTTAAAAATGCGATAAGCGCCAGAATCATCCCTGTATCTAACAGTGTCGAGCTACCCGATGTTATCGTATAGATCCCGATTATACCTATCCCTGTGGTTATCAAAAGATCTAAAGCAACGATTCTATCTGCAATACTTGGACCCTTAAAAAATCTCACCAAGATAAGTATCACAGAAAAAGCCAAGACAGGCAGGATTATTATTCTACAATATTCAACTAAAGTCATTATTTTAAAATCTCTAAAATTCGTTTTTCAAAACCGTTTTTTATGCCGGCAATGAATTTATCTTTATCTTTTATGTACATCGCGTGTACATAAAGCACCTTCTTATCATTTGAAACATCCAGACTAAGCGTACCCGGAGTCAAAGTTATCATATTCGCTAATAAGGTTATTCCTGCATCGCTTTGTACCGTTAGTGGAACTTTTACGATACCGGGAGTCATGTTTAATTTAGGTGTCATTACTTCCCAAGCAACTTCTAAATTTGCTTTTATCAATTCCCAGAAAAAGAATAGTATGATATAAATAAGTCTAGGAACAATGGTAAAATATTTGGCTTTTTTTGAACCTCTGGTAATCACCATTAATATCACATAGCTTAATATAAAGCCGAACAAATAGTTAGAAACATGAAAGTCTCCTGTGAGCACCACCCACACAAATGTTAGAAGAATATTAGATACAAACCTGTTTTTCATTGTTTCCTTCCTTAACTATTGTTTAAAACTGTATCGATATATTGCTGACTATTCATAAGTTCATTTGCTATTCTAGCAGATAACAATTGAATATGCTCTGCTCCAAAACCAATATAAAGTGATATTAAACTTAAGAAAATGATTGGTACAATAAACTGCGTTTTCTTTGTTTTATTTAGATCACTGAAATATTCGAACTTAGGCTTTTCAGGAATTTCTTTAGCATCTTTCCAAAAAACTTCTGCCCATAATTTAGCGATTATCACTAAGGTAATAAAGCTGGCAAAAATAATTGCTGCTACCGTCCAATAACTCTCGGTTTTAAATCCTTCACCTATCAATGAAATTTTAGGCCAAAATCCTGACAATGGCGGAATTCCTACCAATGAAAATAAAGGAATAAAAATCAACAAACTGAGCTTTGGATAATTCGCATAGAAACCTCCTAATGCTCTCATGCTGTTTGAAGATTTTATTTTGAAAATTATTCCGCTCACCATAAACAGATTTGTTTTTACCATGATATCATGAATCAGATAAAAAATAACTCCGGTAATAGCCACTTCAGTAAACATTCCCAAACCAGCTATCATATAACCAATATGGCAAATAATTAAATATGAAAAAACTTTACGAACGTTATTCTGAACCAACGCACCAACACCTCCACTAAAAATAGTAAGAATAGCCAGTACCATTAAGATTTCCCCTAAGAACACATCGCCTACAAAAATTAATGTAAACACTCTTATCAAAGCATAGACACCAACTTTAGTTAGCAGCCCACCAAATATTGCTGAAACAGCTGCGGGTGGCGTATGATAAGAAGCCGGTAACCAAAAATACAGTGGAAAAATAGATGCTTTTGTACCAAAACCTATAAGGAATAAAATAGCGGCAACTACTACGAGTCCGCGATTTTCTACAGCAGCAACTTTACCTGCAAGATCTGCCATATTCAACGAACCGGTTAAACCATATAGTACCGCAATAGCAGTTAAGAAAATGGTAGACGCTAGTATGTTTAAAGTAAAATATTTTACAGCACCTTCTAACTGTGCTTTTTCACCACCAATTGTAATTAATACAAAGGAGCTTATAATTATAATCTCAAACCAAACGTAAAGGTTAAATAAATCACCGGTTAAAAATGCGCCGGTCAAACCTAATAGCAGAAAATGAAATATAGGATAATAACCAAATCGTAGGCGATCTTTAATTACAGAACCGGCCGAAAAAACCGATACTGCTAAACCAGACAATGCTGTTAAAAGTACTAAAGTAACGGCGAGAGTATCTGCAACAAAGACAATCCCGTAGGGCGCATCCCAATCTCCAGCATTTACCTTTTGAGTACCATTTTCCCAAACAAAATAGAATACATAAGCTGAAAGCGCCACAGCGATAATACTACCACCAATGCTTATAATTTTTTGCGCATTAATCTTATTCCAGAAAAACATTAAAACTATGCTTAGGAATAATTGAAATAATAAAGGGTATATGATTAATTGTTGCATCATGAATCTTCGTCGGTTGCGTTCATTTCGTCCAGATCGTCTGTTCTTACCACCTTATGAGCTCTTTTCACAAGAATGATGGCAAAAGATTGCAATCCAAAACTAATTACAATAGCAGTTAATATAAGTGCCTGCGGAACGGGGTCTGCATAAGCTTCTGTAAAAACTTCAGAATTTTCTGGTATTATAGGAGGCAAACCTTTTGTTATTCTGCCTAAAAGAAAAATCAAAAGATTAGCTCCATTCCCTAACAGAATGATTCCAATAATTAGTTTCACCAAACTACGACGTAGGATCATATAAATCCCCGCCGCATAAAGCAAACCTATTAAAATAGCTAATAATATCTCCATAATTAAGGTGCTTCAGAAATTGTAAAGATTATGGTTAATGTTACCCCTACAACTACAAGATAAACTCCTATATCAAAAAACAATGCCGAACCTACACTTCCTAAAACAGGAACATGCCCATGATACCATAGCCCGGTCATAAATGGGTCTCCTGCAAACAACATTGGAGAAAGTCCACTAAAAAAAGATAGTGCAAGACCTGCGGGCATTAAAAATCCCGGATGGAATTTGAGTAAAGCTTTTGTATTTTTTAGTCCATTAGCGAAAGAATGTAAGACAAAAGCAATAGCTGCTACAAGACCGCCTACAAATCCACCACCCGGCAGGTAGTGTCCTCGCAAAAGGATAAAAATTGAGAACATCAACAAAACCGGCAAAAGGTAATTAGATGCTGTTCTTAATATGATGGTTTTCATAATCTTTTAATTACTGAACTCTATCTGTTCTTTTTAATCTTAATTTCAATAATCCAAATACCCCAATAGCGGCAATAGTAAGTACTGAAATTTCTATCATAGTATCTGCTCCTCTAAAATCAACCAAAATAACGTTTACCACATTTTTACCGTGAGCCATTATATACGAATTTTTGGCGTAAAAATCACCAATTTCAGTATTTACTGGTTCAGATAAAACCTCGAGTGCTAAAACGGCTATCATACCTCCAAAAAGCAAGGATAATATTCCATCTCGAATACGCATTTTATGATCCTGAATCTTGAGGTATCTTGGTAAACGATATAACACCAATACAAACAGAATCACCGTTAAAGTATCTATGGAAAACTGCGTCATTGCTAAATCTGGTGCACTATAAAATACAAAAACAAGGCATATTGTTAAACCCACTACTCCCATTGCGACAACGGCAGATAATCTACTACTGGTAAATACCGTGAATAATATAGCAATACACATTATAATACTTACCACTAGCTCGTAAAAACTAATATTAGATAAAATTGCAGGATCTAAATTAAACTTGGTACTTCCTACCATAGTATAGCCAACCATTCCTACCAGGAAGAAAATAATAATAAACACATAATTCCTCAAATAACCATTCTGAAAAACACGAGTCCAAAATGAAGAAACCTGCGTAAATCCAATATTAAATTTTTCCATAAGACTTTTAGGACTGGCCACTTCTAATTTTCCAATCATCATTTCAAGTTTTTTGGAAGGCTTAATTACAAAGTATAAAATTGTCCCCACAGTAATGGTCACTAAACTTAAGACAAACACCGTATTAAATCCATGCCATAAGGCAAGATGGATTTCACCAGTTTCACCTCCTAAAGCAGAGACGACTGGCTTTATCAAAGAGCCTTCAATAATAAAAGGCATCACTCCAAACACTAAACTTAGCACTGCCAAAATTATTGGTGGAACCCACATTAATGGTCCCGGCATTTTGGTATCCTTTAGACTATCGGGCAAACTCCCCTGAAACGGTTTTATACCGGCTACAAAACCTGCCCAAAGCAACAACATTTTTGTAATAACGATCCCCACAATCAATAAAGTTGCTATTATCGGTGCATGCATAGTTGCCTCGTAAGTAAGTTCTTTCCCTAAAAATCCAATCGTGGGGGGAATACCTGCACTAGAGATTGCAGCAATAATTGCAGCAATACCAACAGGCATTAAAACTTTACGCAAACCAGAAAGCACAGTTACATCACGAGTTCCTGTTTGATGATCTATAATTCCAGTAGTTAAGAAAAGCGTAGCTTTATACAAAGCATGGACTATAATAAAAACCGCTGCGGCAGTAAAAGATTCAGTAGTTCCCATGCCGATTAAGAACATTAAAATTCCTAAAGCCGATATTGTTGAATATGCTAGAACTCCTTTAAGATCGGTCCTAAATAAAGAATGAATTGCAGAGTAAAGCATCGTCACCCCTCCGACAATTATTAATGTTGTATTCCAAATTTCTTCACCACCAAGAACAGGTGTAAAACGCATTACTAAGTAGATACCTGCTTTTACCATCGTTGCCGAGTGCAAATAGGTAGAAACCGGTGTTGGTGCTTTCATCGCACCAGGCAGCCAAAAATGAAAAGGAAACTGTGCAGATTTTGTAAAAGCTGCTCCAAATAAAAGAATCACTGCTATCGAATAATACTCATGTCCCTTAATAAGTTCAGGTGCCATATTGAGCATTTCTGCAATGCTATAGGTTCCTGTTATGTTACCTAAAACGATAACGCCAGCAAGCAAAAACATTCCTCCTAAACCTGTTATACCAAGCGCGGTTAATGCAGACTTTCTTGAAGCCTCTTGCGTGTTATTAAAACCTATTAAAAAGAAAGAGCTTATACTGGTAAGTTCCCAAAAGGTAAAAAGGCTTATTACGTTATCAGATAAAACTAAACCTAACATCGCAGCCATAAACACACTCAAATAGGCGTAAAACCTGTCAAGATATTTATGATGATGTAAATAAGCTGATGTATAGGCGAAAACCAGGGTTCCAATCCCAGTTATCATTAAGCAGAATAAAAGTGATAGACCGTCTAAAGTAAAACCGAGGTTTACACCAAATGAAGGTACCCAGTTATAACTTTCCTTTACAACATCCCCATGCATAACTTCAGGAATAAACTGAAGAAAATAGACAAAAAGTCCAAGGGGTATTAAAGAAGATAAAACAGCAAACTTTCCTTTAAAAAACTTTCCTGCAAAAACTAAAAGTAAAGCAAATAAAAATCCTAGAAATATTGCTAATAGCATAGTTGATTAATAATCCGTTTCTCGCAAATATAATAGTTATTATTTAAGTTTTATGCGAATATTAAACGTTAAATATACAGATATACGCAGACTTTGCAATAACTTAATGTTTGAATATGAAAAATAGCAATTTAGAAAGCGTCTTCATAATTAAATAAATTAATTTTTATAAAGAAATTATCGAAAAACAATAATTTTAATTAATATTGTTATCGTTAATCGATAATAAATATTTTATGAAACCACCAAAAATCCTAAAGCATCTATTAGAATTCTGCTATGCAGCAATGCTCATAATCGTTTTAGTCACACCCCTACAACTATTTTTTCAGTTTTACTCTGATAATGAAATTGCTTTAGAAGTCAACAAAAGAATGATTACTGATTTCACTCTTCCCATTATAACACTATGTATTTTCAGATATTTTCTGATTGCCTTAGAGGTTTACATTATCTACCTTATAAAGAAACTTATAGATAGTTTTTTCGAGAACAAATTATACTCAGCAGATCAAATTCATCTTTTTAAAAAAGTAGGCCTTTTTATAATTTATACTTCACTGGCTAAAATTATCAGCAATATTGTAGCTAATATTCTTATAGATCCAGAAGAATTTAGAGTTTCATTAGATATTGGCTTCAATAATTTACTATTCATCATTGCAGTGGGACTATTATTTGTGTTTTTAAGCAAGGTCTTTAAAAACGCCAGAGAAACTCAGAAAGAAAACGAACTTACGATCTAAACGATGGCGATAATCATTAATCTAGATAAAGTTTTGGAACGCGAAGGAATGAAGAGTAATGAACTTGCCGATAAAATAGGGATTACTACGGCAAACCTTTCTATTCTGAAAACCGGAAAAGCCAAAGCAGTAAGATTCTCAACATTAGAAGCGATTTGCGAAATACTAAACTGCCAACCTGGGGATATTCTTGAATACCAGGAAGAAAATTAATTACTTAACTTTAGCACTAAAATTTAGTTTATGCGTTTACCCCTACTTTTACTTTTTGTCTGCACGATTAGTTTTGCTCAGCAAAATAGGTACAGCATCTCTTTTGAAAATGCCTTGCATCACGAAGCTAAGATCCACATTGAATTCCCAGAAATAAAAACCGACACATTCACCGTAAGAATGAGCAGATCTTCTCCCGGACGCTATGCTATCCATGAATTTGCAAAAAACGTTTATGAATTTAAAGCTACTGATAGCAAAGGAAAACAACTGGAAGTCTTTCGTCCAGATCCATACTCGTGGGCTGTTACCGGTCATAGCGGAATCGTAAATATAGAATACACTCTTTTCGCCAACCGTGGTGACGGCACTTACTCGCAAATTGATCCCACGCATGCACACTTAAACATGCCGGCGACTTTTATGTTTGCTGAAAGCTTGCAGGATAGAGCTATAGAGATCGATTACAATACTGAAAGTCAACCAAATTGGAAAGTAGCCACACAGCTTAAGCATATTAAAAGGAATACATACACTGCTCCCAATCTTCAGTATTTTATGGATAGTCCAACTGAAATTAGCAATTTCAGAATTAAAAAATTTGAACTGGACGGAAAAACCATTCGGTTTGTGTTACACGATCCAAGTAGCGATGAGCTTTTCGAAGAGTATTTTCAGAAAGTAAAAAAGATCGTGGAACAAGAAATGAAAGTTTATGGCGAATTGCCCAATTTCGATTATGGCGAATACACTTTTTTAGCCTGTTACATGCCTAATGTTTCGGGAGACGGAATGGAACATCGCAACAGCACTATTTTAACAGATACTGAAACTTTAGCCAATGGAGGCATGAAGGGAAATATTGGCACAGTTTCTCACGAGTTTTTCCATGCCTGGAATGTAGAAAGAATTCGGCCAAAATCTTTAGAACCTTTCGATTTCACAAAAGCGAATATGAGTGGTGCACTTTGGTTTGCTGAAGGTTTTACAAGTTATTACACCAATTTGATTTTATGCCGTGCAGGAATTATTTCTGCGGAAGATTACATAAACGGTCTAAACGGAAGCTTTAACTATGTTTGGACATCTCCGGCACTTCAATATTTTAATCCTATTGAAATGAGCTACCAGGCGCCTTTTGTGGATGCTGCAACTTCTTTAGATCCTGTAAATCGTGAAAATACGTTTATTTCTTATTATTCCTACGGAAGTGTTTTGGGATTAGCCTTAGATCTAGAATTACGCGATCAAGATCTCAATCTAGATGATTTCATGAAACTGGTTTGGGAAACTTACGGAAAACCAGAAAAGCCTTACGTAGTAAAAGATATCGAAAATTTACTAAAAGAATACGCGGGTGAAAGCTTTGGAAAAAGCTTTTTCAATAAATATATCTACAATAGCAAAATGCCAGAATACAAACCGCTTTTGGACAAAATGGGAATCAATATTTCAAGAAGAGCAGAGGAAGCTGATCTGGGAATTTCCGTAGAAAACAAAGATAGTATGGTGGTTATGACGAACAACCCTAAAATAGGTACATCAGCTTATAAAGGAGGTTTGGATAAAGGTGCTGAAATTATTTCAGTAAATAATACAGTTATAAAAAATAAGGAAGAATTCAATAGTATCACTTCAACATTAAAACCTGGAGAAAAAATCAGTATAAAATTCAAGAATTATGATGAAGAGAAGACTGCAGAAGTTACTGTTGGAAAAAATCCTTCTTACGAAATAAAAATAAACGCTGATGCCAAGAAAAAGGAAGTCGAAAATCGTGAAAAATGGCTTACAAAGAAATAGTTTTCAGATAAAAGTCAATGGTCTTCATTTAGCAGATGTTATAACTAACTTCAAGAACTAATGAAAATCTTATTTGAAATTCAATAATTTCAATACCAAACTCATTTTTCAGCGATCCGAATTCAAACTACCGCTAAAATTAAAAAAGGATTATGGCAGGATAGATTAGATGAACCTCTATATTCAACAAAAACAAAAAGCCTGTTGCAATTGCAACAGGCTTTTTTATATACTATCAGAATTATATTAGTCGGCTAGAATGATTGCCTTATTATCTTTCATTTCCAGCACTCCACCTTTAATGTGGTAGAATAATTCTTTTCCTTCTTGTTTAAATTCTGAAGATAACTTAGAAGTCACTTCAGTATTTGAAGCAGTAAGATTGATCTTTACCGTACCTTCTGTTAAAGTAGAAACGATGGGTGCGTGATTATTAAGCATCTGAAACTCACCATCAATTCCTGGAACCTTTACAGCTTCAATTTCAGATTGAAAAACAACTGCTTCTGGAGTTACGATTTCTAAATACATAGTTTTTAGTATTGAGTACTGAGTAGTTAGTAGTTAGTTTTAAATCACTAACCGCTAATAGCTCTATACTATTATGATTCAGCTAGCATTTTCTCTCCAGCCTCGATCGCTTCTTCGATAGTCCCTTTAAGGTTAAAAGCTGCTTCAGGAAGGTGATCTAACTCACCATCCATGATCATATTAAATCCTTTGATCGTTTCTTTAATATCTACAAGCACACCTTTAAGACCAGTAAACTGCTCTGCTACGTGGAATGGCTGAGAAAGGAAACGTTGAACACGTCTTGCACGCGATACCGCAAGTTTATCTTCTTCAGAAAGTTCTTCCATACCAAGAATCGCAATAATATCCTGTAATTCTTTATAACGTTGTAAAAGTTCTTTTACTCGTTGAGCACAATCATAATGATCGTTACCTAAGATGTCTGGAGTAAGGATTCTTGAAGTAGAATCCAAAGGATCTACCGCAGGATAAATACCTAGCTCGGCAATCTTACGAGAAAGTACTGTTGTTGCATCTAAGTGAGCAAAAGTTGTTGCTGGTGCAGGGTCGGTAAGGTCATCTGCAGGTACGTAAACCGCCTGTACAGATGTAATCGAACCATTTTTAGTTGAAGTAATTCTTTCCTGCATCGCACCCATCTCTGTAGCTAGAGTTGGCTGATAACCTACCGCTGAAGGCATACGCCCAAGAAGTGCAGACACCTCTGAACCAGCCTGAGTAAATCGGAAAATATTATCTACGAAGAAAAGAACATCTTTTCCTTGTCCTTCTCCTGCGCCATCACGGAAATATTCTGCAATAGTAAGACCAGATAAAGCAACACGAGCACGTGCTCCCGGTGGCTCATTCATCTGTCCAAATACGAAAGTAGCCTTAGATTCTCTCATTACATCTTTATCTACTTTCTTAAGATCCCATCCTCCATCTTCCATAGAGTGCATAAAATCGTCCCCGTATTTGATAATACCAGATTCAAGCATCTCTCTAAGAAGGTCGTTACCTTCACGAGTACGTTCACCTACACCGGCAAATACAGAAAGACCACCATGACCTTTTGCAATATTGTTAATTAATTCCTGAATTAATACGGTTTTACCTACCCCGGCACCACCAAATAATCCAATCTTACCACCTTTTGCATAAGGTTCGATAAGGTCGATTACTTTAATACCAGTAAATAAAACTTCAGTAGAAACAGATAAGTCTTCGAATTTTGGCGCTTCACGGTGAATTGGCAATCCTGCTTCACCTGCTTTGGGTAGATTTCCTAAACCATCGATAGCATCTCCTACTACGTTAAATAAACGGCCGTATATATCTTTACCAATAGGCATCTGGATAGGAGCTCCGGTAGCTACAACTTCTACGCCACGGCTTAGCCCATCGGTAGAATCCATCGAAATAGCTCTAACAGTATTTTCACCTATATGTGTTTGCACCTCTAAAACTAAAATAGAACCATCTTCTCTTTTAATCTCCAAAGAATCGTAAATCTTTGGTAATTCTACGTTCTCTGAGCTGAAGGAAACATCAACTACAGGGCCAATAACCTGGGCAACTTTACCTGTTACTTTAGACATTATTAATTTCTTTAATGTTTTTTTATTTAAATCTACCTACAACCTACCTAACTGATTTATAATTCTATAAATAACAATAGGCCATAAATTTGGCTGCAAAGATAGTTTTTTCTTTATAATTTCATACTTCCAAAGAAATAACTTTTTTTATAGTCTAAAAAGTTACGTTTTATCGCGTAAAATTACTTTGTAAATAAAAATTATCATCCTGTACTTACCTTACTCTACCGTTACCGATTTTGCAAGATTCCGGGGTTGATCTACATTTTTACCTAACATTACTGCAATATGATAAGAAAGTAATTGCAACGGAATTGTAGTTAGTAACGGAGTAAAAGATTCGATTGTTTCAGGAATTTCAATCACATGATCTGCAAGCTCCTTCACCTCTGTATCGCCTTCAGTCACCACACTTATAATCTTACCTTTTCTGGATTTTATTTCTTGGATATTGCTTACTACTTTTTCGTAATGTCCTTTACGAACAGCGATTACCACAACCGGCATTTCTTCATCAATTAAAGCGATTGGCCCATGTTTCATCTCTGCCGCAGGATAACCTTCAGCATGAATATAAGAAATCTCTTTAAGTTTTAAGGCCCCTTCTAACGCTACAGGGAAATTATATCCTCTACCTAAATAAATACAGTTTCGGGTATTTTTATAGGTTTCAGCGATTTCTTTGATCACCTTATCAGTTTGCAATAATTTTTCTACTTTTTGCGGAATGGCTTCCAACGCTTGTAGATGCAATCTAAAATCTGAATCTGAAATTGTCCCTTTATATTTACCAAGTTTTAAAGCCATTAGGGTTAAAACCGTAATTTGAGTTGTAAATGCTTTTGTTGAAGCTACTCCAATTTCGGGACCTGCATGAGTATAAGCGCCTGCGATTGTTTCTCTGGAGATTGATGATCCTACCACATTACATACACCAAATACAAAAGCGCCCTTTTCTTTCGCTAATTTTATAGCAGCCATGGTATCTGCTGTTTCTCCACTTTGAGAAATAGCGATTACAACATCATCTTCGGTAATAACGGGATTTCTATATCTAAATTCTGAAGCATACTCCACTTCTACTGGAATACGAGCCATATCTTCAAAAATGTACTCAGCTACCAATCCTGCATGCCATGAAGTACCACAACCTACAATTAAAATACGCTTAGCCTTCGAGATACGGTCTATATTATCATCTACACCAGCCATTTTAATAATTCCCTGATCGGCCAACAATCTGCCTCTATAGGTGTCCCTTATTGCATTGGGTTGCTCGTAAATTTCCTTTAGCATAAAGTGATCGTAACCACCTTTTTCTATTTGCTCTAGATTAAGTTGAAGTTCATGAACGTACGCAGCAACTTCAGAATCATTATGAATTTTACGGACCTTAACATCTTTACCATCTCTAACAACCGCCATTTCACCGTCTTCCAGATAAATAGCGTTATTGGTGTACGCGATAAAAGGAGAAGCATCTGAAGCGATAAAATATTCATCTTCACCTATTCCAATTGCCAAAGGACTTCCTAACCGCGCTACTACTATTTCATCTGGTTTTCTTTTATCAAAAACAGCAATAGCATAGGCTCCTACTGTTTGATTTAAAGCGATCTGAACTGCTTTACCTAGCTTAACACCTTCATTTTTAATAACATCTTCAATAAGATTCACCAAAACTTCAGTATCGGTATCACTCTTGAATGTGTAGCCACGTTTCTTTAATTCTTTACGAAGAGAATCGTAATTTTCGATAATTCCATTATGGATTATAGCAAGATTACCAGAATTCGATAAATGCGGATGTGAATTAATGTCATTGGGTTGACCGTGCGTTGCCCACCGGGTATGACCTATTGCAATAGACCCATTCGATGTAATAGACTCCTGAACTTTTTGCTCTAGATCTGCTACTTTACCCTTCGTTTTACAAACCTTAAGTTGTTCTCCATCATAAAGTGCAATACCCGCACTATCATACCCACGATACTCTAAACGTTTTAAACCTTCTATAACAACATTATAAGCATCTCTATGCCCAATATATCCAACTATTCCGCACATATAAGATTTGGTTTACTGGTCTGTATCTGTATAGTATATTTTTAACTTTAGTCTTCTTTCTTCGTTTGCAGCTTCCGATCCATAAAATACAGCTCCCTCTGGAGTAATCGCTGAAGCAGCCGGAACAACGTCTAATTTATTATCGCCAGTTAATACCGGTGTACTTTCTTTTGCAGCTATATTACCAGCCTGATTAATATTAGAAGTTACCGCAATTCCTAATCTTACATTTGTAGAATCGTTTTCTATTAAATTAAAGATGTGTTGCGTTAATCTTAGTGTATATTTTGTAACTCCCGTTTCCTCATCTGTTTCAGGTTTCGATGAAAATATTGTTCTAGAATTAAGAGGATTGTTCGTATTTACGTCACTTTGATTTATATTATAATCGACTAAAACTGAATTATTATTGATATCATAAAGGTAAAGTCGCGATGGTTCTTCAGCACCGTTCATTTCATCACTTTTAAGATATAACTCCAGGTTTGCTTCATTGATAATAAAATTCTCAGATCTTAAATCTTCTAATTCTCCTTCATTAAAAAGCTCTACAACTCCAATAGTTCCTTCACCTCCGTCAATATAAAGATTTTCAGATCCATTAGCAATATTCTCTTGAACTTGCTGAGGGTACTCTCCTTTAAAGGTATTTACTCTATTACCAGTAAAGTTTAATCCAAGACTGTCTATTACTTTTACATCTACAGTTTGATCTTCATCATCTGTAGTTTCTTCTTCGTAAGAATAGTACATTTTCACACCAGAACTTGAAGCAAAATTGAAAAGAATCATACTTCCACTATTCCCAACAGGCTCCGCCTTAAGGAAAAGTCCTCTAAAATAATCTTTAAAATTACTTTGACTTGATAATTCCTGACTTCCTTCTTTATCAAATATTTTCTGCTGAAAAAATTCTTTATCTAACTTAACCCGTAATGAAGGCGCACTGTAAACGGTGTCATTTTCACCTTCTCCATTGGGTCTTATAATCCGTATTTTATCTGCTGAAGGCCTAAAACTCTCATTCACATAAATAGGATCGTTATTTAAGAATTGCTCAAATACATCCTGTTGATCTGAATAGTATTTTTGTCTTTTCTCAAAGTTTTGTTCAGGATCGTAATCGCTTAAAAAGTAATTAGACTCATAGATACTTAATTTAAAAGCGCCACTACCATAAATACTATCTAGTGTATATTCTGTATCCCCATCTGCATTTCTTGTTTGCCTACTGTAATATGGCATATTAAGTACCACACTATCTAAAATTGCACCATCGGGAAATTGAGGCGAAGTTTGCGAGATACTCACTTGTGAAAGTACACTGGCTAATTTTTGTCCAAAAACGGGATGATTATAAACTCCTAAGAGTTTGGGATATTGAGGAGTCTGGCCAACCGCAAAATTCCGGTTAGACTCGATCGATTTTAAATCGACAGTATAGGCATTGATGTCGTATTCACGCACCTCTACGCCAGATGGATTTCCGATAACCTCTCCACCAACATTACTAAAATCATCATCGCAAGATGCTAAAAGAAAAATAACAACAGGAACTGTTGCTATTTTTAAAATCCTTCTGTATAAATTCATGTAAATAAGAATTACTATTCCGCTAATACTTTTGTAGTGTAAAAATCTTGATATGCTTGCGAGAACTCTTCTCTTGTTTTGTATGGAAGTAAAGGTTTATTGATTTTCTTTAAATAATCCAGTAAATCTTCAGGAAGATCATCACTCCCCACAATCAAAGCGTCAGAGTTATCTGCAGCTGTTTTTGCTAAATTAACAAAGCTTGGCTCCTTTAGGTGCTTAAGATCTCTCTTTTCCATTCCGTCAAACAAGATTTTCTCTCTCATCTCTTCATCTAACGTTCCTTCAAAGTTTTCATTGTAAATTGAAGTAACTATTTTCGCATCTTTAAAAAGAGGCTCATTACCATAGTAATTTCTTAGATATAACGGCAACATATACGCAAGCCAACCATGTACGTGTATAACATCTGGAGACCAGTTTAATTTCTTTACAGTTTCGATCACACCTTTGGCAAAAAAGATGGCGCGCTCGTCATTGTCTTCAAAAAGATTACCATCCTCATCAGAAAGTGTTGCTTTTCTTTTAAAATAATCTTCGTTATCTATAAAGTAAACCTGCATTCTCTCTTTTGGGATCGAAGCAACTTTTATGATTAATGGCATGTCCAAATCATTAATCACCATATTCATCCCAGAAAGCCTTATAACCTCATGAAGTTGATGGCGGCGCTCATTTATATTACCAAACCTTGGCATAAAAATTCGAATTTGCCCTCCAAGGTTATTCACCATTTTTGCGGCTTCAAAAGATGTGGATGATATTTCGGTTTCAGGTAAGTAAGGTATAACTTCAGACGAGACGTACAATATCCTCTTATCTTTCATATAATTTTTCTTTAAAGTGCGATTGCGAACAAAAAACACGCAAAATTACAAAATTTTATGCAGATTGCCAGAGATATATTAAGTTTGCACGCTGTTAATTTTAATTTACGATGCAGGTTTTTAAAGAAAAGGAACAGCTAAGGGCTACCTTAGCAAACATCAAGTCGGCCAATAAAACGATTGGTTTAGTCCCTACAATGGGGGCTTTGCACGACGGCCACTTATACCTTGTTAATGAAGCTTTTAAATCCTGCGATCAGGTTGTGGTAAGCATATTTGTTAACCCTACACAGTTCGACAATCCCAGCGACCTAGAAAAGTATCCCAGAGACCTCGATAAAGACATCGATTTAATTAGAAAAATATCTGAAAATATCATTGTTTTCACTCCAAATGCAAACGAATTGTACGGTGATAAAGTCATTTCGCAACATTTTGACTTTGACGGATTAGATAGTGTGATGGAGGGAAAACATAGAAACGGACATTTTGACGGAGTGGGAACGGTGGTTAAACTTTTATTTGAAACCGCAGAACCAGATAAAGCATTTTTTGGTGAAAAGGATTATCAGCAATTACAGATTATCAAAAAACTTACAGAGATAGAGCGTATTCCCGTAGAAATCATTGGCTGTCCTATACTTCGAGAAGAATCTGGCCTCGCAAGGAGTAGCAGAAACGAACGACTTAATGACTTACAAAGGGAAAAAGCTGCCTTTATCTATGCGACATTAAAAGAAACTCAAACGTTATTTGGCACAGAAAGTGCAAATTACATTAATGATTGGGTAGAGCAACAGTTTAAGAATTATCCATTTTTAGAACTGGAATATTTTGAAATATCCGATGCTGAAACTTTAAAAGAAATAACAGAAAAAAGAGAGGGAATATCTTACCGGGCTTTTATCGCTGCTTATGCAGGCGATATTAGACTTATAGACAATCTTGCTCTTAATAATTAAAAATCATGCAAGTTCACGTAGTTAAATCTAAAATTCATCGTGTAAAAGTAACCGGCGCCGATCTAAATTATATTGGCAGTATCACCATAGACGAGGATCTAATGGATGCAGCAAATATTATTGAAGGTGAAAAAGTTCAAATTGTAAATAACAACAATGGCGAGCGTTTAGAAACTTATGCTATCCCAGGACCAAGAAATTCTGGAGAAATTACCTTAAATGGTGCTGCAGCTAGAAAGGTGGCTAAAGGTGATGTGCTAATTTTAATCTGCTATGCTATAATGGATTTCGAAGAAGCTAAAGCTTTTAAGCCGGCTATTGTTTTCCCTAACGAAGAGAATAATCTGCTTAACTAAAAATAACTTTTTTGAACAGTAAGCTTAAAAAAACACTTAAAACGATAATCCCCCTTATGCTGGGGATTTTTTTAATTTGGTATAGTTATAACAGCGCCACGCCGGCAGAGCGTGCCGAGCTGATTCTAAATATCAAAAAAGCTGATCCTTTTTGGGTAATTCTATCTTTAATTTTGGGAACTTTAGCTCATCTTTCCAGAGCATATCGATGGAAATTTATGCTCGAACCTTTAGGATACAAACCAAAATTCAGCAATAGCTTTATGGCGGTTATGGCTGGATATCTTGCAAATCTAGGTATCCCAAGATCAGGAGAATTTTTAAGAGCCGCAACCCTAAAAACATACGAAGAGATTCCTATAGAAAAAGGCTTCGGGACAATTATATCTGAACGTCTGGCAGATCTCATCATTCTAATGGCTATAATTTCGCTCGCAGTTATTTTACAAACCGATCACGTTCTTAGTTATTTTTCAGAAAATGATATTAATCCAATCTTCACCATAGGTATTTTTGTCTTACTCGTACTATTTGGAACCATAACCCTGATCATAATTAAAAAATCTAAGCTTTCTATTCTCAGAAAAATAAAAAATTTTGCAAAAGGTATTCTAGAAGGTATGCGCAGTATTTTAAAAATGCGTCAGAAATGGGCATTTATTTTTCATACATTTTTTATCTGGACCATGTATGTAATGATGTTTTATGTTGCCACTTTTGCAATTCCAGAGACTAGCGATGCGGGATTTGGTGCAATTTTAGCCGCATTCGTGGTGGGATCTTTTGCAATCTCAGTAACCAATGGCGGTATTGGAGTTTACCCCATTGCTATTGGTGGAGTCTTAACACTTTTTAGTATCTCTAAACAGGGCGGGGAAGCCTTTGGATGGGTGGTTTGGGCATCCCAAACGCTCTTAAACCTTGTACTTGGCGGACTCTCATTTATTTTCCTACCAATCCTTAACAGAAGAAAATAATTATTTATATTGAAGTCTGCTAAATGATCACCTATGATAAAAAAACTACTATTAGCAGTAGCCATTATCTTTCCATGGATAATTGCTGCTCAAACTACCTACGAAACAATAGCATCAGATAAACTTGGTGCAAGTCGCGAAATAAAAATTCAGCTACCAAGAAATTACGATAAAAATAAAGAAAAATCATATCCAGTTATGTTAGTATTGGATGGCGATTATTTATTTGAACCAGTAGCCGGAATGATAGATTATTATTCTTATTGGGAAGACGCTCCAGAAATGATCGTAATTGGAATAAATCAAAATAACAGCAGGGAAGCTGACTCTTATTACGATGAAGAACGCTATTTACCGAGCGAACAAGGAGCTGCTTTTTTCGAGTTCTTAGGAATGGAACTCATGAAGAGTATTGCAGAAAAATATCGTGTTGCGCCTTTTCATGTAATTGTGGGGCACGACCTTACTGCCAATTTCATGAATTACTATCTTTTAAAAGACAAACCGATATTTGATGCCTACATCAATCTTAGTCCCGATTACGCACCAAAAATGTCGGTAAGATTGAATGAAATTTTTCAAAAATCTGAAAAAAGAATTTGGTATTACCTTGCTACAGGATCAGATGATATCCCACAATTACAGGAAAGCATTTTAAGTTTTGATGTATTATTAAAAGATCTAAATAACACATTAATTGAATACGATTTTGATAACTTCGAAAATTCAACGCATTACTCGTTAGTTGGGAAAGCGATACCAGCGGCTATAGATAATATTTTCGAAATTTATCGACCTATTTCTCAAGAAGAATATCAAACAAAATTACTACAAACAAGTATTAGCCTTTCTGAATATTTACAGGATAAATACACTACGATTAATGAGCTTTTTGGTCTTCAGAAACAAATTAGACTCAATGATTTTCTTGCGATCAATCAAGCTATTGAAAAAACCAAGCGCTGGGAAGATTTTAAAGATTTAAGTAAAATGGCTGCCGATCATTATCCCAACACGATGCTTGCTACGTATTTTGAAGCCAGATGGGAAGAAGAAACCGGCAATCCCCAACGCGCTATTAAAATCTATCAAAAAGCATACAGCCAAAAACCAATTTCCTTTCTAACTACAGATTTTATGTTGGAAAGAGCCGAAGAAATTAAAAAAGCCAATCGTTAATAATTATCTTTGCGGCTATGGCGAAGGTTAAAACAGCTTATTACTGTCAAAATTGCGGTGCGCAATATTCTAAGTGGCAGGGACGATGCAATTCCTGCGGAGATTGGAATACTATTGTAGAAGAAGTAATTGAAAAACCAGACAAAAAGGACTGGAAAACCTCAGCAAAAACCGAGAAGAAAAGAGCTGCTAAGCCCTTACGTCTTAATGAGATTGAAACCGCTCCTGAATACCGCTGGAAAACCGGAAACACCGAATTAGATCGTGTTTTGGGTGGCGGCCTGGTTTCAGGCTCACTAACCTTACTTGGCGGAGAACCCGGTATAGGAAAAAGTACGCTATTATTACAAATCTCGTTAAGTTTTCCTTACAAAGTGTTATACGTTTCAGGAGAGGAAAGCCAGCAGCAAATAAAAATGCGTGCAGAGCGTATAGATCCAAATTCGACAAATTGCTATATTCTCACTGAAACAAAAACACAGAATATCTTCAGGCAAATTGAAGAAGTTTCTCCGGAAGTTGTTATTATTGATTCCATCCAAACCATACACAGTGATTACATTGAAAGCGCTCCCGGTAATATTTCTCAAATTAGAGAATGTACGGCAGAATTAATAAAATTCGCCAAAGAAAGTAATGTACCCGTAATTCTTATTGGGCATATCACTAAAGAAGGTAGCATTGCGGGTCCAAAAGTATTAGAGCATATGGTAGATACGGTACTTCAGTTTGAAGGAGATCGTAATCACGTATACCGAATTTTAAGAGCTAATAAAAACCGCTTTGGAAGCACTCACGAATTGGGCATTTACGAAATGCAGGGAAGCGGTTTACGCGAAGTAAGCAATCCTTCAGAAATATTAATTAGTAAAAACGATCAAGATTTAAGCGGTACCGCTATCGCAAGTACTTTAGAAGGAATGCGCCCGCTAATGATTGAGATTCAGGCATTAGTAAGCACTGCTGTTTATGGAACTCCGCAACGCTCAGCAACCGGCTATAATGTTAAGCGACTTAATATGCTTTTAGCCGTTTTAGAAAAGCGTGCAGGCTTCAGATTAGGCGCAAAAGATGTTTTTCTAAATATCACTGGCGGAATTAGCGTAGATGATCCTGCAATTGATCTTGCCGTTGTCGCAGCCATTCTCTCTTCTAACGAGGATATTGCTATTGAAAAAGATATTTGTTTTGCTGCTGAAGTTGGCTTAGCCGGAGAAATACGCCCAATAACTCGCGCCGATCAAAGAATTTTGGAAGCTGAAAAACTTGGGTTTGCAAAAATTATGATTTCTACTCAAAGTAAACTTCCAAAATCTAGTTATGCAATTAAGGTAATACGCGTTTCTAAAATAGAAGATGTAGTTAGCCATTTATTTGAATAAATACTGGCACAATTACTGCGTCTATTTTACTGAAAAAGAAAAAATTAGACGTTGAAGCATTTTTTATATTACATACTATTAGCTGTTTTTTTTGCCTCTTGCTCTCGCCTAAATAAAGCAACCGACTTTATTACTAACCCCAGTGCAAAAGAAGTTTATAAGAGAGATTACAATATTTCAGATGAATTATTTACAATCTGGGAACAGCAACATGATTTAGGATTAAAGGACAGCTTAAAAATCGATTTACCTTATGTAGAAAATGGTCATTTTATGTCTAAATCTTTCCCAATTTATGCTTACGAACTCAATTTAAATGCAGGAGAAATTTTTGATTTTGAAATTTTTACCGATTCTATAAACGATCTTGTTTTTATCGATTTTTACCGCATGATCGATAACAGCTTAAAAGATTTTAAAAAAATTGAAAGTGCTGAAATTGGTCAAAAATTATTTCAATATGAGATCAAAGAATCTGGACTGTACAAAATAGTAATTCAACCAGCCATAGAAACTCAGGCAGAATTTGTATTCAAATTTAAAAGTAAACCGGCTTATATATTTCCGGTAGCTGATGGAAAGAACCATAATATACAAAGTTATTGGGGCGCTGCTCGCGATGGTGGTGCCAGAAATCATGAAGGTATCGATATTTTTGCGAATCGAGGCACGCCTGTACTCGCTGCAACCAGTGGACGTATTGGTTTTACCGGCGAAAAAGGCTTAGGGGGAAAACAAGTTTGGCTTAGAGATACTAAAAGAGGACAATCATTATATTATGCACATTTAGACAGTATTGCTAAAACCTCGGGAAATGTAAATGCGGGTGATACTTTGGGTTTTGTAGGAAATACCGGAAACGCAAGAACTACTCCGCCTCACTTGCACTTTGGAATCTATAAACATGGCGCCATTAATCCGCTATACTTTGTAAAACAAGCTGAAGAATTTAAGCCCCAAATAGCAAAATTCGATAAAAAATCGACCAATTTGATCACCAAAAGCAGTATTGCGAATCTTCGAGACAAACCTACAACTTCCAAATCCCAAATCTTAGGACAAGCGAAAAATCAGGATACGCTTCAACTTTTAGGAAAAACTGGTGATTGGTACCATGTTCGCCCTAAAAACAAAAGCGCATCGTTTATTCATGAAAGTTTAGTGGCTCCGTTGTAATTCAGCTCGCAGCTGTTAGCTGTGAAAAAGTAGCTTAGAAATATCGAATCTTATTTAATAGTCGATCTTGAATCTTATATCTAAAAGCGGAGCGATCTAACATCTAATTTAAGGCGCCGGATTTGGATATTTTTCATGCACTTTTTCGATATCTTCCAAAACCTCATCAGAAAGTTTGAGATCGATACTGGCAATATTTTCTTTTAACTGATCCATTTTAGTGGCGCCAATAATATTACTAGTCACAAAAGGCTGCTCATTTACAAAAGCAAGTGCCATTTGCGTCATCGATAACTCGTGTTTTAACGCAACTTCTTTGTAGGCTTTAGTAGCTTCCACTGCTACTTCTCCGGAATATCTTTTATACTGCGGAAACAAGCTTAGGCGTGTATTCTCTACAATACCGTTTAGGTGCTTTCCTGAAAGTGTTCCCATTCCCAGCGGAGAATAAGGCAATAATCCTACATTTTCGCGATGAAGCACTTCAGTAAGCCCTATTTCATCTTTTCGATTCAGCAAACTATATGGATTTTGAACCGTGATCATTTTCGGCAAATCATGAAGTCGACTTTCTTCTAAAAACCGACTTAACCCATAAGCAGTCTCATTAGACAAACCAACATGACGCACCTTTCCGGTTTTTACCAATTCCTGAAGGTTTTCTAAAACAGCTTTAAAATTATCCTGCCACTCTTCATTTTCCTGATGTTTATAACCACGTTTTCCGAAGAAATTAGTGTTTCGTTCTGGCCAGTGCAATTGATAAAGATCTAAATAATCGGTGTTTAATCGCTTAAGACTTTTATCGATCGCGTCGTTAATCGCCTCTTTACTGAAGCCCATATTCTCACGAACATGAGAAACCATCTCTGCCGGGCCGGCAACTTTAGATGCCAAAACGATATCTTTTCGTTTACCCGTTTTCTTTAGCCAGCTCCCAATAATTTCCTCTGTACTTCCCTGCGTTTCTGGCTTTGCCGGCACCGAATACATTTCGGCGGTGTCCAAAAAATTCACACCTTGATCGAGCGCATATTCAATCTGCTCGTGGCCTTCGGCTTCTGTGTTTTGTTCTCCCCAGGTCATCGTTCCCAGGCAGATCTTACTTACTTTAATATCGGTATTTGGTAGCGTAGTATATTTCATAACTTTTTTTATATAAAAATAGTCGTTAAAAACAACGAATTTCAAACAAAGATCAAAAAAGAAATGCCCTTCTGAAAACTTCAAAAGGACATTTAAATATTATTAACTTTCCGTAGAAAATATTAGTCCACTTCATTTAAAAGCTTGGTCACCTCATCTAATTTTGGTGTTAAGATCACTTCGATTCTACGGTTTTTCGCTTTTCCTTCCGCCGTATCGTTACTAGCCACAGGAGCATATTCACCACGCCCGGCTGCAGTTAAGTTCTGTGGATCGATACTGTTATTTTCTCTTAAAATCTGTACGATCGCAGTGGCTCTTTTTGTAGAAAGATCCCAGTTATCTTTTAACGGCCCATTGCCACCGTAAGGAACATTATCTGTATGCCCTTCGATTAACACACTAATATCTGGATTTTGAGCCAGTACATTCCCTAACTGATTTACCGCCTGGCGACCATCTGTATTTACCGCCCAGCTACCAGAATTGAAAAGTAATTTGTTTTCCATAGAAACATATACCTTCCCGTCGCGCTGCTCTACGGTAAGCCCCTTACCTTCAAAATCTGTTAATGCTTTAGAAATTGCATCTTTTAAAGCATTCATCTTAGCGTCTTTGGCTGCGATTAAGCCTTCTAACTCATTCACTCGTTTAGAGCGAGCTGCCAAATCTTTCTCTAGTTTTTCTAATCTTGCCTGTTCAGCAGCGAGTGCTTTCTCTTTTTCTTCAAGCTGCGCTAATAATTCACGATTTTGACGTGAATTTTCTGCAATTGCTGCGGAAGAATTTTCTTCTAAGGCATCATACGAACTCTTTAAGTTGTCGTAATTAGATTGCAGGCTAGCCAAATCACTTTTAAGTTTATCCCTTTCAGCAGTAAGACTTTTGTGTTCAGATTTTAATTCAGCTAACTCTTCATCTACACCTTTTAATCGATCTAATTCTGAATTGAGCTCTCGATTTTCACGCTTTAAATCGGCATGCCTACTTTCTAGATCTTTATAAACTTTTGATGAAACACAAGAAGTAAGCATTAAAACACTTCCTGAAATAGCTAATATGGTTCTTTTCATTTCTATAAAATTTAATTATTCCAGCTCTACTAAAATAGGACAATGGTCGCTATGATAGGCTTCTGGTAATATAACGGCGCGTTTTAATTTTTCTTGTAAAGGCTCTGCAACTAAATTGTAATCGATTCGCCATCCTTTATTATTTGCCCTTGCATTCGCTCTGTAGCTCCACCAGGAATACTGATCTGGCTCGTCATTAAAATACCTAAAACTGTCTATAAACCCACTTTTCATAAAATTATCGATCCATTCGCGCTCTACCGGAAGAAAACCTGATGTATTTTTAAGCCGAACCGGATCGTGAATATCGATTGCTTCGTGACAAATGTTATAGTCACCACAAATTACAAGATTAGGAACTACACTTTTAAGATTATCGATATATTTCTGAAAATCGGCCATAAACTGAAGCTTAAATTCCAATCTGTTTATGTTGGTTCCTGAAGGTAAATATAAACTCATCACAGAGCAATTCTCAAAATCAGCTCGGATATTTCGACCTTCAAAATCCATATAATCGATCCCTGTACCGTATTCTACATGCTTAGGTTCTATTTTGCTTAAAATTGCAACACCACTGTAACCTTTTTTCTGAGCCGGATACCAGTACTGGTAAGGATAACCCGCTTCGGTAAATTCATCTAAGTTTAATTGATCTGGATTTGCTTTTATTTCCTGAATACAAATTACATCTGGATCTGCCTGTTGTATCCAATCTAAAAAGCCTTTTCTTACCGCGGCACGGATTCCGTTTACGTTATAGGAAATTATCTTCATGAATTTCGATTTTGGGCAAAAATAGCTTTCTTAATTTTTACAGCAAGAGCTATCGTATTATAACCTTTTATTTCACTATAAATCGTTTCACTTTGCCCACTTTTCTTGTTCCTATTCTCACTAAATATACACCGCGCGCTGCATAAGACATATCTAGGTCGTAAACATATCCATCTTCGGTATTTTCAACTTTATTCTCTAGCATTTTTTGACCTAGCACATTGTGAACGGTAATACGCAGTGGCTCTTTATAACTTGTTTCCAGAACTACACGATACTTACCATTATTTTCGTTTAAAACTATTAATTCTGCTTCATTCAGAATAAAGTCCTCGATATCTAAACTAGAATCGATAATATTTACTGAATAGTCGTGTGTAGTACCATAATCCATCACATTACATGGATTATTTAGCTCACCATCATAACTAGTATCGCCTGCTCTTATTCTTAATAAATGCTGACCTAGAGGCGCATTTTCAGGAAGACTAAAATCGTATGAATAGGAGGTATTAGAAGCCAAAAGTGGCTCTGAAGAAATAAGGCGCTCATTGGCCTCGAATTCACCATTATCATTCAAATCTATCCACATTGAAAATTTTTCTTCATCTGCGTCTGGATTAAAAAAGGTTTGAACAGTAAGTGTGTAAGTATCTTCAGATCGATCTAGATCTGTAGAAAAAGTAATATAGTCGCTATACCCATTACTACAAGGGATGCGTTCATTCAAAATATCACCAAGTTCAAAATAAGAAATACCGTCGCCATAACTGCAATCTGAACCTTCTGGAATACAATTAAGATTTGCAACAAAGGCCTGCTCTATATCATTGGTTGTATCAAAATCGTTCTCTAAAGCTGTACCAGACGTTATGCGGTAACGACCATCTTTAGAAAGATTAGCATTTTGTTGAAAATTAAAAACTGAATTTTCACCCACAGCAATACTACCAGCAAAGATTTCTTCAACTCGATTATTGTTACCTATTTGATACCACACAGGGATATTGCTTTGAGCTTCTCCTCCAAAATTTTCTATAGTGACTGAAATTTGCTCATTATCGCCTAAATTCTCTCTGGTTGATGGTGCATTAATAGCGGTAACACCAACATCATTTGGCGGTAAATTTTGCACTATTTTTGTAATCGTATCATTTTCTGAATTTTGATCTCCCTCTAAATTTGTTCTAGCGAAGACCTCATAACTTCTACCTATTTCTGAAAAGTTTCCGGTTTCTGAAAATGTAAATTTTTCCGAAGAAGAGCCCTCAATCCTGTCTGTAAAAATTTCGGTTACTGTTTTCCCATCTAAAGTATAACTCACAGGAATATTCGATTGCGAGTTTGCACCAAAATTTCTTAAGGTTATTGTTATTTTTTCATTTTCTCCAAGCGTCGCATCTATTGGTGCCGAAATTTCAGTAACACCCACGTCTCTGGTAAAATCTGGAGCTAACCTAAATTTCGCTATCCTATTAATTCGATTATTTCCTTCAAAATATTCGGCATTGTGCCAAAAGGTTAAACCATCAAGTGGATCTACTGTTAGATGCGCATAATCTCCATATCGTGTACTGGGGTTAGGACTATTCCCTTCCACAATACTTTGCTCCTCTAGTGTCATTACACCCAACTCGTCATCTCTATACCTACCAGTATATCTTATAGAAGGATAAATAGGGTTTGCAGGGCTGTCATCCAAAATTGTAAATCCCAAACCAATATTTCCCATATCATCTATACCAATACTACCGCTAAAACGATCACTTTTATCTGGTGCATATGTTCCTTCTTGATATACACTCCACTCGCCATCGTCGCTATATTGTCTTAATTCATACCATCTAATCCCGGCATGCTCGGCTTGTGTAGGATCTACATCTACCACAAAATTCATCACTACTGAATTATGATCGGCAAATCTTCGATATTGCGTCATATACATCATGGTTGCCTGCAAAGCGTCTATATCTGGAGCTTCATTTGGCTGAGATAGATTACTGAAAGATCCTCCATCGAAAGTTGCCGTAAATGGTGACACGCCGCTAGATGAACCTAACTCCTGAGATTCTTCTATAGTTGAATTAGATAAATCTTCCCAATCTACGTTAACCAGCCAAATTTTTAAATGATCTTCTGGCACTCCTGCCCACGCATCGTCCTGAAGGTAGATAATTGGTGCATTTCCTCTAGGCGGCATATTTTCTCCCATTGCATTAAAACCAGCAGGACTATAAAATCCATTAGTTTCTATCCCAGGCAAAGGAAAAGAGACAAATTGCGCTGTTTCTCCAATCAACATACGATCACGCTCCATCACATAAATTACCTGACTTTGGTCTGCCGTATTAGAATTCTTGTTTGTGGTAATATAATATCCATCACTCCAAACTGAAATTTTAGGATAATCTGGCAGCACATTATTTGTAGAAAAACGATAGGTATACCATCCATCATTAACGGGATCTGCCCCCCTACTAACTGCGATTAAAAAACTATTGGGAGTATCGCTAAACTGACTTATTAAAAATCGATCTGCAAATTGATCGTAAACTACGATAGGGTCTCCTAAAGTTTCGCCTTCAAACTCTCCTCCTATGCTTGCCAAAGAAGCGGGCTGCATAAGAATATTACCTTCTTTATCATAGATCGAAAACGCAGAATTCCATGCATTTAGGTAGTGATTTAATCCTGCTACACCCGTAGGATCAGATGGTGTAGAACGAGTGGTAACTGCATCAAAAGATAAGGATGGCAGCCTAGAAGGCACTAAACCTTTCTTGCTTTGCAAAGCAGGATCTACTCCCTTTGGGTATCCTTTACCAGGAATAACTTTATTAATTCCGCGATTTCTAGGATTATATATTTTGTGTTCATTTTTTGGAGGCACCAATCGACTTTCTGAGATCGACGATGAAAATATTGCTTGAGCGGAATCCCGAAAAACGGGTTTCGCGATATCCTTTTGTGCAAAAGATTGAATCTGAAAAAAGGTGCAAAATATAAGTAGTAAAAATAATTTCTTGTTCATTCGGGCATTTTAAATCTTCGCAGGCTGTCTCAAAATTAAATAATTAAAGCCTTAAAACTGCGAATAATTTAATGCAATTCAGAAAATACCTCGTGAAATAAAAAAAGCAGGTAAAAATTATTACCTGCTTTTCGCCTAAATCGTATACTATATTTTAATCTCTGGACCCCATAAAAATTCCTATGAAGTATAGAAGGGTCGCCAACGATCCAAGAGCCGCAACTACATATGTTCTTGCAGCCCATTTTAGAGAGTCCTTTGCTGCATCGTGTTCTTGACCAGTTAACATATTTTCGGTTTCCAACCAAGCTAAAGCCCTATTACTCGCATCGTATTCTACAGGAAGTGTTATAAAACTAAACAGTGTTCCTAATCCAAAAAGTACAATTCCGATAAAGAAAATAGTCGGCCCCATGGTGCTAGTATAAAGCAATACCAAACCTGCCAATATCACCCATTGTGATAAGTTTGAAGCCACACTTACTACCGGAACTAGCGCACTTCGCATTTTTAACCAGCCATAAGCATTAGCATGTTGCACTGCGTGGCCACATTCGTGAGCAGCAACCGCTGCTGCAGCTGCATTTCGTTGCGAATAAACACCCTCACTAAGATTAACCGTTTTTTTACTGGGATTGTAATGATCTGAAAGCATACCGGGTGTAGAAATTACATTTACATCTGTAATTCCGTTATCACGCAGCATTTTTTCAGCAATCTCTTTACCACTCATTCCATTTTGCAATTGCATTTTGGAATACTTCTTAAACTTACTTTTAAGCTTATTGCTTACATACAGGCTCACGATAAACATGATTCCTGCTATTAAATAATATCCAATCATCTTTTATTCTTTTTCAAATAACTTCAATTTAATGATAACAAAAATCCAGCCATTTTAGCTTCTTAGACACTTTGGCAAGCGTTTGAAATACTAAATTATTCTTAAGGTTTAGATTTTTAATTGATAAGATTTTTCAAATTAAGATATTAGCTATATTTGCATCAATCATCTTTAAAACAAGCCATGCAATACAAAAGAGTACTACTAAAATTATCTGGAGAAGCATTAATGGGAAATCGCCAATATGGTATAGATCCAGAACGATTAGCCGAATATGCTGAAGAAGTGAAATCGGTAATAGATCAGGGAATAGAAGTAGCGATTGTTATTGGCGGCGGAAATATTTTTAGAGGTGTTGCAGGTGCAAGTAAAGGAATGGATCGTGTACAGGGAGACCACATGGGGATGCTCGCTACGGTTATTAATGGATTAGCTTTGCAAAGTGCACTTGAAGATGCAGAGATCGAAACAAGATTGCAATCTGCCATAAAAATTAACGAGGTAGCCGAGCCTTTTATTAGAAGAAAAGCAATTAGACATCTTGAAAAAGGTCGTGTGGTAATTTTTGGTGGTGGAACAGGAAATCCATATTTTACAACAGATTCTGCTGCAGTTCTTAGAGCAATAGAAATTAAAGCAGATGTAATTTTGAAGGGAACTCGTGTGGACGGAATTTACACCGCAGATCCTGAGAAAGATAAAAAAGCAACTAAATTTGATTTTATTTCTTTTGATGATGTTATTAGGAAAGGCCTAAAAGTAATGGATACCACAGCTTTCACTCTTAGCCAGGAAAACGAGTTACCAATTATTGTTTTCGACATGAATACACCAGGTAATTTAATAAAAGTAGTTACCGGAGAAAATGTGGGAACAAAAGTGAATTTATAAAAGCATACAGTTAAAAATATAGACAATATACCATGGAAGAGGAAATTGAATTAATTATAGATTCTGCTGAAGAAGGGATGCAAAAAGCTATTGCCCATCTTAGAAAACAGTTACTAAACATTAGAGCGGGTAAAGCCAGCCCAAGTATGCTAGGAAGTGTTATGGTAGAATACTACGGTTCTCAAACACCTTTAAATCAGGTTGCAAACGTAAACGCGCCTGATGCCCGAACAATTTCTATACAACCATTCGAGAAAGGAACAATTCCTAATATTGAAAAAGGAATTTTACTTGCAAATCTTGGTTTCAATCCAATGAATAATGGGGAAAGCGTAATTATTAGCGTTCCACCGCTTACAGAGGAAAGAAGAAAGCAACTGGTAAAACAGGCAAAAGCTGAAGCTGAAGACGCTAAAATTGGCGTTAGAAATGACAGAAAAACTGCAAATAACGATTTAAAAAAAGCTGAAGTTTCTGAAGATTTACAAAAGAATGCAGAAGCAGAAGTACAGGAACTTACAGATAAATACATTGCCAAGATTGAAGAAATATTAGAGGCAAAAGAAAAAGAAATTATGACCATATAATTCGGGAATTTATTTCTTTATTTACAGTCAAATTAAGTTTGCTTTTTACTGTTTGTAGCGAAACTTAATTTGACTTTTTTTTGATGTCATTTTATAATCCGGGGATACTATATGCGATTAGTTTATACCATTCTTTTTGTCTTTTCCGGTATTTTTGTTAGCGCACAACAAATCCCGGGCAAAGTAATCAATGCGATTACCGGGGAGCCATTAGCTTATGCAAAGATCATTTTACCAGATGGCAGTCAAAAACTTTCTAATCTAGACGGAAGCTTTCAAATAAACGCCCAAAATAAAGAAGACCTAAAAATCACCATTTCTTATCTTGGATTTTATAACAGAGATTTTGAAATTTCAACTAAAAAGAAAATTACGGTTTTTCAGCTTTATCCAGATTACGAGAAACTAAGCACGGTTTATCTTTCTTCTTCAAAAAACCCTGCAAATCGCGTTATTCAAAAGGCAATAGCAAATAGAATTATTAACGATCCAAAGAAGGCTTTAAATGGTTTTGAATATACATCTTATTCTAAATTTATCATTGACAACGACGAAAACCCTATTGAGCTAACTACAGATACTACTAATACTGAAATTGCCACGATAGTAAATGTTGCCCGTGCTTATCTTTCAGAAAAAGTAACTAAATATTCTTATAGCAAAAAACAGGGGGAAAAAGAAGAAGTTTTAGGACTAGAAACCGCTGGATTCGAAGAACCGATCTACGAGGTAATTAGCCTGGATATTTATCCTACTTCATTTTACGAAAATAAATACCCTATTTTTCAAACAGAATATGCTGGGCCACTAGCAGAAAATGCCTTTAAAAATTACGAATATCGTATTCTAGATACCGTCAATAGTGATCGCCCGGCTTATCTAATCTATTTTAAACCGAAAAGAGAAAAGCGCATTGCCAGCCTTGAAGGTGTGATCTATTTAGATACCCTAAACTTCGGAATTCAAAAAACCGAAGCTCGCCTTATTGGTCAAATTGATCTTGAAATTAAAGAGAATTATCAATTTGAAAATTCAAAAAATGTCTGGCTACTAAAGAAAAGAGATATTAAAATAAAACCAGGTAGTGGTGGCAAAGATATCTCAGTTTTTGGAGGAAGTATCTCTTTAGGCACTATACAGCGCAGACTTTCAATCTCAAGTATCTTCAATAAGGATACCATTCAGCAGAATCTATATTTAGATGCCACTACGGTTAATTATGATTATAATCTTGATAGCGTCCCAAAAGTAAAGAACACTTCAGCAAAAATTAAGGTTAACCCAAAGGCGAACAATAGGGATAGTAACTTTTGGATTGACAATCGCAAAGAACCATTCACTAGCAAAGACGAAGCTACAGCTAATTATGTTGATAGCATCATCAACACGAAAAATATTGCACGAAAAATAGAGGTAAAAAAAACAATGGCTAATGGCTATTATCCTTTAGGAGTATGGGATCTTCAACTCAATAAGCTGTTCAAATTCAATAACTATGAAGGAATTCGATTAGGTTTTGGAGGAAAAACCAACGATCATTTTTCTAAGCGATTTAGTGTAGGCGGTTATTATGTCTATGGTTTTAAAGACAAGAAATCAAAATATAATATCGATGCAAACATTTACTTAAACCGCCCAACCCAAACAAGTTTAATTCTTGGCTATACTAATGATATGGCAGAAGTTGCAAGTTTTAATTATTTAAAAGCTCCTCCAAAATTTTATTTACTTGAGCCCAGGTTTGTAAATATTAATTTCTTCTATTATTATCGCGAATATTATGCAGGTTTAGAACATCGCATAAATCCGCAATTATCTTCTGAAATACGCTTTAGCAAAACCGAAGTTTTGGGAGCAAAAGATTATGTTTTTGCATACGAGGGCGAAACTTATCCTGAGTATAATATTAGTACAATTGGAGTTTCTCTAACCTGGGAACCTTTTAGTGAATATTTAAAAACACCGGAAAAATCAATATTGATAGAAGGGCACTCCCCAAGATTTACATTCCAGTTTGACAAAGGACTGTCTGGTGTTGCCGATGGCGATTTTGATTTTATAAGAACTGGTTTAAAATTCGAATATGAATTAAAACGTCTTGATCTTTCGAAAACTGAAGTAATCGTAGAAGGAAATTATGCCACAGGTGCGTTGCCACTTACGCATACATTCCATGCCTTTCCAAACTCTTCGCGACAGGAAGCTATTTTAAAAAGATTTTCTATAGCAGGAAAGACTAGCTTCGAAACCATGTATTACAACGAGTTTTATAGCGATCGGTTAGCAATGCTCCATCTAAGACATACCTTACCTCCTATTAAATTCTCCAATTTCTTTAAGCCTGAAATTGTTTTAATTAGCCGGCATGCCATTGGAGACATCGATAATATGGATCGCCACCAAAATATCACTTTCAATTCTTTGGAACATGGATACTCTGAGGCAGGATTAGAGGTTAATAATATCATTTCAGGTTTTGGTCTATCCACAGCGTATCGTTATGGCGCTTATAATCTTCCAGGATTTAATCGAAATTTTGCTTTTAAATTCACTTTAAACATCAAGTTTTAAATTATCTGAGTTTAATTCTCAAAATTCTGATTATTAGGTTCTCTTTTGTTAACTTTGCGCGCGCTTAAAAATTACGCATGTCTAAGATCTTCACTTTTGGCTTTTGGAACGCTGTAGCCCGGTTAATTTTACGTAACAGAATTATTATTATCCTGCTTATTGTTGGTATAACCGCTTTTTTTGCTTCGGAATGGAAGTATATGCGATTCTCGTTTACCGAAGCCAACCTATTACCCGACGATCATGAAGTAAACCAGGAATACAATGATTTCCTGGATAAATTTGGAGAAGAAGGGAATCTAATTGTTATGGGAATTAAGGATTCTACCTTATTTCAGGAAAAAAACTTTAAGGCCTGGAAAGATCTTAACGACAGTCTTCAAAAATTCCCGGAAGTAGATTACGCAATTTCTATCGGAAATCTTAAGAAACTTAAGAAATTCGAAGATCCCAAGCGTTTTGAAATGGTTCCTTTTATTGAAGAGGAATCCCCAGATAGTTTAGAACTTGCAAACTACGAAAACGAGCTTTTCTCTAGAATGCCGTTTTATGAGAATCTTGTTTACAGTTCCCACTCTAACACCATCCAAAGTGCTCTTTATTTAAATAAAGAGATTGTAAATTCAAAAGCCAGAAAAGATTTTGTAGTCGACCAACTGGTTCCTATGATTAAACAGTTTAAAAAGGACACTGGGATGGATGTGCATGTCTCTGGCATGCCGTATATAAGAACACTTAATTCACAAAACATTGTAGACGAAATTGGGCTTTTTATCGGTGCTGCTTTAGGTGTTACCTCTTTAATTTTCTTTTTCTTTTTTCGATCGCTCAGAGCAACAGTTATATCTATGCTTACTGTATGTATAGGTGTAATGTGGGCTTTTGGAACGATTGGTTTAATGCGCTATGAAATTACGGTATTAACGGCGCTTATACCTCCACTTATTATTGTAATTGGTATACCCAACTGTATTTTCTTAATTAATAAATATCAGCAGGAAATCCAGAAACACGGCAATCAGGCCAAATCGCTACAACGTGTAATTGCTAAAGTGGGGAATGCTACGTTAATGACCAATATCACTACAGCTTCAGGTTTTGCAACGTTTATTCTAACCGAAAGTAAATTACTGAAGGAATTTGGTATCGTGGCCTCCATCAATATAATAGCCATTTTTATCCTTTCATTACTTATCATTCCGGTGGTTTACAGTTATATGAAAATTCCGAAGTCTAAACATCTAAAACATTTAAACAGACAATGGATTGGCGGTTTTGTAAACTGGATGGAAAAGATGGTAAGAAACCATAGAATTGCGGTTTATTTTACTTCCGTAGCGCTATTGGCAACCAGCATAATAGGCATTTACAATATCAAAATTTCCGGAAGTTTATTGGAAGACATGCCGCAGGAAGCTTCTTTCTTTAAAGATGTGAAGTTTTTTGAACAGGAATTCGACGGAATTATGCCTTTGGAAATTCTAATTGATACCAAGAGACCAAAAGGAGTTTTAAAATCTTCCAGTTTAAAAAGGATCGAAGAACTGGAAAACCTAATTGTTGAAGAACCACAGCTTTCCAAGCCACTTTCTATTACGCGATTGGTAAAATATAGCAAGCAGGCGTATTATAACGGAAATCCAAAATATTACCAACTTCCTACCTCACAAGAGCAAAACTTCATCATTCCTTACACCAAAGGGATGGAAGGTAACGATAATCTGGTAAATACTTACGTAGATAGCACCGGGCAATATGCAAGAATCACAACTTTTATGAAGGATATTGGCACCGACGAGATGGAAAGAATCGAAACCAGTCTCTGGCCAAAAATTCATAAAATATTTCCTGAAGAACGCTACGAAGTTAGCATGACCGGGAAAGCACTTGTTTTCCAAAAAGGAACAACCTATTTGGTCAAAAACCTTGTAGTTTCTTTATCTCTGGCCATTGTGTTAATCGCTTTGCTAATGGCCTGGATGTTTAGAAGTTTTAGGATGATTTTAATCTCGCTTGTCCCTAACTTACTACCGCTTCTAATAACAGCAGGAATGATGGGATATTTAGGTGTTCCCATAAAGCCATCAACCATTTTAGTGTTTAGTATTGCTTTTGGTATTTCTGTAGATGATACCATTCACTTTTTGGCAAAATACCGGCAGGAACTTAAAGCTAATAATTGGAAGATTAAGCGCTCGGTTTATGCTGCCCTTAGAGAAACCGGTGTAAGTATGTTCTATACTTCGATTGTGTTATTCTTCGGCTTCTCGGTTTTTATGATTAGTAGTTTTGGCGGGACCGTAGCTTTAGGTGGATTAGTATCAGCAACATTACTTTTTGCGATGCTGTCTAATCTTTTACTACTGCCCTCGCTATTGCTATCTTTAGAACGAAGTATCGCGAATAAAGAAACGCTTAAAGAGCCTGCAATGCGAATAATTGCGACCGAGGAAGATGAAGAAGAAATCTCTAAAGATGACGAAGAACACAATAGCAATAAAATCGAAAAATAAATTAGCATAGCGGCGAATCAAAACCTGATTTTACGAAAAACACCAATTTTGAAGTTCGCCAGCAGTATTTAATCTCGATTATCGAGCAAAGCTTAGCGGCTTAAAGGGAAATTTTTATCTTTGTTTCTTTTCTAAATCTAAAATAAATGATACAGGCTAAAGTTGCTGAAATACTAGAAAGTAACCAGTTTTTACAGGAGTTTAAAATTAGCGGATGGGTGCGTTCGTTTAGAAGTAATCGCTTTGTTGCTTTAAACGATGGTTCTACCATTAATAATTTACAATGTGTTATAGATTTTGAAAAATTTGATCCTGAAATTTTAAAAAGAATTACCGTTGGCGCAGCAATTAGCGTAACAGGAATTTTAAAAGAAAGTGAAGGTAAACAACAACGCGTTGAAGTTGAAGCTAAAGAAGTAAAAATTTTAGGCGATGCTAACCCAGAGGAGGTAAAACTTACCATTCTTTCTCCTAAGCGCCATAGTTTAGAAAAGTTACGTGAACAAGCGCATTTAAGAGTCCGCACAAATACATTTGGCGCAATTATGCGTGTTCGATCAAAATTATCGTTTGCTGTACACAGTTATTTTCAGCAAAATAATTTCTATTATGTAAACACACCAATTATTACCGGTAGTGATGCCGAGGGTGCTGGTGAGATGTTTAAAGTAACAAACTTCGACCTTAAAAACCCTCCGAAAAACGAAGATGGCAGTATAGATTATAAAAAAGATTTCTTCGGAAAAGAGACTAATCTTACGGTTTCTGGGCAGTTAGAAGGAGAAACTTTCGCCTTAGGTTTAGGTCAAATTTATACTTTCGGTCCTACTTTTAGAGCTGAAAACTCTAATACTTCAAGGCATCTGGCTGAATTCTGGATGATTGAACCTGAAATTGCTTTCTGTGATCTTGATCAAAACATGGATCTTGCTGAAGATTTCATCAAATACGTGGTAAAATATGTTCTTGAAAATTGTAAAGATGACCTTGCATTTTTAGAAGAACGTTTAGCGAATGAAGATAAATCTAAACCAGCTGCAGAACGTAGCGATATGGGCTTAATCGAAAAACTGAATTTTGTTTTAGAAAACAATTTTAAGCGCGTTAGTTATACGGAAGCGATCGAAATTCTTAAAAATTCGAAACCAAATAAAAAGAAAAAATTCAAATATATTATCGAAGAATGGGGTGCAGATCTACAAAGTGAACACGAACGTTTTCTTGTAGAAAAACACTTTAAATGCCCTGTAATTTTATTTGATTATCCCGCCAAAATTAAAGCATTCTACATGCGTTTAAATGAAGATGGGAAAACTGTTCGTGCAATGGATATTCTATTCCCAGGCATTGGAGAAATCGTAGGTGGGTCTCAAAGAGAAGAGCGTTTAGATGTTCTTCAGGAGAAAATGCAAGAATTAGGAATCGAGGAAGAAGAACTTTGGTGGTATTTAGATACTCGTAGATTTGGTACTTGTGTACATAGTGGATTTGGACTTGGTTTTGAACGTTTAGTACAATTTGTAACAGGAATGGGTAATATTAGAGATGTAATCCCTTTCCCAAGAACTCCGCAGAATGCAGAATTTTAAATTATAGATTCTTATAAAATTTCAAACCTCACAGCATGATTCAACTGTGAGGTTTTTTATTTAAATTGCATTTCAATCCTCTTTCAGTATGAAACTTTATCTAGAAACTATTACTGAAAAAATTAAAGCTCTCAATATTCTCGAAATTATAGGAATCTTAGCCTCTTTTTATGTGATCATATTTTTTTATTTTCACTTTCAATGCAGCACTTGCTAGTTGGAATAATCCTATGAAATTTATTTTTTTTGAAAATTAAAGAAACGCATATTGTTCCTAAATTATCTGAAACTATTAGATTACAAGAATACGCTGCTACTATTTTTGCATCTTTAACCACTCGTAGCGCAATAAAAAAAGCCATTAAAAAAGAACTAATTTTAGTTGATCGCAAAATTGGCCAAACGGGAGACTGGGTTTTAGAAGGACAAAAAATTAAACTACTCCAAGCCGAAATTCAGCAAAAATCGTTCAATTTAAAACTTGAAGTACTTTTTGAAGACGATTATATTGCGGTAATTAACAAACCTGCTGGCTATCCTACTAGCGGAAATTACTTCAAAACTATCCAAAATGCGTTAGCTTTTAATTTAAAACCTTCTGAAGCTATCGATCGGTTAGACGTTCCGCAGTCAGCACATCGTTTGGATAATCCCACAAGCGGAATCTTGCTTTGCGCCAAAACCAATAAAGCACTTATCGAGTTAAACAGGCAATTTCAGGAAAAAGAAATTCAGAAAACATACACTGCGATAGTAGAAGGTGATTTTCCAGATATTAAGCAGATTTTTGAAGATAAAATTGAAGAAAAACAGGCGAAAACTTCAGTAAAACTTTTAAAAAAATTGAGCTATAAAAACAGCAATCTCAGCCTTGTTGCAGCAACACCTATTACAGGCAGAACGCATCAAATAAGAATTCATCTTGCTAAAAATGGATTTCCGATTTTAGGTGAAAAACAGTATGGTTTTCCTAAAATTTCTACTTCAAAAGGTCTTTTTCTAGCGTCTACTGCCGTAGTATTCCAACATCCTATCCATTCAGAAATTCAGGAGTTTGAGATCAAATTTCCGAAGAAATTCTATAGATTTATAGAAAAGCTCTAGCATCCTTAACAAAAATTTACCACAATCATCTACTGTGCCAAAGTGCAATCAGCGAACATTTCCGTATTTTTGTGTAGAAGGTATTCTGGAATGTTCAGAATAGCTAATTAAAAATTTAGATTAGAAGTTATCTTTTGGTAAGATGCATTCTTAATCTCGATTATCGAATAAAGCAAACAACTTTATATGCTAAAACAGCAATTAAATTTTAAGTTATCACAAAAGCTATCGCCGCAACAAATCCAGTTGATGAAGCTTATCCAACTGCCTACACAGGCTTTTGAACAGCGCATTAAACAAGAGATTGAAGAAAATCCTGCGCTAGAAACGGGGAAAGACGAGCAGCGCGAAGAATACGAGTATGGTGATGAGTATGAAAACAGAGATTCTGAAGCTGAGTTTGATGATAAAAATGAGATTAATGCTGAAGATATTAATGTAGATGAATATCTAAGTGATGATGAAATCCCAAATTATCGCTTACAAGCCAATAATTATAGCGCAGACGATGAGGATAAACAAGTTCCTTATGCAGCAGGAATTTCTTTTACCCAACATTTACGAAATCAGCTAAACACCCTAAGGTTTAACGATAACGAATACGAGATTGCCGAATTTCTAGTTGGAAGTATTGATGAGAGTGGCTATATAAGAAGAAACATCCAGGATACTGTAGATGATCTTGCATTTACTCAAAATGTATATACTGACGAGGAGACGGTTGAAAAAGTGCTTAAAAAAGTACAGGATTTAGATCCCGCGGGCGTTGGAGCACGTTCCCTTCAGGAATGTTTGCTTATCCAGTTAAAAAGGAAAGAAGCAACCCGAGCAGTTACAACGGCAACTGAAATTATCGATTTATCTTTCGATCACTTCAGCAAAAGACATTACACAAAGCTGCTTTCTAAGCATGATATTTCTGAAGACGATTTAAGAGATGCTATTGAAGTAATAAGTCACCTTAACCCTAAACCTGGTGGAGCTTATTCTGGTAACACCAGAATGGTAGAGCATGTAATACCGGATTTCACAATTAAAATTGCAGATGGCGAATTAGAGCTTAGCCTAAACGGAAGAAACGCTCCAGAAATGCACGTTTCTCGTGATTACAGCAATATGCTGAAAGGCTACAAAGAGAGCAAAAAGAAAACCAAAGAGCAGAAAGATGCAGTAATGTTTATAAAACAAAAACTGGACGCTGCTAAATGGTTTATTGAAGCCATTAAACAAAGGCAACAAACTTTGATGGTAACTATGAGCGCTATTATGCATTACCAAAAAGAATATTTTTTGAGTGGAGATGAGCGTAATCTTAGACCGATGATTCTAAAAGATATTGCAGATGAAATCGAAATGGATGTCTCTACCGTTTCTCGTGTGGCAAATAGCAAATATGTCGACACCCCATATGGGACAAAATTGATCAAAGAATTCTTTTCTGAATCGATGAAAAACGATCAGGGGGAAGATGTGTCTACAAGAGAAATTAAAAAGATCCTAGAAATGTCTATTGAAGAGGAAGATAAGAAAAAACCACTGACAGATGAAAAGCTTGCGAAAGTGCTTAAAGATAAAGGCTACCCGATAGCCAGGAGAACTGTGGCAAAATATAGAGAACAATTGGATATTCCTGTAGCACGTTTACGTAAAGAAATTTAATGAAAGTACTTTTAAAGCTTGCTTCCTATTTGTTTCATCCCATTTGGATGCCATTTGCGGGCAGTTTACTATATTTCTCATTAACTCCCCGATTTTTTCCTGAAGAGGTCATTAGAGCTAAATTATTAGCCATAGCGATTATAACAGTCTTTATCCCGATAGTATTTTTTTTTCTTCTGAAAAATTTAGGTAAGGTAACGAATATGGCTTTGAGTGAAGTTGAAGAACGCAAATGGCCACTTTTCTTTTTTAGCATTCTCTGCTTAATGGTGCTTAATCAAATTTTAGATCGCTATAATTATCCAGAGGTTTACTTCTATTTTGTAGGAATTTTAGGAGCAACTGCTATCGCTTATGTATGTACGTTATTCAGAATAAAAATTAGTCTACACATGATGGGATTAGCCGGTTTTACAGGCTTTTTAATAGCGTTTAGCCGTTATTTTCACATCAATTTAATTTTGGCTACATCTGGACTTTTAATAGCTCTTGGCTTAACGGGTAGTTCTAGACTCTATTTAAAAGCTCATACAAATACAGAACTGGTCTTGGGATGTTTAGCAGGTATTTTACCGCAAATGTTGCTCTTTTATTACTGGCTATAGAATATAAAACATTAAACCTACTCGTAAAGTAGAAATACTCACATCTTCCCCCTCTACTGTAGCGCCATCAAAAAACGGATTTAAACCGTAATAGATCTGAAAATTAAACGTACTATAACCAAAGGTAAAACTTGCGCCTAACCTAAATCTTTCCAATTCTGGCACATCGCTTTGTTTCACAGTATTTCCTGTTTGCTTGAAAATAGACCGAAAATGATATATATATCCTAATTTAAGACCGGTATAAATACGCCAAAATTTGTAGGAATCGAAAGTAGATGTTCGCCACCTAAACTGAATTGGCGCTTCAATTAAAAAAGTATTAAAACGATTGGAATCATAATCAATCCCATCTTGATTTAAATTTCGAAAAACACTATTACCATCCTGATCTTCCCCAATAAACAGATTTTGACCAAAACTATCAAAGGCCAAACCAAGGCCAATTCCAATACCGATATTTCGATTTTCATTTAAAGGAATATCCCGTATAAAACCGCCACTCACGCCAGCCGAGAATCCATTTTGATCCAAAAATTCTGGCTGATCTGTGATAAAATTAAAACTTAAACCAAAGTAAAATTGATCTTCCCTATAGCTACTATCGATAACTGTAGGAATACTATCGGCAAAAGCAGGATTAGTTTGCTGTGCACGCGCAGCTAAACCCCAAAAAAGCAAAATTAAAAATTTATATTTCATGAAATCGATATACCTACAATCCAAAGTAAATATAAAAAAACATCCCATCCTGAAATAAGGATGGGATGTTTTTAATACTATTTAAAACTAAACAATCAGATTAATTCTGAGCTTGGGTTGCATCACCCTGTATAGTTGTATAGTTAATTTTAAGCGCTTCAGCTTTTCTAAGTTCTTGTTTAATATCAGACACAAGTCCCATATTAGTCTCTTTATCAACTTTTAAAGCTGTAGTTAAATATGGTATTAATTCTTCTCTTTTCTGATCTCTTTCAGAATAAATAAAGGATTGTACTTCACTAACATCTGCAAACTTATCGTTTAACTGAATCCTAGCTTCTGTACCATATTTTTGCTGATATCTCTGGCTTGGCTTACCGGCATAGATATACATTACCAAATCTTTTTTATCAAGCTTTTCAACTTGATCTGCAGTAGGCAATGAATTCTTAACCATTAGCGTAGTCTCACGCATCGTTGTCGCTACCATAAAGAAAAACAGTAACATAAATACAATATCGGGTAACGACGCTGTACTGATCGCAGGTAAATCACCAGACTTTTTCTTTTTAAATTTAGACATAATAAATGGTCAAATTAAATTTAGTTTTAAAAAGGCTGTTAACCTTTAGGCTCTGCTTCAGAAAGCTTTTGAGGAATCAAATCCTTAATAGATTCGATCTTCTCCTTTAAAGACTCCTTTCTACCTTCACCTGTTTTTGGATCATTATACTCTGCCTCCAAATTAACAAATGTAGTTCCGTACAAACGTTTAGCTTCTCTATCTCTTAATTCATTATAAGCAGCCACCAATTCGTTCTGAACGGCAATATAAGTACCATACTCTGTACCTCTGTTATTTTGTAAAGAAATAATAGCTTTTTGTGGGTTTACAGACGATTCTGCACTTCCTGCGCCCTGGCAAAAACTACAAGCTTCGCTTCCTGATCCTCCTCCGTTATCTAAGAAATTAAAAGCAGCTTGACGCAGATCTTTCAATTCCATCTCTTCGTCTTCCACCAAAAGATCATTATTACTGTTTAATACAACAGTAAAAATATTTCTTTGTTTAATCTTTGGTGGCTCCGGTTGATTTTCGTCCTGCCATGGCGGTAACTTCCTACTAATACCCTTATCGGTCTCAATGGTTGTAGTTACCAAGAAGAAGATAAGAAGTAAGAAAGCAATATCTGCCATAGATCCCGCATTTACTTCGGGTGATGATCTTCTAGCCATAGGTTCTTAACTTATTAGTTTTTTCACTCCTGAAAATACCATAGATAAAATTGCTAATGCAGCCAAAATGTAAAAAGCTACTAAACCAGCTCCTGCCCAATGATCTGTGGACGCACTTACATACTCACCTGTACTTGTAGTATGCTCGTAACCGCTAGTAGAGAAATATGCAATTAAAATAACTACTGCAAATGCTACAATTCCTATAATGGTATTTTTAATATTGCCTTTAAATAAACCGGCAATCACAAATATCACAACTAATGCTATAACAACTCCTAGAACAAGATATGAAATCCACATCATTGGCTCTAAAACGCTATTTTGAACATCAACTGATGCCTCTATTGCTTCGTCACCGGCTGCAATAACCCTACCCAAAAAGATAAGCCCAAGCACGCCAATAACTAACGCAACATATTTTAAAATTTTATGTAATGTCATAACTTTTATAGTCAGATCTAATTAAACTCTCTTTTTGTTTTTGTAATCTACAAGCATATCGATTAACAAGATAGAAGCATCTTCCATATCGTTTACGATACTATCGATCTTAGCGATGATATAGTTATAGAAAATCTGAAGGATAATCGCAACAATAAGTCCAAATACCGTAGTAAGAAGTGCTACTTTAATACCTCCAGCAACAAGAGATGGTTGCATATCACCAGCAGCCTCAATTCTATCGAATGCCTGGATCATACCAATTACCGTACCCATAAACCCAAGCATAGGAGCAAGAGCGATAAATAAAGATACCCAAGATACGTTTTTCTCTAATTGACCCATTTGAACACCACCGTAAGCTACTACTGCTTTCTCTGCAGATTCGATGCTTTCGTTAGCGCGATCAAGCCCTTGATAGTAAATAGAAGCAACAGGTCCTCTTGTGTTTCTACATACTTCTTTAGCAGCTTCAATACCTCCGCTGTTTAATGCTTCTTCTACATTACGAGCTAATTTTTTAGTATTAGTACTGGCAAGGTTTAAATAGATAATTCTCTCAATGGCAATTGCCAGACCAAGAATAAGACAAAGAAGAACGATACCCATAAATCCAGCACCACCTTCAATAAAACGTTTTTTTAATTCCTGATGAAAACCTAGAGATTCTTCTTCGTCTGCATCAGCCGTTGCCGCAGCTTCATCGTCCTGTTGAACGAAAGTCGCTAACGTACCTGGCAATGTGTTCACCATGTTTGCCGCCTTAAGATTACCGGCACCTAACACCATAATCGCAGCGATTACCAAAATAGAAAATAATCTTTTCATTACTGTTTGTCTTAATTTAATTAGTTAAAGGGTTAAAGATATAAAAATAATTTTTCAATAAAAACACCAGCAGAGAGGAAGGGATTCGAACCCTCGATACGCTTTTGGCGTATACACACTTTCCAGGCGTGCGCCTTCGACCACTCGGCCACCTCTCTATATTCATGTTTTAAATGGTGCGCCAAATAACAAAAAAATTTGTTCACCATCAAGTATGATTCGTTAATTTTACGACATTTCACCTCTCAATGAGGTTTCGTATATAGTTTTAAAGACTTTCTGTGTTAAATTTTTATCTAGTAAGTACATTAATTTAGCAATTGCAGCTTCGGTAGTGATGTCTTTACCCGAGACCACACCTATTTTCTTCATTGCTACACTAGTTTCATAATTTCCCATCGCAACACTCCCTCCAGCACACTGTGTAACGTTAACTACTTTAAGACCATTACTTATTTTTTCTTCAAGCAAGTCTAAAAACCAGGTTTGTGTTGGCGCATTGCCACTGCCGTAAGTTTCTAAAACTACACCTTTCAGATTTGGATAACTAAAAATATGATTTACAATTTCCTTAGTAATGCCGGGGAACATTTTTAAAACAAGTACATCGGTATTAAAATTACCATGCAATTTTAGCTGTTGCTTTCTGTTTTGTTTCCAAAGTATTTTAGAGTTTACCGCTAAATGTACTCCAGATTCAGCTAATGGCGGATAATTTAACGAAGCAAATGCCTGAAAATGTTCTGCATTAATTTTTGTTGTTCTATTGGCTCTGTACAATTTATATTCAAAATAGAGCCCAACCTCTGTCACAACAGGACATCCGTTTTTTTGCAAACCTGCAATCTGTATACTGGTAATCAAATTCTCTTTAGCATCTGTTCTTAAATCACCTATTGGTAATTGAGAACCTGTAAAAATCACCGGCTTATTTAAATTCTCAAGCATAAAACTTATCGCTGAAGCCGTATAAGACATCGTATCGCTACCATGTAATATTACAAAACCGTCATAACTTTCGTAGCTATCGTAGATAATGTTTGCAATTTTTCTCCATTCCTCAGGATTCATATCTGAAGAATCTATAGGATGCTCAAAACTTAAAGTATCTATTTCATTTTCAAGAATATTCAATTCAGGAATATTCTGCAAAAGATCATTAAAATTAAAAGGTTTAAGAGCACCGGTGCTATAATCCTTGATCATACCAATGGTCCCACCAGTATATACTAAAAGAATTCTAGCCCTTGTTGCCATCCACCGCTTCTTTGTTGATTACAGGATTAGCGTACATCAAAAGATAACTGTTAAGTTCCAGAGAATTTTTAAAATCTACTCTACGTTTTAAACGTCTCTCGAATCGCCTTTTATCTTTCTCTGAATATTTTGAGGTATAAAGTTCTGTATTATTTAATAAATCCTGAGCAATGTAATTTGACGGCCATAGCGCATAATTTTTATGGATTTGATTGTCCACTCTATTAGCTATTTCTCCTAACTGCTCATTAACAGAGTCAAAATCATTTTCTATTTGATCAAACAAGGCTGGTTCCATTATATCTCCGGCGTTAATATGAATTCTACCTTTAATTCCTAAAATTCCCTGAATGATCGATTTAAAATCTTCATCTGGCGCTTTTACATATTTTTCTTTCATTCTTTTAGAAAGAATCTCGGGCATTTTCAAAACATCGGTAGGATCAAACTCATACGATATAGAGATAGGCACAATTTTAATTTTCCCAAAATATTCAGTCAAACTTAAATCGCCCTTTGCCATCCCTAGCATCTTAAGCACACCCTGCTGCGTATAATCGCTCCCGTCTTTAGTTCTACCTTCACGCTGTGCCATCCAGACCGATCTTTGATCTTCAAGCAGCATCTTTCTTATGAAAGTAGATAATTCCAGAGAACTTTTAAACATTTCACGCGGACTCAATTTTCGTCGCACCAAAAAGTTTCTGTTCAATTTGGATAAAGCCATCAAAAAGGTTTTCTGCACCAAGTTATCGCCAATAGCAGAAGCCGTCATTACCAAATCATGATTATAAAGAGTATAATTTAGTAACGAAGTATCTAAAATTATATCGCGATGTGTAGAAAGAAAAAGATAAGACTCTCCAGGCTTCAATTTTTCAAACCCGCTATCGGTAACTCCATCCGTACTTTTTTCAATGATTTTTCCTACCGAATGATAGATAATTTTAGTTTGAAAATCCCGGATACTTTTACAGCTAAACACTATATCCTTAATTTCCTCGGAAGATTTCTCCGGAAATGTAAAATGAAGAAGCGCCTTCATCATTGGATGTTTAATGTAATACTGAAGGGCCTCCTGGACCTCCTTTTCATTATAAAATCTTATATCTTCAAAGTCTCGCACGTGTCTGGCTTATTAAGCAAATGAACAAAAAATTAACTAATTTCAGTTTAAATACCGAATATATCTTTTGAATTCTCTGTGGTGATTTTAGCAATTTCTTCTAAAGGCTTCTCATAAATTTCCGCTAATTTTTCAGCAACATTCAAAATGTAAGCAGATTCATTTCTTTTTCCGCGGAAAGGAGTTGGAGCAAGATATGGCGCATCGGTTTCTAAAACTATATTACTTAAAGGTATAGCGTTTAAAAATTTATCAATCTTACCATTCTTAAAGGTTACAACCCCACCAATTCCTAATTTCAGGTTATATGAAATTGCTCTTTTTGCCTGTCCTTCGGTTCCCGTAAAACAATGAAAAATACCAAGAAGATCTTCTCCTTTTTCTTCTTCCAAAATTTCAAAAACCTCATCAAAAGCTTCTCTACAATGAATAACGATTGGTAATTTATACTTCTTCGCTAATTTAATTTGAAATCTAAAAGCTTCCTGCTGAATGGCAAGCGTGCTTTTATCCCAATACAAATCGATACCAATCTCACCTACTGCTATAAAATCTCTTTGCTGAAATTGATCTTCGATAAATTGAAGCTCTTCTTTAAAATTCTCTTGAACATGAGTGGGATGCAACCCCATCATTAAATGAACATGCTCGGGGAAAGACTTTTCCAAACCATACATTCTATCTGCGTAAGTAGAATCGATTGCTGGGATAAAAAAACGCTCAACTTTAGCATCTATTGCTCGCTGTATCATAGCATCACGATCTTCATCAAAAGATTCGCTATATAAATGTGTATGTGTATCTGTAATAATCATGTTTGCAAAAATAATTTATTTTGAAAACCTATCTTTGTTCAAAACTAAAAAGAATGGCGAGTATTAAGAAAATCCTGAAAGAAAAAGGATATGAAAGCATAAAATTTAAGTTCACCAAAACCAATCATCTAGAAATCGTTGCTAAAATTAACAAGATTGAAGGAAATTTTATTTTAGACACAGGAGCATCTAGTACCTGTGTTGGCATAGACAGTATAGAGCATTTTGATCTTTTATCAGAAGACAGTGATGTTAAAGCGGCGGGTGCGGGCGCATCAAATATGCTTACTCAGATTTCGCAAAAAAACAAAATTGAAATTAAAGGTTGGAAGAAGAAAAAAATAGACCTTGTTCTTTTCGATCTTCGCCATGTAAACGAGGCCTTATTACAACATGATGCTGAAAAAGTACACGGGATTATTGGCGCTGACATTCTAAAAAAAGGCAAAGCGATTATAGATTATAAATCTAAAACGCTGTTTTTAAAATAGGGGTTTTCTCCCCTTTTAGGGTTCCTTAATTAAATATAAATTTGAGCAACCAATGTTAGATTTATGTTTTACGCTAAGAAAAACCATTTAAAACCTCATCCAGCATCATACATTCTTGTAGTTGCAGTAATAGGTATTTTAGTTATAAATATTCTTAGCCTGGTTTATCATTAAAAAGATTTACCTAACCAACTAAAACTTAAAAAGGGAAGCTTTCGCTTCCCTTTTTTATTTGAACATGGATCGTAATTCTTAAAGCTCTAAAGCTCTTTTTACATCATTATCCATTAATAGTTCTTCTGGATTTTCAATTGCCTCTTTAACTGCTACTAAGAAACCAACAGACTCTTTACCGTCTACAATACGATGATCATAAGATAGCGCCACGTACATCATAGGTCTAATTTCCACATGGCCATCGATAGCGACAGGACGATCTACAATATTATGCATTCCTAAGATACCACTTTGTGGTGGGTTGATAATTGGTGTAGACATCATCGAACCAAAAACACCGCCATTAGTAATAGTAAAAGTACCTCCAGTCATTTCATCAACTGTAATTTTACCATCACGAGCTTTTAGTGCAAGTCTCTTAACTTCTTCTTCAACTCCTCTAAAGCTTAAATTTTCTGCGTTTCTCACTACCGGCACCATCAATCCTTTTGGACCTGATACGGCAATACTAACGTCTTTATAATCATATTTTACCTGAAAATCTCCGTCTATCATAGAGTTTACATCAGGATACATATCTAAAGCACGAACAACAGCAAGAGTAAAGAAAGACATAAATCCTAAACTTACACCGTGCTTATCTTTAAATTCTTCTTTATACTTTTTTCTTAGCGCATAGATTGAAGACATATCTACTTCGTTAAAAGTAGTAAGCATAGCAGTTTCACTTTTAGCAGCTACTAAACGCTCTGCAACCTTACGTCTAAGCATAGACATTTTCTTACGAGATTCTCCACGTTTTCCTGTACCGGGAGTTCCCATAGAAGCTTTTGCCTGTACAGCATCGTCTTTTGTAATTCTACCATCTCTACCGCTACCATCTACAGATTTAGGGTCTATCCCTTTTTCATCTAAGATCTTTTTAGCTGCCGGTGATGGACTACCAGAAGCATGGCTATCTTGTTTCTGAGAAGGCGTTGAAGATTTTGATGGCTTTTCAGTTTTTGCTGGAGCCTTATCGCTATCTTCTTTAGATTCTTTTTCTTCCTGCTCTTCTTTTACCTCTTCTTCTGCACTTTCATCTTTGCTGTCATCATCTCCTCCACCTGGTTTATCAGCTTCAGTATCGATTAAACAAACTACTTCACCAACACCAACGGTATCGCCTTCTTCTGCTTTTAGCGTTATAATCCCACTAGCTTCAGCAGGTAATTCCAGGGTAGCTTTGTCACTATCGACTTCAGCTATTGCCTGATCTTTTTCAACGTAGTCCCCATCTTCTACCAACCATTCTGCGATTTCTACTTCGGTTATAGATTCACCGGGGGATGGAACTTTCATTTCTAAGGCCATGTTCTTCTTTTTTATTTTGCTTTCTGGATAAGCCAGAAAATTTATTCTAATTTAATTAATCTTCAGTTAGTGATTTATCAAACACACAATCGATAACGCGTTGATGTCTTTTCTTAAAGCGAACTGCACTACCAGCTGCCGGAGAACCGTAAAATTTACGGCTGCAACATCTAAATTTTTTCGCTTCGTCTATATGCATTAACATATGACCGTACGCTCCCATGTTTTTTGGCTCTTCTTGTGCCCAAACAATATCATCTGCGTTTTTATATTTGCTCATGATTTCTCTCATCTTCTCTACCGGAAGTGGAAACAACTGCTCTATTCTTACTAAAGCAACATCATCACGCTCGTTTTCTTCTTTATACTCTAAAAGATCGTAATAAAATTTACCGGTACAAAATACTAAAGTTTTCACTTTGTCTGCCTTAGCTTCTGGATCGTCAATAAGCATTTTAAAGGATCCTTCAGCAAACTCTTCTTTAGTTGAATTTACCCTGGAATGTCTCAACAAACTCTTTGGAGTGAAAATGATTAATGGTTTTCTAAAACCAAATTTCATTTGTCTTCTTAACAAGTGAAACATATTCGCCGGAGTTGTAACATCAGCAACGAACATATTATCCTTTGCACATAGCTGAAGAAAACGTTCCATTCTTGCTGAAGAGTGTTCTGCTCCTTGCCCTTCATAACCATGAGGAAGAAACATTACCAATCCGTTTTGCAATTTCCATTTATCTTCTGCAGCAGAGATATACTGATCGATCATGATCTGAGCTCCATTCACAAAATCTCCAAACTGAGCTTCCCAAATCGTTAGCGTCTTTGGACTGGCCATGGCATATCCATAATCAAATCCTACAACACCATATTCAGATAGTGGCGAATTATAAATAAAGAAGTCTCCTTCTCTACCTTCTATATTATTATGAAGAATAATTTCTTCTTCGCTATCTTCAACTTTTAATACAGCATGACGATGCGAGAATGTACCACGCTCGCTATCCTGGCCACTAATTCTTACATTAAATCCTTCAGCCATTAAGGTTCCATACGCCAGATGCTCTCCCATAGACCAATCTAACTTATTATCCTCAAAATACATTTTCTCCCTTAAATTGATAATTTTATTAACCTTTTTAAGGAATTTTTTGCCTTCAGGAAGCTTAGATATAGCCTTTGCCACTCTATCCAGTTCATCCATTTTTACAGTCGTATCGATATCCTCAATCATCCGATCTTCCTGTACATTTTCATAGCCATCCCACTCATCTTCCATAAATGGAGTAATTCTGGTGGTATCTTCTTTTCGTGAATCTTCTAAATCTTCTTCAAGCTTCGTTTTATAATCGTTCTCTAGCTTTTCTATATAAGATTCGTCAATTACACCGTCTTTTATAAGTTTTTCAGCATAAATATCTCTTGCATTTTTATGCTTCGCTATTGCTTTATAAAGTTTAGGTTGTGTAAATCTTGGCTCGTCCCCTTCGTTATGTCCATATTTTCTATATCCTAATAAATCTATGAAGACATCTCGTTTGAACTGCATTCTAAAATCGAGGGCAAAAAGCACAGCATGTACTACAGCTTCAGCATCATCTGCATTTACATGAAGTACTGGCGACAAGGTAACTTTAGCTACATCTGTACAATAAGTAGAAGATCTAGCATCTAAATAATTGGTTGTAAAACCTATCTGGTTATTCACAACTATATGAATAGTACCGGCATTCTCGTAACCTTCCAGCTTTGCCATTTGCACTACCTCGTAAACAACGCCTTGAGCAGCTACAGCTGCATCACCATGCACTAGGATTGGCAAGACTTTAGAAGGATCCCCGCTATAACGGCGATCTCTTTTTGATCTTGCTATACCTTCTACTACAGGACCAACAGTCTCTAAGTGAGAAGGGTTTGGAGCAATATTAATATTAATTTCTTTACCGCTACTTGTACTTCGGCAAGATGTCCAACCTAAATGATATTTTACGTCTCCGTCGAATATATCCTGTTCGTAATCTTTACCGTCAAATTCGCTAAAAATATCTTTAGCCGATTTACCAAAAATATTGGTAAGGGTATTTAATCGACCTCGGTGGGCCATTCCCATCACAAAATCTTTGACTCCTTTCTCTGCAGCGCCTTCGATTAATGCATCTAAAGCCGGTATCAAAGTTTCTCCTCCTTCAAGAGAGAATCGCTTTTGACCAACATATTTTCTATGTAGAAAACCTTCAAAAGCGACAGCTTCATTCAGCTTTCTTAAAATCTGCTTTTTCCTGTCTGTTTCAAACTGAGGATGATTTTCATTAACATTCAGTTTTTTCTGAATCCAATCGATTTCCTCAGGTTTTCTAATAAACATATACTCCACTCCAATGGAGTCGCAGTAAATATTTTCAAGATGCTTGATTATATCTTTCAATTTTTTAGGACCAATACCTAAAATATCACCTGCATTAAAAGTAGTATCTAAATCACCTTTACTTAACCCAAAAGTTTCGATATCAAGTGTAGGCTCATATTTTCTTCTTTCCCTAACGGGATTTGTTTTTGTAAATAAATGCCCGCGTGTACGATAGCCGTCGATTAGTCGAATAACCTGAAATTCTTTTAAAACGTGATCTGGCATTTGGCCTTCCTCAAACGTTACCGGAGCTTCATCTAAAACATCTGATGAGACACCGTTTTGCTCCATTCCAAAATCAAAACCCTGAAAGAATGCCCTCCAACTGGGCTCTACACTATCTGGGTATTGTAAATATTGATCGTATAATTCGGCAAAATATGCGGTACGTGCGGCATTAAGAAATGAAAATCTATCCATAAGTGGAAACTAATGTTTCTATAAAGTGTAAAACATAGCAAAAGTACAATTTTTAAAAAAAACTGGTTATAGCATTTAATAGTTTTATTCTATTCATTAAAGGAATTTTAACAATGCCACTAATCAACCTGAACAGTATTTCGCTAATTCTATTACGAATATGATAATTTAAAATGAAAAAGAAATTAGAAAGGGATTAAAATTAAGGAAATTTCTACCAAACTGGCTACAAAAATAACCTTTCAGCTTAAAAAGATGAAACAGAACAATTCAGAAAAAAAAAGCTGAATAGTATTTACTGCTTCAGTTTAAACCGTTCTACTCATTAGCATTTTCCCGAAATCACGTAAAGGTGTTTTCTTTTCTTCAGGAATAGCAATACCATCTAGAACATCGAAAGCCAAATTGGTGTATTTCTCGATCTCTTTTTTAGTAGATGCCGCTGCTCCACTACTTTTAAATATAGCTTTTACAGTTTCAATTTTACCAGAATTATCTTCCGGATTTATAGAATATAAGTATTCTAGTTGTTTTGCTTCATCTTTAGTGGATGCTTCTAAAGACTTCAGAAATAAAAATGTCTTCTTATTTTCTATAATATCGCCTCCCACTTGTTTACCAAAAGTTTTTGGGTCACCAAATGCATCTAAATAATCATCCTGAAGCTGGAATGCAATACCTAATAATCTTCCAAATTGATATATGGCTTTTTTACAATCTTCATTAACGCCAGCTACAATAGCTCCCATTTGTAAAGAAGCTCCAACTAATACGGCTGTTTTGTATTCTATCATTTTTAGGTAATCATCGATACTCACGTCGTCTCTGGTTTCAAAATCGATATCATATTGCTGTCCTTCACATACTTCGATAGCGGTTTTTGTAAAAAGCTTTGCTAATTCTTTAAAAGTATCGCCTTCATAATTTTCGAAAAGTTGGTAAGCGTTAATCAACATGGCATCTCCAGAAAGTATCCCCGTGTTGACATCCCACTTTTCGTGGACGGTTTGCTTTCCTCTTCTTAAAGGAGCATCGTCCATAATATCATCATGCACTAAAGAAAAATTATGAAAAATCTCGATCGCCAATGCAGCATCTAAAGCTTCTTTGTGATCTTTCTCAAAAATATCGGTGGCCATTAATACTAATACTGGGCGTAATCTTTTACCTCCTAAACCAAGAATATAAACCATTGGTTCATAAAGATTAGCAGGTTCTTTAATTTTCAATTTATTATTTAAATAGTCTAAAAAAACCTCGCGATACTCTGTAATAGCCAGCATTAAAATAAATTTTGCGCTAAAATACCATAATTGCAATAATTTCAAATTTAAAGGAAGAATTAAATATTTATAAAAACTCTGGAAACTTTATTTGTTTTAAAAGTTTCCGAAGACTACATTTGTCAAAAAATTTTTAAGATTGAAAGAACCAATTTTAAATATGGCGACAGAGATGTTTTTGGAATACGGCTTTAAAAGCGTCACTATGGACGATATTGCCGCTAAACTTGGCATTTCTAAAAAAACCATATACGCCAACTATTCCACCAAAACAAAACTGGTGCATGATGTTGCCTTCAATATTTTATATAAAATTCAAGATAGAATAGCGGAAATAAAGAAAAAGGATATTAACGCTATAGAGGAACTTTTTGAAGTGAAAAAACAGGTTAGTATTTTTTTAAAAGATGAGAAATCATCGCCTCAGTTTCAATTACAAAAATATTATCCTGAAATTTTCGAAAATGTAGAGAATACTAAATGCGAGACTATAGAATGCAGTATTACAGAAAATGTTACCCGAGGAATAGATGAGGGACTTTTTAGAGAAGACGTGGATAAAAACTTTGTATGCAAAATATATCACTACGGACTCAAAAGTGTAAGAGACACTGCCATTTTCCCTCAAGAACAGTATAACAAAAGCGAAATATTTCAACTTTTTATAGAATACCACGTAAGAGGAATTGCCACCAAAAAAGGATTACAAATATTAGAAGATCTATTAAATAATAATGAGACAAAAACTAACTAAGAATTTATTTGCAATGTTTTTATTTATCAGCTTGGGGTTATTCGCCCAGACTGATAATGCACCACAATCCTATTCTTTTTCCTTAGAGGAAGCCATTCGATATGGATTAGATCACAATGTAGAAGCCGTAAATGCACAAAAAGATATTGCAATTTCCCTAAAGCAAAAATGGGAAATCATTGCCCAGGGTTTACCACAGATAAGTGCTGGTGCAGATTACCAAAATAATCTAAAACAACCTGTGTCTTTACTACCCGCCGAGATTGCGGGAGGAGAACCCGGTACTTTTTTACCTGTAGTTTTTGGGACTAAACAAAGTATGAATGCCACAGCGACCTGGAATCAGATAATTTTTGATGGTTCGTACATCGTAGGAATCCAATCTGCAAAAACATTGCTTCAGATTACCGAGAATGCCAAAACAAAAACCGATCAAGAGGTTAAAAAAGGAATTATAAATGCCTACGGCAACGTTCTTTTAGCTGAAGAAAATGTGGAAATTCTTAAAATGAATGTAGAAAGTGTACAAAGTACTTATGATGAAACCAAAGCAACTTTTGAAAATGGACTGGCAGAAGAGGAAGATGTAGAGCAACTTGAAATCACGCTGCTAACTTTAAAAAACAACCTGAATAGAAGTAAGCGAATGAAACAAATTGCTTACGAAATGCTCAATATCACCTTGGGACTTCCAGTTGAAGCTGATATCACACTTACCGAAGAGTTAGAAGCTTTAGCCATGCAATATTTCGACTTGGCCATTTTAGAAAAAGAAATCCCGGTAGAAGAGAATATTGATTATAGAATTGCAAAAAACACCGCAGCATCTGCAGAAATTGAGGTGAAGCTGGAGCAAGCAAAAGCACTCCCTTCGCTAACAGGTTATGTTAATTATGGATATCAGGGATTTAGCCAAAAATTTACATTCTTAACTGATAATCAGGATTATTTCAGTCAGTCTGTTCTAGGTATAAGTTTAAATATCCCCATTTTTAGCAGCGGTATGCGATCTGCCAGAACGCAGCAACAAAAAATTGCTTTAGAGCAAGCTCTTATGGATTTAGAGTACACCGAAAATGAGGTGAAGCAACAAATAAATTCTGCGAAAACAGAATACGAATACAGTTTAGATAATTACCAGGTGCAAAAGAAGAATCTTGCCTTAGCTGAACGTATCGAAAATAAGAACAAAATTAAATTTGAAGAAGGAGTTGCCAGTAGTTTCGAGTTAAACGAAGCACAAAGACAACTTTACACCGCACAACAGGATTACTTACAATCTATGCTTAACGTAATTACAACTAAGGTTGAGTTAGAAAATTTATTAGATACAACTAAATATGAAGATCAAGAATAATTACCCCCGCCATATGAAAAAATTAGCAGCAATTTTTAGTGTTTCTCTTTTATTAGCCGCTTGCGGAAACGAAAATAAAAAATCGGTGGATCAATTAATTGAAGAAGGCAATCTCTCTGAAATTAGGGCTCGCAAATCTGAGCTGAGTAAGGAGCAAAGTGCAATAACTTCAGATATTAATAAATTAGATGAAGAAATTAACAAACTCGATAAAAACAGAAGCCTTAATCTGGTCACTACGCAGAAAATCGCAGATAGTACTTTTGCGCATTATGCCGAGGTACAAGGTGATGTGGCTACAGATGAGAATATCATTATCTACCCAGAATATTCTGGAATTTTAGATAGAATCTACGTGCAGGAGGGTGACAAAGTAAATAAAGGACAGATTTTAGCTAAAATCGACGATGGTGGACTATCCAGCCAGGTTGCTCAATCTGAAGCTCAGGCTACTCTTGCAAAGACAACTTACGAACGTCAAAAAAGACTTTGGGATCAAAATATCGGGTCTGAAATTCAGTATTTAGAAGCAAAAACAAATTATGAAGCATCTCAAAAAGCCGCAGAACAACTACAATCTCAGCTGGCAAAAACTTCTGTAATAGCTCCATTTAGTGGTGTAGTAGACGAGATCATCAGCAATCAGGGCGAAGTTGTAAGCCCGGGGCAAAGCCAGCTTCTAAGAATCATTAACCTCAGCAATATGTATGTCGAGGCAGCAGTTCCAGAAAATTATTTATCTAAAATTCAGAAAGGAACTTCAGTAAAAGTAATGATTAGCTCTGTAAACCAAAATTATGAAGGAAAAGTTACTGAAGTTGGAAATAACATAAATCCAAACAACAGAACATTCCGAGTTAAAATTGCCATTCCTAATCCTGATCGATTAATTAAACCGAACCAAATTGCTACAATTTTGCTTAATGATTATACCGCTGAAGACGCAATTACTATCCCAGAGAATACAGTTCAGAAAAATTCTTTAGGAGAAAGCGTAGTTTACACGCTTGAAAGCAAAACAGACAGCACCGGTGTTGCAAAGAAAAACATCATTAAAACAGGTTATGTCTATAACAACATGATTGAAGTTACAGAAGGTTTAGAAGCTGGAGCAACTTTAATTGTAGAAGGCAGCAAGAGTTTAAGAGACGGACAGGAAGTAAAAATTAGCAAAAACTAAAAAATGAACAATTTAGATAAAGAATTTAAGCTCTCCTCCTGGGCGATCGATAATAAAATGACGGTTTACGTTATTATTGCGATCATCATGCTAGGTGGTTTGCTTTCTTATTACGGAATGCCTCGTGAAGCTTTTCCCGAAATTATAGAAACTAAAATCTATGTAAGCTCTGTTAACCCGGGGAACTCTGCCGAAGATGTAGAAAAGTTTATAACCGAGCCGCTAGAAGAAGAGTTTAATGATGTTGCGGGAATAAAAGAAATCACCTCTACTACCCTTCAAGATTACTCGATTGTAATAGTTGAATTTGAAGAAGATATTAGTGTAGATGTTGCGAAAACTAAAGTTAAAGATAAAGTTGATTTGGTGAAAGCTGAAACTACCTGGCCAACCTTAGATAACGGCGCCAAGGTAGAGCCAAATGTTTTTGATCTTAACCTTTCTGAAGAGCAACCCATATTAAACATAAACCTAACGGGAGATTATCCAGTTCAGCAATTAAAAACTTATGCTGAATACCTTCAGGATAAAATAGAATTGCTTCCTCAAATTAAAGAGGCAAGCATTCGTGGTGCTGATGAAATGGAGGTTGAAATTGCCGTAGATATTTATAAAATGTCTGCTTCGCAAGTAAGTTTTGATGATATCATCAATGCTGTTAGCCTTGAAAATAAAACAATTTCTGCAGGAAATGTAATTACCAGCGGTATTCAGAAAAACATTAGAGTAGTTGGTGAAATTCAGGATCCAGCAGAACTTGAAAATGTAATCGTGAAACGTGAAGGCGGAAATATCTTTTTAAAGGATATCGCAGATATTAATTTTAAAGAAAAAGACGCAACTACGTACGCCAGAGAAAAAGGCACTCCCGTTGTGATGCTAGACATCAAAAAACGTGGAGGAAAAAACATGATTGAGGCGGTAGAAAGCATTAAAGAAATCATTAGTAAAGAACAAGAAGATTACTTACCAGAAAACCTTCACATTTCTTACTCTAACGACCAGTCTACAAAAACACAGACTCAGGTAGACGATTTAGTAAACAATATCATCTTTGGGGTAATATTGGTGGTTTTAGTACTTATGTTTTTCTTAGGATTTAGAAATGCCCTATTTGTAGGTTTAGCGATACCGCTTTCTATGTTCTTATCTTACATCGTATTATCTAGTTTAGGATATACATTAAATACCATGGTTCTTTTTGCATTGGTAATGGGACTGGGTATGTTAGTAGATAATGGTATCGTAGTTGTCGAAAATGTGTATACATTGATGGATGAAGGTATGTCGCGCACCAAAGCAGCAAAACAAGGACTTGGTGAAATTGCGTGGCCTATTATTGCATCTACCGCAACTACTCTTGCCGCATTTTTCCCTCTAGGTTTATGGCCGGGCACTATTGGTAAATTTATGATGATCTTTCCTATAACATTATCTATAGTATTAGGATCCTCTTTATTCGTTGCCCTTATTATAAACTCGATGTTAACTTCTCAGTTTATGAAAACTGAAGAAGAGGAAATGACTAAAAAGAAACTAATTCGATTATCGGTAATTTTTGGAGCTTTAGGAATTCTTTTCTTATTAGGCGGGTTTTTATTAGACGCAGGAGCTTTCAGAGGAATAGGAAATATCCTACTACTACTTGTAATTTTACTGTGGGTTTACAAATATCTACTTACTAAAGCTATTGCCTATTTTCAATTTACAGCCTTAAAGAAACTAGAGAATTCTTACGAGGCTACACTTAAATATGCTTTAAAAGGAAAGAGAGCTTATGCATTTTTCTTCGGAACTGTAATTATGCTTATCGCCTCGTTTATTTTGATTGGAGCAGTACAACCCAACGTATTGTTTTTTCCTGAAAATGAGCCAAAGCAAATTATCACCTATATCGAATATCCAGAGGGAACCGATATTGAAAAAACAAACGAGCTAACTAAACAAGTTGAACAACGAATCTACGATGCCATCGAGAAGTACAATGATGATGGATATAATTATATGGTAGAATCTGCGGTTTCGCAGGTGGGTGAAGGAGCTGGAAATCCGCAAACCGATGGAGGCCAACAAAACGAAATGCCCCATAAAGGAAAAATAACTTTATCGATGCGCGAGTTTAATGAGCGTAGAGGTGTAAAAAGTAGTGATGTAATGGAAGAAATTCGCCAAGCCGTTCAGGGCTTCCCGGGCGCTTCTATTATTGTCGAAAAAGATGCTGCCGGACCTCCTGCGGGCTACCCAATTAATATAGAGCTTCGTGGCGAAGATTATGAAGAAATGCTTGCTGAAGCCGAAAATATGCGTTCTTACATACAAAACTTAAGTATTGAAGGAATTGAAGAACTTAAAATTGATGTAAATAAATCTAAAGCTGAATTACAGGTTAAGGTCGATCGAAGAAGAGCAGGACAACTTGGAGTTTCAACTGTAGCTGTAGGACAAACTTTACGTCGCGCAATTTATGGTGAAGAGATTTCGACTTATAAAGAAGGTGATGATGATTACGAAGTAAATGTACGTTTTGGAGATGAGTTTAGATACGATGAGAATGCATTGTTCAATCAACCTATAACCTTCAAAAATCAAAACAACGGGGAAACCGTGCAGGTTCCAATTTCATCTTTAGTAGAAACCGATGCCACTTCTTCTTTTAGTGCCATAAAGAGAAAAGATTTAAAAAGAGTAATTACCGTTTACTCGAATGTTCTTGGAGATTACAATGCCAATGAAATTGTAGGACAGTTAAAAACAGAACTTCAGAATTATGAATTACCTGAAGAAATGAGTTTTGCGTTTACAGGTGAACAAGAAGAACAAGACGATAATATGGCCTTCCTTTTGAAAGCACTTCTTATCGCTATTGGCGGAATCTTATTAATTCTGGTAGCTCAGTTTAACTCTTTATCCAAACCAATAATTATCGTAAGCGCCGTGATTCTAAGTTTAGTTGGAGTTTTCTTCGGGTTAATTATTTTCCAAATGGACTTTGTAATTATTATGACCATGATGGGAATTATTTCTCTTGCGGGTATTGTAGTGAATAATGCTATTGTACTAATTGATTATACTCAGATTTTAATTGATAGAAAGAAAAACGAATTAGGACTTGAAGATAGTGATTTGCTTACCAGAGCGCAATATTTTGAAGTTATTGTTAGAGGTGGTCGATCAAGATTAAGACCAGTGCTTTTAACTGCAATCACCACTGTACTTGGTTTAATTCCGTTATCTATTGGTTTTAATATAGACTTCTTTGGATTGATGATTGACTATGCACCGGGAATCTACATTGGTGGAGATAACGTGATCTTTTGGGGACCATTAGCATGGACAGTGATATTCGGACTAGTGTTCGCAACATTCTTAACGCTAATTGTAGTACCAGTGATGTTTTATCTGGTTAATCGCGCTAAGGTTAAAACTAAAGATAAGAGAAATGAAAGAAAACAGAGAAAGCTAGCAAATAGCTAAATAAAAAAGCCCCGACAATGTCGGGGCTTTTTTATTACATTAAGATTAAATTTAATCTTCGTTAATCGCTAATTTAGATTCATAAGATATATCATCAACCGATACTATTCGGTTAGATTTATATTCTACCTGCTTAATCTTATCACCTTCCCAAAAAAGCCATGTACCAACTTTTTCACCGCTGTCATACTTTGCTGAGGCTGTCTTTTCACCGTTCTGGTCGTAAGAAATCCATTTCCCGTGGAGCTCTCCATTCTTGTACGTACCTTCCTGCCTAATATTTCCGTCTTCATAATAATAAGTTCCTTTAATTAAATCTCCCTGTTTTTCAAAAACAGGCTTTTTAATTCCACTCTGCGCAATCGCTGCTCCACCAATCATCATCAGGGCAGCAATCATTGTATTTTTTATCGTCTTCATATCTATAAGTATTAATCTTAGCTTTACAAATATATAACAAAGTTTACATTAAAACAATAATTACGTAACATTAACTTAACATTAAAACTTTAACAAACTACAACACAGCCACTTAAGAAAACTAAACTCATAACATTAGCATAACATCGTGATTAATTTTAGATAGTTTATTTACTCAAACCACTTTTACTTATTACTTTTGCCCCACTAAAAATTTATGAAATCAACTATGTACAGAAGTCATACTTGCGGTGAGCTTAATTCCTCTGCAATCGGGAATCAGATCACGCTTTCAGGATGGGTGCAAAAAATAAGAAATAAGGGCTTTATGATCTGGGTAGATCTTCGTGATCGCTACGGAATTACTCAGCTTATCTTTGATGAAGAAAGATCTTCTAAAGAGTTAATGCAAAAAGCTGCAACCTTGGGCCGTGAGTTTGTAATTCAGGTAAAAGGTGAAGTAATAGAACGAGAGTCTAAGAATCCTAATATTCCTACCGGGGAGATTGAAGTTTTAGTTAATGAGTTAAGCATTTTAAACACGTCATTAACTCCTCCATTCACTATAGATAATAAAACAGACGGAGGCGAAGATTTACGAATGAAGTATCGCTACTTAGACATTCGTAGAAATCCTGTAAAAGATAAATTAGTATTTCGTCACAAAGTAGGAATGCAAGTGAGAAATTATTTATCTAACCAGGGCTTTATCGAGGTGGAAACGCCTTACCTTATTAAATCTACACCAGAAGGGGCGAGAGATTTCGTGGTACCTAGTAGAATGAACGAAGGACAATTTTATGCCTTACCACAATCTCCACAAACTTTTAAGCAGTTACTTATGGTTGGTGGCATGGATAAGTACTTCCAGATTGTAAAATGTTTTAGGGATGAAGATTTAAGAGCCGACAGACAACCGGAGTTTACTCAGATTGATTGTGAAATGGCTTTCGTGGAGCAAGAAGATATTTTATCGATTTTCGAAGGTTTAACTAAACATTTATTAAAAGAAGTAAACGGAGTAGAAGTAGATAAATTCCCACGAATGACTTATGAAGATGCCATGAAAAAGTATGGTAACGATAAGCCAGACATTCGCTTCGGGATGGAATTTGGTGAACTCAATGAGGTGACCAAACACAAAGATTTTAAAATCTTTAATGATGCTGAACTAGTAGTTGGTATCGCAGTACCGGGAGGTGCTAATTATAGCCGTAAAGAAATAGATAAATTAATAGATTGGGTAAAACGTCCTCAGGTTGGTGCTTTAGGAATGGTTTACGCAAAATATAACGAAGACGGTAGCTTTAAATCTTCAGTAGATAAATTTTACGATGAAGAAGATTTGGCAAAATGGGCAGAAAAGACCAATGCAAAACCAGGTGATTTAATTTGTGTTCTTTCCGGAGCAACTAATAAAGTAAGAGCCCAGTTGAGTACTTTACGTATGGAAATGGCCGAGCGTTTAGGTTTAAGAAAAGCTGATGATTTTGCACCACTTTGGGTTATAGATTTTCCATTATTAGAATGGGATGAAGAAACAGAGCGTTACCACGCAATGCACCACCCGTTTACCTCACCAAAAATTGAAGACATTCCTTTATTGGAAACCGATCCAGGAAAAGTAAGAGCTAATGCTTACGATTTAGTATTAAATGGTAATGAAATTGGTGGTGGATCTATAAGAATTCATGATAAAGAAACACAATCTAAAATGTTTACGCATTTAGGATTTACAAAGGAAGAAGCTAAAGAACAATTTGGCTTCCTTATGAATGCTTTTGAATACGGAGCACCACCGCACGGCGGAATCGCTTTTGGTTTTGATAGACTAACCGCCATACTTGGCGGCCAAGAAACTATTCGAGATTTTATTGCATTCCCTAAAAACAATGCAGGGCGCGATGTAATGATCGATGCACCATCCAAATTGGATGAAGAGCAATTAAAAGAATTAAGCTTAAAACTGAATATTGAATAAAAAAAATCCTGCTTTAAAGCAGGATTTTTTAGTCTTAAATTAAAATTGAGGTTTACGCGATGTTTTTAAAATCAGTGCCGGGATTACAGAAGTTTTTGCTGTGGAAGACCAAACATCTTTCCCAACAGCAGTTTATTTTAATCCTTAGTGCTATAATTGGTTTTGCGGCAGGTTTGGGTGCTGTTCTTATCAAAAACCTTACTCATTTTATTCAGAATTTACTCGAAGGTAATTTTATTGCTAATTATCATCACGCCTTCTATTTTATATTTCCGATTATAGGATTGGCCTTAACGGTCTTTATCATTAAAAAAATTCTGCGGAAGCCGGTAGGTCATGGTATACCATCAACACTATATGCTATCTCAAAAAGAAAGGGTTTAATGCGCTCTTTCCAAATGTATGGATCTATACTTACCGCTCCGCTTACCGTAGGCTTTGGTGGATCTGTAGGTTTAGAAGGACCAACAGTTGCGACGGGCGCCTCACTTGGATCTAATATTTCGCGCTTATTCAGAATGAACCAGAGTGCCAGAACATTATTAGTGGGATGTGCTGCTGCTGGTGCGATGTCATCAATATTTAAAGCCCCAATTGCTGCAATTATTTTTGCTATTGAAGTTTTTAGCCTGGATCTTACTTTAGTAAGTATGCTACCGCTTTTAACAGCCTCTGTTTCTGCAATTCTTACCTCGTATTTCTTTTTTGGATCAGACACCATATTACCTTTTGAGCTTCATGACAATTTCCATATTTCAGAAGTTCCTTTTTATATGATCTTGGGATGTATCTGTGCGCTAGGATCTATGTATTTTACAATTATTTACTTCAGAATTCATTCTCTTTTTGGCAAAATTGAGAATAAATTTACCCGGCTTTTATTAGCAGGAGCGGGTTTAGGGATTATTATCTATTTTATACCCCCGCTCTATGGTGAAGGTTACGGAGTGATCAATAATTTACTAGCAGAAAATTACATTCAGGCATTAGGCACCAACTTTTTAAATGATTTCCTGGATAATATCTGGGTTGTTATTTTGTTATTGGCCGGACTGGTAATTTTTAAAATTTTTGCAACATCACTTACTTTTGCCGCTGGTGGTGTTGGTGGTATTTTCGCACCTGTTCTTTTTATGGGAAGCGCCCTAGGCCATTGTTTTGCCTTAGTTGTAAATCATCTAGGAATCATCGATAAACCAATTTCTACCAGTAGTTTTACAATGGTTGGAATGGCAGGATTAATGGCAGGTGTGCTGCATGCACCTCTAACAGCTATTTTCCTTATTGCTGAATTGACCGGTGGTTACGAGCTTTTTGTGCCTTTGATGATTACCGCATTGATCTCTTATATGATCACTAATACCGTTCAACCTCATTCGGTTTATACAATGGAATTAGCACAACGCGGCGAACTTTTAACTCATGATAAAGATCAAACGGTATTAACTTTGTTAGATATTAATCAGATTATCGAAAGAGATTTTGTTCCGTTAAATGTGACTATGACGTTGGGTGATGTTATCCATGAAGGTGTAATTAAATCTCCCCGAAATATTTTTCCTGTCTTAGATCAAGAAGACAATTTTATGGGAATAATACTTTTGGATGACATAAGACCTATAATGTTTAAACAGCATTTGTATGATGAAATTACGGTAAATGATATTATGCAAAGAGCACCAGATACCATAGATCTGCAAAATGATAGTATGAAAACTATTATGAAAAAATTTCAGAATAGTGCCGCATGGAATTTACCTGTAGTTAAAGAAAATAAATATGTTGGCTTTATTTCTAAATCTAAAATGCTTACGGCATATCGCCAAAAGTTGATTGAAGTCACCGTGTAATAAAAAGAAAATAAGTTATGAAAATCGTGATGAGAATATTAGGCATAGCCATCTTAATTGCTATTGGAATTGGCTTTTATTTCCGAATAGCTAAAGATGACATTGTAACCGGCGATAGAATAATAGGAATTGCCGTATTAACAGCATCGTTTGTACTTATGCCGATATTTTTAGTGGTGAGATGGCGAGGAAAGAAATTAGAAGACTATACGCTTAGTCCTAAAAACATGAAGAAAATGCGAGAAAAAGGTATTGATTAAAACAAATATTTTAGTGATTTTTTTTAGAATCTTTGCATTTTATTAAACCAATCTCAATTTTAATATATTATGTTTGTACTTTACTAATTATTATTTTATTACAATGGAAGGTACAGTTAAATTTTTCAATGAGTCCAAAGGTTATGGATTCATTACCAACGACGACACAGGAAGAGACATCTTCGTTCACGTAACAGGGATCGACGGTGAAACTCTAAATGAAGGAGATAAAGTGGAGTACGTTGAGAAAGAAGGACGAAAAGGTCTGAACGCAGACGAAGTTCGTGTTATTGGATAGTGCATATAGATTAGATTATATATAGTATTCAAATGCCAAAGCCGCTCGATGAGCGGCTTTTTTTATTCCTATAAATCTCTCCACTATCTCTGAAATTCTCTTAAATAAACCCAAGAAAAATTATCGTTCTTGAAAGAACGACAGCTCATTTATTTCTTTTCTCAAACTTACTTTAACAAGAGAAAAACCTTAAAATTTTAGAATGATAAAAAAACTTGTTTTTATTTGTACTTAATCTAAATAAGTATAAATTTGTCGGCAATTATTTTTGCTGATGAACCTAAAATTACTTCTCCTAATTCTTATTTTACCAATTACTGCTCTTGCGCAATATCAAGTAAGTGGTGTTGTCCAGGATTCAGACGGTAACCCAATCGCTGATACCGAAATTCTACTTAGTCGTGGAGCTTTTTCAAAATCAACTACATCTGATGCTTCAGGATTTTATAAAATTGAAGGTCTTAAAACTGGGACTTATGTTCTAGAAATTACTACCGGAGATTTTATTGATTTTGATCAAATAATGATTCAACGTTCCAATCTAAAACATAACATTAAGCTAAAAAATGCCAAAGATTATGAATTGGGAGAGGTAGCGCTTAGAGGTGAGACCATTAAATCTAAAATGGAGAAAAAAGGTTTCGCTGTTAGTGTTATCGAAACTAAAGAGGCCAGTTTTAGAAATGTACAGACCAATGAATTGCTGAACCAAACAGTTGGTGTAAAATTAAGGCAAAATGGAGGCCTGGGTTCAAGGGTTCAATATAGCCTCAACGGTTTATCAGGTAATGCTGTAAGTATATTCATTGACGGCATACCAATTTCGGTATATGGTTCTTCTTTTAGTTTAAATAGCATCCCTCCTGCTATGATTAAAAGAATCGAAGTTTATAAGGGAGTTGTACCTGCTCACCTTGCCGATGATGCTTTAGGTGGTGCAATAAATATAGTATTAAATCAGGGCGCTAAAAATAATTTAAACGCTTCAATTTCTTACGGATCATTTAATACTACACAGGCCAATCTAAATGCTTTGTATAGATTCGAGGAATCTGGTTTTACCGTTAAGGCTTCTGGTTTTTATAATTATTCTGATAATGACTATAAAGTTAGTGGCCGATCTATAGTAGATATTGATCAATACGGAAGACAAACTCCCATAACTGCCCGCCGATTTAATGATGCTTACAGATCTAACGGTGGAATGTTTCAGGCTGGTTTTACAAATACCAGTTGGGCAGATCAATTTTTTATCGGTATAACGGCTTCAGACGACTATAACGAAGTGCAACAAGGTGTTTTCCCTACTATTAATCCATATAATGGAAGGTATACAGAATCTGATGCATTATTAGCCAATCTTACCTACCAGAAAAAAGATCTATTTATTGAAGGTTTAGATGTTAACGTGCACGGAACGTATGGTGAACGAAATACTTTCATCAATGATACTGTACCTTGGGCTTACACCTGGAGCGGAAAACGAATGCTGGATATTAATGGTAATTATCTTAAGCTTCCTTCGGAATCTCAACAGGAAGGTGGACCTACTTTGCAATACAACAACAGAGAAGTTTCCTCTATCAGATCAGGCATATCATACGCCATCAATAAACATCATAAATTTTTTATAAACCATGTATATACCGGTTTAATAAGGGAAGACCATGACGAAGTAAAATCGTTATTAGAAAATACGTTTAAAGAACATAAAGATTTACATAAAAGTATCTACTCTTTAAGCTATGAGTTGAAAGCTTTTCAAGAGAGATTACAACTCAATCTTTTTGGGAAACATTATCGCCAAAAAGTTTATAATAATAAGCCCGTATTTCAGCAAAATGAGAATGGAGAAAAATCTGTAGTGAACGAGATTTACGAAAGCAACAAAAATTATACAGGCTATGGTGCTGCTGCCTCTTTTGAAGTCCTTCCTAATGTAACGCTAATTACTTCTGCAGAAAAAGCGATAAGACTACCTAGCGAAACAGAAGTTTTTGGAAACCCAGCTCAAAACACGATGGAAAACCCTTCTATAATGCCAGAAATAGCTAATAATTATAATTTTGGTCTTTCGTTAGGCTCATTTCATTTCAATAACCACCGGTTAAAATTATCTACCAATGTTTTTACCAGAGACATTCAAGATAGGATTGGCTTGCCATTAGAAAGGAATCCAAATTCAGAAGTAACCCCTTATGTTAATCAAGGCTCAGTTACCTCAACAGGAATAGATGCCGAATTAAATTATTCTTATAAAACTTTAGGCTTTATATTCAATATTTCTCATTTAGAACTTAAACAAGATAACGGGGTAGGAATTGCAATCCCTAACACTCCGTTCTTTATGATGAATACCAGTTTGAGATATGCTATGCATGATATTTTCCAAAAAAATTCAGTATTAAACTTTTTTTATAACGCACAATTTACAGGAGAGTTCTACTACATCCAAACTGAGGGTTACGGATCTAACGTAAAAGGGCTAGATGAATTTTTAGTACCTCAACAAATTGGCCAGGATCTAGGTGTATCTTACAGTTTCCCTAACAATAAAGTTGTTCTAAGCGTAGATGTTAAGAATATTCTTGATGAACCATTGTACGATAATTTAAGAGTACAAAGACCGGGACGCGCTTTTTATCTAAAGCTGAACTATTCATTTAATAAATTCTAACCACTTAAATATAATACAATATGAAATTTAATTTTTTAAAAAAAAGTACCTTATTGATCTGTGCATTAGGTGCAGGAATGATAAGCTCTTGTAGTAGCGACGATGATGTTAACGGTATACAAAGAGAAACACCTCCAGACGAAAACTCAAGATGGATTACCGTAGCAGCTGCAAAAATGGGAAGTAATCCAGGAGATGGTAATGGAGGTACTTCAATTTACTCTATAAACAGTAACAAGGCTAAAGATCCTAACGCTAAGATTAAACCTTTTGATAACGGATTTATTGTTCCATCTAACAGAACTGCAAGATTACAATCTTCAGCTGACGGAAACCAAGTTTATAACATCACTTATGCAGGAGATACCGGTGGTAATTTTATGAAATATGATGTAAATGGCGGGCAAGATTTTATTCAAGTAGGATCACAATTAAATATTTCTACCTATGTTGGTACTGCTCCAAGATGGACTAAGCTATCTGATGGACAAACAGGAGCTGCAGTATATATTGCTACAGAAAATATTGTAGATGATAACGATACTGAAGATGATGTAACCGATGATGTTTATGTTCGTACCAATTCAAAGCTTTCTATTGTAACCATAGATTTAGAACAGTCAAAGGTTAAAACATTTAAAGAATATAATTTACCACTAAGCGAAGAATTAGAAGCTCAGGGTTATTACATTGGTAGAGTTGATATGCCTGTTTTAAATGCTGCCGGCAACAAACTATATATTGGTGTTAACATGCGAAAGTTAAATCCTGAAACCCTGGAAAGAGAGAGAGATTTCGAAGCTTTAGGTTCAAAAACTATCGTTTTGGATTATCCTTCTTTAGAAAACCCAACAATGATTACATCTGAGGTAGGGCATGGAAGTACCAACGGATATCGTAGTATTAATGCATTTGAATACCAAGGAAGCATATATCAGGCTAACCAAGGAGATCCAGAAGGCTCTCATATTTTAAGGATTGGTGCTGATAACAAATATGATGATTCTTATGTATTCAACTTAGACGAAGCATTAGGGATAAATGAAGCTTACATTCTTGCATGGAGACCAGCTGCTAATGGAAAAGCAATAGTAGCATACCGCCATGCAGGTTCAGCTGAAGGCGTTGCCGGTCAACAAGGATTTTTTGCTCTTGCAGATTTAAATACAGGAACAGCAGAAAAAATTACTGATATTCCTTACGACCCAGACTTCTATTTATTCCAATATCAGGGATTTGTTGTTGATGGAACTGAAATATACCTTACTGAGGCTCCTGTAGGACAAAACGGTAACATCTATGTTGTAGATACTGAAACTGGAGAAGTAACTAAAGGTGCTGAACTAGTAAATGTTGAAGGAAGTCATTTTATAGGAGTATTCTAAAACCTCTTATTCCTATCAAAAAAGCCGCTCAATTAGCGGCTTTTTTGTTTTTTATATTTCCCTGAAACTATTATTTGCTAACTAATTGCGACTTGATTCCGCTAAACATCGCATTGGTCAACTCAGCGATATCAAAATTAGGACTCCAGTTCCAATCCTTTCTTGCTTCAGTATCATCTATACTTGAGGGCCAACTATCTGCTATATCTTGTCTAAAATCTGGTTCATAACTAATTTTAAATTCCGGAATATGCTTTTTGATTTCTTCCGCTAAAATTGCAGGAGTAAAACTCATAGCCGATAGATTATAAGAAGAACGCACCCTAATTACTTCTGAAGGTGCATCCATAATATCAATTGTTGCCTTTATCGCATCATCCATGTACATCATAGGCAAGGAAGTTTCCTTAGATAAGAATGATGTATATTTTCCATTTTGTAGGGCTTCGTGAAAAATTTCTACCGCATAATCTGTGGTACCTCCACCGGGTAAGGTTTTATAACTAATTATTCCCGGATATCGAATACTGCGCACATCTACACCGTACTTTTTATGATAATAACTGCACCAGCGCTCCCCTGTTTGTTTACTTATACCATAAACGGTAGTGGGTTCCATAATCGTTGTTTGTGGTGTCTGCTCTTTGGGTGTAGAATGTCCAAATACAGCGATACTGGAAGGCCAGAAAACTCTTTTAATCTTTTTATCTCTTGCCAGATTCAATACATGAAATAAAGAATCCATATTTAATTCCCATGCTTTCATAGGTACTTTTTCACCTGTAGCGCTAAGCATTGCCGCCATAAGATAAACGACCTCTATATTGTAACGATCAACTAATCCCTCAATTGCATCAAAATCCATTGCATTTGCAATTTCAAAAGGTCCGCTAGACATAAGCTCCTCACTTCCCTCGCGAATGTCGCTGGCAATTACTGCTGTATTTCCATGGAGTTCACGAAGTTTTAAAGTAAGCTCTGTTCCTATCTGGCCGCTAGCTCCAATAACTAAGATATTTGTGGGCATACACTTAATAATTTTCTGCAAATATACTTATTTATTGAGAATACATTTTACTAAAACGTTTTATCAGACTAAAAAATTATGTTCTTTTTAAGAATAGAGAAAAAATATGGCTATAGCATTTTAATCATTTACATTTGTACTATTAAAAATTGATAATGAAGCCACTGATTTTCGGTATAATATTAATCTTTTTAGTCTCTTGCGCCCAAAATTCGGAAAAGCAAAAGCCTGAAGAAAATATTCGGGAAAGCGCAGCTTTTACAGAAGAGTTTAATATTCCTGTTCAAAATACGGTACTAGACGCTAAAGCGAAAGAGGAAACTACTAAGTGGGTAGCCTACTTGGCCGCTTTAAGCGAAATTGAAAATCTGAAAAATACATCGGTAAACAAACTCATCGATAAATCTTCGGCAATAGCGCAGCTAATGGAAGAACTTCAACGCACTATTCCTAGTTCTTTAGAATCAAAACCTGTGTTAGCCAGATTACGCGTACTCTCGACAAAAGCCAACGTCTTGGAACAAAAATCACACTTACAAGAATTAAATCCTGAAGAGATTAAAGAAGTGGGTATAGAAATTCCTGTGGAATTCCACAATCTTAATATTCAGCTGAACGAATTATTCATTGAAAATATTGAGGATTTTGAAGCCGAATTAGATCGATTGGTTGAAGAAAACAGAAAAAGACAGGCTGAAAAACGCGATAGCCTAAGAGCCATTCAGAATTAAAACTTGAGATTTATTGTATCTTCAGCAAAAATAAATTTCATGAAACACACATTACTTTTCTTCAGCTTTTGCTTTATATCACTATTAGCATCATCACAAACGATGCCCTATCAATCTAATAAAGAACAAGATAAAAACGAAATTAGCCAGACTATCGACACTTGGCACAAAGCCGCTGCTGAAGCCAATTTTCAAAATTATTTTAACTTGCTTACAGAGGATGCTATCTTTATTGGTACCGATGCAACCGAGAATTGGAATAAAAACGAGTTCAAGGCATACTCAAAACCACACTTTGATAAAGGACGGGCATGGAGTTTTAAATCTGTAGAAAGGAATATTTATCTTGAAGATAAAAAAGGAATTGCGTGGTTCGATGAGCTACTCGATACACATATGGGCATTTGCCGTGGGTCTGGAGTGATGCGATATGAAAATAGCAGCTGGAAAATTGTCCATTATGTGCTTTCTATAGAAATACCTAACGAAAATGTCGCCGAAATAGTGGACATAAAAAAGGATATTGATTCTAAGCTCTTAGAATTCTTGAAAAAACAACAGTAAACTTCTTATTTCGAGGCAAGCCTCATAGCATTTAATCACGATTATCGAGTAAATATTTCTTTCGGTTTGTAACATTACCTACAAAAACGCGTCTGTTTTATTACATTAGCCACAATTTTGTAAACAATCAACATGAAAATGAAAAAAATAACAAATGCGGTTTGTTTATCTTTAATTGGTGCTGCCATGATCGGCTGCCAAAATGAAGATAAATCTACCGAGCCTGAAAAAGTTGAGATCCACGGGATTAACGTTGCCTACATGGATACTACAACGAGTCCTAAAAAAGACTTCTTTAGATACGTAAATGGAACATGGTTAGATTCTACCGAAATTCCAGGAGATCGTACTTCTTGGGGTAGCTTTATGGAATTAAGGGAAACTACAGATAACCACGCTCTTGCGCTATTAGATGAAGCTTCTAAAGATGAAAATCTTAAGGCGAATAGCGACCAGGCAAAAGCAGTAAATCTTTATAAAACTATTATGGATACCGTTGCTCGTAATGAGCAGGGCGTAAAACCAGTTTTACCTTATCTGGAAAAAGTAGATAAAATTGAAAATAAAGAAGATTTACAAGCTTATTTAACTGAAATGTCTAAATACGGCGGTGCAGGTTTTTTCTCATTCGGTGTACGTGCAGATGCTAAAAACAGTAATGAAAACGCGGCTTATCTTTATCCTGGAAACCTTGGTTTACCAGATCGCGATTATTACGTTGCTGAAGATTCAGATTCTAAAGAAAAGAAAGCAAAATATGAAGAGCATATCGCTCGCATGATGCAATTCTTAGACTACTCTGAAGATGACGCTAAAAAGCTTGCAAAATCTGTTGTAGCGTTTGAAACTAAACTTGCAGAGCCAAGATTGGATAAAGTAGAACGTCGTGATGCACGTAAAACTTATAATCCGATGACTGTTTCTGAACTTGAAAAAATGGTTCCGGCAATAGATTGGAATACCTATTTTGAAGAAATTGGAGCAGGAAAACTAGATACTATTATTGTATCCCAGCCAAAATACATGAAATCTATGCAAAGCCTTTTAGCTAAAAAGGATGTTGAAGCATGGAAAGATTATCTTACATGGACTGCTTTTGATGCCGCCGCCGGAATGCTTACCACTGAAATCGAGACTGCAAACTGGGAATTTTACTATAAAACTTTACGTGGAGCAAAAGAACAACGTCCTCGCAACGAGAGAGCGCTAGGAACTGTAAATGCTATGGTTGGCGAAGCGCTTGGCAAATTATATGTTGAAAAACATTTCCCGCCTGAAGCTAAAGAAAAAGCACAGGAAATGATCGCTAACGTGATTAAAGCTTACGAAAAGCGAATCAATAATCTTAGTTGGATGAGCGAAGACACTAAAAAGAAAGCGATCGAAAAGCTAGGAACTACTACCATAAAAGTAGGCTATCCAGATGAATGGAAAGATTACAGTGATTTAGAAATTACAGGTTCTGAAGATGGATCATATTTTCAAAATGTGATGAATGCTCGCAAATGGAGTGTTGCTGAAAATATTGACAAACTAGATGAACCGGTAGATAAATCTGAATGGTACATGGCGCCACAAACTGTGAACGCTTACTATAATCCTAGCTACAACGAGATTGTATTCCCAGCAGCTATTTTACAGCCACCTTTCTATGATTACAAAGCCGATGCTGCTGTAAATTACGGCGGAATTGGAGCGGTAATTGGTCATGAAATTTCTCATGGTTTTGATGATAGTGGTGCTCGTTTTGATGCTGAAGGAAACCTTAACAACTGGTGGACAGATGAAGATCTTACTCAATTTGAAGGTTTAGGGAAAGATTTGGCAGATCAGTATAGCGCTATTGAAGTTTTAGACAGTACTTTTATTAATGGTGAATTTACTTTAGGCGAAAATATTGGTGATCTTGGTGGTGTAAATGCTGCTTACGATGGTTTACAAATGCATTTAGAAGAACACGGTAATCCAGGAAAAATAGATGGATATACCCCAGAGCAGCGTTTTTTCCTTTCTTGGGCGACTGTATGGCGTACTAAAATGCGTGATGAAGCTTTAAAGAATAAAATTAAAACCGATCCTCACTCTCCAGGAATGTATAGAGCGTATGTGCCGCTACAAAATATTGATGCTTTTTATGAAGCCTTCAATATCACAGAAGGAGACTCAATGTATGTGAAGCCAGAAAATCGTGTGAAAATCTGGTAAAATTTATAATCTACACAAAAAGCCTGAAAATATCTTCAGGCTTTTTTTATTTAAAATTTGTAATTTACCAACTTAATTTCTTTTCTATGAAACACTTCTTTCTAGGTTTTTGCTGCTCGCTCTTTTTATTCTCTTGCACTAACGAAAGTGAAAATTTTGATTGGCTGGTTGGTGATTGGGAGAGAGTTAATGGAGAAGAAGGTTTTGAAACCTTTGAAATTTGGAAAAAAAAAGATCAGTATTATTCCGGGCTTGGTTATACTTTACTAAAAGAAGATACCATATTCAAAGAAGAGTTACAGCTTTTTGAAGAGAATGGACAATGGATTCTAAAGGTAAAAGGACAAAACGAAGCTCCTACACCATTTATCTTGACAGAATTAAATCCCGAGTTTTTTGTAGCTGAAAATGATACAAATGAATTCCCAAAAAAGATAATTTATAAAATTGAAAACGATTCTTTAAAAGCTAACGTTTCAACCTCAGAGTTTGATGTCAATTTTGAATTTGTAAAAATTCAGAAGTAAATTACATAAGATTAGTATAAGCAATTTAGTTGAAAACAGCTTAAATTCGATTCAGACCTCCGGGAATAAAACCCTCGATGAGGGATTAAAAATAGAAAAAAGCATCTTCAATAAGTTCGATTTTGGTACCGGAAGCATTTTTGATAATAGCTACAATATCAAATCTAATCTCTGCATCTATGCTTTTCACTTCAGCATAGTGATTCATCGCCAAAACCAATCGCTGAATTTGCCCAGATTTTACAAATTCCTGCGGATTCCCAAAATGTGCCGTGCTTCTGGTCTTTACCTCTACACCTACTAAAATTTCATCTTTAAAAGCGATAATATCAACTTCAGCTTTCTGAAATCTATAATTTTTATCCAAAATCTTATAACCGCTTTCTTTTAAAAAGGCAATGGCCAGCCCTTCTCCCTTTTTACCAAGTTCGTTATGACCAGCCATAGTTTTTAAATTTTATAAATAGTTTTTCTTCAATAATTCATCTGCAAAGGTGATATATTATCGATATGAACATCGAAGATAATTTTTACTCAATAATTAAAAAATCTAGGCGCTTAATTGCGATACATAATCGTCGAAACTTTTAAATTTAAAGCTTCGATCTCTTCAGGTGTCGCCTCTATCATTCGGTCGCCATAAAATTTATCGGCAATTTCACCTTCAGGATTTAAAAACACACGGATATTCGAATCTTCCAGTTTTCCACCATTCCAATCTACGGCACCGCTATAATCCCAACCGAATCCGTAGAATTTCACCTCTTTTCCGTTAATTTTAGTCAGCTCATCATACGTTGTCCCAATTTTAATTCCTCTTGCCGAGCTCCATTTTCCTTCTTCAGAATAATTAATGTCGAAAATCGATGTTTTGGACTCATCTTTCCAGGTAATTAGAATTTCATTTTCAGTATTAGGATACAAAACAGTATAAGGGCGCTCTTCGCCTTCTTCCATGCCACCGCTTCCTTCTTCTGGATTTGCATCGCTATACATATTTAAAACCTGCTCGTACGTTTTATTCTGAAGAGATTCTAAGGTATACCGTTCGTTTTTGGCAGCGTTTTTACTTCCGCCGCAAGCCACAAGACTTAATCCCACGAATAATAGAAGTAGTTTTTTCATTTTTGATTAGTTTTTACTGAAATTTGCAGTCCGGATAAAGGGACAATTTATATTCAAATGATTAGTTTCTGAAATTTGTAAAAAATTCAATAGAATTTCTTACAATATCGAGGTACTAAATTAGAAACAAATTGAAAGGCGGCATGGTGTTTTGCAAGAATTTAACGCGTATTATAACGCAGTTGCTTACCTTTACGCCCTAAAATTTGTCCTTAAAAAAGAAGGTTGAATTTTATAGCATAAATATCCCAAGAAAATGGGGTCAAATAATCAAATCTCGGCTAAGCGAGTAAACTACCTCAAGGCAGGCTCATGAGGTATTCATTAAAAAAAAATTTTTTATTTCGAGCTAAGCCTTGTAGCAGTTAATCTCGATTATCGAGTAAAAGTAAAAACAGAAAATGAGTAACACGCCAAAAAGATATACAATTACGGCAGCTTTGCCTTACACTAATGGGCCAATACATATTGGACATCTATCGGGAGTTTACGTTCCGGCAGATATCTATTCTCGATTTTTAAGAATGCAGGGGCACGATGTAGCTTTTGTTTGCGGTAGCGACGAGCATGGTGTACCTATTACCATTAAGGCGAAAAAAGAAGGAGTTACTCCGCAGGATATTGTAGATAAATACGACGGAATCATTAAAGATTCTTTTAATAACTTCGGAATTTCTTTTAATAATTATTCAAGAACTTCAGCTCCAATTCATCACGATACGGCTTCAGAATTCTTTAAAAAACTTTATGATAACGGAAAGTTTATTGAAGAAACTACCGAGCAACTTTATGATGCTGAAGCAAAACAATTTCTTGCCGATCGTTTTGTAACCGGTACCTGTCCCAAATGTGGTAACGAAGAAGCTTATGGCGACCAGTGCGAAAGCTGCGGAACTTCGCTAAACGCTACAGATCTTATTAACCCAAAATCGGCTATTACCGGGGCTACACCAACTTTAAAGGAAACAAAACACTGGTTTTTACCTTTAGATCAATACGAAAGCTGGTTAAAAGAATGGATTCTTGAAGGCCACAAATCTGATTGGAAACCAAATGTATATGGACAAGTAAAATCCTGGATCGATGATGGTTTACGAGCCAGAGCGGTAACCCGAGATCTTGATTGGGGAATTCCTGTACCGGTTGAAGGTGGCGAAGGTAAAGTGCTCTACGTTTGGTTTGATGCGCCAATTGGTTACATTTCTTCAACTAAAGAATGGGCAGAGCGCGAAGGCAAAGACTGGGAACCATACTGGAAAGATAAAGACACCAAATTGGTGCATTTTATTGGGAAAGATAATATCGTTTTTCACTGTATAATTTTCCCGGTGATGCTAAAAGCACACGGAGATTATATTCTACCAGAAAACGTACCCGCCAACGAGTTTCTGAATTTAGAGGGTAAAAAACTATCAACTTCTAAAAACTGGGCGGTTTGGTTGCATGAATATCTACAAGACTTCCCGGGACAACAAGACGTCTTACGTTACGCCTTAACAGCAAATGCGCCAGAGGCTAAAGACAACGACTTTACCTGGAAAGATTTTCAGGCTAGAAATAATAATGAGCTAGTAGCTATTTTTGGAAACTTTATTAATCGTGTAGTGGTTTTAACTAATAAATACTACAATGGAGAAGTTCCTACTCCGGGAGAATATTCTACGGTAGACGAAGAAACTATTGCAGCTTTAAAAGCATACCCGGCAGTAATTGCCAGTTCTATTGAAAAATATAGATTTAGAGAAGCACAGGGCGAATTAATGAATCTTGCCCGTTTAGGAAATAAATATTTAGCTGATGAAGAGCCCTGGAAACTGGTAAAAACCGATGAAGAGCGTACAAAAACAATTATGTATGTCGCGCTACAAATTGCATCGGCACTGGCCACGCTTAGTGAACCATTTTTACCGTTTACTTCAAATAAATTGAAAGAGATTTTAAAATTTAGTGCCGAGGAAAGAAACCTAAACGAAGATGAAATTTCGCAGTGGGATAAGATTGCGACTCGTGAAGCACTTTTACCTGCTGGGCATACTATTGGCAAAGCCGAATTGCTTTTCTCTAAAATTGAGGACGAAAAGATCGAAGTTCAGCTACAAAAATTAGAAGCTTCTAAAGCAGCTAATGCGAAAGCCAATGAAAGTGTAGAGCCACAAAAAGACACTGCTACATTTGAAGATTTCACCAAAATGGATCTTCGTGTAGGAACTATCATTGAAGCCAACAAAATGCCTAAAACCAAAAAGCTAATGGTTTTAAAAGTTGACACAGGATTGGATAAGCGAACTATCGTTTCTGGTATCGCAGAGCATTTTAAAGCCGAAGAATTGATTGGAAAAAAAGTAACGGTTCTAGCGAATCTCGCCCCAAGAAAATTACGAGGTGTAGAAAGTGAGGGAATGATCTTACTTACTGAAAATGCTGAAGGCAAACTCGTTTTTGTTAACCCAGATGAAGATGACGTAACCAATGGTGCTACTATAAATTAAAAAACTACGGCTGAAGAAAATCTTCAGCCGTTTTTTATATACGCTATGCTCAAAATCGCTTACCATCCAATTTACAAGCATCCATTGCCAGAAAACCATCGTTTCCCAATGGAAAAATATGAGTTGTTACCAAAACAGCTTTTACATGAAGGAACGTGTGGCGAACAGCATTTTTTTGAACCAAAATCGGCGAGCATTGAAGATATTTTGGCGGTACACACCAAAGAATATGTAGAGAATTTAACCAATCTTACCTTAGATAAAAGAGCGATTAGAAAAACGGGATTTCCGCTATCTCAGGAACTTGTAGATCGCGAGATCATTATTGCTGGTGGAACAATGGAAGGTTGCCATTATGCGCTAGAAAACGGAATTGCAATGAATATTGCGGGTGGCACACACCACTCCTATAGCGATCATGGTGAAGCATTTTGTCTATTACACGACCAGGCTATTGCTGCGAAATATCTTCAGAAGAAAAAATTGGCTGAAAAAATACTGATTATTGATCTTGATGTGCATCAGGGAAACGGTACAGCTGAAATTTTTCAGAATGATGATTCAGTCTTTACATTTTCGATGCACGGGAAAGGAAATTATCCCTTCAGAAAAGAAATTTCAGATTTAGATATTGAAGTTCCCGATGGGTCTAAAGATGAGTTTTATCTAAAAACTTTAAAGGACACGCTGCCCGGTCTTATTGAAAAAGTACAACCCGACTTTATTTTTTATCTATGCGGAGTGGACATATTGGAAACCGATAAATTAGGCCGACTATCTTGTTCTATCGCTGGCTGTAAAGAACGTGACCAATTTGTATTGCAAACCTGTCACGATCTAAAAATTCCGGTACAATGCAGTATGGGCGGTGGCTATTCTCCAGAAATAAAAATTATTATCGAAGCACACGCCAATACCTATCGCTTAGCGCAAAATATCTATTTTTAGCTTGCTTTCAATTTTTTCATGAATTTTGCGAATTGTGGTTTAAGCTCTTCAAATAAAGGATGATTTTTATTTTTAAGCATTACTTCGCTAAACAATTTTAACCCTAATGCAAATTCGGTCGCTTCAGCTTCAGTTTCAAAAAGGTTTTTAGATTTTACAGCGTCTATAATTCCGAAGATCTCATCGTGATTTCCAAATTCAAATTCTATATTTTGATGCTTAACATCTTCTTTGAGAGTAGATACTGTCTCTAACTGAATACGATATATGTTGGCTTTCTTTTCCATTTTATTTTTATTGCAAAATTACCAAAATATGAATAGAGAAAGGTACGGCCATTACATAAAAGAACTAAACCCTTACAGCACAGGACACATAAATATTAATTAAAAGGTATTTTTCAAAAAATATATCATTTTTTTTATTAAATTTTAATAAAATTTATAATCACATCCATTTTGAAAAATAATGCAAAAAAATACTGGCGCGAAAACCTCAAATATCTGTTTATACTTTTAAGCGTATGGTTTATTGTTTCTTTCGGAGCAGGAATTTTGTTCAAAGATTTTCTAAATCAATTTAAACTTGGAGGCTTTAAGCTGGGGTTTTGGTTTGCGCAGCAAGGATCTATTTATGTTTTCGTGATTCTCATTTTCATATATATACGCTTAATGAATAAACTGGATAAAAAATATGGTTATGCTGAATGATCAAAAATCGTAACAATTCAACTCACTTTCTCTTAACATCTTAATTTATGGACGTTCAATTATGGACCTGGATTTTAGTCGGCATTAGTTTTACGCTGTATTTTGGTATAGCAATTTGGGCCAGGGCTTCTTCAACTAAAGATTTTTATATCGCCGGTGGAGGCGTTTCCCCTTTAGCAAACGGAATGGCGACGGCAGCCGATTGGATGAGTGCCGCTTCATTTATCTCGATGGCCGGTCTTATTTCTTTTAGTGGTTACGATGGCTCGGTTTATCTTATGGGTTGGACGGGTGGTTATGTGCTTCTCGCACTTTTACTTGCACCCTATCTAAGAAAGTTTGGAAAATTTACAGTTCCAGATTTTATCGGGGACCGTTACTATTCTAACTCGGCTCGAACGATTGCCATTATTTGCGCTTTAATTGTTTCATTTACCTATGTGGCGGGGCAAATGCGGGGCGTAGGAATTGTGTTCTCTCAGTTTTTGCAGGTCGATATTACCAAAGGTGTTTTAATTGGTATGGCGGTTGTTCTTGTTTTTGCTTTTTTAGGCGGAATGAAGGGAATCACTTATACGCAGGTAGCGCAATATTGTGTACTGATTTTTGCGTTTATGGTTCCTGCCATTTTTATTTCGATACAAATGACGGGGAATCCTTTTCCGCAAATAGGTATGGGTGGACGCGTTGAAGATGGTGCATTTCTTTTAGATAAATTAGATCAGTTACATACACAATTAGGTTTTAAAGAATATACTAGCGGTACAAAATCTACCTGGGATATTTTTGCAATTACTTTTGCGCTAATGGCAGGAACATCGGGGTTACCTCATGTTATTGTTCGGTTTTTTACGGTGCCAAAGGTGAAAGATGCACGAAAATCTGCCGGTTATGCTTTATTGCTAATCGCAATTTTGTACACCACGGCTCCGGCAGTTTCGGTTTTTGCCAGAACAAATTTAATTACCACAGTAAATGAAACTGCCTATACCGATTTGCCAGATTGGTTTAAGAATTGGGAAAATACGGGATTAATTTCATGGAGCGATAAAAATAACGATGGAAAGATTCAATATCGAAATTCAGATGCTGTAAACGGGAAACCTGTTTTTACTGAAGAAAGAGGTGAAAGTGGTGAACGAATAATTAGTAATCCCAGTACTGCTGAGAATGAATTATATGTAGATAAAGACATTATGGTGTTGGCAAATCCAGAGATCGCTCAATTACCAAATTGGGTAATAGGCTTGGTTGCTGCCGGCGGATTGGCTGCTGCGCTATCTACCGCTGCAGGTTTGCTTTTAGTGATTTCGACATCGGTTTCTCATGATCTGGTTAAAAGGCAATTAAAACCAAACATCTCTGATAAGGGGGAACTTATGATCGCGAGAATAAGCATTTTAGTAGCTATTATAGTTGCAGGTTTCTTCGGAATTTATCCGCCTGGTTTTGTTGCAGCTGTCGTCGCATTAGCATTTGGCCTGGCTGCAGCTTCTTTCTTCCCGGCTATAGTATTAGGAATCTTTGATAAACGAATGAATCGCCAGGGAGCTGTAACCGGAATGATCGCCGGAATTAGTTTAATGCTATTTTATATGATCAGGTTCAAAACAGGATTGATAGGGATTATGGATCCGCTTCCTGAAAGTGAATGGTGGTTTGGCACATCTCCAGAAGGTTTTGGTGTTGTTGCCATGCTGGTGAATTTTATCTTGGCTATCGTTATTTCACGACTTACTCCTGCTCCTCCAGAAAATGTGCAGCAAATTGTTGAAGATATTAGAATCCCAAGTGGTGCCGGTGAAGCTCAAATGCATTAAAGAATTTAAAATTTTGATGCATTATTTAAAAATTTCGGCAGCCCTATAAGTTAAAAACCTCCGTTTCCCTTTAACAAAAGAAACGGAGGTTTTAAATATTCTCGACCTCTAAACAAAATTATTTCCCTAATAGAAGAATTTCATTGCAAATAACCTCAGTAATATATCTTTTATTGCCAGTTTTATCCTCGTAACTTCTACTAGTAAGTTTACCGTCCACAGCAATCTCTTTTCCCTTGGTTACATAATTTTCTACAATATCGGCTGTCTTTCCCCAGGCTACCAAATTATGCCATTGGGTTTCAGAAACCTTTTCTCCTTTGGCATTTTTGTAAAATTCGTTGGTTGCGATAGAAAATTTTGCCAGTTTTTTACCAGATTCTAAATTTACAATTTCGGGCTGTGTGCCTACGTGGCCAATCAATTTAACGCTGTTTCGTAAAGTACTCATAACAATAGAATTTAATTGTAATTGAAAATCATTAGTTCATTTCAACCCTGCAAACATAGATTAGCGTAAAAGCGTTATTCGTCTGGAAACTAATTGTTTTCGTATAAATTCGTTTGTAAACGATTGTAACCGTTTGAACGTAATAAAAATTCTCGAAAAGTCTACAATATCAATATGAATAGTAGTCGCCAAAATATTCTGATTTTAAATATCGAATTTGAGATATACTTTGCGCTTTCTCATATCATCTTAGATTTTGTCTTAAGCATTCTATTGCTTTTAGAATACGGGAAGGATATTTACCAATTTTTTATTCTGAATGGTGGCAGGCCTCATCAATCACAACTGACCTGAAAAAAAACTTCATATAATCTCAAATTAAAGTTTACTTCATTTAATTTATGAAAAAGAGCAGGACATTTCTTTAAAAGATTATTTAAGCCGGGTAATTTTTGATATCAGCCTCTTTAACAAAAAACAGAATTAAACAAAATCTATTAGAAATCGCATATTTTCAAACAAAAACACTAACTTTTAGATATAAAATAAATCTAAAAATGTCTTTCAAAAATTATCATTACCTCATCGTTTTAATCATAGTTTTTAGTACTTCCTGTAAAAATTCAGATAAAAATTTAACTGAAAATGTTTCCGTAGAAGAAGAGACAATTCCTACACTGCAATACAAACCAATCGATACAACTAACGCTAAAGCCATTTTAATTGGTAAGACAGATGTTCCCTATAACTTCAACTATCTTAATCTTTTAGTTCATACCGGTCTCTTTAATGAAGTATCAAACATTAAAAAAGAAAATCTTGGAGATTCGTTATATGTAGAATTTCAGAAGCTGGACAAACCTCAAATAATCGACCTTATAGCTTTTGAAGAAGGAGATTTACCTCCACTTTTTACGCGATTTTACATTACTCCCGGAGACAGTATTTTTATGGAAATTAAAAATCATAAAATCAGCTTTTCTGGTAAAAATGCGGCTCATTATAATTTCTTTCAGGAATTAAATGATCCCTTTCATGAAAAATGGGGCGTTTTTAAGGGCAATTTCGATCAATACAAAAACGATAATACCAAGTTTTATAATGAGAAAAAGAAAATACTCGAGGAGTATATAAAAGCGCATCCAGAAGTAAGCGAAGGTTTTAAAGAGCAAACGTATGCGACTTTAAAATATGAATATTTATTCCATTTAATTTACCCTAGAGATCATCAAGACCAGGCAGGGAATTATCAGGGATCTGACTTGGATGAAGTCCTTAATAAAATGCAGTTTGAGGGTGAAATTTCTATGTTTGATTCGGAAAAATATTTTGACACCATAAATTTTGAAGATGATTTTAACAGGCCAGAATTATTGTATAACGATTACTTTAAGAGAAGCCTCCCAAAATATATCCATAGTGTATTTGCAAACGCTGAAGTTTCTGGATATTCCATCGATAATTTTATAAATGAACGTGATTTTATAAAAAATAAGCTTGATGACGATCTTGAACGTTTCGCTATTGCCAAACTTATTTACAATTATCACGAAGCCGGACTAGCCTTTGGACAAAAAGGAAAAACTTTAATTGAAGATTTAATTAACGATTATCGAGACGACTTTTCTAAAAACGAAGATTACGTAAGCAAAATCAATGAAATTATCTTCGACCTAAACAGCATGGATAACAAATTAAGCGAAGAACTTCTCGATGAGAAATTGATCAACTTAAAAGGAGATTCAATAAAACTGAAGGATATTTTTAAAAATGATCCTTCAAAATTTAAATTAATAGATCATTGGGCAAGTTGGTGCACCCCTTGTATTGCAGAAATACAAAAGTCTGATGAATACAATCCGATGCTAAAAGAAAATAATATTTCAAAAGTGTATATATCTGTCGACGAGGATCTGGAAAAATGGAAACAAATGGCAAACCAGCTTGAAAATTACACCGATAAAGACCAACATTATCGTTTTGCTGACTTCAGAAAATCCGGTTTGGCCCGTATTTTTCTTCAATTAGGTAAAACTAAAAACAGCTATTCTATCCCTAAGTACACTCTTATTAAAAACGATAGTATTATTCTTTCTACCAACTCCCCAAGGCCTTCTGAACAGGAAGAATTTTTAAGCATATTAGATTAGCATATTAATTATATGAATCTAGAAGAAGACAATAGACGAAAACGTGCAAAAGAAAATCTAAGCAAAACCGAAAGTTTACAGTTTTTCATTTTGCCTTTTATTACGCCAAGAGCACGCCCTAAATCTACAGATGATTTTAGCCAATCGCAGCTGGAACGTTTTAAAAATTACGGCTACGATACTAAACTAAAACAAGCTAACCAACTCATTATTTACGGAATTATATTTTGGATAGGCCTGGTTTTGATTATTACTTATCTTACAACTAAATATTTGTGATGCAGCTGTATTCTTATCTTGCCATAATTGGTATTGCGCTCTATTTAGTTTTTAGACTTTTAAAGAAAAAATCTGCAAGAAAACATTTTAAAGAACTTAAAAATAATTGGGCTAAAGCTAAAACCGAGAAATTTAATTTCGACCAGATTAAAAGCTTTTATGATGCCCAGCTTCTGGTAGGCGATTTTCATAAAATAAACGATCAAACTGCAAAAGACCTAGATTTCGAGGAGCTTTTTACCATTTTAGATCGAACCACATCTAAACCCGGACAACAATATTTTTACAATCATCTACGGAATATTAATTCTGAAAATCAATTAAGGCAATTTTCTACATTTTCAGATACCTTTTTAGAAAAAGAAAACGACCGACTAAAAATCCAGTCGCAATTATCCAAACTGAATCATTACAATGCCTACGATTTTGTTCGGTTAATTATAGACGAGCCTATGGAGCGCCCAAAATGGATTGTTTGGGTATTTATTCTTAGCTTCTTATCGATTTTTAGCCTTATTGGCGGTTTCTTTTATCCGATTTTATTCCTAATCATGATTCCGGTTTTTATGACCAATATGGTTTTGCACTATCGCAATAAAAATAAGCTCAACTATTATCTAAATGCGGTTCATCAACTTAGTATCGCAATAAAAGTTGGTGATAAAATATCGAATTTCAGCAATATTAGCGCCTATTTTAAGGACTTATCCTTTCTAGGATCTGTCAAGAAAATTCAGTTTAAAACTTCGCTTATTGGCTTTGAGAATAAGATGAATGACGAATTTGCCTTTTTTGGATGGTTTTTCTTCGAGTTGCTAAAAATCACTTTTAATATTGAAATTCTATTATTTTTCAGTTTTCTCGAAGATATTCAGCATAAACAAAATGATATCGAAACGCTTTTTCGTTTTTTAGGCGAGATCGATTCGGCCATTGCTGTGGCTTCAATTAAAGCCGAATATCACTATCGCGTTTGCCAGCCTTATTTCGGCAATAAAAAAGAGATTAGATTTAGCGAAATTCAGCATCCATTAATCAAAGACTGTGTTCCCAACGATTTAGAGCTTTTAGAAAAAAGCATGTTACTTACCGGAAGCAATATGTCTGGGAAAAGTACATTTATTAGAACGGTTGCCATTAATACGCTGCTGGCACAAACTATAAATATTTGTTTTGCTGAACATTTTACTGCCCCTTTTCTAAAACTATATTCTTCGATTAGAATTGCCGACAACCTAAGTGAAAATACCAGTTATTATTTAGAAGAAGTTTTACAGATCAAAAAGCTTTTGGATAAATCGGAAGAAGAGGTACCCAAATTGTTTGTTTTAGATGAAATTTTTAAAGGCACAAATACTGAAGAACGTATCGCTGCCGGGAAGTCTATTTTATCTTATCTTAATTGTGCGCAAAATATTGTGATGGTTTCTACCCACGATATCGAACTTACCGAAATGCTAACACAAAATGATTTTGAACTTTATCATTTTAGTGAAAACATTCATAATCAGACTTTAAATTTTGATCACAAATTAAAAGAAGGACCGCTTAAAACCAAAAACGCGATAAAAATATTAGCGCTTTACGACTTCCCAAAACAGATAATTACTGAAGCTGAAATGTTAAAAAATAAATGGAATTAAACCTTTTAGCAAAAGCTTAGTCTAAGCTTAAGATTAACGACCCTGGCATTTCACTTTTTTGTCCTGAGATAAAAATTTAAAATCTACCCCTAACTATAGCCAGGGTTTTTAATCGTTTTTCAAACAACCACTTTCTTCAAATGATAATCCTAAAAATAGCTTCCCAGGAATCATTGAAAAATTCTTACTAAATTGAGCTCAAAAGCAAAACATACAATGAAAAAAACTTTCTTTCAACTGTATATCCTAGTGATTTCCCTTTCAGGTTTCGCACAACAACCCCAAAAGACATTAACCACTGAAGATTACCAACAGGCCGCAAAATTTCTTGGCTTCAATACGTATTCTTTAGTAGACAAAGATTATGTAAGCCCAAACTGGCTGGATAATGGCAGTTTTTGGTACGAAATTTCGGTTAATGGCGAGCAACAATTCGTTCTTGTAGATCCAAATAAAAAATCTAAAAAAACTTCAAATTCGCTCGAAGAATTACTTGGCAAAAAACCGGAAGAGAGACAAAGAAGATCATGGACAGAAGTAGCCTCTCCCGATGGTTCTAAAACAGTTTATATAAAAGACTGGAATCTTTGGATGCGAGATAATGAATCTGGCGAGGAAACTCAACTTACAGAGGACGGAGAAAAAAACTATGGCTATGCAACCGATAATGCGGGCTGGAAACATAGCGACAAGCCAATCGTACTATGGAGCCCAGATTCTAAAAAGATCGCCACATTTAAACAAGATCAGCGCCACGTAAGTGATATGTATTTGGTAGAAACCAAAGTAGGCGAGCCCGAACTTCAGGAATGGAAATATCCAATTCCGCAGGATTCAGCCATTATTAAAATCGAGCGTGTAACTATCGATACTGAAGATCACGAGATCACCAAACTAAACATTCCGGCAGATGCAAGACGTGGTACCCTTTGCGACGACATTGCCTGCGACGGCAGCTTTGGCGATAACGAATGGGGACCAGACTCTAAAACTTTAGCTTTTGCTTCGGTTTCGCGAGATCACAAAAAAGTTACGCTACGTGTTGCTAATGCTGAAACTGGCGAAGTAAGAGATATTTTTACTGAAGAAACAGCTACGCAATTCGAATCTGGGCAGGGCACTATAAACTGGCATTATTTACCAGAATCTAAAGAAATAATTTGGTATTCTGAACGTGACGATTGGGGGCATTTATACCTTTACGATCTTGAAAGCGGAAAGTTAAAAAATCAAATTACAAAAGGAGATTTTGTAGTAACCAGCCTGCTTGAAGTAGACGAAGATAAAGAAATGTTGTACTTCTACGCCCAAGGAAAAGAAGACGGGCGTGATCCTTATTTTAGCCATTTTTATAGCATAAAATTTAACGGAAAATGCCTAAAGCTTCTAACTCCAGAAAATGGAACACATAGCGTTTCATTATCTCCAGATCATAAGTATTTTGTAGACAACTATTCGCAGCCAGATATACCAAACGTTGCAGTGCTTAGAGATATTAAAGGTCGCAAAATCATGGATCTCGAAAAAGCCGATATTTCCCGTTTAGAAGCTATCGGCTGGCAGGCTCCTAAACCGATAAAAGTAAAATCTGCAGATAAAAAATGGGATTTGTACGGACTAATGTTTACGCCTACACATCTAGATGAATCTAAAAAATACCCGGTAATTAACTACATCTATCCTGGTCCACAAGGTGGCGGTGTTGGTAGCCGTTCATTCTATCCAGCTCGTAGCGATCACCAGTCTTTAGCAGAGCTTGGTTTTATCGTGGTGGTAATCGATGGTAGTTGTAACCCGGGAAGATCTAAATCTTTCCACGATGCCTGCTACGGAAATATGGGAGATAATACTTTAGAAGATCAGATAAGCGGACTAAAACAATTAGCTGAAAAATATCCGTATATGGATCTAAATAAAGTCGGAATTTGGGGACACTCTGGTGGTGGTTTTGCTACTGCAGATGCCATGTTCTCTTATCCTGAATTTTATAAAGTTGGAATTTCTGAATCTGGAAACCATGATAACAGAAACTATGAAGATGATTGGGGAGAAAGATACATCGGTTTAATTGAAGAAACCGAAAACGGAAAGACCAACTACGAGTTACAGGCCAATCAATATAATGCTGAAAATCTACAGGGAGATTTGTTAATTGCGCATGGAAATCTGGATGACAATGTACCTCCTTACAATTCGTATTTGGTGATCGATGCCTTAATTAAAGCCAATAAAGATTTCGATTTGATCATTTTCCCAAATGCACGCCACGGCTACGGAATGGATAGTTATTATATGACCAGAAGAAGATGGGATTACTTTGTTGAAAACCTTATGGGTGCCGAACATCCAAAAGAATTTAAAATTGAAATGCCACGAAAAAGATAATCTCTTCTGAATTCAAAAAATAGAGAAGCAGGTAGATCTAAGATTTACCGGCTTTTTGTATTTTAGGCTTAAATATAAGATCGCTAATTGCTTGACAAAAAATCCAATTCTGAATTTACATTCTAAATTTTAAAACTAAAAGTTCCATTTAGATATAAGTTTAATTGAATTTTAGTTCTAATGAGATAGCGTCACCCTGAACTTGATTCGGGGTCTCATCCTGAAAGTACATTTTTATAGATGGGTTTGAGATTTGGGATCAAGTCCTGAAATAGCAAGAATTTTAAATATTACAAACCTAGACAGGCTGCGAACTAAGCATCCAAATCATTCCTAAAATGAAAACCCATAACTACACCCTCAACCTCAACTGGACGGGCAATAAGGGTATTGGCACCAAAACTTATAAAGATTACGAAAGAGAATATACCATTAAAGCTGAAGGTAAAGCTTTAATACAAGCTTCGGCAGATCCTGCTTTTTTAGGAAATCCTGAACTCTATAATCCTGAAGAACTTCTACTCGCTTCGATCGCTTCATGCCATATGCTTTGGTATCTTCATTTGTGTGCTTCCAATAAAATCATAGTTTTAGAATATCAGGATCGGCCAATCGGAAAAATGATCGAAAACAAAGATGGTAGTGGAAAATTTACTGAAGTTACGCTTTACCCAAAAATAACGCTGGCCAATAAAACAATGCTAGAAAAAGCCGAAAATTTACATAACGAAGCCAATAAATTCTGTTTTATCGCAAATTCATGTAACTTTCCAATTCGGCATGCAGCAACTTATCATTTTTAATTATGGAAAATCAATGATTTCTGGGCAAGCCCAATAGGTACGAATTGAAAAAACTTTTTTATAATTTTAGGGCAAGCATCGAGGAATTAAACCCTCAATGAGGGATTAATAATCGTTTAAAATCTGCCGCTGCAAGCGCTTAAGCAGTAACTATTTTCTAATGAAAGTATTAAACCCAAAAATTTATAAAACAGAAGGATTTTCTCTAATCGGAATTTCTACGGAAATGTCTTTTGCTGAAAACAAAACCGCTAAGCTTTGGCAAGAATTTATTCCTTTAAAAATAGCGAATTTCGGCAAAAAGCAGATTGATTTATTTTCGGTTGAAGTCTATAAAGATCTTTCATTTTTTTCGAATTTTAATCCTACCGCAAACTTTAGAAAATGGGCTGCGATTAAAAATGAAGACCTGGAAAAAATTCCTTCAGCACTTGAAATTTTAAAAATCCCAGCAGGAAAATATGCGATTTTTAATTACAAAGGAAGCAGTAGTGAAGCCCCGCAATTTTATCAGCGTATTTTTCAGCAATGGTTACCAACTTCAAAATTCAGGCTGGACAGCAGGCCGCATCTTGCGATTATGGGAGAAAAGTATAAGAACAACGATCCAACTTCCGAAGAAGAAATATGGATCCCAATTCAATAAATTTCAGTTTAAATTATTTCAGTTATAAAAAAGTTTAAAATACAGGGTCAACTTCGGTTGTAGCATCGTAAGCAATATAGGCGTTATTAATCACTCTAAAATTAGCGCTTTGATCACTCACATTTTCGAAAGCCGCATAATCGATCCAAACAAAACCATCTGAGCCCCAGCTTTCTCCCCAAGAATTCACTACTTTAAAAGCATTATATTCATCTGAATAACCTACAACCAGCATCGCGTGGCAATCGCCGGTATCATAATCTACCACATGTTCACGATATGCTGCAAGGCCAAAATTATCTGTTTTTCCAAATTCTGAAGAAAGGTACGCGCCAATCACAATGGGTTGTTGCATTGTAAGTAAAGTTTTCATTTCGGCAATCATATTCTCGCCACTTAAACTTTTAAATTCTGAAATTTGTGCTTCTAAGGCTTCAGCGAATTGTGCTTCACCCGGCTGCGCTGCACAACCACTATCATCGTAAGGAAAGGAGGCTAAAGAACAAACTCCCTGCTGTTGTACAAGATCTAAAGTTGCCGCAATGCTGGTGCCACCACATTCTCCCATTGTTAATTGATTATAGGTAAATGACGGACTAAATATTGTTGCTGCGGAATAAGCTTCCCCATTTTCTAAAAACTCCTGAAAAGATTTTAAATAATAACTTACTGCCCATGAAGAACACGAGCCTAACTGCCCCTGATCGCCTACCGGCGGAAGCATTTCAGACAGATCATATTCTTCAGGAACATCTTCCGGAATTTCAAGATTTTCTAAAATTGTACCTGTGGCAGTATAGTCGCCGGTTCCCGTACATTCTAAACCAGTGGAAAAAACCTCGCCATCTTCAGTAATAAATTGATTATCATCTATGGGATCTGTAATCTCTTCCTGCCTTTCTAAATTATCATCCATATCCTGGTAACAGGAAAGAAAAGTAAAGGGAATGGCAAACAATAAAAGTTGTAGTTTTTTCATCTTATAAGTTTCAAGACCTAATTTTTCAAATACCTCAAATTTTAAACCATTTTTAGTTCGTCAGAAATTTTCGAAGAAAACTTCGCAGGGTTAAATAAAATTAAATTCCTGAAACTACAATTTTAAAAATAGTTAAATAAAGCACTCTTTAACAAGTAATTAAAAGTTACTGTAAAATATCTGTTCTAAATTGAGATATGAAAAAAGTTTTAATCGCAATATTTAGCTTTATGGCACTAGGAAATATGAATGCACAGGATAAAACTGAGCATCAATGGAAAAATAGATTAATTTTAATACTAACCGATTCTAAAGAAGATACCGATTTTAAACAACAATTGGGTGAGTTGAAAAACAGGGAAGCAGCTTTAGAAGACCGAAAGATTATTGTCTACCAAGTAACACCAAAACATTATGCTACCGGAATTAGCGATAACCCAGATTGGAAAGAAGGTGATAATTTTTATGAAAAATTCAAGAAATCTGATAAATCTTTTGAAATTATTTTAATTGGCCTGGATGGTGGCACTAAAATGAGAAAAGAGGAATTTACGCCGGCTGAAGAAATATTCGAAAAGATAGATAATATGCCCATGAGAAAAGCAGAGATGAACTGAGTACAAACAACTATTCATCGCACTAAATTTAAAATACTCCTTGCAGGAGTATTTTTTTATAAGTTTTTTTTACGTAATTTGATCATATCCAAAAACTTATCTTTTAAAATTTAAGAATTTGGAGCATAAAAATTTTTCGAAATGATAAATTTATTCTGATAGCTTTTAAATCAAGCTGTTTTTACTTTAAACGAATTAACCATTCTTCCTTCCCCGGGATGAGCTCGTTAGAAAGAGAATAATTGATTATAGCAACTTCAGGAACAAGCTACCCCAACTGTACTTAAATCGCGAAGGCCATTTAAATTATTAATATTCAATGTCGTAAAACATGGATAAGCATTGTCTAGAATGTGGTGAAAAACTTATAGGTAGAGTAGATAAAAAATTCTGTAGTGATTATTGCAGAAATTCATATCACAACAAACTAAATAAGGATAGTAAAAACCTGATGCGCAATATCAATAATATTTTACGCAAAAATTATAGGATTTTAGAGAAACTGAACCCGGAAGAAAAAACAAAAACCAGCAAAACAAAATTGCTGGCTGAAGGTTTCAATTTTCAGTATTTCACCAGCATATATACTACCCAGGCGGGGAAAACGTATTTTTTTATATACAATCAGGGGTTTTTACCTTTAGATAACGAAGAGTATTATGCACTGGTTAAACGAAATTAGCAATGCCAATTTTGTGCTCTTAATTTTAAAGCTGCACAAAGCACATCTTTTCTACTAATCATTCCAATTAATTTTCCGTTTTCTACTACCGGAAATCTTCTGTAGCTATTATTGAAGAAGAGCTGCGCACAATCAAAAATACTTATGTTTTTATCAATTACTGCAACATCGGTGCTCATATAATTTTCTATCGTCATATCGCCAATCGGCATATTGAAATAGCGGCTTTCTGAAATTTGTTTCATACAATCTGCGTCTGAAATTATTCCAATTAGCTCATATCGATCGTTAACCACCGGTGCACCAGAAATTTTGTTTTTAAGCAATGCTTCCATTACTTCTGCTACATATTGTTCTTTTTTAAATGTGATTAAAGTGGTAGTCATATAATCCCCTACCATAATCGGCGCACTCTCTATTTTTACCGGTGCAGCGCGCTTTCCCTGAAAACTTTTAATTCCCATAATTGTAAAATTTTGATTACTAATTACTTAAATATAATAAATTTTGATATATTTTTAAAGTATTACAAATTATCGGGTTAATTTTTAGAAGTATAGTATCTTTATTTTTTCTGAAATTAAATGCCTATTAATGTCTAAAAATCTCCAAGCTTTAATTGCCTTACTCCTTATAAGTTTTTGCTGTTGGTTAAGTGATCACAGCCTTAAACCATCAAGCATTCCAGAAGATGTCCCAGAGAATAAATTTTCTGTTAATCGAGCATTCCAGCACGTAGAAAAAATTGGGGAATCTGCTCATTATTTAGGAAGTGCTGCACATAGTTCTGTAAGAAATTATATCGTTAACGAACTTCAAAACCTAGGCTTAGAAGTACAAACACAAGAAGATTTTGTATTAAATGAAAATGCTGTTCTTAGCCGACCACAAAACATTTTAACCCGAATTGAAGGTAGCGGAAATGGTAATGCACTAGTTTTAATGACGCATTACGACAGCCAGCCACATTCTTCGCACGGTGCTAGTGATGCCGGCAGCGGCGTCGCAACAATCCTAGAGGGCATTCGAGCTTTTATTGCTGAAGGAAATTCTCCTAAAAACGATATTATCATCTTATTTACAGATGCTGAAGAAATCGGACTTATGGGAGCCGAGCTGTTTATCAAAGAACACCCCTGGGCGAAAGACGCTAAACTTGCTTTAAATTTTGAAGCACGTGGTAGCGGTGGCAGCTCATTTATGCTATTAGAAACCAATGCCGGGAACGCAGAGCTCATCAATGCATTTAAGGATGCTAAAGTACCGTTTCCTACTACAAATTCGCTTGCTTATAGCGTTTACAAACTTTTACCAAACGATACAGATCTTACGATTCTTAGAGAATTTGGAAATATCAACGGTTTCAATTTTGCATTTATTGGGGATCATTTCGATTATCATACCGCCAATGACGTTCCAAAAAACTTAGATCTTGAAACGCTGGCACACCAGGGCGATTATCTAATGCCTCTACTCTATTATTTTCAGGATATAGATCTCGATAAATTAACTTCAGATCAAGATCTATTATATTTCAATCTACCATTTGGCCAATTTATCACTTATCCTTTTGCCTGGATTATCCCAATGCTCATCGTGGCTTTGGTATTATTTTTCGCTGTGGTCGTATTCGGATTATTTAAAAAGCAGCTAAGCGTTAAGGCGATATTTAAAGGTTTTGTACCATATTTTTTAAGCTTAATTTTAGGCGGACTTTTAGTATTTGGACTTTGGAAATTCTGTCTTTATATCTATCCTGAATATTCAGAAATGCTCCATGGCTTTACTTACAATGGTTACAGCTATATCACTGCAGCCGTTCTTTTGAGTCTTACTGTTGTGTTTTTTGTTTATCATAAATTTTATACTGAAGATAAAACAGCTTCACAATTTGTCGCTCCTTTGTTTTTCTGGATTCTCATTTGTGCTTTACTCGCTTTTGGTTTAAAAGGCGCTGCTTACTTTATAATTCCGGCTTATTTTGGAATCATACAATTGTTTTTGATGATCCGCTTAAAACAACCCAACCTTATTTTAAATACTGTTTTAAGCTTACCTGCATTATTTATTTTATTTCCGTTCATTCAAATGTTTCCGGTGGCTCTGGGTCTAAAAATGCTCTTTTTGGCAAGTATTTTAAGTATTTTACTATTCAGTCTATTTTTACCGGTTTTTGGCTATTTCAGTAAAAAAGATCTACTTGCCGTATTGGTGTTTATTGGCTTCAATATAGCTATGTTCTATGCTCATTTTACTTCAGAATTTACTTCAGAAAAACCTAAGCCCAATAGTTTGGTCTATTTATTTGATGCCGATGAAGATAAAGCCAACTGGTTTTCTTACGACGCGATGCCTGATGAATGGACCACGCAGTATTTTGGTAAAGAACCGGTAAGTTTAACCAATATTGAAGCGAAATTCAGCAGCAAATATAATTCTGGCTTTACCTGGAGAAGCGATGCGCCAAAGATCGATATTCAAGCACCGGGAATTGTACTTCAGAAAACAGATAGCACAACTAACGAATTTCAATATTCATTAAAAATAGCGCCAAATCGAGATGCAAAACGCTTAGAAATTTATACGGAAAATTTAACTGATTTCAATGAATTTGAAGTTAATGGACATACTCCTGAAAATGTAAAACTTGGTGAAGAAGAATTCAATATGTTTACACGCAGATGGAGAAACCGATTGCTGAGCTATTATATTTCGAGCAAAGATACGCTTAGAATGAATTTTAGTTTAGACAAATCGAAATCGGCCGAATTCATTTTATACGAATCTAGCTACGATCTTTTGGAAAATACGAAACTAAATGTACCAAAACGTTCTGAAAACATGATCCCAAAACCTTTTGTGCTAAATGATGCGGTGATTTATAAAAAGAGAATTGTTTTGGAGTAGTTAGAATTGAGACAGGAGACAAGAGACAAGAGACAAGAGACAAGAGACAAGAGACAAGATGTTTAAGAAAGTTAAATAATATAGACATATGGTAAATAGTCTTTTTTCTATTATCTAACAGCGAAGCGGTCTCTAATCTAAAAATAAAATTATGCAAATTTCAATATTAGGATGTGGTTGGTTAGGTCTTCCACTGGCAAAAAAATTAGTAGAAGATGGTTATTCTTTAAAAGGATCGACCACCACTCAAGTAAAAATGAAGAAATTATCTGATGCCGGGATTACGCCTTATCATCTCGAGCTTTATGAAAACGGTGTGCAGGGTGATATTCAATCTTTTTTATCGGGATCTGAAATTCTTCTAATAGATATTCCGCCTGGATTGCGAAAAAATCCTGAAATTAACTTCACTTCTAAAATCACCAATATTATTTCAAATATTGAATATTCAGGTATCCAAAAAGTGATCTTTGTAAGTTCTACAAGTGTTTTTGAAGATCAAGAAAATTTCCCTGAATATACGGAAGAATCCAAAACCAATGGAACATCCAAAGCCGCAAAACAACTAATTGACTGCGAACATGCTTTGTGTAATAATCAAAATTTTTCAACCAGTGTGATAAGATTTGGAGGATTAATTAGCAAAGATCGCCATCCGGTAACCATGCTCTCTGGAAGAAGCGGAGTTAAAAATGGAGATGCTCCCGCAAATCTTATTCAACGTGACGATTGTATTGCTTTAATTTCACAAATTATCAAAAATGATGAATTTGGAACTGTTTTTAACGCAGCTTATCCAGAACATCCTAAAAAAGCGGACTATTACACCAAAGAAGCGAAATCCAGAAATATAAAAGCTCCTGAATATGACCAAAATCAATCTTCTAAAGGGAAAATAATCTCTTCTGTAAATTTAGAAAAGATTGGATTTGAGTTTGAACATGAGATTTGAGATGTGAGCATTGAGAAGTTATAAAAAAACCTCACAGGTTTTAAAAACCTGTGAGGTTTGATTTTACTACCATTATTTAACTACAGTAGCTTCAAATTCGACTTTTAAGGTTTCAAAAAGAACTTGCACCTCAAGTACTGTTGAGGTTTGCTTGATACCATGTTTAATAATCCAGTTCTGAAAAACATCAAAATTATTAAATAATTCTTCTGATGAAGTCGTGTAAATATTTAATCGAACGATATCTTTGCATTTATAATCAGCTTCCTCAATAACTTTTTCCAAATTATCTAAAGCCTGATTCATCTGACTTCTCATACCTTCTTTACTCGAAACACCGTTGGCATCTATCGCAGTTTGTCCTGAAACGTAGAGTGTACTCGCTACGTTCTTTACTTCTGTTGCTTGCACATAATTTCGGGCATCCTGCCATTTCCAAGGATTAATAATACATTTTTCCATTTCATTCTAATTATCGCTGCATTTGCAGCCGTTATTATTATGGCAGCAAAGATCTAAGGAACACTTTTACCTTTGTGTGATATAGATCACGATTATAAAAAATGAGGAAAAAAATTTAATGCTGAAGTCTACTTAAGGTTTCTCTGGAAACGCCTAAATAAGAAGCTAAAAGTCTTTTAGGAACACGCTGAAATAAGGATGGATTCTGTTCAAATAATTGCTGATATTTTTCCTGAGCGTCTAAGGTAAGCAGTGAGATAATTCGATTTTGTGCCGCAGTATTCCCAGAGTTTGATTTTTCAAGAAAAAAATAAGCCATTTTGGGCATTTTAGCGATCAGTTTTTGATAGTTCTCCAAACTAAGCGCGTACACCTTGGTATCTTCAAGGCACTGCAAGGACATTTTTGCTTTGGATTTTGTGAAGTAAGCTGAAAAATCACTTTCCCACCAGTTTTCCATCGCAAAAGAAACAATATGCTCCTTCCCGCTTTCATCCTGATAGATCAATTTTAAAAGTCCGGAAACTATAAAATAGCAATCCTGAACATATTCTCCTTGCCGAATAAGGAGATCTTTCTTTTTATATTCTTCAAATGAAAAATACGATGCTATTAGCCTAGATTCTTCATCACTAAGCGAAATATTTTCTTCAATATGTCTTCTTAGTTTTTCTTTCATTTTCTAGACTAGACTTTTTTATTAATCTTAAAATATGCTCAGACTGTAAATCGAATCATCAAATTCATTCTCCTTCAATTAAAAAAACTTAGCTTCCAAGATAATTCTCTGGATAATGAGGTTTAAATCTTTTTCAGCTTTAATTATATTGTAAGTCCGCTTTATCGTGATTCTTGTATTTCCGTCACCCTGAATTTGACATTTAAGAATTGAAATGGGTAGTTTCGTCATTCCGGACTTGATCCGGAATCTCATACTAAATTGATATTAAAATATTTAGGATGAGACCCTGAATCGAGTTCAGGGTGACGGTAATTTATTATGAAGCATAACGGATATTCAAATGTTTAGTTGACAAAAAGCGAATAATAAATAAATCATCCTAAGCCTCCACTTCCTCCTTCTTCTTTCTAAAATCTAAAGGCTGTAAAGCTTTCAAGGCTTTATAAATAGAATTAATTTTATCGAAAGTCAGTAACAATCGTAAACCGTTTCGGGTTTTCTTCTCTTTCATCTTACAAGCCTGAGGATGCGACTGTACGTATTGTAAAACTTTAGTGAAATTAGCGGTTTGATAGAAACGTGATTGCTGATCGGCAATAAAATAGCCTATCAATTTATTTTGTTTCATAATAATGCGTTCTAAACCAATTTTAGAAGCGATCCATTTGATGCGGACACTATTCAGTAAATCTACCGCAGATACCGGTAATTCTCCAAAACGATCGACCAATTCTGCTTCAAATTTTTCTAATTCTTCTTCGGTTTTTAATTCGTTTAGCTTTGTATATAAATTCAGGCGTTCTGCAATGTTATTGATGTAATCGTCCGGAAACAGAATTTCAAAATCAGTATCGATCTGGGTATCTTTTACAAAGTCCTTATCTTCAATATCCTCTTCATCGTAAAGATCTTTAAATTCATTTTCCTTCAGTTCATCAATCGCTTCCGCAAGAATTTTCTGATAGGTATCAAAACCAATTTCGTTAATAAATCCACTTTGTTCACCACCCAATAAATCTCCGGCACCACGAATTTCTAAATCTTTCATTGCAATATTGAATCCGCTTCCCAATTCAGAAAATTGCTCTAAAGCCGTCATTCGTTTACGCGCTTCTTCAGTCATTGCAGAATATGGTGGCGTTATAAAATAACAAAAGGCTTTTTTATTGCTTCGTCCTACGCGACCCCGCATTTGGTGCAAATCAGACAGTCCGAAATTATTCGCATTATTAATAAAAATCGTATTCGCGTTGGTCACATCCAATCCACTTTCAATAATTGTAGTCGACACCAGCACATCAAATTCGCCATTAATAAAACTCAGCATTAACTTCTCCAGCTTCTTCCCTTCCATTTGTCCGTGGCCAATGCCTACTTTCGCATCGGGCACTAAACGCTGAATCATCCCGGCAACTTCCTTAATATTTTCTATTCGATTATGAATAAAAAATACCTGTCCGCTGCGCTGAATTTCATATAAAACCGCATCTCGAATAGTTTCTTCGGAAAAACGGATCACATTCGATTCGATCGGGTAACGGTTGGGTGGCGGAGTAGTAATAGTCGATAAATCTCTTGCTGCCATCAAGCTAAACTGAAGCGTACGCGGAATTGGCGTTGCTGTAAGCGTTAAGGTATCTACATTTTCTTTAATCGTTTTCAGCTTATCTTTTACCGATACACCAAATTTCTGCTCTTCATCAACAATCAGTAATCCAAGATCTTTAAATTTAACCGACTTGTTCACTAATTGATGCGTCCCGATAATAATATCTACCGTTCCTTTTTCAAGATCGGCAAGGGTTTCGCGACGTTCTTTGGCGGTTCTAAATCTGTTTAAATAATCAACCGTTACCGGTAAATCTTTTAAACGTTCTGAAAAAGTTTGATGATGCTGAAACGCTAAAATCGTTGTGGGCACTAAAACTGCAACCTGTTTGCCATTATCTACCGCTTTAAAAGCCGCACGAATGGCAACTTCTGTCTTCCCAAAACCAACGTCTCCACAAACCAATCGGTCCATTGGGCGTTCGTTTTCCATATCTTTTTTCACTGCTTCGGTGGCCGTACTTTGGTCTGGCGTATCTTCATATAAAAAAGAAGCTTCCAGCTCGTGTTGCAAATACGAATCGGGACCGTAAGCAAAACCTTTCTGCAAACGGCGTTTAGCATATAATTCAATTAAATTATAAGCAATGTGTTTAACACGAGCTTTGGTCTTTTTCTTCAGGTTTTTCCAGGCATTACTACCCAGTTTAAAAATTTTAGGCTCTTTCCCGTCTTTTCCGTTGTATTTTGAAATTTTATGTAGCGAGTGAATACTCAAATACAGAATATCGCGCTCACCATAAATCAGTTTTATCGCTTCCTGTTTTTTACCTTCAACATCTATTTTTTGTAGTCCCCCAAACTTTCCAATTCCGTGATCAATATGTGTTACATAATCGCCAACGGTAAGATTAGTCAATTCTTTCAGCGTTATCGCTTGCTTTTTCGCATAGCCGTTTTTTAAGCTGAATTTATGGTAACGCTCAAAAATTTGATGATCGGTATAACAAACATTCTTTGACTGCTCATCTATAAATCCTTGAAATAAAGAAAGTACTACCGTCTTGTATTTTACCTCTTTCTCCTGATCTTTAAATATATCGTGGAAACGCTTCGCCTGCTGTTCGCTTCCGCAGAAAATATAATTGGTATATCCTTTTTCCTGGTTTTCGATTAGATTATTGATCAATAAATCGAACTGTTTATTGAAAGATGGCTGCGGAGTCACATAAAACACGATCTCCTTCTTCGGTTTTAGATAGGCCTGATTGCTTAATTCTGCTACCGAAAACCCTAATAATTGTTTATTTATTAATTCTGAAGTACAAAAAAGTTCCTGGGGTTCACTTTGTTTAATTTCTCCTGAAATTTTCTGAAATGCCTCTTCAGCTTTCTCAAAAAGTTTGTCCATTTGTGCTGAAAAAAGATCGAGATTTTTTACGAAAATCAAGGTGTCTTCAGCAATATATTTTAAGAAGCTTTCTCTTACCTCATCGAGCTTTTTATGCTCGACATTCGGCATTATCGAAATCTTATTTACCTTATCGGTAGAAAGCTGTGATTCTACATCGAAACTCCGAATGCTATCGACTTCATCCCCAAAAAATTCGATTCGGTACGGCTCGTCATTACTAAACGAAAATACATCAATAATCCCACCACGTACTGAAAATTCGCCTGGTTCGGTTACGAAATCTACTCGCTTGAATTTGTATTCAAATAAGACTTCATTGACAAAATCGATCGAAAGCTCATCGTTTATTTTAATTTTCAGCGTACTTCTATCAAGCTCTTTTCGAGTAACGACTTTTTCAAAAAGTGCATCGGGATAAGTAACGATCACCGCCGGTTTTTTACGCGAATTAATTCGGTTTAAAACCTCGGCACGTAAAAGCACATTGGCATTATCGGTTTCTTCAATCTGATATGGCCTGCGGTAGCTGCCCGGATAGAACAACACCTTGTCTTCTCCAATTAACTGTTCTAAATCATTTAAGTGATATGCCGCTTCTTCTTTATCATTTAAAATCAATAAAAAAGGACGTTGAGCTTCTTTAAAAGCATTGGCCACCACAAAAGAAAGTGCGGAGCCTACAAGACCTTTTAGATGAATTTTATCGGTATTTTTTTCAGAAACGGCAATAGCGTCCCGCAATTCCTGCTGTTGCGGGGATTGTGCAAAACTTTGGGCGATGGTAGATGTACTCATTGCTGCAAAGATAATTGCTGTAGGAAAGCTTCACAACTGACTATGAATTTTTTAACATTGATTTTAATTAGAAATGAGATACGAGAATAGAAAACAAAAAATACACCTTATCGCGGTTTATAACAAAAAGATATGAATCCTAAATTATTATCGACTCTATTCTAAATAAATATTTTACAATTTTCATAACAGCGATTCCGTCACAAAGAATGTAATTTCAAAAAAAATTATAATGTCTAACCACCAGCTTGCTTTTCTAATGGCCAGAATCACTTTGGGAATTAATTTTTTCCTACACGGTTTTGTAAGAATACCTAAATTGGAAGCTTTTGCCAATGGACTCACACAGGGTTTCAAAGGCACAATGCTTCCCTTGGCTTTAGTTGAAATGATTGCTTACGCAATACCATTTATTGAAGTAATCTTAGGTGTGCTTATCATTTTTGGAATTGCCAGCAAAAAAAGCCTAACAGCAACGGCCATTTTTATAATCATGCTCATCACAGGCTGTGCATTTAAAGAAGATTGGAGTGCGATAGGAACACAAATGTTGTACGCGCTATTTATCTTTTTTCTTATAAAAAATCTGAAATATGAAGTTTGGGCGGTGAAGAAAAGTAGTAGTGAGTAGTTAGAATTGAGTATTGAGATGTTCGAATATATTAGACTAATTAATTATCTCAATTCTTACTACTAAAACAAAGCGATCAAACAAAAAAGAGAAAGAAAAAATGGATTATCAATTAAAAGACAAAAAAGTATTTATTTCAGGATCAACCAAAGGTATTGGATATACTGCGGCAAAAACCATTGCTCTAGAAGGTGCTGAAGTTATTATTAACGGGAGTTCACAGGATTCAGTAAATGCTTCTTTAGAAAAACTTAGAAAAGAAACAGATAGTAAAAAAATAAGCGGAATTGCCTGTGATTTTAGCAAAACTGAAGAAATAGATGCACTAGTCACACAACTTGGCAGTGTAGATGTTCTAATCAATAATGTTGGAATTTTCGCCAATAAAGAGTTTTTTGACACAACAGATGAAGACTGGCAGCAGTTTTACGACATCAACGTAATGAGTGGCGTAAGACTATCACGGGCTTTAATGCCAAAAATGATGGAAAATGGATGGGGAAGGATCATCTTTATTTCTAGTGAAAGTGCTTTAAGTATCCCCGTGGAAATGGTTCACTACGGAATGACAAAAACAGCAATGCTGGCAATTTCTAGAGGTTTAGCTGAAATGACTACCGGAACAGGAGTAACCGTAAACAGCGTTTTACCCGGTCCCACACGAACAGAAGGCTTAGAAAAAGACGTTCCGGAAGATCAATCTTTTGAAGATTTTCAGAAAGAATTCTTCGAAAACGATCGGCCAACATCGATCTTAAAACGCTTTGCCGATCCACAGGAAGTGGCTAATATGGTCGCTTACGTTGCGAGTCCGCTTTCCTCGGCTACCAACGGCGCAAAATTAAAAGTTGAAGGCGGAGTTGTGAAGTATATATAGTAGTGAGTAGTTAGAATTGAAAGATTAGAATCTAGAAAATAGACGAGAGAATAATTGAATCAGGAACTAAGACAATTTTTAAAACGGCATTTGACTGTTTCTAAATTTGAAAATAGAATTAAATATTTAGTTCATTTTCAAATTAGCACATTAACACATTATCAAATTGTCTAAATTCTAATAGCGAAGCGATCTAATATCTAAAAAATAAAATATGGGAATAGAAGAATTTGATGTTTTTGTCATCGGAACCGGTACGGCAGGAAAAGGCGTGGCTAAAGATTGCGCTGAAGCGGGATGGAAAGTCGCCATTGCCGATAATCGGGAATATGGTGGCACCTGTCCCAATCGCGGTTGCGATCCTAAAAAAGTTTTGGTTGGTATTACTGAAATTATCGAGCGTTCTCAAAATATGATGGGTCTTGGAATTTCAAAAATGCCGGAAGTGAACTGGCAGGATCTCCAAAAATTCAAGCTTAAATTTACCGAAGCGATTCCCGCAGCAACCGAAAAAGATTTAGCTGAACTTGATATTAAAATGTATCATCAGTCGCCAAAATTTTTAGATGAAAATACACTTTCAGTAGAAGGGAAAACGGTAAAAGCGAAAAAAATCGTTATTGCTACAGGTAATAAACCAATGCCTTTACCTATTCCGGGGCAAGAACTATTATTGCACAGTGAAGACTTTCTAGAGTTAGAAAAACTGCCAGAATCAATGATTTTTATCGGTGCCGGTTACATCGGGATGGAATTTGCGCATATCGCCGCACGCCTTGGCGTTGAAGTTACAATGATCGATACAGAATCAAGACCGCTTTCTAATTTTGATGAAGATATGGTGGCTTATCTTACTGAAGCTTCCGAGAAAATCGGAATTAAATTCATCTTCAATGCGAAAGCCTCAAAGGTTGAAAAGCTGCGAAAATATCTTCGCGTAACTGCAGAAACTAAAGATGGAGAAGAAATTACAGCAAAGGCAGAAGTTGTTTTTAATACCGCCGGGCGAGTTCCATCCATAGATGAATTAGATTTAGAAAAAGGAAATGTCGCTTTCACCAATAAAGGAATTTCTGTCAATGAACATTTACAGAACACTTCAAATAAAGATGTGTATGCCTGTGGAGATGTTTCTGATAGCGAAGGATTACCACTTACTCCGCTCTCTTCTCAGGAATCGCGCGTGGTTTCAGCAAATCTATTAGGAAAATATAACAAAACCGAAGCGCATTATCCACCACAACCTTCTGTGGTCTTCACCTTGCCTAATGTGGCTTCCGTAGGACTTTCAGAACAACAGGTGAAAGATCAGGGTTATGATTTTGTCATTAAGCATAAATCGGTTCCCAGTTGGTTCAATTCTAAACGAATTGCAAACCAGCATTACGCTTTTAAAGTGATCAAAGACAAAAAAACCGAACAGGTTCTTGGTGCTCATCTGGTGGGTCCCGATGCCGGGGAAATGATTAATATGTTTGTGATGGCAATGTGTGGCGGTCTTTCTTGTAAAGATCTAAAAGCAATGATCTTTGCCTACCCAACCTGGAGCAATGATATTAAGGGAATGACTTAATAAAGATGTTAGAGCACTTCGCTATTAGAATTTAGACCACTGCGCTTTTAGATTTTTTTTAAATTCGTCATCCCAGACTTGATCCGGGATCTCATCACTACAATGAGATTCTGAATCAAGTTCAGAATGACGTCTATTATACTTTATAAAAGCGATAGCCAACCTATTTTCAAAAAAAGTCAGCTTTCAGCATTTAAAATTCAACATTTCGATCCTGAGTCTTGGCTCTTGTGTCTTGATTCTGTTTTCTGTGTTCTAAAAGGCAAAGCCGATCTAAAATCTCACGTCTAACAGCCTAGTGATCTATCTAGTTAAGCCACTTCCGATTGATGCGTTATTTCTAAAATCTGACTTTCGCAAACTAAGAGATCATTTAAAAACTCGTCTTCTTTTATCACTTTTTCACCATATAAATTCTTATAATATTGAATTCCTTCGTTCAGGTTCTGGCCAAATTTATCAAATTTTTTAGCCTCTCTTTTATTTGAAAAATCGGTGTTCTCTTTTAATTCGGCTAGATAATCAATGTACAACTTTAACTCCTTCATAAACATATGCGGGCGATAACCGCTGAGTACATTTTTACGCCCATAAATATGATCTGTTAGTTCCTGAAGTGAATATTCACCATTGAAATATGCCAAATTTGGCCCGGGACAAACGGTCACAAAATCCATTTTCTTTACAAACTGAAAATCGTAATTCTTCGCTACACTATTACATAAACCGGTACACAAACATTCTTTTTGAAACAACTTATCGGCTTCCTTCGCCTTTTCTTCATTAGACAAATCGGAATGCTGAATTTGTTTCATTTTCAGCTTTTGATATTTATGAGAAGCGGTACAAATAGGTTTTTCGGTAAATTCGGTATTCGATTCTAATAATTTCTCGGGACAAGAACTACCGGGTTTATTACGCAAAAGATTTTTTCTTCGGAAATCCTCTCCGCTGGCTCCCTTCAGATAATTAAACCGAACGCCCAACGGCGAACTATGGCTTAAAACAATGTCTTTTTCTTTCGATTTTTGAAGTTTTTCGAGGGTTTCTTCATCTACATTCGTCGCTTCCGGACACAGTAAAAATGGCGATCCCCATCCGGTCGCATCGGCCTGAAAATAATCTTTTAATAAGGTGTCTTCTTCAAACGTACCAATCCCGCCCTGAACGGTGATTTTTATTTCGGGCAATGCTGAAATTTCAGCTTCTTCAGCAACAGCACTTCGGTAAAGTGCGGATAGTTCTGACTGTAATTCGTCTTTTTTCTGTTTAAATTCTTCCATTATCGGCCCCATCAAAAAACCATCGGTCGCGAAAGCGTGTCCGCCACAGTTTAAGCCCGATTCAATCCTGAATTCACTAACCCAGATTCCACGTTTGGCGAGGTATTTTCCCTGAATTAAAGCGGAACGGTAATCGCTGACTTTTATAGCGATGGCTTTCTGGAAATTTCCGTTTTTATCTGGACTGAAGGTTTTAAAAGAAGATAAATAATTAAACAATCTGGGGTTCATCCCGGCCGAAAAAACTAGCGTTGAATTTTCCAAATTGCTTTCGGCATAACCTTTTAAAGCCTGCAAAGCATCCGATCCGTTTTCGATAACTTCTTTATTTTCGTCAATTTGGTCGCTATCGATTTTCGTCATAATATTGACTTCAATCGCACCGGGTTTTACTTCTTTTCTCAACTCGGTTTCCAGGTTTTCTTTTTCTGAAGGATCGGTTAGCTGAAGAAATTTGAGGTATTTCTGTTTTAGTTCTGAAACTTCAGGAAGCATTTCAAAATACTTGGTAATCTCTGAAGTGCCAGAAAAAGCAGCAGTTTTCACCTCTTCTACTTTCTTTTTTACTTCCGCGCTAATCAAATTCAGATAATCTGTGATTCGCTTAGCTCTAAAATTTGATTCTTTTTTGGTTATGGGCTGAAAAGTCTCGTTGTTGAGTTTATAATAATACTCGCGCATTTTTTCGATGAGGTGATCTTCGATAATCGAAATGGAAGAATTTATCCCAAAATGCGCCACTTTTACCGGCGTATCGATGGTGTAAGCAATGCCCATCACCGGAATATGAAATTGATGTGGGGATATAGCGTTTTTCATTCGTCTTAAGTTTAATCCCCAAAGATGAGAAGCAGCTCCCGTTTAAAATATGATATTTATCAGGTTTTTTTAGTAGTTAGAATTGAGATATGATATTTGAGATTTGAGAGAATAGACTGGCAGATTTTCAATCATTATCATCGTTATGTTGAACTTTTTTCAGAATCTCATAAGAGTGATGAGATCCCGGATCAAGTCCGGGATGACGAAATAATAAAAGTCTATCAGGTATTCTCAGACAGAAAATCGTTTTTTTAAGAAAAATTTACAATATACGATCTACAGTTTACAGCTAAAAATTCAAAATTTTCACTCTTGATTCCTGGCTCTTGTTTCTTGGTTCCACTTTCTATTTTCTAACAACGAAGCGATCTATTTTCAGAAAATTTTACAGTATACGGTCTACAGTTTACAGCTAAAAAATTCGACATTTTTTACTCTTGATTCCTGTCTCTTTTTTCTTGATTCTATATTCTAAAATCGAAGCGATCTAAATTCTAATATCTAACAGGCGAAGCCGATCTAAAATCTAACTTCTATTTCATCATTCGATACATTGGGTTTTGCTTTCGATTAATAAAACCGTGATAAGCACAATTAATTCCTATTAAAATGGCGCCACCCAGAGCAACGTAGGCGATTAAAGTTTGATCTTCAGAATGTCGCATATAGATTGCGAATAACGCCCAAATGCCCACCGCTGCAAACTCGCGCATATTTCGAGTATAAATCATTACAACATTTAAAATTGTAGCGATTACGATCATAATAATCGTCCATTGTATTTCAGAAAAAATGCCTCCATTCCATCCAATCTTGGCTAGATAAGCTGCAATATTCGCAATGGTAGCTACTGCGATCCAACCCGAATACAGGCAAATGGGCCACCAACTAAAAGCAATAATTTTTAAGGGCGCGTCCCAACGTTCCATATTGGTATTGAGAATAATTTTGATAAGTGAAAAGAGAATCAGTAACATTAAAAAGATCGATAAGCCCGTGGATTCGTATAACCAAACCACCACCCAGGCGGCATTGGCGAGATTCGCTAACAGGAACCAAAATTTTGTCTGCTGAAGAAATTCTAAGTCAGATTTTGGGCCAAAAGCCTGAAAAATTTGATAGCCTGAAAAAGCCAACAATCCTAAATAAATAATTCCCCAGATCGCAAAAGCATAATCTGCTGGAGTGAATAAATTGAAATATTCGTGACTTAGACTTCCCATCGTATTTCCGTTGAGTTTTACGGCTTGCGTATAATAACTCACAAAAAGTGTGATCACTACGGAAATAAAATTGAGCACTGAAAGTAATTTTGGTTTCATAGGTTGTATTGATATTTTTTTGTCTTTCCGTACTTTATCTGGAATCTCATCTTCAATTTTACCTCAACTGGATGAGACCCTAAAAACAAGTTCAGGGTGACGTAAAGTTTAATTGAAATTACCAAACGCTTGAATAAAGCAGCGTTAGTGTTAGGTTAAAGTTACGCTTCCTGCAAGGTTTTTAAACCTTATAGGTATAAAATTTAGAAATTCAATTCACTCGAATTACTTCAGATTGTGCACACACAAAAACCTGATCTTCTTCTTCGGGTTTCATCAAAAAAGCACCGGTAAATTCACCAAAAGCCGGTAAAATGAGTTGATTTTTACTTCGGAAGAAACATTTTAGTTTTAAATGTTGTTTTGCTAAACCGACCAACCGATACCCGGGATGTATGTGACCACAGATATTAAAATCACTTTCCTTTTTTTCCGGATGATGGGTTAAACGGAAGTTCTCGATCTGTAATTCCTGATGAATTTTCACGCCGAGTTCCTCATAGTGAATTGGAGAAATAATATCGTGATTTCCAGCGATTAGAATGATTTCAGCCTGTTGATTTTGAAGCCAGTTTTCAAATAAATTCCATTCGGCATTCAACGCGCTGTGAAAAAGGTCGCCCAAAAAGATGATTTTTTCAGGTTGAAACTCGGTTACCGCTTCATCTAACCGATCAAAATTGGTTTGAATCGCCGATTGTGGCACGGCACTACCGTGTTTTCTAAAATGAGAAATCTTTCCCAAATGCACATCGGCCACCAATAAAGCCTTTTGCTCTTCCCAATAGGAAACGCCGCTACACGCCAACTGAAAATGGTTATTTTGGATAATAATTTTCATTTCTATAACTCAAAAAAAGAGAGGCGAAATTAGCCAATTTGGATTGATATTTTTGTAAATGGTTTAGTGAATCTAATACAATTATACCCGGTCTCTTCATTAAATTGGGAAACTTTTATTTTTTATCTTCGTAGTATTTTAATGCAAGAAATATATTTTAAATGGCTTCAAATAAATATGTTGATTTTGTTTCAGATGAGCATTTGCTTAGTTGTGTAGAAAATATATACAATGCTTATGCCAGAGCAAAAGCTAAATTCACTAAAGCAAAATTTTATAGTAATAAAGTAGATACTTTTAAATTAACCTTTGATGCAAAATTTAATGAGCTATCTGAGGAAGATCTTATTAAAGCCGAAGTTAAAAGACAAATAGATAAATCTGTAAATAACGCTATTGGATCATTTCATGAACAAGTTTTAGGAGGAATTGAGGGATATGAGCTTGGTAATTTATCTGGATTTGATATCAAAGCGAAAGATAATAGTTTGTTTGTTATTTTTGGAAATACAGATATTTCTCATAACATTTCAGATGCTATTTTTGAAAAATTAGCTAATGCAGCTAGGGTGTTTTCAAAAGCAAAATTCTATTACGTATTGTTAGATGATTTATCTGATACTAATGAAAAATGGATTATAGGTCACGAAGAGTATAGTGTAAGTCAAAAACGAGTTTTTCGAATCTCCTTAAAACAATTCTATAGTTTGATCACGCAGCGGAAAGATTCCTTATCAAAATTGCAGACTGTAATACCTGTTATTGTTAATGATTATATTTCTAGCCTACAGCCATCTTAGCTGAATCTTTCCATAAGTAAGGTGGCATTGGTTCTTGAAGTTCCCATTTAATATTCATAGGTTTACTTCCGTAATAATCTTTTATTCTAGCTTCTCCTAAAAATATAGAACCCATTGTGTTTCCATATTCATCAACACCTTTCTCTCTTACGAAAAGAAGAATTTTCTTTTTTTTCTCTTTGTGATTAATATATGATTGTCCTTTCTTGCTTTCTGGTTTTACATTATTTTGGCTTTGCCAATGAAATAGTTTTTCGCTGATTGCAAAATCTTCATATAATGTTGTTGGTGAAAAATCCTTTTCTGATTTGTTTAGCGTGATAAACAATAGTTCTGTGCTTTTATCTTTTGAAACAGCGACTCCTTCACGAATACTACTTTTTATCTTGAAAGTGCTAAACCCAAAGGCAGCTAAAATTTGTTCTCTTGTATATCTACTATGAATCTTTAATGGTTGTTCGTACGGAAGTTTTATTGGAGTTTCTATATAGTCAATCCTATCAATCAATATTTGCATTAAATCTACTATTTCTTGATTTAAAGCTTTATTTCTTCCAATAGCATGAATACTTTCTTCTAATGATTTGAAGCCTCCCGCATCTTGCCAAACATCATAATGCAGCATTAAACACATTTGTTTTTCATTAAGTGAAGTTGTACTAAAATTAATTTTAAAATTTTTTGATGCTAATTTTTTAATAAAATTAAAGTAGCTATATGAATTGCAAGAAAGCCATTTTTTATTTATAGCTCTTTGAATTTCCTTTTCATTAATATTTTCGATAGAATCCCCTCTTCCTGCCAATTCACAAAGACGTTTCCAAGTTGCTTTTTTGTAGATTAATTGAAGTGGTATATGATAGAAGTTTGTAAAATTTTTAAGTGTGAAGGGTAAGGTTGTTTGATGCTTATAGTTTTGTATCTTTCTTATAATTTGATTCTTATTTATTAATGTTGCTCGACGTATATTCTCTAATATAAAATTCTTTGCTTTCTTCTCTAAAACAATAGAACATCCCAACGGTAAATGTGGAAAATCGTCTTCAGTTTCTTTAAGAACAGAAGTATTTGTTTTGCCAATTAATGCCCTAAATTTACTTTCATAATCATATTCTGGACGAGAATTCCCAACAAAATCTAATACAGTTAAACATTCCTTTTTTTCTGCTAACCTTAAACCTCTGCCTAGCTGTTGTAGAAATACTGTTAAACTTTCTGTAGGCCTTAAAAACAAAATTGTATCTATTTCAGGGATATCAATTCCTTCATTAAATATATCAACCACAAAAAGATAATTAATTTCTTTTAGTTTGAATTTTTTTATAAGTTTATTTCGGTCTTTGTTACGGTTACTAACTAAATAATCGGCTTTTAATCCTGCAAGAGAGAATTTTTCTGCCATATATTCGGCGTGTTCCCGAGTTATGCAAAAGCATAAAGCTCTTACATCCTGGATATCATTCAAATACTTTTCTAGATTTTTTAATATATGATTTACACGTATGTCGTTTTGCGTATAAAGCTGGGATAATTCGCTGGGTAAATACTTCCCGTTTCGCCAAGTTGCATTCGATAAATCTATATTATCTGTAACTCCAAAATACTGAAAAGGGCATAAAAGCTTTCGGTTAAGTGCTTCGGGCAAACGTATTTCTGCTGCAATATTATTGTTGAAATCTTTCAAAATATCTTCTCCGTCCATTCTTTCTGGCGTAGCAGTTAATCCAAGTAAAATTTTGGGATTAAAATAATTAAGTACTGCACGGTAACTCGATGCCGATATGTGATGTACTTCATCTATAATTATGAAATCATAATATTCCGGAGATAAATCCAATTCTTCAATACGGTTGTTTAAAGTTTGTATAGAAACAAACACATTTTCAAATCTCTCAGGCTCTATCCCGTCAACCCATAATTCACCAAAATTATTATCTTTTAAAACACCTTGAAATGTTGCTTGGGCTTGCTGAAGTATTTCTTTTCTATGAGCTATAAATAATAATTTACATTTTAAATCTCCATCTTTAAAGCGCTTAAAATCAAATGCAGAAATAATAGTTTTTCCAGTTCCGGTTGCGGCTACTAATAAGTTTTTAAAGCGATTATGAATGTTTCGCTCAGTAGTTAGTTTTTCAAGTATTTGCTCTTGGTAAGGGAAAGGTTTGATGTCAAAATACATAGCGACATTTAAATTGTCATTTTTCTTTTCCTGCTTTAGAGCTTTTTTTATTCTAACGACATCTCTTTTCTTATCAAAAAATTCGAACTCTTTATCTTGCCAATAAGTGTCAAATGTCTTTTGAAACTTATCAATAATATGTGGTATTTCTTGTGTAGTAATCTTTAGATTCCATTCTAATCCATTTGTAAGAGCAGATCTGGATAAATTAGATGAGCCGATATAACCGGTATGAAAACCTGAATTTCTATAAAAAAGGTATGCCTTTGCGTGCAATCTTTCATTATTGGTATTATATGAAACTTTTATTTCTGTGTTTTTAAGTGATGCTAAAAATTCAATTGCTTTTGAATCTGTAGCTCCCATGTAAGTTGTAGTGATAATTTGTAATTTCCCTCCACGTTGTGTAAATTCTATAAGTTCATTTTCAAATATTCTAATACCAGTCCATTTTATAAAAGAAACTAGAAAATTTATTTTATCTGCTGAGAGGATTTCTTTTTTTATCTCACTTTCTAAAGATATCCCAGAATTACTACCTGTAAAAAGCTCACTTTGAGAAAGCCTTGAATATGGAGTGATATGCTTTAAATGTTTGTTAAAATCTGATACATCAGCATCTATCTTAGAAAAAACAGCAGAAAGTATCTTTGCTTCTACAGAAATCAAATCATCATCAAAATCTTGAATTTGTAGCTCTTCTTTTATTAAATAAATAATTTTGTTTGCTAAACTAATTTGCTTTTCAATTGAATCATCTCCCGTAATTAAGCTCAATGCCCCTTTAATTAAGTTAGCTAAATATTGGCCAAGGATTTTTGCTGCCTCGGATTTGTCAATTTTAGTTTTTTTGATGTAAAATTGATCATGATCCAGCTTATTAATTTCGGAAAGGACTAATTTGTTTATAAGCTTTTCATAAATCCCTGTTTGCATGTTTGCTTTGATTTATTTTATAGAGAAATTTAATTCTTAACAATATAGAAATAAAAAATCCCGAAATCTAGAAAGAAATCGGGATCACATTTATTCAGAAAAAATATATTTTATCCTTTAGTACTTGCCGATAAATACTCACGGTTCATACGAGCAATGTTCTCTAAAGAAATTCCTTTAGGACATTCAATTTCACAAGCACCGGTATTTGTACAGTTACCAAATCCTTCTAGATCCATTTGGCGAACCATATTCATTACACGATCTGTAGCTTCTACCTGTCCCTGCGGAAGTAAAGCATATTGTGAAACTTTGGCTGAAGTAAATAACATTGCACTTGCATTTTTACAAGCTGCAACGCACGCACCACAACCAATACAGGTTGCTGCAGCAAAAGAATCATCTGCATCATGCTTGTTTACAGGAATACTATTGGCATCGATAGTGTTTCCTGAAGTATTTACAGAAACATATCCACCCGCTTGCTGAATACGATCGAAAGAAGTTCTATCTACGATCAAATCTTTAACTACCGGGAACGCATTTGCTCTAAAAGGCTCGATCACAATAGTATCACCATCTTTAAAAGAGCGCATGTGCAACTGGCAGGTTGTAATTAACTTATCTGGGCCGTGAGGCTCACCGTTAATTTGTAATGAACAAGAACCACAAATCCCTTCACGACAATCATGATCAAATTCTACTGGGTCTTCTCCTTTAGCAACAAGCTCTTCATTTAAAACATCCAACATCTCTAGAAAAGACATATCGCCTTCGATACCATCGATAGGATAGGATACCATCTTCCCTTTAGACTTAGCGTTTTCTTGTCGCCATATTTTTAATGTAAGTTTCATATTCTTTAGATTTTAGTATTGAGTATTGAGTCTTGAGTCGCTATTTGTAACAGCTCATATCTCAACACTTGCATCTATTTATAACTTCTTGTTTTTAATTCGATATTATCAAAAATAAGCTCTTCTTTATGAAGCGCTGCATCGCTTGGTTGTCCTTTATATTCCCAGGCAGCTACATATTTAAAGTTTTCATCGTCCCTTAAAGCTTCACCTTCTTCGGTTTGATATTCTTCTCTAAAGTGCCCTCCACAAGACTCATTTCTATGTAATGCATCTTTAGCGAAAAGTTCTCCTAGTTCAAGGAAATCGGCCACACGACCTGCTTTTTCTAATTCAGCATTTTTACTATCTGCAGTTCCGGTAATTTTTACGTTTTTCCAGAAATCTTCTCTTAAAGCTTTAATTTCTTCAATAGCTTCCTTAAGACCTTGCTCATTACGCGCCATACCACACTTATCCCACATGATCTTACCTAATTTCTTATGGTAAGTATCTACAGAATGTTTTCCGCCAGCATTCATCAGTTTATTGATTCGGTCTGTAACGTCTTTTTCAGCAGCATCAAATTCTGGAGAATCTGTTGGGATTTTACCGGTTTTAATATCGCCTGAAAGATAATCACCTATTGTATAAGGCAGAACGAAATAACCATCTGCAAGTCCTTGCATTAAAGCAGAAGCTCCCAATCTGTTAGCACCGTGATCTGAGAAGTTGGCTTCTCCGGCAGCGTAACATCCAGGAATTGTTGTTTGTAGGTTATAATCTACCCAAAGACCTCCCATCGTATAATGTACTGCCGGGAAGATCATCATTGGTGTTTCGTAAGGATTTTGATCGGTAATCTTTTCATACATCTGGAAAAGGTTACCATATTTAGCTTCTACAGCTTCTTTACCTAGTTTAATAATTTCAGATTCAGATGCATCTTTTTTACCAGCCGAGAATGCCGCTTCTTTTCCGTAACGTTTTATTGCACTGGCGAAATCTAAAAATACAGCCTGGCCAGTTTTATTAACTCCAAAACCTGCATCACAACGTTCTTTTGCAGCTCTAGAGGCTACATCGCGAGGTACAAGGTTACCAAATGAAGGATATCTTCTCTCTAAGTAATAATCTCTTTCTTCTTCAGAAAGCTCGGTAGGCTTTTTCTTTCCTTCTCTAATTGCCTCTGCATCTTCTTTTTTCTTCGGAACCCAAATACGCCCATCATTACGTAGAGACTCAGACATCAAAGTTAATTTAGACTGATGATCTCCTGAAACAGGAATACAAGTTGGGTGTATTTGCGTATAACATGGATTTGCAAAGTAAGCACCTCTACGGTGAGCTCTCCAGGCTGCCATCACATTACTTCCCATCGCATTGGTAGAAAGGAAAAACACATTACCATAACCTCCTGAAGCCAATACAACTGCGTGAGCCGAATGTCTCTGGATCTCTCCGGTAATCATATCTCTGGCAATAATTCCTCTTGCCTTACCATCAACCAAAACAAGATCCATCATCTCGTGACGATTAAAGGTTTGAATCTTACCACGATTAATCTGGCGGTTCATTGCAGAATATGCTCCTAACAATAATTGCTGACCCGTTTGTCCTTTTGCGTAAAAAGTTCTGGAAACCAAAACTCCACCAAAAGAACGGTTATCTAAATAACCACCATATTCACGTGCAAAAGGAACACCTTGTGCAACACACTGGTCGATAATATTCCCTGATACCTCAGCAAGACGGTAAACATTCGCTTCTCTAGAACGATAATCACCACCTTTTACAGTATCATAAAAAAGGCGGTAATCTGAGTCACCATCTCCCTGATAATTTTTTGATGCATTTATACCTCCCTGTGCAGCAATAGAGTGCGCACGTCTTGGAGAATCCTGGTAGCAAAAAGTCTTTACATTATAACCTAACTCTGCAAGTGTTGCAGCAGCAGCTCCTCCTGCAAGTCCTGTACCTACAACGATAACATCAATATTACGCTTATTGGCAGGGTTTACCAGGTTAATATCATTTTTATGTTTAGTCCACTTATCTTTAAGCGGCCCTTCTGGTATCTTTGATTCTAAAACTGACATAAATCTCGCGAATTAAAGGTTATTGATATAGTGAAACAATGCTATAAAAATAAATCCTAGCGGAATGATTATAGCATAAGCCAGTGTAATGCCTCTTACTCCTTTAGCATATTTGTTATTCCATCCCATCGATTGAAAAGAAGAAGAAAAACCATGAAGAAGGTGTAAACTTAAGAATACAAACGATATACAGTAAGCTGCCACCCGAATTGGGTCCTGAAACTTTGCAACCAACTCACCATAATATCTTGAGGCATCCTCTGGGTGAGATTCTACATATTTATGCACTAATTCTGGCACCCAAAAATCATAAAAGTGAAGTGCTAAAAAAGCTAAAACTACTAATCCAGAATAAATCATGTTTCTGGACATCCAGCTCGAGTTAGCGCTTCCGTTATAATTTACATACTTTATATTTCTAGCCCCTCGGTTTTTAGCCTCAAGCACAAATCCCATTACAAAATGGAATATTACTCCAAAGATCAATACCGGCTGAAGAATCGCCTGTACTAAAAAATTGGTTCCCATAAAATGAGAAAGCTCGTTGAATAGATCTTTACTAATTACTGAAGTAAGATTAATAGTAAAGTGTTGAAGCAAAAATAAGACTAGGAACAGTCCCGACAAGGCCATCGCAACTTTTTTTGCGATAGATGATTTTAAAAATCCACCCATTGGTTTGATTATTTATAGAATTTTAACAGCAAAAATACACTCCAATTAACTTATGGACAAACTTTAATGCTTCTTTATAAGGCTATTTAGAATAAGTATAATTAAGCCGCATTTTTGTTTAATCTTCAGATTTAGAAAAAAGAACATCACTTATAAGGAAAAGTCCCTATAATCAAGGCTTAAAAAGAATGAAGCGCATTATTTATAAAACTTTTTCAATCGATTGAAATTCTACAATTTATAAAGTAAGATGATAAATACAGTGCATAAAAAAAAGCTATTCAAAATATCGAATTTTGAATAGCTCTATTATTTATTTTAATTCAGATTTAGCCTTCTACAAGATCTTTTTTGTAAGCATCTGAGTGAACGTTGGCAACTGCTCTACCAGATGGGTCGTTCATATTTTTAAACGATTCATCCCACTCTAAAGCTCTTGGTGTGCTACAAGCTACTGAAGGAACTGAAGGAACTGATAATGCCGCAGCATCACTTGGGAAATGCTGAGAGAATATAGATCTATAGTAGTATTCCTCTTTACTTGTTGGTGGCTGTATTGGGAATTTGAAGTGCGAGTTTTTCAATTGCTCATCTGTCACTTCAGATTCTACTAACTGTTTTAAAGTATCGATCCAGCTATATCCAACACCATCAGAAAATTGTTCTTTTTGTCTCCAAGCAACACTTTCTGGCAAGTAATCTTCAAAAGCTTTTCTTAGCACCCACTTTTCTATACGCTCACCAGTGATCATTTTATCTTCGGGGTTAAGACGCATTGCAACATCCATAAACTCTTTATCTAAGAATGGTACACGCCCTTCGATTCCCCAGGCACAAAGTGATTTATTAGCTCTTAAACAATCGTATTGATGTAATTTATCTAATTTACGAACAGTTTCTTCATGAAACTCTTTCGCATTTGGTGCTTTATGGAAATATAGATACCCGCCAAAAAGTTCATCAGATCCTTCTCCAGAAAGCACCATTTTAATCCCTAAAGATTTGATGGTTCTGGCCATTAAATACATTGGCGTGGAAGCTCGAATCGTAGTTACATCATAAGTCTCTAGATGATAAATTACATCCTTTATCGCGTCTAGACCTTCCTGAATCGTGAATTTAATCTCATGATGTACCGTATCTAAATGATCAGCAACTTTTTGTGCAGCGGCAAGATCTGGAGAACCTTCTAATCCAATAGCAAAGGAGTGTAATCTTGGCCACCATGCTGCATCTTTATCATCACTTTCTATTCTTTTTTCTGAATATTTTTTAGCGACTGCTGAAGTAATTGAAGAATCTAAACCTCCAGAAAGTAAAACTCCATAAGGAACATCACTCATTAACTGGCGGTGTACCGCTTTTTCTAAAGCTTCTTTTAAGTCTTCGATACTCGTTGGGTTATCCTTAACTGCATCATAATCCATCCAATCACGCTCGTACCATTTCTGGAAACCTTCTTCTTTACTAGATAAATAGTGACCAGGAGGAAATAATTCGATTTTCGAACATTTTCCTTCTAAAGCTTTAAGTTCTGAAGCTACATAAAAAGTACCGTTATGATCCCATCCAATATATAATGGAATAATCCCCATATGATCTCTTGCGATTAGGTACTCATCTTTTTCAACATCATAGATCGCAAAACCAAAAATTCCGTTAAGGTCATCAAGAAACTTTGCGCCTTTTTGTTTGTATAAAGCAAGGATCACTTCACAATCTGATGCTGTTTGAAACTCGTAATCTGGGCACTGCTCTCTTAATTTCTTATGATTATATATTTCGCCATTTGCGGCAAGTATTAATTTTTCATCTTTAGACAATAATGGCTGCCCTCCTGAAATTGGGTCGACAATAGCAAGACGCTCGTGCGCCATAATCACATTATCATTACTGTAAATCCCACTCCAGTCTGGACCACGATGTCGTAAACATCTGGCCATTTCTAATAATTGAGGTCTTAAATCATCAGACTTCTCTTTTAAATCGAACGCACATACAATTCCACACACAGTTTTAAAATTTTAAGTATTAAAGATGAAACAAATATCGATTAATCATTTCATTAAAAAAGTCACAATATCTATTTCGATTACATTTATAAACCATATAATCAAAATATGATTAAATAATAAAAATTCAGAAGTATAAATATAATGATTTTTTTTCAGCAGTAAAATTCTTTATATCCAGCATCTCAGGCTTATTTTAAAAGTGCAAGAATTGATAACATATTTATAATATTTCTTTAAGACTCAAAATGAAGCAATAATTGTAACTTTAAGGTAAAATTCAATATTATGAGTAATTTCAAAGATAAAACAGCAATAATTACGGGCGGTTCCGGAAGCATTGGTTATACTACCGCATTAGAATTAGCAGAAAAAGGTGCGAATGTATTATTAGTTGATATCGATGAAGAATCTTTAAAAGAAAAAGAATCGGCCGCAAAAAAAGAGAATTTAAATATTTCCTACGTTGTCGCCGATGTAAGTAAACCAGAGGATGTAAAAAATTACGTAGACACCTGTATTGAGCGTTATGGTAAAATTGATTATTTCTTTAATAACGCCGGTATAGAAGGTAAAGTGGCACCTTTAGAGGAGTACCCAGATGACATTTTTGATAAAGTGATGGAGGTTAATGTAAAAGGCACTTACTTAGGAATGAAGCATGTAATCACGAAAATTGAAGATGGAGGTAGTATCGTAATTACATCTTCAGTAGCTGGTTTACAAGGCTCTCCTAAAATGGTTTCCTACATCACATCTAAACATGCGGTTATAGGAATCATGCGGACTGCCGCTTTAGAATTGGGAAAAAGAAATGTGCGTGTAAACTGCGTAAATCCCGGCTCTGTAGATAATCGCATGATGCGTTCTCTTGAAGATGGCGTAAATCCAGGACATGGAGACGAGGTAAAAAAAGCTTACGAATCTACCATTCCGCTAGGAAGATACGCCACACCTGAAGATATATCACATATGGTTTGCTTCCTATTTTCTGATAAAGCCTCTTATGCCAACGGCCAAACATTTGTAATCGATGGCGGAATGAAAGCTTAAGTATTTTTAAATGTTTTTTTATATAAAAGGGATCCATAAAACGGATTCCTTTTATATTTTATCCAGTTTGCATAAATCGAAGAAGAATATTAAACACAAATTTTAATGAACTCGAAAACACGAACAGAAACTGCTTTAGGCACTTGAAAAAAAGAAATATTAGCCTTGGATTAACAGGCATTCTAATCGCTGTTTTTTAGCTTTGAGGGATAATTTTGAAATTACAGTTATGAAATACGATCAAATAGACCGCAAACTTTTTATTAAAAACCGAAAAAACTTTATGGAACGCATGGTTCCCGGGGGATTAGCTGTTTTTAATGCTAATGATGTGTTCCCGATTGGGGCCGATAGTACCATGCCTTTTCAGCAAAATCGAGATTTATTCTATCTAAGCGGAGTGGATCAGGAGGAAGCAATTTTAGTTTTATTCCCGGATGCTCCAAAACCAGAACACCGGGAAATACTTTTCTTAACCGAAACCAATCCGCATATAGCTGTTTGGGAAGGCGAAAAACTTACCAAAGAAAAAGCTTTTGAAGTAAGCGGTATCAAAACGGTCTACTGGCTACAGGATTTCGAGAAAATCTTTTTTGAAGTTATGGCACAGTCTGAGACTATTTATTTTAATAAAAATGAGCATTATCGTGTTCAGGGCAGCATCCAGACAGAAACCCGTGACGATCGCTTTATAAAATGGTGTAAAGAAAAATACCCGGCGCACCAGGTTGCTAAAAGTAACCCCATCTTGCAAAGGTTACGTGCTGTAAAAGATCCTATCGAGTTGGATTTAATGCAAAAAGCCTGCGATATTACCGAGAAGGCTTTTAGAAGAGCTCTTAAATTCACGAAACCTGGTGTTTGGGAATATGAAATCGAAGCTGAATACTGGCACGAAATGATTAGAAATCGTTCTAAAGGTTTTGCATACACTCCTATTATTGCCAGCGGAAATAACGCCAACGTCCTCCACTACACTGAAAATAATCAACAATGTAAAGCTGGCGAGCTTATATTACTAGATACAGGAGCCGAGTATGCAAACTATTCAAGCGATATGACAAGATCGATCCCGGTTTCTGGAAAATTCACCGAACGCCAAAAACAAATTTACAACACGGTTAATAAAGTAAAATCTGAATCTACAAAATGGCTTAGACCGGGAACTATGTGGGACGAGTTTCATAAAGAAGTTGGAAAACTAATGACTTCAGAATTGCTTGATCTTGGATTACTAGATAAAGCCGATGTTCAAAATGAAAACCCAGATTGGCCAGCTTACAAGAAATATTTTATGCATGGCACAGCTCACAATATTGGTTTGGATACACATGACTACGGAATTTTAACTGAGCCTATGAAAGCCAATCAGGTTTTTACTGTTGAACCTGGAATCTATTTACCTGACGAAGGTTTCGGAATTCGACTTGAAGATGATGTTGTAATCCAGGAAAAGGGAGAACCTTTTAATTTAATGCGAAATATCCCAATCGAAGCTGATGAGATTGAGGAACTTATGAATTCATAAAAAATACAAAAAGGCCACAGAAATTGATTTTTACGTCAATTTTGCGGCCTTTTTTAATGTAATGCTTATGAAAATACTGCATAAAAATACACAATTAAAGTTTACAAAAAAGGGAAAAGGCAATCCTTTGATACTTTTACATGGATTTTTAGAAACAAAAGAAATTTGGAGAGACTACCAGCAACTACTTTCTAAAGATCGCCAGGTAGTTACGATTGATCTTTTAGGACATGGCGAATCGGGAAGTACCGGCGAAGTCCATTCTATGGAAGACATGTGCGATGCCGTAATTACTGTGCTCGATTACTTAGAAATTAAACAAGCTAGCTTCGCAGGACATTCAATGGGTGGTTACGTGATTATGGAGATCTTAAAAAAACATCCTAAAAAAATCACTAAAATAAGTCTTGTTAATTCCTCTCCTGCTGAAGACAATTCTGAAAAAAAAGAAAATAGAAATCGAGTAGCCAGCCTAGTAAGAAAAAATAAAAAAGCTTTTGTAAGTATGGCTATATCTAATCTTCTTACCGCTGAAAACAACAAAAAATACAAACCAGAAATTGAGCTATTAAAAAGTGAAGCACAGAAAATGTCTTCAGAAAATATAATTGCAGCTACGTTGGGAATGAGAGACCGCGGGGATAGCACTGAAGCTTTAAAGCAATTTAACGGGGATAAATTTATAATCTTAGGTATGCAAGATCCGGTATTAGATACTACAAAAATAACGCAAATTGCAAAAAGCACACATACCAATTTGATAGCCTTCCCGGATGGTCATTTATCATATATTGAGAATAAAGATCAATTATTACATTTTTTACAATCAAAAAGCTAAAAAATAATCTTTAACAAAAAATTGGCTGTTTTTTGGGAATTTCGTAAGAGTTTAGTAACTTTATGGTGTCAAAAAATTAAAAATCAAGCTTTTATGAAAGACACCCCCAATAAATTTTCTTTCGCTAAAGTATACTGCAAGATTTTTGGCCATAAGTTAAAGGTGACTAAAAATGTCACCGATCATGTGCACGAATACAAATGCGCTAATTGCGGACAAGAAATGACAGATACAGCGAATGGATTTTTAGCACCCCTAACAAAGAAATTTAAGGATACGAACAATTACATCGCCAAAATCCACAGAAAACGTAAAAACCGTCGATTGCGCCATTACGCCAAAGCCTCTTAAGCTTTATCTTCATCCATCGAATTCCAACCTCTGGCGACCAATGGAATGGCTTGGTTTGCACGTGTAATTAAATGCATACCGGCATTTTCATCATTCATATGTCCAATTACGGTAAGATTAGGGTTGCCCTTAATTTTATCGAAATCTGATTGGGAAATAGTAAACAGAAGTTCGTAATCTTCACCGCCACTTAAAGCAATAGTGGTACTATCAATCTCAAATTCCTCGCATACCGATATCATTGCAGGATCCAAAGGAATTTTCTCCTCATAAAGACTCACTCCTGTTTTCGAGTTTTTGCATAAATGTATTATTTCAGAAGATAAACCATCACTAATATCGATCATAGATGTTGGTTTAACCCCAAGTTCTTTTAAAAGTGGCGGAATATCTTTACGAGCTTCCGGCTTTAGTTGACGTTCGATCAAATAGGTATACTGGTCCAAATCTGGCTGAGCATTAGGATTAGCTTTAAAAACCTGTTTTTCTCTCTCTAAAACCTGTAACCCCATGTAAGCAGCTCCCAGATCACCGGTTACTACCAGTAAATCATTTGGCTTGGCACCACTGCGGTAAACGATGTCTTCTTTATCTGCTTCCCCAAATACAGAAATACTAATAAAAAGTCCTGAAGTTGAAGAAGTGGTATCCCCTCCCACAACATCAATATTATATAAATCTGCAGCCAATTTAATCCCTGCATACAATTCTTCTAAAGCTTCTACCGGGAAACGATTTGACGCCGCTACAGAAACCGTAATATGTGTCGCTTTAGCATTCATTGCGTAGATATCGGATGCATTAACCATTACCGATTTATATCCTAAATGCTTTAGCGGCATATAAGCAAGATCAAAATGAACTCCTTCAACAAGCATATCTGTGCTCACTAAGGCCTGCTTATCTTGAAAATCAAGCACAGCAGCATCATCGCCAATTGCTTTCACAGTAGAAGTATGCTTAGGTGAAAAGTGTTTTGTTAGATGATCTATAAGTCCAAATTCTCCTAACTCAGATAAACTTGTTCTGGTTTGCCCACTATTATCAAACATTGCAAATAATTTTTATGCAAAATAAACGAATATTATTTCAACTGCATATTCAAAACAGATTTTATATGTATTAATGAAAGGTTTATAATAAAATCCTACTAAAGCATTAAGAATAAAAGACCATCGGAAGGTTTTTGTAACAAAACAATCCTGCTATTGCCAATTCCGGTGTTGCAATAGCATTAAATTTCAATCGAATACATTTATCAATGCATTCTTAAAACAAATATTGCCGATATGGTAAAACGCTTGTTTTAATGTATATTTGTAACCGATTTAAAATAATCTTTTTTAGCTATGATTAAAGTTAGTGAAGACGCAAGAAAAAAGATTTCTGCTCTTATGGAAGAAGAAGGTTTTAACAGCCTTCAGGATTTTGTGCGTGTCGGCGTAAAGAGTGGCGGTTGTTCAGGTTTATCGTATGAATTAAAATTCGATAAAGCTAAAGCTGAAGATGATAAACTTTTTGAAGACAACAATATTAAAATTGTGGTAGATAAACGCAGTGTATTATATCTTGCCGGAACTATTTTAGAATATTCTGGCGGATTAAATGGAAAAGGATTTATTTTTAATAATCCTAACGCCCAAAGAACCTGCGGATGTGGAGAAAGTTTTTCCCTTTAAAAAAGTTTAAAATTAAAGGTTTAAAATTCGAAGTTGGCGACGATTAAACAATTTGAAGATTTAGAAATTTGGCAGAAGTCCAGAGAAATTTGTCAGATTGTTTATAATTTGAAAAAGAATACAAATCTTAAAAATGACTATAAATTATATAGTCAATTAAACGGATCCTCAGGTTCTATAATGGATAATATAGCCGAAGGTTTTGAAAGAAACGGAAATAGAGAATTTATTCAATTTCTTTCAATTGCAAAGGCATCATGTGGAGAGACAAGGTCACAAATATATAGAGCTTTTGATCGCGGATATTTAAATGAAGATGATTTTGAAGATTTTAAGAGCAAAGTTATTTCATTGAGCAGGCAAATAAATGGTTTTATAGACTATTTGCAAAAGAGTGATTTTAAAGGAACGAAATTTAAATAACCTTAAATTTTGAGCCTTGAATATAAAATACAGAGATGGCATATACTGAAGACGACTTAAAAAAAGAACTCGAAACCAAAGAATACGAGTATGGGTTTTATACCGATATAGAATCTGATACTTTTCCTATTGGTTTGAATGAAGATATTGTTAGAGCAATTTCTAAAAAGAAAGAGGAACCAGAATGGATGACAGAATGGAGACTTGAAGCATATAGAGAATGGGAGAAAATGACAGAACCAGAATGGGCAAACGTTCATTATGAAAAACCTAATTTTCAGAACATCTCTTATTATTCTGCTCCTAATAAAAAACCGAAATACGAAAGTTTGGACGAGGTAGATCCTGAGTTATTGGATACCTTCAAAAAACTTGGAATATCGCTAGACGAGCAAAAGAAATTGGCTGGTGTTGCTGTAGATGTGGTTATGGATTCAGTTTCTGTAACTACAACTTTTAAAAAGACCTTAGCTGAAAAAGGAATTATTTTCTGCTCTATTTCTGAAGCAATAAAAGAACATCCAGAACTAGTTAAGAAATATATTGGGAGCGTTGTACCTAAGAAAGATAATTTTTATGCTGCATTAAATTCCGCAGTATTTAGTGATGGATCTTTCTGTTATATTCCGAAAGGCGTTCGTTGCCCTATGGAACTTTCTACCTATTTCAGAATTAATCAGGCAGGTACCGGGCAATTCGAAAGAACGCTAGTGGTAGCAGACGAATCTAGTTACGTAAGTTACTTAGAAGGCTGTACTGCACCAACACGTGATGAGAATCAATTACATGCTGCCGTAGTAGAACTGGTAGCGCTAGATGATGCTGAAATAAAATACAGTACCGTTCAAAACTGGTTCCCAGGCAGTAAAGATGGTAAAGGTGGTGTTTATAATTTTGTAACCAAAAGAGGGATTTGCGAAAAAAACGCAAAAATCTCATGGACACAGGTAGAAACAGGATCTGCAGTAACCTGGAAGTATCCTTCATGTATCCTAAAAGGCGATAACTCTGTTGGAGAATTTTATTCGATCGCTGTAACCAATAATTTTCAGCAGGCAGATACCGGTACTAAAATGATTCATCTTGGTAAAAACACTAAGAGTACCATTATCTCTAAAGGTATTTCAGCAGGAAAATCACAAAATTCATATCGTGGTTTAGTGCAGATTAATCCCCGGGCTGAAAATGCTAGAAACTTTTCACAATGTGATTCGCTGTTAATGGGTAATGAATGTGGTGCACACACGTTTCCTTATATCGAAGCTAAAAACAAAACTGCAAAAGTAGAGCACGAAGCAACTACAAGTAAAATTGGAGAAGATCAAATTTTTTACTGTAACCAAAGAGGAATCGATACTGAAAAAGCTATCGCATTAATCGTTAACGGTTTTAGTAAAGAGGTTTTAAATAAACTTCCTATGGAATTTGCTGTGGAAGCTCAAAAACTACTTGAAATTTCTTTGGAAGGATCGGTAGGATAATTTAAGAATCTCATGAAAAAGATTTTGTGCATATTTTTACTAGCGCTTATTTGTATTGGCTGTGAAGAAGAACCTGAAAGTACTGTTGAAAAAAGTACCGTTATAGAAACAGAACAAGACACAGTTCCTACACTTATAGGGAATTTTATTTATGCTGATGAAGCTGCACTTTTTAGAGGGGAAGACTTTATTTATAATGTTGAAATCGATAGCCTAAGCCGCTCTTTAGCACATCAATTAAAAGCTTACAAAACCGATGATTTTGAAATGATTCCGGTTAAAGTAAGAGGTAAAATAAAGCAAAGTCCTGGACAAACGGGGATTAGAAAAAATTTAGAATTACGAGAAATTATAGCTGTCTTGGCCGATAGCACAAAAAATAATAGCAAAGAATAACAAACATAATTTGAGCGCATGCTCAAATGCATACCATATAATTATGCTTAAGATAAAGAATTTACACGCAAGTATAGAAGAAAAGGAAATTCTTAAAGGAATTAATCTTGAGATTAATCCAGGAGAAGTACATGCCATCATGGGACCAAACGGCTCTGGTAAAAGTACATTATCCTCTGTTATTGCAGGTAAAGAAGAATACGAAATGACTGATGGTGAAATTATTTTCGAAGGAGAAGATTTATCTGAATTAGATCCCGAAGAAAGAGCTCACAAAGGCGTTTTCCTTTCGTTTCAATACCCAGTAGAAATTCCTGGTGTTTCTGTAACCAACTTTATGAAAACTGCAATTAACGCACATCGAAAAGCAAATGGTTTAGAAGACATGCCAGCAAATGAAATGCTTAAGCTTATCAGAGAAAAATCTGAATTACTGGAAATAGATCGCAAATTTTTATCAAGATCTCTTAACGAAGGCTTTTCTGGTGGTGAGAAGAAACGTAATGAGATTTTCCAGATGGCAATGCTAGATCCTAAACTATCCATCTTAGACGAAACAGATTCTGGATTAGATATCGATGCTCTTAAAATTGTTTCTAACGGTGTGAATAAACTTAGAAACGAAAACAACGCCGTTCTGGTAATCACACACTATCAAAGACTTTTAAATTATATCGTACCAGATGTAGTTCATGTTTTGATTGACGGTAAAATTGTAAAAACAGGCGGTAAAGAACTGGCTTACGAATTGGAAGAAAGAGGGTACGATTGGATTAAGCAGGAAAGCGCAGTTTAATACTGAAATTCAATAAAATCAATGGGATTTTCCCGAATTATGAATTTGTATTACAACTGATAAACTGAAGAAAATGGAATTAAAAGATAAATTAGTATCATCATTTTTAGCTTTCGACGAGCAATATCAGGTGGATGATGATGTTCAGCAAATAAGAAGCCAGGCGATTAAAGAATTTGAAACGCTTGGGTTTCCTTCTAAAAAGCAGGAAGATTGGAAATATACTTCTTTAAAATCTACTCTTAAGCACGATTACAGTGTTTTTCCTAAAAAGGAAGATGCGATAGAATATAGCCAAATCAAGCAATACCTTATTCACGATATCGATACTTATGATTTGGTATTTATCGATGGTATTTATTCTTCTCATTTATCTAACACTACACACGATAAGATCGATGTTTGTTTAATGTCTTCTGCATTAAACAAAACAAAGTTTAAGCCGGTAATAGATAATTATTTCAATAAACTAGCACCTAAAAACGGTATAAATTCGCTAAATACCGCCTTCACCAAAGAAGGTGCGTACATCCATATCCACAAAAATACAATGGCCGATAAGCCAATTCAGATCATAAATTTCTCTACAGGAAATGAGTCTTCTTTATTGCTTCAGCCAAGAAACCTTGTGGTAGTCGACGAAAATTCTCATGTACAAATTATCGAGAGACATCAAAGTCTTACCGATCATCCGGTGCTAACAAACTCGGTAACAGAGGTATTTGCAGATCGTCGTGCGATCGTAGATTATTATAAAATCCAGAATGATAAGACAAGTTCCTCTTTAATAGATAATACGTTTATCGAGCAGAAAGACGAAAGCAATTGTTCTGTACATACATTCTCTTTAGGCGGAAATCTTACCAGAAATAATCTAAACTTCTATCAAAAAGGAGAAAGAATCGACTCTACCATGAAAGGAGTTACGATTATCGAAGGAAAACAACACGTAGATCACAACACACTGGTTCATCACATTTATCCAAATTGTGAGAGCCACCAGGATTATAAAGGAATCTTTTCCGATAAATCTGTAGGTGTTTTTAATGGGAAAGTAGTTGTAGAAAAAGAAGCACAGAAAACCAATGCATATCAATCCAACAACAATATCCTGGTAGATGATAAAGCAACGATAAACTCCAAACCTCAGCTAGAGATCTTTGCAGATGATGTACGTTGTAGCCATGGTTGTACAATTGGACAGTTAGACGAGGATGCTTTATTTTATTTACAATCGCGTGGAATTCCGCATAAAGAAGCTCGTGGATTATTGATGTATGCCTTCGCAAACAACGTTTTAGCAAGCGTCAAAATTCCTGAAATTAAGAAAAGAATCAATAATATTATTGCTGAAAAACTAGGCGTAGAACTAGGTTTCAATTTATAGATAGCTATTTTTTAGGTAGCCCATTTTATTCAGCAAAAATTTTAAGATATGAGTACAGCTACTGAAGCATTAGAATATAGCGTAGAAAAAATTAGAGAGGATTTTCCTATTCTTAAACGAGAAGTAAACGGTTATCCTCTCGTTTATTTTGATAATGCTGCAACTTCACAAACACCGCAACAGGTAATCGACGTGATTGTAGATTATTACTCAAATTACAATGCAAATATTCATCGCGGTGTCCATGCTTTATCTCAGGAAGCTACAGATAAGTATGAACATGCTCGCCATACGATACAAAAGCATTTTAATGCAGAAAAGGCACACGAAATCATTTTCACCTCTGGAACAACTCATGGGATAAATCTGGTTGCAAATGGTTTTGCTTCTTTGCTGAATCAAGGTGACGAAATTATCGTTTCTGCTTTGGAACATCATTCTAACATTGTACCGTGGCAGATTTTAGCTGAAAAAACTGGAGCGATTTTAAAGGTAATTCCAATGAACCAGGAGGGAGAATTAATCTATTCTGCTTTTGAAGAATTACTTTCAGAAAAAACCAAACTTGTATTTTTAAATCATGTTTCCAATGCTTTAGGTACGGTAAATCCTATTGAAAAAATCATCACCAAAGCACACGAATATGATGTGGCAGTTTTAATAGATGGTGCCCAGGCAGCGCCACATATCAAAGCAGATGTACAGGCTTTAGATGTAGATTTTTATGTAGTATCTGCCCATAAAATGTGTGGACCAACCGGTGTTGGCATGCTTTACGGAAAAGAAAAGTGGCTAAACAAATTACCTCCTTACCAAGGTGGTGGTGAGATGATCGCAACAGTAACTTTCGAGAAAACTACTTTTGCCGATCTTCCACATAAATTTGAAGCAGGAACTCCTAATATTTGCGGTGGGATCGCTTTTGGAGCAGCATTAGATTATATGAATGCTCTTGGTTTTGATAAGATTGCTTCTTACGAGGAAGAATTGCTTCATTATGCCACAAAAGAACTTCTGAAAATAGACGGAATGGAGATTTACGGAGTTTCAAAAGAAAAAACAGCCGTAATTTCTTTCAATATTAACGGTATGCATCCGTATGATATCGGGACTATTCTCGACAAATTGGGAATAGCAGTGAGAACCGGGCACCATTGTGCACAACCAATTATGGATTTTTATAAAATTCCGGGTACGGTTCGCGCTTCTTTTTCGTTTTATAATACAAAAGAAGAAATAGATGCATTTATTAAAGCCGTTATTAAAGCTAAAACCATGCTTGCATAAATCTTTATCGATTTTAGCAATTTTTAGTTCCCTTTTAATTATTAGCTGTAAAGAAGAAAATAAGCCTAAAGAAACGCCCAATCTTAGCGAGAGCGACCAAAAAACGTTAAATAATTCTGAAATTTCAGGTGAATATTCGGTTAAAACACTGAATCGTAAGAAAGAGAATCTTGGGAATCTTATATTTGATTTTATTTCAGAAGAAAAAAGGCTGGCAATTAATACAGATTGTAATAATATAGCCGCTGAATACGAAATTGGTAAAGATCAGCTTACATTTTCTAATGCGATAAGTACCAGGAAATTTTGCCAGGGAGCAATGGATAACGAGAATATCATCTCTAAAATATTGCCTAAAATTACCAAATTCGATTTTTCTGAAAAAGAACTTAGATTATTATCAAGTAATAATGAGGTTTTAATAAGCCTTATAAAAACCGAAAAAAGTGAGTAAATCTATACAGCAAATACAGGAAGAAATTATAGATGAATTTTCAATGTTCGACGATTGGATGCAGCGTTATGAATATATGATCGAGCTTGGAAAATCACTTCCGCTAATCGACGAAAAATATAAGATCGAAGAAAACCTAATTAAAGGTTGCCAGAGTAAAGTTTGGGTTCATGCCGAGTTAAACGGCGAGAAACTAGAGTTCACAGCAGATAGTGACGCAATAATTACAAAAGGTATCGTAGCCATTTTAATTAGAGCATTTTCAGGGCATCATCCATCAGATATTCTGGAAGCAGACACTCAGTTTATCGACGAAATTGGATTAAAAGAACACTTATCCCCTACCCGTGCAAACGGATTGGTAAGTATGATCAAACAACTAAAAATGTATGCAATAGCATATCAAACCCAATTAAAATAAAATGGAACAGGAAATCGACACTCAGGAATTGGGAGAAAAAATCGTAAAAGTGCTTAAAACCATTTACGATCCTGAAATCCCTGTAGATATATACGAGCTAGGACTTATTTACGATGTAATGGTAAGTACAGATTACGATGTAAAGATCTTAATGACCCTTACTACGCCAAATTGCCCGGTAGCAGAATCGCTACCTCAGGAAGTGGAAGAAAAAGTAAAATCTTTAAACGAAGTAAAAGACGCTGAAGTTGAAATTACTTTTGATCCCCCGTGGAGCCAGGATCTAATGAGCGAAGGCGCTAAATTAGAATTAGGACTTTTATAAAAGAACGTTTATGGCTACAGAAGAAATCGTAAATCGCGTAGCAAATAGCAAATTAGTCACTTTCAATCTAGAGGATTATTATCCAAAAGGTCGAAGAGTGACTTTTGATATTTCAGGATGGTTGTTGGAAGGTTTTGTACTTCGAGAAAGCACTTTTAGAGAAGAGGCTAAAAACCATGATTGGAGCCAGTATCAAGATTGCTATGTTGCCTTAGAATGCAGTACAGATGCTATTATCCCGGCATGGGCTTATATGCTTATAGCCACCTACCTTCAACCCTATGCTAAAAAAACGGTTAACGGTTCTTTAGAGTACCTAGAAACCATTCTTTATACTGAAGTTATTCAGCAAATGGATCTTTCAGAATTAAAAGATAAACCGGTAATTATTAAAGGATGTGCCAATAAGCCAGTACCTAAAAATGCCTATTTATTACTTATTAATAAACTACAACCCATAGCCAAAAGTATAATGTATGGTGAAGCATGCTCTTCAGTACCATTGTACAAAAAACCAAAAAATTAAAAATGAAAAAACTTTTACTTAGCCTGCTAATTTTAGGTGGAACGTTAAGCATGAGCGCTCAAGATGACGATTCAGAAGAGCAAAAAGAAGGCTGGACTACAGAAGGAAACATCCAACTTCTTTTTAATCAATCGGCCTTTAATGCGGAATGGACTGGAGGAGGAACTTCCAACATTTCTGGAAACTTAATTTTTAATTACGATTTCAATTATCTAAAAGACGATTTCACCTGGGATTCTAAAGTTTTAGTAGACTACGGAATGACAAAGCAAAAAGGTGACGAATTTCCAAGAAAAACTAGTGACCGCTTAGAGATCAACTCGGTTGCAGGTAAGCAAGTAGAAGAATCTAATTGGTATTATTCATTTTTTACAAATTTTAGAACACAGGTTACTAAAGGCTATAATTATAGTACAGATGCCGATACGGGAGAAACTATTCGTACCGAGCGTACCAACTTCTTGTCTCCAGCTTACCTCCAGTTTGGTCCCGGTATGCTTTGGAAGAAAAATGAAAACTTCTATGTAAACATCGCACCGGCAACAGGAAGATTTATAATTGTCGATTCTTATTTTACAAGTGTTGATGGTTATCAAGATGGTGACTATTTTGGTGTAGATCAAGGTAAATCTGCCAGATTTGAGCTTGGTGCAGCGATCTCTGCCTATGCGAAATTTGAGTTGATAAAGAATGTGAAAGTGGAAAACATTCTAAACCTATATTCTAATTACCTTGAAGATCCGCAAAACGTAGATATCGATTACACGGTTAATGTAAAAATGAAAATTAACGAATTATTATCGACTAATTTCATTTTCCAAACCATTTATGATGATAATGCCGTTGGAGCTTTTCAGGTAAGGGAAGTTTTTGGATTAGGGTTTAATTATAATTTCTAAAACACAAATACGAAATTTTTAAAGCCTGTATTTAAAATTACAGGCTTTTTTGGTTAAAATTATTTGAAAAAAACGACTGAAAAATCACAATACTAATCTATTATGTACCTTTGTAGTTATGATTGAAAAGACCGATTTAAGTTACGAAAAAGCTGTTCTAATTGGGATCATAACCAAAGATCAGAAAGAAGATAAATTAGAGGAATATCTTGATGAATTAGAATTCCTTACCTATACTGCCGGAGGGGAAGTTGCCAAACGATTTTCCCAGAAAATGGAATTTCCCAATCCAAAAACATTTATTGGTACTGGGAAGATGGAAGAAGTAAGACAGTACATATCTGACAACGAAATAGGAACCGCTGTTTTTGACGATGAGCTTTCTCCAGCTCAGCAAAAGAATATTGAAAAAATATTAAAATGCAAGGTATTAGATAGAACCAATTTAATTCTAGACATTTTTGCCCAGCGTGCACAAACCAGCTATGCAAGAACGCAAGTTGAATTAGCACAATATGAATATTTATTGCCGCGTCTTGCCGGTATGTGGACTCACTTAGAGCGTCAACGTGGTGGTATTGGAATGCGTGGTCCCGGGGAAACCGAAATTGAAACTGACCGTCGTATCGTTAGAGATAAAATTTCTTTGCTAAAAAAGAAGTTGGAAACGATCGACAAGCAAATGGAAGTGCAAAGAGGAAACCGTGGACAATTAGTTCGCGTTGCTTTGGTAGGTTACACCAATGTTGGAAAATCTACTTTAATGAATACGATTAGCAAAAGTGAAGTATTTGCTGAAAATAAACTATTCGCAACACTCGATACCACCGTTAGAAAAGTTGTGATACGTAATTTACCGTTCCTTCTTACAGATACGGTAGGATTTATTAGAAAATTACCTACACAACTTGTAGAGTCTTTTAAATCGACTTTAGATGAAGTACGAGAAGCAGATTTGCTTTTACATGTAGTTGATATTTCCCATCCTAATTTTGAGGATCATATCAATTCTGTAAACCAAATTTTGGATGAAATAAAAAGTTCCGATAAACCATCGATTATGGTTTTCAACAAGATCGATCAATATGTTCCTGAAGAAATTGAAGAAGACGATCTTGTTACTGAAAAAACTACAGCACACTATACACTGGCAGAATGGAAACAAACCTGGATGAATCGCCTTGGTGATAACGTATTGTTTATTTCAGCCTTAGAAAAGGAAAATATGGAGCACTTTAGAAGAAAGGTTTACGAAGCTGTACGCCAAATTCATATTACCAGATTTCCGTACAATAATTTTCTGTATCCCGAATATGATAAATACGGAGAAGAGAAATAGGTAAAAATTATTCCATCAACATACAGCGGCGGGTGAATTATCGTTTTCACTCGCTGTTTCTATTATGTAATTCCCTTAGACTTCTTCCAGTGCCTTATTCTAGTCCTTGCATTTTTATAAGGTGAAGAGGTATTAAACTGTATCATTTTTCCTTTTGTCGATTTTCCATACCAAGCTATTTGATATAATTCCGTATTCGAATTATTTTCGATAATTTCTAGAATCTCTACAAAAACCTTATCTAATTTTTCGAGCAGTTCCAAATACTGGAGATGCTCATAATCCAAATAAAATTTATTAGCTAATTTGCCTAATTCATTCCACTTATAATCAGTTTCGGGAAAATCAACCTGTTTATTATTTTTCATTTTTCTATCCCACTTCAAGACAAGTTCTCCCCAGCCAATTAAGTAAGACACCAGGTTACAAACACTCATATTGGTGTCTTTTGCATGTCCTTCAAGCTCTTTAGTTTTAGTTGATTTCAATGGGATATCTTCTAAATCTTTTTTCAATTTAGAATAGGTTGTTTTGATATCGTCTATTAACTCTCTCTTATTTGTTGGAACTGCCATAAAGATTCAACTATAATAAACTTCAGTTTGATTATGAACTAAAATTAGTATCTTCATTTTAAAAATCTCGATGATGAGGATACTTTTTTCATTTATAGCTTTCAGTATATTTCAGCTTGTAAATGCACAATTTTTGGCAGGCTTGGAAGGCTCTTGGGAGCTTATTTCAAAAAATAAAATTCCTACTGAACTAACTACAGTTAGAATTTATCAAGATGGTTTTTTTGCTGAAGGAACCAAAGAAGGTGATTATGAATTTAAAAGTGCTAGGGGCGGATTTTATAAAACAGGTGAATCTTTATATTCCGAAAAATATGAATTTGACTCGGAAGATTCTCTAAAAGTTGGTGTTACTGAAAAGTACGATATTGATATTAAAGAAGATACTCTAAAAATGTGGAATGATGGTTTCTCACAAACCTGGCTTAAGATTAGTGATTTTCAGGACGATCTTTCTGGAGTTTGGATCATAACAGGTCGCGAGCGAGATGGCGCAATGCAAAGACGTGAAATTGGAGATCGTAAAACGATCAAGATACTTAACGGAACTCGCTTTCAATGGATAGCATACAACTCGGCCACAGGAGAATTTTTTGCCACAGGCGGTGGAACGTATTCCGCCAGCTATGGGAAATATATCGAAAATATCGAATTTTTCTCTAAAGACGATTTTCGCGTCGGCGCCAGCTTAACTTTCGATTATCAGCTCATGAATAACGAATGGAATCATCGCGGCAAGAGCTCTAGTGGCGATCCTATTTACGAAATTTGGTCTCCTTACAAAGCTAGTGAAATCATTCAGGATTAATTATCGGGTTAAAATAGCTTCTTCAGGCAAATAAAAGATTCCAACTGGATTTTCGGTAAGATTGAAGTGCAATAGATCATCTTCTACATAATATTGCATTCTTATTTTTCCTATTGATTTTTCGTAACTGCTCTCTATTGTACCGGCATAATTATCTTCAGCAATCTTCACCATAGTGATAGAAAAAGTGTCCTTTTCACTATTACAGTCAATACGATTGCCGTTATCAAAAACAGCACAATGCCTGCCACGATATTCTTTGTCATTTACTTTTTCTAATTCCACTTCAAAATTCTGAGTGCCATCTGGTGAGTTCCATAGCCAAACACCTTCAAGATCTTGAGCATTCATAAAATGAATACCAAAAAGCAGTAAAATAAAGCAAATAGTAAATTTCATTTTCTTGTTTTTAGGACGCAGCTAAGTTAATTATCTAACACTTATTTTGATGTTATCAATATCATAAGTTGTGGTTCGAGAAGGATCTCTACCGCGATACCGGAAGGCGATATAAACTTCTGCATCAAAACACGAAAGATCTATTTTAGAATTTCTAAATACGGTAGCATTTTGATTAGAAGGTCCCATTGGAATATTGGCTTCCAATAAGTTCCAATTTGCATCTTTCACATCTCCACTAAAATCATCACTTACGTAAACTTGTAAAATGGTACCGTTATCGTAAGATGCCCTAATATCAAAAGATAACACCTCATTTTGCGTCTGAGAAAGATCGATTGGTGGTGTAACCAGCCAGGCTTCCAAAGGATTTTCTCCTGTGTCGTATCCCGAGATTCGAATCGTTCGATTTCCGTTAGAAGTGGCATCAACAAATCGTTCTTCGCCACCGGTTAAGTTAATATTTGTCCATCCTAAAGGATCCAACTTATTCTCATTGGTGATCTCAGCAAAGTTTTCTTCAAAAAAAATCCTCTCACCTTCTTCAGTATTCTTTCCGCAGCTAAAAAATTTGGGGTCACAGCGCTCATTTCCAAAAGAAAGATCTTCAGTAGAATTCACCTGAACTACATAAAAGTCATCATAAAAATCACGTCCTAAAACGCCCAATATCGTACCCGAGCTTTCCGGTAAATTTATCGACTTAAAATCGGCATACGTGCTGGTGCTTAATAAAGCAGTGTCGTCGCTTCCGCATTGTTCGATCTGCCGCAAACCATCAAATTGATCGTAAGTTTCTGCAGCAAAGGTGCTGTTGGTTTGCGTGAATAGATTTCGGTTAAACTGAATATTATCCAACTCCACGTAAGTGCATAAAAATGCAGCTGAAAAATCACCAATATCGATTTGCTGCGGAATAATTTCTTCTACAATTTCTGAACGAACTAAATATTCGTCGATTTCTGAAGGCGTTATAGGATCAAGATCTCCCCTATTTTGCTTTCCTAGCTGAATTAAACCACTATTTTTTGAAATACTTAATCCGTTTAGTTTCACAAAAACTTTTCTTCCGAAGTTATAACGTTGATAAAGGGCATTTTCATCAATTAAAATTTGGATCCCCGCTTCCGGATTTTCAGGGCTATCCTGAAGGATCAATTCATTATAAAAATTACCCGCTCGATCTGAAGAAATCACATAGCCTTCAAAATATTGATCGCCCGAAAATGTAAAAATATCACCAGTTTCTTCATCATAGTTATTCTTTACCGCTCTTAGGCTAATTTCCTTACCTTCTATATTTACATTTGCCGGAACCTGAGTTTGTGGCACGTCATAATCATCTGTCGTCACACAACTGATTACAATAAGAATTAAAAGGAGTAAAAATTTCTTCATTTTTAAAACCGAACATATAGATTAGCAAAATAAGTAGTGCCGTAACCGTACCAGTAACGATTGCCAAATACAGGCGTTTCGCGCTCACGGTCTTCCTGCAAGCTGATAAAGTTGGCATTTCTGGATTGTTCGTAACCACCGGTTTTGTAAAGCTGATCCAAAATATTATTCAGGCTAATAAAAAGGCCCACATAATAATCTCCCAATTTCCAGGATTTGCCTCCAATAGCATTCAGCAAAAAGTAATCGCCTAAATTCTCTTGTTTTAAATACGCTCTAGCAAGTTGCGCATCATAATTTTCAAGCGGTAGTCCATCTGTATCGGTAGCGAAATTTGAAGTTCGCAACAAAGGACTCACATTAATAAATGCATTTGCAAAATAGTTTACCGTAACACCAAACCACCAATAATCGGGATCGCGATATTCAAAACCTATTTGTGCTGCATGCTGTGGCCCGTTGGCAAGACGATAATGTTTTAAGCGAGTTTCCCCATAATTCACATTGCCGGCAAAACTATTGCTGGTTAGATACAAATTGGGATTATTGGAAAAAATAAATTGTCCAAGCGCTAAGGCCGACTTTAATTTAATCGTAGAAGTTACCTGCGCTTCAGCACCAAATTCGATTCCCACATGCTGTTTTTCGGCATCATATAAAATCTCCTGAACAAATGCAGTAGTGGTATTTCTGCCAAGGCCCGAAAGTCCGTCAACATAGTAAAAAGAAACATCGGTTACATTTCGAAATTGAGTGAAATATCCACTAATTTTTAAGTTGAAATTTGGCGAGCGATAACGATACGTCACATCTGCGCTATAAATTTGTTCACTATCCAGATCTTGAACTACCGTATTATTTTGCCGCGGATTCGCAAAACTATTTTGAAGCGTTGGAGAATTAGTAGCAAAAAACAGATTAGAAGAAACCGAATGACGCCCTGTGAAATGATAAGTTAGTCCAGATTTTAAACCAAAATCCATAAAATGTAATGCTGAACTTTTTCCTAAAGAATTATCGGGAAAAAGTCCGTTTTGATAATTGCCAACTCGATCATAGTTTGTTGAACTAACCTTTGCTGAGAGGTAAGTTTCGATATTTTTAGTTATAAATTGAAGCTGAGAAAAAGCTTCTAATTTTGTCGAATTTAGATCATAGTTATATTTATAAGTCTCCCCTTCACCCACCAATCGATTTGGATTTTGAAGATCACTTTGAGCTACCTCTTCCAGCGTAAAATCATTTGTTGGCGCAGCGAAAAAATCGATATCCAGAAAACGATTTCCACCAAAAAGATCATCGATTTTTGCATAATTATGGCTTTGTAAATGCTGAAAATTAATTCCACCATTCAGCTTAAAATCTGAATTTATTTTATGATCGAAAGTGGAATTTAAAAAAATCGAGCGATCATCATTACGGTCTTCGGTTAAGGCGTAGACGGCATTATTTCCTGCATTGGTTTCAGCAATATTGGCTTCATAGATCGCATCCCAGTTTAATTGGCCATTTTCTCGAAATGCATTCGCACTTCGATATGCGGCTTCGTAATTTTCACTTCCTTTAAATCGTAAAAAATAACTTGGTAAATTTTGATAATAGGCGGGATCTGGGTTTTGGCCGCCGCCATCGTAAGACACCTGATCGTTAAACCGAATTAAATTTGTACCTCCATAATCGATCCGGGTATTTCCAATATTTCCAAACTGGTAGGCGAGATTTGTAACTATCTGAGTATTTTCTGAGAGTTCCCAAAAGTGATTCAGCATCAAAATAGGCTCTTCTACGCGCCGTTGACGGGAATTTCTAATTTCATTTCCCTGATATCCCCAGTAACTATTATATTTTCTTCCTTTTAGTTCAAAAACTTCATCTGTAATCGCCGCCGATTTTCCACGAATATTAGGCGTATAAATTGCTGCAAAGTTTAAACTATGAGCTTCATCTATCTTTTTTTCTACGGAAAGAAAAGCTGATTTTGCGTTGTACGAGGTTCCTTCCATATAGCCCTCATCAGCAAATCTGCCGGAAAGCGAAATAGTATAAAACCAATCATTTTTTAATTCACCCGAGCTATACGTCGCCATAATCCTGGATCGGTAACTTCTATTGGCAGCCGATAAAGTAAGCCGTCCTCCTTTCGAGAATTTTGAGGCACGCATTACAAAATTTGTAGATCCTGCCAAACTTCCGAAGTTATTATCCACAGGACTCACCGCAAAATTAAAATCCTGATTTCGCTGCGTGTCATTTAACCCGCCCCAATTACTCCACTGCGGTCTACCATTGCTGATTTTATTTAGTGGAACTCCATTGATCATCACCAAGCCATACTGGCTATCATAGCCACGCGGTTTAAAATATGTCTGGCTAAAATCGTAAGCTGCAGCATTTAAAAAAGCATCTTTTCCAGCATTCAAAATAGAAGAAAAACCGGCATCAATTTGGTCATCGTCAAGCTCGTTTTCGCTAAGGTTAACACTTCCTAATTGCGCTTGCTGCTCGGTAAAATCTGGAGTAAGCGTAATCGCACCTAAATCTAAACTTGTTCGATTTATAAGAATAGGAAAGCGCAATGTTTTAAAACCAAATTTTGAAATATTTAGAATATAGTTTCCCATTTCCAAATCATTATAGTTTAAATTGAATTCTCCGCTAGCAGTGCTTCGTACTTCTAAAAATTGATTTTCTAAACGAATCGTAACGCCACCAATTACATCTTGGGAATGAACGTGAATTATTTTGCCTGAAATTTTTATTTCTTGAGCCTGAATAAAACCAGCAAAAAATACAATCGTCCAAACAAAAACAGCACTACGCATTGAAAAACAATTACTTATATTCGTTAAATTAGTAAATTATACACTAAACCGTATTTATTATTTTTATTATAGTATAATTTTAACATTGATTTCATATAGCTTATGAGATTGAAAATGAACCCAATACACTATACACTTCTCTTTTTCTTCGGAAATTTGGTTGCTCAAGATCAGGCTGCTTATGAAGTTTTGACCGTAGCATTTTATAACACTGAGAACCTTTTTGATACTGAAAACGACAATTTTACATTTGATGACGATCGTACACCTGAAGGTAAAGACGTGTGGACTAAAACAAAATATCAGCTAAAATTAAATAATATTGGCCGGGTTCTTTCTGAAATCGGAACAGAACTCTCTGGCAGCAGTCCAGAAATTATTGGCTTATGCGAAATCGAAAATTATGGCGTACTCGAAGATCTATTGAATACCGAGGAATTACAAAACCGGAATTATAAAGTTATTCATTTTGATTCCCCAGATCGCCGTGGTATTGATAATGCACTACTCTATAACAAAGATGTATTTACGCCAAAAACATCAAAAGCTATTGCTGTTTTTATTCAGAACAATGAGGGAAAAAGAATTTATACCAGGGATATCTTAGTTACTACAGGAAGTATTGAAGCTGAGAATTTTGCATTTTTAGTAAATCACTGGCCTTCCAGAAGTGGTGGGGAAAAAGCGAGCCGAAATTATAGAAAATCGGCTGCATTAACGAATCGAAGAATTTGCGATTCGCTTTGGGCCATCGATCCTTCATTCAAAATTGCAAATATGGGAGATTTTAATGATGATCCTAAAAATGAAAATGTGAAGGATCTGCTGAAAACTTCAGAAAAGGCTAATCAATTTCAGTTTTATAATCCCATGCTCAAAATGTATAAAAGAGGCTTAGGAAGTTTAGCCTATCGTGATAATTGGAATTTATTCGATCAAATTTTAGTTTCAGGTGCTATGACCACTAAAAATTATGAGCAATTTCAATACTATAGAGCCGGAATTTTCAAAAAAGATTATTTGATTACTTCAAGCGGGCAGTATAAAGACTACCCTTTCCGAAGTTATGGCTATAATGGCTATTTAGGTGGGTTTAGCGATCATTTTCCTGTATATCTACACCTCATTAAAAAGAAAAATCCTCACTGAAAGCGAGGATTTTTAATAGTTATAGACTATATTTCTTTACGACAACCAAGCATTCCAAGGAATTCTTGAAAGAAGTACCAATAAAGCAATCGTATAAAATATCGCTAAAGTTTTAAATTTTGGCGTAGAGGTTAGCTTCTTCTTGTGTTTAGAATATCCTACGGTGATTAAAACAATAGCAATAATCATCATAAGTGGATGTTCCATATTATACAATCTAAGTGTATCATCAGCCATTACTCCGCTCATCCCAACTTCGCCCCACATTTTAAAATATGGTGCTGTAAAATAAAGTACAATCCCAATAAGTAACTGAATATGGGAAACAATAAGCGTAAATAGCGAAATTCTAAAATTGCCGGCACTATATTCTTTACCAGAAACCCAACCAATAATGGCGCTAACAGCTGCTACGGTTAGCATAATTACAACTAGATAAGCCCAGTATGAATGTATAAATTGAACAGTTTGGTACATGATTATCTTTTTTACAAAAGTAGGCTATTCCCATCGATTTTCCGCATCTTCACCTCCCCAAATAAGAGTTGCAAGATATGGATTATCTATAAATGGATTACGATTACCCTGCGCAGCTTCGATTACATTATTTCTTTGCATCTCGAATTCTGAAACAGGATCTTCTCTATTCCATTTAAGGAAAAGATCTAAGTTTCCTACTTGGTCAAAACTTAAGCTATAATGTACATTTAAATAAAGTATCATACGCGCTACATCACCTTTCCACTCATCCCCAGGATAAAAAGAATTTGTACCTATAAGCTTATATTCGCCACTTCCTTCTGCATATGGATAATTAGAACGTAAGGAGTTTACTTCTTTATCGGCAGCGCGTAAATGATGCAAATCCCCTCTTATATTCTCTTCTCTGTCAAAAAGAGATTGCGGGTAAGTATGCTCTGTATTGAATGTCTGAGGCTTATGAGAATTGTTACCTGACTCATACTCTCTAGCATCACGGCTCTCGCCGCTATAATATAAAATTACATTCTCAGCGTTATCTAAATCTGCATCTGCAGAATATAAATAATCATGACGCTCTCCGTAACTTAAATACGTGGTGTGCTTATCTTCTGTAAGATTGTGCAAAACAGCATAAGTATAATCTTCATCCTTTGCAAATGTAACATCTTCATAATACGATTCTAGATCAGCAGGAATATTGAATTCTACAACTTCAGCATCTCCCAATATAGGACCGTCAACAGGCTTTTTCTCTACTAGTACAGTTACTGTAGTTTCAGATTTATTAGCAGGGATTTCTGCATCGTATAAAGTATACTCAAATTTATCTTCTCCTGTAAAATTTTCTGCAGGAGTATAAACAAAAGAACCGTCTCTATTATCAATAATCTCACCACCTTCTTCTGATTCATCATCTATTGCTCCTACGCGACCAAATTCAAAAATTTCATCGTTAGCTAATAAATCTTTAATAATAAGAGATTCATTTTCAAACACGGTATAACTATCTGGCTTGGCAACAGGTAGCTCAACTTCAGAACCTGTATCTACCGAATCATCTGTTAGGTTAATATCATCATCACTGCTACAACCTGAAATAACTAAAGAAAGCGCTAAATTGAACGCAACAGCTAATCTTAATATGGTTTTATTTTGTTTCATTATATATAATTTTATTTAAGAAATTTTCAATAGGAGAAAAAAACCTCCAACAAAATATGTAGGAGGTTTATATTTTAAAATTCAAGTTATATTACTCTTGTTTAGTCCAAGTTCCATCTTCAGCTTTAACCAAGTTCAATGTCTCTGATGGGCCAGGATAAGAATTATAGGTAACGATATATTTTTGACCTGCTTCAGCATCTGCAGCGATGGAATTAAGTAAAAATGACATCACTTCTACCATCATCTCATCAGTCCAGCTATTACTGGATCCTTGTCTATTGAAATTACCATAGTTTTCTAGGTTATCAGCTTGTGCTTCGTACTTAGTTTTAAATTCTTCAGCAATAGCATCGTAATCTGCATCAGTCAATTGATACCTTACAATAACTTCTCCTATCCACTCTTCTCCATTGAAAGAAAACTGATATGAACTTTTTACATCCTCGATATCTTCTGGATCTGAAGGCAAAATAGAAAACCCTCCATCTTTGAATATAAAATTGGCATATACAGGAGCTGTTGAGCCTCCATTATAATAATCATATGTTAACGCAACTTGATCTCCAGGTTCTGCATATGGATACATTTTATTTAAATAGATACCTAACTTATAGGCCGCTTCATCTTCATCGTCAAAATTGGGATAGCTTTGCCCCATAGCAGTATAATCGGCTCTTTCTAAAGTTAGAGCTTCATCCCAATCAGAATCAATAAAAGCATAAGCCTTTGTAATCACTTCTGTAGCCTCTGAAGCATTAGCATCTACTTCAAAACCATTAGATGTTTTAATTAGCGATTTACTTTGGTTACCTGAAGAACCATCATATGTTTTATAGGTTACGGTATATTTTTCACCATCAGGCGCTGAAGGATAAACATCTGTCATAACAATGTTTAATGCTTCAAGAATCATAGCATCACTCCAGTAAGTATCTCTATCTGATCTTAAATCAAAATTTTTAAAATTGGCTGCATTTCCAGCAGGGTCAGGATATTTTGAAGCCAGTTCATCTCCAAGTAAAATAAAATCATCCTCTTTAAGTATATACTCATTTTGAGTAGCTTTAGTTGTGTATGTTAAAACAACGTAATCACCTTCTTTTGCTTCTGGATATTTATTAGACAGAAAAGACTGTACATCATTAAGATCTGCAAAATATTTATCACCTGTATAATCAGAATTCACTGCAGTATATTCAGTTACTCGATAAGCAGTACCACCACTCACATTAAAGGAAACAGTTGCAGAAGAATTCTTGGTTAATGTAGGATACTTTTTCGATAATAGATTAGGAATTAGCGCTATTGCTTCATCAACACTATTGAAATTTTTTGTTTCCTCTAAACCGAGCATTTCATAATCTTCGTCTGTAAGCTCGATCTCTAAGATTGCTTCATTTACAAAAGAGGTGTCGATATCATCATAAATATCGTCCATAGGATCACAACCAACCGATAAAAGAGTGGTTAAGCCTACTATTAGAGTGAAAAATTTTTTCATTTCTATATTTTTATCTTTTATGTTTAAAATTTAAGGTTAAAGCTTACACTGTAAGTTCTTCCTGCTCCAAAATATACTAGAGCATTTTGAGCGCCATTTCCTTGATCATTCGCATCAGACACATATTCTGTATTCAAAGCATTATTAATTCTTCCAATTAATGATGCATTAAAAGGGCCAAAATCAAAAGCATGTTTTATTCCTAAGTCGAACAATCCGTATTCTGGTGCTTTCCATGTTTGTATTCCTTCAGCATCAGGATCATCTCTATCCTCAACGTAATAATCTGCATACATATTTCCTGCATAATTATAATCTACGAAAAGTGTAGATTTAGGGGCGAAATCGTAACTAGCACCTAAAGCAAAAGTAGTTTGAGCTGCATTACCTACTTTTAAATCTTTCGAGTAAACAAAAATGTTACCAGTTACATTTCCATCCTCATCTTGTTTTACGCCTTCAACATTATTTTGCCATTCCCAATCCCCAAGAGAAAGCATTCCGTTAACTTTGAATTTATCAGTAATGTTGTAAGATGCTTCTAACTCTATCCCTTGGTGAACGGCATCCACACCTTGAAGGTTATAAAATAACCTAGTATTTTGATCATCTGGATTAGAATATGATCCCGCTACCGCTTTGTCCATATAATTTGTTCTATATAAGTTTAAAGCTACTTTTAAGTTAGGTAATCTAAACCCATATCCTAACTCGGCACTAAATATTTTCTCGTTTACAGCATCTGTATTAGCTTCTGTAGAACCTGTAGCATTTAGAAAAACATTAGTAAGAAAAGGCGCTCTAGTAAAGTAGCCTACATTAGCAAATACATTTTGGTTATCAGTGAAATTATAATTTGCTCCACCTTTTACACCATATTCAGTAAAATATACGTGATCTGAATTTTTCTTTTCAATATCTTTAAGATTGTTTTCTAAACTATATACTGTTCTAGAAACGTTTGCAGAAGCAAAAACATTTAAATTATCTAACACATCATACTCTAGCTGACCAAATACACCACCTCGAATTACTTGTCCATCATAATCTTTCCCGAAAGTATCTCCTACCTGCAATGCTTGTCCTTCGTTTAAATCGTTCGATCTATCATTCATCCAGTAGCTGCCTCCTAATAAATCGGTAATTTCGTACCAGTGAGATCCTATATAGTACCTTGCATCTAAACCTCCTGAAATAGTTAATTTATCTGTCGTTCTGTTTTTAAAAGTAGAAAGAATCCCATACCATTCATGGCTGTTTTTTGAAGCATAAATCATATCTGATGAACCTGCACCCATAGATCCTCGCTCAATATTTTCATCAACAATTTGATCAAAATCTATTGGCTGATCAAATCCTCCTAACCTATAATCGTCTGCTCCAATTTTATCACCATCTGTTCTACGACCTCCTCCAGATCCAAAAGAAGCATATAAAGCGGTAGAAATATTCGTTTTATCATTAACCGTCCAGTAATGATTTAAAGAAATTTGTGGTTTATGATAAAAATTATAAGCTGAGTTATAAACTTCTCCGTTTTTATATCCCCAATCTGCATTAAACCTTCTAGGTCCTGCTTCTGATCTTTTATAGTCTTCAATTGTAAACCTTGTATAACGTTGGCCGTGTTCTTGTTGTGCACCAAATGCGTTGAAAGAAAGAAGATGATTTTCGTTTATCTGCTGAGATAAATTAACAAAGTAATTATATCCACTAAATTCAAGACCGTTAACATAACCATCTCCTGAAATTTTTGATGCTGAAACAGTAGCAGCAAAACCTTTTTCAGAAAGACCAGTAGAATAAGTCATTCCATATTTTAAATAACCATTATTCCCAATAGAAGACATGATTTTTCCACCTTCTATAGCATCAATACTTTTAGTAACAATATTAATTGTACCACCTACAGAAGGCACTGCTACTTTAGCAGCTCCCAAACCTCTCTGTACCTGCATTGTAGAAGTTACATCTCCTAAACCTGCCCAGTTACTCCAATATACCGCCCCGTTCTCCATATCATTAACAGGAACGCCATTAATCATCACGGCAACATTTTCAGAGTTAAATCCTCGAATATTAACTCGACCATCTCCGTATCCGCCACCTTGTTTGGTAGCATAAATACCAGGAGTTGTCTTCAAAATCTCCGGAAATTCCTGAGTACCCAACTTTAGTGCTATTTCTTCAGACTTAACTGTAGAAACTGCAACTGGAGTTTTACGATCTATTGCTAAAGAGTAAGCTGTTACTAAAACTTCATCTAAAGCACCTTCGTCCATTTCTAGTTGAATAGTTCCTAAATCTTTTTCTTCACTGTTGTTCAAAGTAAAATTAAGAGATTTAGAAGCGAAACCAACGTAGGAAAGATTAAGTATTCCTTGATTTTCTTCTACTTTAATTTCGAATAAACCGTCGAAATCGGTAGTAACTCCAATCGATGTTCCTTTCACAATTACGTTTACACCAGGCAGTGGGGTATCTGTCTCACCGTCAACAACCTTACCTGTTAAAACTCCTTGAGCTTGCGCAAAAGCGGTAAGCATCATGAATGCTACAAATAATAGATTTGTAATTTTTTTCATTGCACTATGTTTGATTTGATTTTAGATCGCCGCAAAAGAAATTAATTAAACGATCTTCAATGTTAACACAGTGTTAACAAATAAGAATGTAATCCCAACAAACCCAATTATTATAAATAAAAAAAATCTCGCCAGAAATGAGAGTTTTCAATATCTTAAAAGATAATTTTATATAAATACAGGCTAGATTTTTTAAAAATCCATATCAAAAAAATAATCTTATAAATATTTATAAAGCTTTAAAAATTAGTTTTTAAGCTAATTTTCTCTTCTGTTTTGCAAAAAAGGATGCTTAACACATCATAGCAATCATCACAACTAGATGCTCCAAATTGCATAATATACAACTCAATATGATGAAAAATATTTCAATAATAAATTTCTAATTTTTAAAGCACTCTATTTGCAGAATTTTAATGTAAGTAAATAGGTGCTAATATTAAAAGGTATCACGAACAAAGCTAAGTAAGAATGTGCAGTTTGAGTAATTTACTCCTTAATTTTTGACAAGTTTCAAATCAATTGATTGAATAATTATAGATTTTAATAAACAAAAAACCCCTCCATAATGGAGGGGTTTTTTGTTTATTATAAATACTAATTAGAAACTAAATCTAGCACTTAAACTCCATTGGCGATCAAATCCCCAATATCCTCGATTAGACGTATTAATTCCTTTATAAGTAGTACTTCCATCAGTAACAGGTCTATTTGTTGCTAAACTTGTTAAATAAACTTCATTAAATAAGTTGTCTATACTTCCTCTAAAAGTTAAAGATTTTCTACCTCCAAGATCTATTTCGTAAGATGCTCCTATACGAGTAATATCGTAAGAAGGTAATTTTACAACTTCGTTACCTTCTTCTGTAAAGCTTACAGGGTCTATACCTGCATAAAGATCTGCATAGTAAAACCAATCTGCATTAACAGACAGATTATCTAAAATATTATATTGAAGACCTAAGTTAATAGAAGTTTGAGGTGCATCTCCAATTTTTTGTCCATCTACATAAGAAGTGATTGCAGAATAACCTTCTACTGGCGAAAGATCTTCCTGTAAAAATAAACTTTGACGTGTATTATCTGAATACTCCCAGTTACCTAAAGAAACGAAACCAGTAAAAGTAAGAGCGTCAATTGGTCTGGCTCTAAAATCTAATTCTACCCCATAATGGGTTTGCTCGATACCTGAAAAGTTAGCGAAATAATCTTCGTCTATACCATCATTATCCAAATCTAGTCGAGTAGAATTGGTATCTACACGATTTGCCCACTTAGTGAAATATGCATTTAAATTAACGCTTAGGAAACTATTATTAAATCCATACCCCAATTCAATTCCTGTAATATCCTCATTCTCTGCTAATGGGTTTAGATCGTTTTTATAATTTAAAAATAAATTATCATGGAAAGGCTGACGAGAATAATGACCTGCGTTAACAAACACATTATGATTCTCGTTAATATTAAAGTTTAATCCAGCTTTTATATTATAACCTGTATTTTTAATATATGCTGATTCTTGATCATCTGGCAATAAATAATTAAAATAATCAAAACGCTGGTGATGTTGCGTAGAAAGTGCACCCTGAACAAATGCAGAAAATACGTCAGTTTTATATTCTACTTGACCAAAACCTCCTAAATAACTTATTTTTTCCGAATAACCATAATCTATTCTTTGATCTGCTCTGGCAGTTTCAAAAGTTGGATCAAATAAATTTACATCATAATGTTCAAAAGCAATTTGCCCGTTTGGAATCGCATCCATTTTGTTGTTATACCATCCGTCTAACCCAAGATAATCAACTACTTGTCTATAATGTTTCCCTTGATAATAACGTCCATCAACACCTATGTTAAATTCTAGATTTTCATTAATCTGATGATTAAAGTTAGAAACTATACCACTCCAGAAATGATTATTCACAGACGCTCTTGTAATATATCCATTATCACCATCAATATCTGGATTATTACCAATTATATAATCTGATCCGTTAATACTTGTAGGAGTTAAACCTCTATTATTAGCAATAATTTCATCGAAATTAATTTGCCCATTATCATTAGTTTTATTGCTATAGTAACCCAAAGGACCTGTTCCTCCTCCACGACCAACAGAAGCATAAGCAACGGTTGACAATTGAGAATCACTAGACATATCCCAATCCCAGTTTAAGTTCACAACTGGTTTATGATAAAAATTAGTTCTTTCATTATAAGCTGAACCATTTCTATAACCCCAATTACTATTATAATCTCTACCATATTCTAATGCATCAGCAAGACTATTTTGGTAAGCTTGATCATGAGTTTGTGGTGCTCCAGTAAATAAAAGGTTGAAGGCATGCTCATCTGAAGGTTTATAACCCACTGAAAAGAAATATGTTAAACCTTTACCTTCAGTATTTTCATAAAAGTTACCATCTCCTTGCCAGTAAGAAAGCATATAAGTAGAAGACCAACCTAAATCGTTACTTCCTGTAGAATAATATGCAGTAGATTTGGTATAATTTCCATTAGCTATATCTTGTTGCACATATCCTTTCTCGGTATTGTTATAAGACTGCGTTACAATATTTATTGTTCCCCCTACAGAAGAAATTGCTAGCTTTGAAGCTCCAAGTCCTCTTTGAACCTGAATGGCATTAGCAATATCTCTTACACCTTGCCAGTTAGACCAGTACATGTTACCATCTTCCATTCCATTAATTGGCTGACCGTTTAATAATACAGCAGTATTACTTTGATCAAAACCACGTACTCTAACCTCTGAATCACCATAACCACCACCAGAAGTGTTGGCATAAACAGAAGGCATACTTCTTAACAACGTTGGGAATTCTTCGTTACCGGCTCTTGCCTGAATATCTTTAGAAGTTACAGTACTTACTGCTACAGGAGTTTGTCTACCAATAGCAACATCAATTACTCCAGATCCTATTACTACTACTTCCGATAAAGCATCAGCATCAGAAGCAAGCATAATATTTCCAAGATCCTGAGTTCCACCGCTAAGATCGAACTTGATATCTTTTCTTTCGAATCCAACGAATGTTACTCTTACTGTTCCAGAAGCTTTTGCAGATTCTAAAGAAAAGTTTCCATCAAAATCTGTAGTGGTACCAGTGTTAGTACCAACAATCATAACATTTGCACCGGGAAGCGGCGCATTCATTTCAGCGTCCATTACCGTACCGGTAATAGTTCCCTGAGCAAAAATTCCTACTGTAAAAAACAGCATTAATAAGGTAATTAATTTCCTCATGTGTAAAATTTGTTTGATTTGATTTTAGTTCAACGCAAAAGAAGTTATAATTCAAAAACCTGAGTTTAACGTAATGTTAAGGATTTGGATTTAACATCATTATGCGTGTCAAAACTAAAACATTTTTAAAACCCACTGAAACTGAGGGGCTAAAACTTTTAGTAGCGAGATCACTTTTGGTGTATTTTTATTCTATCTAAAATTTTAGATTCATATTAATGATATTTTATATATTTTCACGCTATATTTTTAGAGTTTACTAAGATTTGCTAGTATGTTGATAAGCTTGCCATAATTTGATTGCCATAAAAAAAAAGCACCCTTATAAAAGAGTGCTTTTTGTCAAGTACTTTATAAACGTTTATCTATTTCGCTAGGAAAACCTTTAACAGATTACTTGTAGAAGAATCATGATTTTCGATTTCTTTGCTGTCTATATCTTTTAGAATATTACTAGCTAATTGCTTACCTAATTCTACTCCCCATTGATCGTAACTAAAAATGTTCCAAATGATACCCTGCACAAAAATCTTGTGCTCGTACATCGCTACGAGTTTACCCAGACTTTCTGGAGTAAGCTTATCGATAAGGAAAGAAGTTGTTGGTTTATCTCCATCAAATAATTTAAATGGAAGCAATTCTTTAATTTCTTCTTCGCTCATTCCTTTAGAAGTAAGTTCAGCGCTAACTTCTTCTTCAGTTTTCCCTTGAAGTAAAGCTTCGGTCTGTGCAAAGAAGTTTGCCATCAGTTTTTTGTGATGATCTTTATCATCAAACAAAGATATCTTATAGCCAATAAAATCGGCTGGGATTAATTTGGTACCCTGATGAATTAACTGAAAAAAGGCATGCTGAGAATTTGTTCCCGGCTCCCCCCAAATTATTGAACCTGTTTGATAATCTACTTTATCACCATTACGATCGGTACTTTTACCGTTACTTTCCATAACCGCCTGTTGCAGATACGCTGGTAATCGGTGCAAATATTGTGAGTAAGGAATTACTGCTTCACTTTCTGCCTTATAAAAATTGTTATACCATACACTTAAAAGACCAGCAAGCACAGGTATGTTGTTTTCGAATTCAGTTTCTTTAAAATGCTCATCCATTTTTTGAGCTCCGCTTAACATCGCATCAAAATTAGGATATCCGATAGCTAAACTTATCGATAATCCAACCGCACTCCATAAAGAGAAACGACCACCAACCCAATCCCACATTGGGAAAATATTATTCTCGTCGATTCCGAATTCTTTTACTTTGGCCACGTTACTGGAAACCGCGATAAAATGTTTAGAAACCTCCTCTTCTGGAGCTGTTTTCATAAACCAGTTTCTAATCGTAGTTGCATTGGTTAAGGTTTCCTGGGTGGTAAATGATTTAGAAACAATAACAAACAACGTAGTTTCTGGATTAAGATCCTTTATAGTTTCATGTACGTGATCACCATCAACATTCGAAACAAAATGTACATTTAAGTGATTTTTATAAAACTCTAAGGCTTCCGTAACCATTACTGGTCCTAGATCTGAACCACCAATACCAATATTTACAACATCAGTAAAGCTCTTTCCGGTAAATCCTTTTCTGATGCCCTGAATAACTTCCGAAGAAAAAGCTTTAATTTTTGCCTTAACTTCTTCAACTTCATTCATTACATTTTCGCCATCAACTTTAACCTCAGCATTTTTAGAAGCGCGCAATGCGGTATGCAATACTGGTCTTCCCTCTGTTTGGTTTATCGACTCTCCTCCAAAATAAGCATTCATCGCTTCTTTAAGTCCGCATTCTTCAGCAAGATCAATAAGAAGTGATTTGGTTTCTTCTGTAATTTTATTTTTACTGAAATCTACATAAAAATCGCTCCACTTTACAGTGAATTTTGAAGCTCTATCCTGATCTTTCTCAAATAAGGATTTTAAAGAATGGTCTTTAGTCTCTGCATAGTGAGACGCTAATTTTTTCCAGGCTTGTGTTGTAGTTGGATTAATGTTTTTCATTTTTCTGGTTTTTTGGTATCAGACGATTATATCCTAAAATAATAATTCTAACCGCCAGAAACGTTTTTTAGATCTTTTTATAAGAGATATTATCTAATTCTTCTTTAAGCGGTGCTATAAAAGCGAAATATTCATCTTTCTTCTCACCTTCAATTTTCTTAGCCGTTGGTAAATTTTGGCGATAAGGATCTACCTGTTTTCCATTTACCCAAAATCGATAACACACATGTGGCCCGGTAGCAAGCCCTGTGCTTCCTACAAAACCAATAACGTCGCCCTGTTTTACGGCCTGTCCTTTTCTTACATTTCGCTTGCTCATATGCAAATATTGAGTGGTGTATTTTTTATTGTGACGTACTTTTACATAATTTCCGTTTCCAGAGGTGTAACTTGAAGCGATTACTGTACCGTCTGCAGTGGTTTTTATTGGCGTTCCAGTTGGTGCCGCGTAATCTGTACCCAAATGTGCTTTCCATCTTTTTTGAACCGGATGAAATCTTCGTCTTTGGTATCTAGAAGAAATTCTACTATAATTTAAAGGTGCTTTTAGAAAAAAGCTTTGCAAAGCTTTAGCTTCTTCATCATAAAAACTTGCTTGCCCGGTTACCGAATCGGTCTCATAATTAAACGCATAAAATGGTCTGCCCGAATGTTTAAAAACAGCTGCATCTACACTTTCTACACCGGCGAAAATCGTATCGTCGATATATTTTTCATTATAGATCATTTTAAATTGATCTCCTTTTTGAAGTTTAAAGAAATCAATACTCCACTGGTAAATATCAGATAATTGATATACCAAAAGATTACTTAATCCCTGGGCTTGCATTGCTTCAGATAAAGAAGACGTTACCACTCCAGAAACTTCTCTTCTTTTTATTGAAACAGGCTTTTTAGCACTAAATGCTGAAATGCTATCACCAATATTTACAACCGTATAATCGATTTTATTATTCTGATATATAAAATGAAGTGGCGTATGCGCCGAATCTTTAGCTTTTAAAATAAGATATTTTTTACCAGCAGTTATTCGGGCAGGGTTAAAAGTATCCTTAACGGTCTGCGAAATTTCAAAAACCTTCCCACGATCGACACCGTGACGATCCAGAATAAATCCAAAATTATCACCTCGCTCTATGGTATCTACAACCACGTCGAAATCGTCCAGAACAAAGCCATATTCTTTAACGACCGGCTTGGGTGCTGGTTTTTTAGTTTCTGCTATAGCTTGCTCTTTTTTGTCTTCTTTACATCCTGCAAAAATTAACAATAGCAGGAATAAAAAACTAAATTTCTTCAATTCTTGTTCTTATTTTTCAGTATTAAACATGTGGTTTATCCAATCTTTACCCCATTCATTATGCTCATCTTCACTCCACAATTCAGGAAAAAATGATATTTTTTGAAATCCCGGTGGTAAAAATTCTTTCCAATTTGTTCCTCCGGTTGCCTTAACCGTTTTTTTCCCTTTATCTAAATATCTATGAGCAGCACCAATATGCATAAGCAACCAGTTAACGTTTACACTGGTATCAAAAGTACGTAAAGCTTTAATTAAATTTTGATTGTTTTTATCAGTTGGCGCTAAGTTCTGATAGCAATCGTAAAGCGTATTACCTTTAACCTCATTCGCAATTCTTAAAAATCGGGGCGTATATCTTTTTTCGAACTGCTTTAAGGTTAAGGTCTTCTCACCGGTTTTAAGGTCTATACCTCCTTTTTTCCAGTAAATATTATCGAATAATTCTTCTACGGAATTATCTAAATTGAACTGTTTTCTAATTTTATATTCTACCAGATTTTGAACCGGAGTCGCATAAAATTCAATCATCCTGAATTGCGCCGACTGAAAACCGCTTGCCGGTAACAAAGCCATCCTGAATTTTAAAAACTGTTCACGCTCCATTCCTTTAATCATTACATCAAAAGAATTGATAAGCACTCTAAAATAACGATTCATCCTATTTAGCTTTTCCACAAAATATGTGGCGGTCAAATTAGGATTTTCGATTACCTGCTTTTGCTCGTGGATAATCAGCTTAAAATATAATTCGGTTATTTGATGATAGGTAATAAAAATTTCTTCATCGGGAAAATGAGTTGCCGGTTTTTGCAAGCTCAAAAGTGTATCCAGATTTATATAATCCCAGTATGTTAGATAACGATCGTAAAGCAGACCGTCTAAATAAGAACCCATATCCTGACCAGAATTTTTGAATTTCTCTTCAAGTAATTCTATTCTTTCGGCTATTTCGGGTTTAATTTCCATGCTAATCTACAATAATCCTGAAGGGATATTTTAGACCTTTATAGGCATCAAGATCTGCATCTAGAGATCCTACCGCCAGGTTGGCTTCAATTTTTAAAGGCACTTTGTTTTTATCGTCGCTTACCCAAAAAGTAAGGCTCTCTTTCTCTTTAAAAACTCTACCTGCCATTACATAAGGCCTAAACTTGAGCGCGTTAACCTTACCAAACTTTGTTTTTATGGTTTCCCGTCCTAAAAACTTCACCTTAAAATCCATATTTTCATCATCTATGAAAAGATTTAGATGAACTTCATAACCGGGCTCTAGCGCCTCCTCATTTATGTTGCTGCGAATATAGTAAAATGCCGACAACATATCATGGATATTTTCCTTTGTAGAATAGGTCTTTTTCTTATTATGCTTTTTATCATGAACATAGGCAGTATTCGACTTTTGATCGAAATCAATCTCTAAATCTTTAGTATGCCCACCTTCATCTATTTTACGGATAAATTTTAATGGTTGTCCTGTTTTGCGATCTATGTAAGTTTGGTAATTATCATCTACTTTAAAGAACCAATGCATCATTCCGGTAGATTTTCCCGTTCCAACAATATGGTAAACGGGCGTACCGCTTAAATAATCTTCATTTACCTGAAGTTCTGCATAACTGGCATTAAAGGGACCGTAATGAATTCTAAATTTGAACCACTCCCCAGCATCATAAGCAGTTTGGGCCTCATGTGATGAAAGTGCAATAAAAAAGAGGAATATCGTAATTGTAAGTTTTTTAATCATCGGTTTAGATTTGAAGTAGTTTCATTTTTGAAAGACTAACTTTTTTGAAATTTACAATTACTATTCCAAAAGTATCAAAACAAAAAACCCCATCAAATTAATGATGAGGTTTTTTGTCTTATTAACCAACTAAAACTTAAATTATGAAAAAACAAATTTGGTAACCACTCCAAAAATGCGAGCGCAAAATTCTGCAATTTCTTCCGTTAAAAAAAACCAAAAATAAACTTTAACTAAATCATTGATTTTTAAATAAAGAAGAAGCTATTTAATTTCCTATAAATCAATATTTTTCGATTAATTTAGCGTTCCTCTTAAATCTTGCTCTCTTTCTATTGCTTCAAAAAGAGCCTTAAAGTTACCTTTACCAAAAGATTGCGCTCCTTTTCTCTGGATTATTTCAAAAAACATCGTGGGTCGATCCAATACTGGTTTTGTAAAAATCTGCAGTAAATAACCTTCGTCATCTCTATCAATAAGCACCCCTAATTCCTTTAATGGCGCTAGTTCTTCATCGATTTCACCAACTCGCTCTAACACATCATCATAGTAAGTTTCTGGAACATACAGAAATTCTACTCCACGGTCACGCAAAGCTGTTACGGTTTCAATAATATTATCTGTAGCTAATGCGATATGCTGTACTCCCGCACCATTATAAAAATCGATATATTCTTCGATTTGGGACTTCTTTTTTCCTTCCGCAGGTTCGTTAATTGGAAATTTAATGCGACCATTCCCATTACTCATTACCTTACTCATTAAAGCGGTATAATCTGTAGAGATATCTTTATCATCAAAACTAACCATCTGTGCAAATCCCATCACTTTTGCATAAAATTCGCACCATTTATTCATCTCGTTCCAACCTACATTCCCCACCATGTGATCGATATATTTTAAGCCAGTTTCTGGAGATTGGGCTAGCGGAGCATACGTTCTATAACCAGGCATAAAAGGCCCTTTATAAGCGTTTCTTTCGATAAAAAGATGCACTGTTTCACCATACGTATGAATTCCAGAAAGCACTACTTTACCATGATCATCTTCTAATTCATAAGGTTCAACATAGCTTTCAGCGCCTCTCTTGGTGGTTTCCTTATAACTTTTTCTCGCATCATCTACCCAAAGCGCTACAAACTTAACTCCGTCCCCATGTTTATCGATATGCGCATTTATTTCTCCGGAAGGCTGTAAAGGAGATGTTAGTACAATCCTTATCTTTCCCTGTTGCAAAACATAAGAAACACTATCCTTCCTTCCGGTTTCTAAACCAGAATACGCCACCGGCTGGAATCCCCAGGCATGCTGATAATAATAAGCGGCCTGTTTAGCATTCCCAACATAGAGTTCTACAAAATCTGTCCCTAAGATGGGAAGAAAATCTTCGGCTTCAGGAATTACTTTTTCTAATTGTAGGGATGAATTATCTTTAGACATAATCTTAATATTCGTTATTTTTTAAATGTTTTCTATTTGTCCTCGTCTTCTAGCCAGGATCTATAATAGGTCTCATCAGCAATAGCAATCGCATCTTCGGTAAGTTTTAAAGGCTTAAACGTATCTACCATTACTGCTAATTCTTCGGTTTCGGTTTTACCGATACTTCTTTCTACAGCTCCCGGATGCGGCCCATGTGGGATTCCGGCAGGATGCAGAGAAATATGCCCTGCTTCAATATCATTTCTGCTCATAAAATCGCCATCTACATAATAGAGAACCTCATCACTATCAATATTACTATGGCTGTAAGGTGCAGGAATGCTTTCTGGATGATAATCGTATTTACGCGGGCAAAAACTACAAACTACAAAGGCATCGGTTTCAAAAGTTTGATGCACCGGTGGCGGTTGGTGAATTCTACCTGTAATTGGTTCAAAATCGTGAATTGAAAACGCATAAGGATAATTATAACCGTCGTAACCTACCACATCAAAAGGATGCGAAGCATAAATAGTATCAAAAATTTCTTCCTGCTTTTTAATTTTGATTAAAAAATCACCTTTTTCATTATTTGTTTCGAGTTCATAAGGCTGTCTTAGGTCACGTTCGCAAAATGGAGAATGCTCTAATAGTTGCCCAAACCAGTTTCTGTATCTTTTTGGCGTGTAGATTGGTCGCCTGGATTCTACGATAAATAATCGGTTATTTTCATCTTCAAAATCCAATTTATAAATCGTTCCGCGAGGGATAAGCAGATAATCGCCATACTTAAAATCAAGATTCCCTAAATGCGTTCTTAATTTTCCGCTTCCTTTATGAATAAATAATAACTCGTCACTATCGGCATTTTTATAAAAATAATTATCGGTAGATTTTTGTGGCGCTGCTAGAATAATATTTACATCACTATTGGTTAAAATCACCTTTCTACTTTCCACATAATCTTGTTCTGGCTGAACACGAAAACCTTTTAGTCGATACGACTTCAAATTATTTTCTTTTGAAATTAAAGGTTTTACGCTACAACTTTTTTTTACTTCCTTAACCTGCGTAGGTCGCTGCTCGTGGTAAGAAATCGAAGACATCCCGTCAAATCCAATAGTACCAAAAACTTGTTCGTAATAAAGGTTTCCGTCTGGCTTCTTAAAAATCGTATGTCTTTTATGAGGAACCTTACCTAACTTATGATAAAAAGGCATAATTAAATATTTAATTAAACTGCTTTCTTGATAGCTAAAATTAAAAAATCATCAACTTATTTGAATATAAATTGATTATTGATAAATTTAAACAAAAAAGCACTAATATTTCTTAAATGAAACGTAAATCTAAAAATCAATACCTTAATTAGCATGTAAGGTTTTTTGCTAAATTCCGAATAACATAAGAAGATTTTGAACATGAAGCGCGATTTAAAAATTGGAATATTAGATCAATCAGTGGTAAGAACCAATGCAACTCCAAGAGCTGCGGTTCAGGAAACTATCGATACCGCTGTTTTTGCAGATAATTTAGGTTTTCATCGTTTTTGGATTTCTGAACATCATAATTCTAAATTTATCGCTGGATCTACTCCAGAGGTTTTGTTGGCAAGATTAGGTGCCGAAACGTCTAAAATAAGACTTGGGAGCGGAGGAATAATGCTTCCTAATTACAGTTCTTTAAAAGTAGCCGAAAATTTTAGAATGTTAGAAGCTCTATATCCCGGTAGAATTGATCTTGGAATGGGACGTGCGCCAGGAGGCGATCACACCAGTACGAGCCTGTTAAATCCTTCGAATACTTTTCAGAAAGAAGATTATATAAGTCAGCTTAAGCATATCAATCAATTTTTTAAAGATGATGCTAGCGTAAATTCAGAGTCTATTTACGCCATGCCGCAAGTGGAAACAACACCGCAACAGTGGATTTTAAGCAGTAGCGGTGACAGTGCGAAAATAGCGGCAGATCTCGGATTAAATCTGGCGGTGGCAAAATTTATAAACGGGAGTATTTCTCCTGGCGTAGTAGAGAACTATCGCAAAAATTTTATCCCTACTGAAAACAAGCCCGAACCTAAGGTTTTAGTTTCATCTTTTGTAATGTGTGGCGAAACGGAAGAAGAAGCAAACCAGATGCGAAAGTATATCGATTATATTTTATTGCAGTTTGATAAAGGTAATTATCAAGAACTGCCTGCTTTTGAAGATATTAAAAATCACAATTTCACATCATTCGAAAAACAGCGATTACATTATAATGCCGGCAGAATAATATCCGGTACTCCAGATCGCGTTCAGGAAAAAATTAGCAGCCTTGCTAGCGATTTTGACGTTGATGAAGTAATGATCTCTACAATGAGTTTTAGTAAAGATTTGCGTTTTAGAAGCTTTGAGCTCGTTGCAGAAGCTTTTAATATGATTAATGTTGAAGTGTAATTCACTTAGAGTGTTTAAACCTGGCTATTAAAATTAGAGTCAAAAAAGCCAAAGTATAAGCAAGCATATCCAACCAATCGAAAGAAGAACCCAAAATCATAGTTGTGGCTATGGTTCTTTTTATTTTTAGAAGCTTTAAGATGTTTATATACTGCAACAATTCGATGGTGTAAGCTAAAAATAATACGAATATGGCGAGCTTTATTCTGGAGGTTTCTAAAAAGGATAGAAAGAAATAATAGATTAAAAACACTACAATATAATCGCCTAGCACATTTCTTATAAAACCGCCATTTACAAAGCTTGCGATTAAAATCTCTAAAGCAAACAGCATCGCTGCGATTAGCAAATATTTTCTCGAAATTCTGACTAAAACCAAAATCCTAAGCTAAAAAACCACTGCGACGAATTCACTTCAGGAGAGTAGGAATATTTCACTTCCATAGGCCCCAAAAAGGTTTCTATACCGTAACCTAAAGCATAACCGGTATAATCTGGCAACGACAACCAGTTTCCGGTAGAAAATAAATCTTCCTCTACATTAGCAATATTAGCACTTAAAGTAACATGATTATTTTTAAAAAGCTCCACATCAACTTCAGCCAGACTTTTTATGTAGCTGTCTGCACCTATACTTAGATAATCATAACCGTAAAACGGTACCATATTATTAATAAAATTATTTCCGTAGCCGCCTAAAAGAAAATCTAAGGTTTGCTGATCGCCCTTTCCTATTTTAAATCCTGCTTCAGAAAATAAACGAAAACTAACATTAGTGATTGGCGTAAACACATAACCAATTTTTCCCTTAGCAATCGAAAACTCGGTGAAATTGTCTGCAGATGAGAAGGGATAAATATGAAAATCTCCATTAAAATAAACTCCTTTTTTGGGATAATATTTGTTATCGAAAGAATCATATTTTAGATATCCAAAAGCGCTGTAATAATCGTTATTTTCAAACTCGGTTCCTTGGACATCTACTTCTGTCTCACTATTAATAGTTTCTGAAGATACTTTAATATACTTATGCTCGGCACCAATCCCCAAAGACGCAACCTGCTTAAAAAGTGTTTCTACATAAAACTGATTGGTAATATCCTTAAGATCGATATCAATTTTATTAATATTTAATTGTTGCTGAGATATATCATCCTGAATAAGACTGTAATTAACCCCGGTATCGAAAGTATTAAAACGCGACTTTATACCAATACTCCAATAATATCCCTTATCGATGTAATATTGAAAGTTATACCGAAGGTTTTCTCCAACAATTAAATCCATTGAAGTCACATCGTTAGTGAAAATCGAACTTTTCCGCGTTAAATTTACCAGCGCCGCACTTTTATAAAGATCATCATAATGCAGGGCAAGCTTTAAATACGTTTTATTTTCACTTTCATCTAAACTAATATTCAAGGCATACGATTCATCTTCTTCTGGACTTAAAAAATAATTTATTTTGTCGAAGTTTCCAGAAGCCGATAAGAAATCGATACTAGAATTAATTTCTGAAAGACTATAATTACCAGGGGTTTGCAATCGCAAGCGTCCTAAAATAAAAGAGCGGGGATAATTGGTATTTCCTGCAAGATCAACCCGGCTTAGTTTTAGCGAATCTAAAGGCTTTCGTTTGAAAGATTGATGATGTGTTCCTTGCTTTTCAGCCAATGCTCGTAGGGCATCAACTTGTTTTTCGCCTGCAACTCTACCAGAATCAATAATAGCTTTTCCTTCTTCAAAAGATAAAATTGAAAATTTACCAATATCGGGACGAATATAGATATCGGTCTTCGGAATTTTATGCTTCATATCGTTAATCGTCCTGAAGTTACTTACTTGTGTAAAAATATCGAACGCACCTTTTAAGTCCTTACGATTCATTAAAGAATCCTGAACATCCACCCCAATAATAACATCGGCACCACGTCTTCGTAATTCTTCAACCGGATAATTATTCACTACTCCGCCATCTATCAACAATCGATCATTAATTTTCACAGGAGCAATTAAAGAAGGTATAGAGCCACTTGCTGCCACAGATTTTGCGAGGGATCCTTTATCTAAAATCACCTCTTCACCGGTTTCAATATCGGTAGCAACGCAAAAAAATGGAATGGGTAATTTAGAAAAATCGGTTTTATTGTTCAGATGAACGGTTAAGCCAGACATCAAATTATAAATATTTTGACCTTTACTTAAACCGGAAGGAAAACCGACCTTAAAATTATCAAAAGGAAGCGTTAGCGCATACCGTTCGGTATTTTCTTTTTCGTAGAAAGTCATTGCTGTTCTGGGAATCTCGTCCTGAATTAGCAAATTAAAATTGGTATGATTTACAATAGAATCTAACTCGGCCGCGGTATATCCAGAAGCATACAAACCACCAACAATTGCCCCCATACTGGTGCCGGCTATATAATCGATATGCACACCAGCTTCTTCTATTACCTTTAAAGCCCCTATATGAGCCAAACCTTTTGCGCCTCCTCCACTCAACACTAGCCCTACTTTTAATTTTTCTTCTTGAGAAAAACTTAAAAGTGAACTACACAATAATAGAATACAGAGGACTTTTTTCATTTAATCTGATGGTTCTGCGTGATAATAGTCGTAAACAATTTTGGCTTTAGCACTTCCCACAACATCGGCCAGTGATTTCTCTGAAGCTTCTTTAACTCGTTTTAAAGACCTGAAACTTTTAAGAAGCTCTACCACCGTTTTTTCCCCAATTCCTTTTATAGATTCAAGCTCTGTATTTAACGCAGCTTTACTTCTTTTATTTCGGTGAAAGGTGATTCCGAATCTATGGGCTTCATCTCTTAGTTGCTGAATAATCTTTAAGGTTTCCGATCTTTTATCCAAATACAGCGGAATTGGATCGCCAGGATAAAATAGTTCTTCTAAACGTTTAGCAATACCTACAATGGCAATCTTACCTCGCAAGCCTAAAGTTTCTAAAGCCTTTACGCCACTGCGAAGTTGTCCTTTCCCTCCATCGACAATAATTAATTGCGGTAATTCTTCATCTTCATTCAACAAACGCTTGTAGCGTCTATAAACTACCTCTTCCATCGATGCGAAATCATCGGGACCTTCAACAGTTTTGATATTAAATTTACGATAATCTTTTTTACTTGGTTTACCGTTTTTAAAAACAACGCAAGCTGCTACCGGATTAGTTCCCTGTATGTTAGAGTTATCAAAACACTCGATATGCCTTGGCTCTACATTTAGTCGAAGATCTTCCTTCATTTGTGCCATGATACGATTTACATGGCGATCTGGATCGACAATCTTCATTTGCTTAAACCGTTCCTGACGGAAATATTTGGCATTTCGCTCTGATAATTCTACTATTTTACGTTTATCGCCAAGTTTTGGCACGGTTACTTTTACATCGTCCCAGGAATCAAGTTTAAAAGGTACGTATATTTCAGGCGATTTCGAATTAAAACGCTGCCTTATTTCAGTAATACCAAGCTCAAGCAATTCTTCATCGGTTTCATCTAACTTTTTCTTCATCTCTATAGTATGCGAACGGATAATCGATCCATGCATTAATTGAAGAAAATTCACATAGCCATAGCCTTCATCACTTATTACAGAGAATACATCTACATTATTGATCTTTGGGTTTACCACCGTAGACCTGGATTGATAGCCTTCTAAAACATCGATCTTATTTTTTATTCGTTGCGCATCTTCAAATTCCATATTTTCAGCATGCTCCTGCATTTGTTCTCTAAATTGATTTAGCGAATCTTTAAAATTCCCTTTTACAATTTGCCTAATATGATCGATATTTCGGTTATATTCTGCTTCGCCCTGATAACCTTCGCATGGGCCTTTACAGTTTCCCAAATGATATTCTAAACAAACTTTAAATTTGTTTTCTCTAATCTTATCTTCAGCAAGGTCGTAATTGCAGGTACGTAATTTATAAAGCCCTTTTATTAAATCGAGTAAGGTATTTACGGTTTTAAAACTGGTAAAAGGTCCGTAATATTCACTACCATCTTTTATAAGTCTTCTAGTTGGAAATACTCTTGGAAAACGCTCATTTTTAATACAGATCCAGGGATAAGTTTTATCATCTTTCAGCATCACATTAAACCGCGGCTGAAGCTTTTTAATTAGATTGTTTTCTAATAATAATGCATCGGTTTCCGACGAAACTACTATATGCCTAATCTCATTAATCTTTTTTACCATCACGCCAATACGATGACTATCATGGCGTTTGGTAAAATAAGAAGTTACTCGCTTTTTTAGATTTTTGGCTTTACCTACATAAAGAATCTTCCCGTTCTTATCGAAATATTGATACACGCCGGGACTGTTAGGCAAAGTTTTTAATTGTACATCTAGAGAAGGTGTTTCCATCACTTCAAATTTAAAATATCTTTTGGGGGTATTTCGAAAAAAATTAGCTAAAATTTGTCGTAATTTGGCCTTCTTACTTATTTTTTTAGTTCAGTAAGAATACAGAAATTCGAAGTTTTAAAAGTATTTTATAATTCAGTAAAATCTGAAAACATTTATTTTGGCTATCTTGTGTATATGGGCGAAAACAAAAAAACAATTATTGGTCGTTTTGATAAAGCCGATTTCCCAATTTTGGATTTAGAGCAAATTTCGGTAAAAATAGATACAGGTGCCTATACTTCATCTATTCATTGCGACGAGATTATCGAAAAAGATGAAGTTTTGCATTGTAAATTTCTTGATGATGAACATGAATCGTACAATGGTAAAGAATTCACTTTTAAAGATTATGAAATTATTTATGTTAGAAGCAGCAACGGCATCATCCAAAAGCGTTATCAGATTGAATCTAAGATAAAGCTTTTTAATAAAGTTTATAAAATTTCACTTTCTTTGTCGTCACGCCAGGAAATGCGTTTCCCTGTTCTTTTAGGGCGAAAATTTTTAAGCAATAAATTTATTGTAGATCCACAATTAATCGATTTATCCTTTAACCAGCAACACCAAAACGATGAACATTAAAATCCTTTCCAGAAACTCACAACTTTATTCCACAAAACGGCTAATTGAAGCCGCACAGAAACGTAAACACACAGTAGAGGTCGTAGATCCACTAAAGTGTGACATCGTGATTGAAAGGAGAAACCCAAATATTTATTATAAGGGTAACTATATAAAAGATGTAGATGCGATTATCCCTAGAATAGGCTCCTCGGTTACTTTTTATGGTACTGCTGTGGTTCGCCAATTCGAGATGATGGGAGCTTTTACGACTACAGATAGCGAAGCTTTAGTAAGAAGCCGGGATAAATTAAGAAGTTTACAAGTACTTTCTCGTGCTAAAATTGGCCTTCCTAAAACAGTATTTACAAATTACTCGAGAGATGTTTCCGGTGTTATCAGTCAGGTTGGAGGACCACCATTGGTAATTAAACTATTAGAAGGAACACAAGGTGTTGGTGTTGTTCTTGCTGAAACTAAAAATGCAGCAGAATCTGTTATTGAAGCATTTAACGGTTTACAGGCTCGTGTGATCGTCCAGGAATTTATTAAAGAAGCAAAAGGTGCAGATATTAGAGCATTTGTGGTAGACGGTCATGTAGTTGGTGCAATGAAGCGTCAAGGAAAGGAAGGAGAATTCCGTTCTAACCTTCACCGAGGCGGTAGCGCAGAATCTATAGAACTTAGTGATGACGAAGAAATTGCAGCGGTAAAAGCTACAAAAGCAATGGGACTTGGAGTTGCCGGTGTAGATATGCTACAAAGTTCACGCGGGCCATTAATTCTTGAAGTTAATTCTTCTCCAGGTTTAGAAGGGATCGAAAAAGCTACAGGGAAAGATATTGCCAAAACCATCATTAGATATATCGAAAAACACGCCTAATTTTTTTATGCCTCAAATCACAAAAGATAACGTCCTGGAAATTCTGGGCAAAAAGATTTTACCCGGCAAAAGCGCTACGATTAATCTTAACATGGCAAAACTCTATACGACAACATCGGTAGAAGTTCCTGTGATTATCGAGCGATCCAAAAACCCGGGGCCTGTGGTTTTAATTACTGCCGGAATCCATGGTGACGAATTGAATGGCGTTGAAGTGGTAAGACAACTCATAAGCAAAGAAATTAACAAACCTAAATGCGGCACAACCATTTGTATACCTGTAGTAAACGTATTTGGTTTTTTAAATATGGCGAGAGAATTTCCTGATGGTCGGGATCTTAACCGAATGTTTCCGGGAACCAAAAATGGTTCGTTAGCCGGAAGGTTTGCATTTCAATTTGTACAAGAAATTTTACCGATTGCAGATTTCTGTTTAGATTTTCACACAGGAGGCGCCAGTAGATTTAATGTAGCTCAAATTCGAGTAAAAAAAGGCGACAAAAAGAGTATAGAACTTGCTAATATCTTTAAAGCACCATTTACTGTGGTTTCCACGACGATTACCAAGTCGTATCGCGAAACTTGCTCAAAAATGGGAATCCCTATCTTACTTTTTGAAGGTGGTAAATCACAGGATAGTAATAAAGAAATTGCAAGACACGGTGTTGAAGGTACAATGAGAATTCTTAATCACCTTGACATGCTAAAGCCTAAATTTGATCTACCAGATGCTCATGCCGAATCAATTTTAATTGAAAACACTTCATGGATGCGCGCTAAATACAGCGGACTTTTACATCTAAAAGTTCCCTGTGGTAAGCATGTTGAAAAAGGAGAATATATAGGTACTATCACCGATCCCTACGGAAAGTTTAGACATAAAATTAAATCCCGTAGCCAGGGCTACATCATTAACGTTAACGAAGCCCCAATCGTTTATCAGGGAGATGCTATTTTCCACATCTCATCTTTATCAAAAAATATAGATGAATAAGCACCAGTTACGTAAAAAATACAAAGCCTTACGATTAAAACTTTCTACGGAAGTTATTGAAGAACTCAGTTTAGAAATTGCCAATAATTTGCTGAAATTAGACATCTGGGAGAACGAATTTTACCATTTGTTTTTAAGCATTGCTGAACAAATGGAAGTTGACACCGAATTCATCTTACATATTCTACAAGGAAAAGATAAGAATGTGGTGATTCCCAGAACTGATATTGAGCAAAATGCGCTAATTAATTATTTACTTACCGACACCACCAAAATCCAGAAAAATCGCTGGAACATCCCTGAACCTGTCGATGGAATTGAAATCGCTCCAGATAATATAGACGTTGTTTTTGTGCCGTTACTAGCGTTTGATAAAACAGGACATCGCATTGGCTACGGAAAAGGCTATTACGATACGTTTTTGAGTTCCTGCAAACCCAATGTTATTAAAATCGGCCTTTCTTTTTATGAAGCTGAAGATGCTTTTGAAGATGTCTACTCTAGTGACATTCCGCTTGATTACTGCGTTACTCCCAAGCAGGTTTATAAGTTTTAGAGCGTAGAATATAGACCGTTTCGCTTTTAGACTGTAGAAAATAGACTTTCTTATTAATGTTTAATTCTTAAGTCATAATTTTGAATGAAGTCCCTTTTAATGACAATTTTCTTCGCCCGCAGCAAAGAAACGGAGATATCCCAATTTTTTCCAGATAGGAATACAATTAAAGGTAACAGCTGTAAACCGTAAACTTAACTACTCCTTCTCTTCTTTCGGGAAAGCTCTTTTATTAAAAAGCAGCAACAAAACTACACCAATACTTATCGAAGAATCTGCAATATTAAAAACAGGCTCGAAAAAAGTAAAAAATTTGCCACCCCAAAACGGAATCCAATCTGGTAAATAGCCTTCATATAAAGGAAAATAGAGCATATCTACCACCTTTCCGTGGAAAAGTGTCCCGTAGCCTCCTCCTTCAGGTAAAAAGGTCGCTATTTTATTATAGCTATCGCTAAAAGTAATTCCGTAGAAAACAGAATCGATGATATTTCCAAATGCACCGGCAAAAATTAAAGCAATAGAAGTAATCAAAATTCGGCTTCCATTCTTTTTAATAGAATCCACCAGCCAATAACCTATTCCAAAAATTGCTACTAATCTAAATAAAGTAAGCGCCAGTTTGCCGTATTGACCGGGAATTTTGGTTCCCCAGGCCATTCCTTCGTTTTCAACAAACAAAATTCTAAACCAATCTAAAACTTTTACTTCTTCACCAAGCATAAAGTTGGTTTTGATATAAATCTTAGAAACCTGATCGATTAAAAGAACAATAAATATAATTAAGCCTGCTTTCTTTAAAGACATTTCTTTTTTTGTTAAAAACGCACCAAAAATAGTAATTATTTAGTTTTTTGCACGCTTATATCTCCATTAATAGAAGTTAATTTAATTTGGTGCATTCCAGATAAGTGTTGATCGACAAAAACTTCTCCATTCCTACTTTTAGCCGTAACTTTTCCGGAAGCCACCTGTGCTGTAATATCTCCTTTATAGGTATTAACCGTGCAGTTACCATCGAAGTTTTTTAAAATACAATATCCTCGTTGAAGATTAGCTGTTAAACTTTCAAATTTGCCTTTAATAATTATCGAAGCTGAATTTGAATTTATAGTCATTATTTTTCCCTCCGGAATATAAATATCAACTTCAAAAGAAAATACTTTGTGCGCACTAAGCTTATCAAAACCTCCAACTAAGCGCTCTGGATATTGACTCTCTAAAATCAAAATTCCGTTATCTAGCTTTGTCTTCAGCTGAATATTATTAAAATATTCTCCTTCAGAATGTGTATTGAATTTTACCGTTTCTCGATTTTCACTATAAATATTGATTTTAAAAACCTCGTCGGCATCAAAAACAATCTCATTAAAATCTGAACTTAGAATGTTTTGCGTATCTCTTTGTGCGAAAAGCTCGCTATGATTAGCAAAAATACATAGCGCTATTAAAACAAAATATTTCTGCAAATTGTTCATCAATTATAAGACAACAAAAAACGCTCCTAAAATTAAGGAGCGTTGGCTGTTTATCTTAAAGTAAGATTATTTCTGCATATTTTTAGCTTCAATACTTAGTGTAGCATGAGGAACAAGCTTTAATCTTTCCTTGTTAATCAACTTTCCGGTTACACGGCAAATACCATAAGTTTTATTCTCTATACGCGTTAATGCGTTTTTAAGATCTCTTATGAATTTCTCCTGACGAATGGCTAATTGAGAATTTGCCTCTTTGCTCATCGTTTCGCTACCTTCCTCGAATGCCTTAAATGTTGGTGAGGTATCATCTGTACCATTATTACCATCATTTTTATACGCATTTTGATAGATTTCTAGTTGTTCCTTAGCTTTGGCAATTTTGCCTTGAATTAGCTGCTTAAATTCAGCCAGGTCTGCGTCGCTAAAACGCTCTTTTACATCACTTGACATAGGCTCAGTTTTTTGTGATTAATAATTTAGTAGTAACATCATCAAATTCAACATCTACTCCATCGTTTACTACTTCTGCAAGTTCGAGTGCTGCAGTTAAAGTTTCAGTTTTGATATAGGTTAAATTTTCATTGACAGCATCCTCGACAATCCCGTCTTTCTTTATGGTTACATTTATAGTATCGGTCACCTCAAATCCACTATCTTTTCTCATATTTTGGATTCGATTAATCAATTCTCTGGCAACACCTTCTTTCTTTAATTCTTCAGAAATATTTACATCTAAGGCTACTGTTATATTTCCACTAGAGGCCACTAACCAACCTTCGATATCTTGTGAACTTATTTCCACTTCACTGGCGTCCAAAGTAATCAATTCTCCATTTACTTCAACATCTATTTTACCTTCTTTTTCAATAGTGGCAATATCATCGGCTTGAAGTTGATTAATTTTAGCAACCACGTGCTTCATTTCCTTTCCGAAACGAGGTCCTAAAACACGGAAATTCGGTTTTATTTGTTTTACCAAAATGCCTGAAGCATCATCGATAAGCTCCACTTCTTTTACATTCACTTCAGATTTAATTAAATCCTGAACGGCTAGAATTTCTTCTCCCTGTTGCTGATCTAAAATCGGAATCATGATGCGTTGCAGTGGTTGCCTTACCTTGATCATTTCTTTTTTACGAAGTGAAAGTACCAAACTTGAAATTGTTTGTGCTTTTTCCATCTTACGTTCTAAAGATTTGTCTACAAACTTCTCGTCGTAAACCGGGAACAAAGAAGTGTGAACCGACTCGTAATTTTCTTTATTAGTAGTGCTATTTAAATCTTTATATAATGCATCCATAAAGAATGGCGCTACAGGAGCACCTAGCTTGGCTACAGTTTCAAGACAAGTATATAAGGTTTGGTATGCTGAAATTTTATCTTGCTCGTAATCGCCTTTCCAGAATCTTCTACGGCTTAAACGCACAAACCAGTTACTTAAGTTTTCCTGAACAAATTCTGAAATGGCTCTGGTTGCTCTGGTTGGCTCGTATTCTGCATAAAATTTATCAACTTTTGCAATAAGTGTATGTAATTCTGAAAGAATCCAACGATCGATTTCAGGACGTTCTGCTAACGGAACATCAGCTTCAGCATAGGTGAAGTTATCAATATTTGCATACAGCGTAAAGAATGAATAGGTATTATATAGTGTACCGAAGAATTTACGGCTTACTTCTCCTATTCCTTCGATATCAAACTTTAAATTATCCCACGGATTCGCATTAGCAATCATGTACCACCGTGTAGCATCTGGCCCGTAAGCAGCCAAAGTTTCGAACGGATCTACTGCGTTACCCAAACGCTTAGACATTTTCTGTCCGTTTTTGTCTAAAACGAGTCCGTTTGAAACTACATTTTTATACGCAACATCATCAAAAGTCATAGTTGCTATTGCATGTAAAGTATAGAACCAACCACGGGTTTGATCGACACCTTCAGCAATAAAATCGGCTTTACGCCAGTCTTTCTCTACTTTCTCTTTATTCTCGAATGGGTAGTGCCATTGCGCATAAGGCATAGAACCAGAATCGAACCAAACATCGATTAGATCGGCTTCACGCTTCATTGGTTTTCCAGATTCAGAAACCAACGTAATCGTATCTACCACATTTTTATGAAGATCTACATTAGCGTAGTTTTCTTCACTCATATCGCCAATTTTAAAATCAGCAAAAATATCCTTGTCCATCACTCCTGCTTCAACAGCTTTTGTGATTTCAATTTTTAATTCTTCAACAGAGCCAATGATCTTTTCTTCTCTACCATCTTCGGTTCTCCAAATTGGTAACGGAATTCCCCAATATCGGCTTCGAGACAAGTTCCAGTCGTTCGCATTGGCTAACCAGTTTCCAAAACGACCTTCTCCGGTAGATTTTGGTTTCCAGTTAATTCCGGTATTTAGCTCGTGCATACGATCTTTAACATCGGTCACTTTAATAAACCAGGAATCTAACGGATAATATAAAATTGGCTTATCGGTACGCCAACAGTTTGGATAACTGTGCACATATTTTTCAACCTTAAAAGCTCTGTTTTCTTCCTTCAGCTTAATAGCGATTTCTACATCTACAGATTTTTCAGGTGCTTCACCATCGCCGTAATATTCATTCTTCACATATTTACCAGCAAATTCGCCCATTTCTGGTCTAAATTTTCCTTGTAAATCAACTAGCGGGACTAGATTATCATTATCATCTTTCACCAACATTGGTGGCACTGCAGGAGTTGCTTGTTTGGCAACCATAGCATCATCTGCACCAAAAGTCGGTGCGGTATGTACAATACCGGTACCATCTTCTGTAGTTACAAAATCACCAGCAATTACACGGAATGCATTTTCTGGATTTTCATAAGGCAGCGCGTATGGCAATAGTTGCTCATATTCGATTCCTACTAGATCTTTTCCTAAGTAAGTTTCGCCAATTAAAAAAGGGATTTTCTTATCGCCTTCTTTGTAAGCTTTAAGTTTTTCTTCACTTTCTACCTGCTTAAACTTCTTATCGAATTGTTTAGCCACAAGCGGTTTACCCACCAAAATAGTAATAGGCTCGAACGTATATTGATTATACGTTTTTACCGCTACATATTCAATTTTTGGGCCTACAGTAAGCGCGGTGTTACTAGGAAGCGTCCATGGAGTGGTTGTCCAGGCAATTAAGAATACCTCTTCTGCATACTCTTTTAATCCTGCCGGAAGTGTTTCTTTTTTAGATTTAAACATTGCGGTTACCGTAGTATCCGAAACATCCTGATAGGTTCCCGGCTGATTAAGCTCGTGAGAACTTAAACCCGTACCTGCTTTTGGTGAATATGGCTGAATGGTATAGCCTTTATAAATATGACCTTTGTTATAGATCTCTTTTAGCAGGTACCAAACCGTCTCCATATATTTTGGCTTGTAGGTGATATAAGGATCGTCCATATCTACCCAATACCCCATTTTTTCGGTAAGGTCGTTCCACACATCGGTGTAGCGCATTACCGCATTTTTACAAGCTTCGTTATATTGCTCTACACTAATTTTAGTGCCTATATCTTCTTTGGTGATTCCAAGTTCCTTTTCTACGCCAAGCTCTACCGGAAGACCATGAGTATCCCAACCTGCTTTACGTTTAACTTGAAATCCTTTTTGAGTTTTATAGCGACAAAAAATATCCTTAATTGCTCTTGCCATCACGTGGTGAATCCCCGGCAATCCGTTTGCCGATGGCGGGCCTTCAAAAAACACAAATGGCTTTTCACCCTCACGTGAAGTTATACTCTTTTCAAATATTTGGTTTTCTTTCCAATATTTTAATGTCTCCTCTGCAACTTTTGGTAAGTCAAGTCCTTTATATTCAGGGAACTTTGTGCTCATTTCCTCAAAATTTCTAATGATGTGCGAAAATAAGGAATTTTGCTAAAACAGCGGTCGGTATCTGCTTAAATTACCCATTCTTAGGAATTTTAATGTAATGGTAAAACCGAATTAAAGAAAACGTAATATTTATATAGGTTTTTTCTTTTGTTTTGAAAATAGTTTGCGGCGGGTGTTTAATGGTTTGCAGAGATTCTAGCCTTTAGCTTTGATTAAAGAATTAAGCATAAGAATCTAGATTCTTGAATCTTCGGTGACATTCTTTTAAAATTCTAAATTCTGACGAAAATTTAGTTCTTGATACAATTGCTTCTAAATTCGCAATCACTCGAAGTGATAGGTTTTTCCATTTTAGCATTCGGAATTCAATATAAAAATGTTTACTTTTTCTGGTCTCCAACATCTAAAAATGTAGCGCTCTAAATCCTTTATTGCTTTAAAGCTTTTAAATCGATTTTCTGGAACCAGTTTTCACCATCGATATTTAACTTTTTCGTTTCTAAAAGGTAGCGTTCTGTTTTCATATTTTCTCGAATTGCTTTTCTCATTTCAGCATTTACATCCATGATATAGCCCATATCAAGATCTTTATCCCCAAAGATTCTAAATATAATCTGTTGATCTATCTTAAAAGGTTGATTCCTTAAAATCTCAGACACCTGCTTTTGTACATTTTGAAAAGAGGTTTTTGCTTCTTCTACATAAATAGTTTTATTCGAATCTATAAATACATTCAAGTAAAAAGTATTACTATTCTCCGTATTAGATTGAGCCTTTGTTATAATTGCGAACCCTAAAAAACATAGTAAGATGTAAAATTTATTAGCCATAACTCCCAATAGTTTTAAAGTCTTCCAATAAATCTATTTTCCTTAACTCCTCTTACTATCCACACTCTAAAGACCTGAATTTATTAAAATTCAGAGTTTTTTTAGAACAGTTAGCGAACTAATAAAAAAAATAGTTTATTGAAACGGGTATTTATTGTTAAATTACTAATATAATCATTTAAACTAACAAGTTAGTTTAAATCTAAAAAATTAACGGTATTGCCTAAAACTTAATTTAAAACCTAAACCTAGCTGAAATAATTAAATTTCGCCCGGCAGCTGCAATTCCAGAACTATACGTTCGGTAACGCTGATCGGTAATATTTTCGACTGAAGCAGTGAGCAACCAGTTTTCATCTAAATCGTACTGCCCGGTTAAATTTAAAGTATACCAAGATGGCGAATATGGATTTCCATTCGCATCGACCGTATACAAATAGGCTTTTCCCTGCTCTGAAGTTGCTAAATCTTTATAACTGATCTCTCCGTTATATTGCGCAAAAAGATCGAGCTTTACTTTCTTTTTATGCCAGATGAAATGCGTATTCCCAAATAGTGGGGCAGCATGTCTTAAAGGTGCTACCGAGCCATCATCCAATTCTTCCTCTCCTTCGGTGATAGAAATTTTTGAAGCCAGTCTTAAAGCCACTGAAAAATCGACCTCAATATTTCCTTCAACTCCATAAACATGAGCATTAGATGCATTTTGGATGGCCTGGATGTTGCTTGCTTCACCCTGATAGTCGATCTCTGTTTGCCCGTTCAAATTAAAATCACGGCGTACCATCGCATCTTCCAACCAAGTATAAAAACCTGCAAAACCAAAACGGATATTTTCAGCCGGCGACCAATTCACTCCAATTTCAGCATTATAAGCATACTCGGGTTTTAGGTTGGGATTAGGTACTACCACTGAGCCTGGCTCAGAATCAAAAATCTTCCCAACATCATCAATATTTGGTGCTCTAAAGGCAGTAGATGCATTTACACGCCATTGCAAGTATTGATTTTGTTTCCAGTTAATTCCGGCGCTGGCTGTCAATGCCCCCGTATTGATATCGGCATCCCTAAACGGAAAATCATATAGATTTTCATCGAATTTCGCATTTAATAAAATATGATTATATCGTAAACCCGACTGGAAATTTAGATCTTCCTGAATTTGCCATTGATACGTTGCATACGCTGCCAAAGATTTCCAATTGGAATTATCTGGATATCGGGAAGCAGTTTGTTGTTCTACGACAGAGTTTATATTTTCCTGAAAACCTTCAGATTTTACCTGATTATTTACATATTCTAGTCCGTAAAACAATTTGCTGCCTTCAAAAGCTTTTTCGAAATCAAGATTCGCCGAATAAGCGCCTACATTTTCTTCAGTATTAAATAAAATTTCCGAACCAAAATCACGATCGTGGCGACTTTCTTCAAAAAACTGATATGCCAGCATAAATTGCGCTTTATCATAAAGTTCACCATTGCCTTTTTTATTGATTTTAAAATCGCCTAAAAACCATCGCTGCGGCCCATAATGCCACTCGGCTGCCCGTAACTGCCCATTTCTTCTTCGGTACAAACGATCATATCTTGGATAATCTGAAGTTTCACTGTAAATAAGCCCTAAGTTGAAATTCCAGGTTTCATTGGGCATATATTTCACTTTTTCTAGCAAGCTAAGCTGCGTATATCCGGTTGGTTTTTGAATTAATGGATCGTCGTTTTGCAAAATCACATCTTTATCATTTTCTCTTACCGCATATTCTGGCCTTAAATAAGAATCGGGGCCATGCTCTCCCATTTTTAGATCACCAAAATCGGAATAGGAAACCGAGGTTTGAAATGCCCAATTTCGTCTTCCAACATTAACATCTGCATGCAAAGTTTGCTCATTATTTGCTGATGAATATCTTCCGTAGAAATTACCACTAACCGAAGTTTCCGCTCCAAACGAAAATCGAGGTTTTAGCGTATAAAAATTCATCACACCGCCAATTGCATCACTTCCATAAACTACCGATCCCGGACCCAAAATAACTTCAGACCTTTCGATTGCCAAAGGATCGATGTTGATCACATTTTGCAGGTTTCCGCTTCTAAAAATGGCGGTATTCATTCGCACTCCATCTACAGAAATTAAGACGCGATTGGTCGCGAAACCACGAATCATTGGACTCCCGCCGCCTAACTGACTTTTTTGTACAAAAACCTGCCCGGTGCTTTCTAAAAGATCTGCGGAAGTTTGTGGGCTGTTTAATAAAACGTCTTCTTTGTCTATGCTGACTATTTTCTGCGGAATTTCATCTTTTTTAAGCTGAAATTTTGCTACGGAAAGCACTACCTGATCGAGCTTATTCTGGTCTTCCTTAAGATAAACGATCTGATCTTTGATTTCAGACTTTATAATTTCAAATAATTGATGCGAAACATGCTGAAAAAAAAGGACTTCAGAAGTATCGAATTTTGATATATCGGCGCGACCTTCAAAATTACTAAAACTGGTTTTGGCCTTTTCAGCATTAAAAATAATGACATCGCTTAACGGCTCCTCTGTAGCGCTATCGAGAACAATGATATGTTGAGAAAATAAATTTCCGCTTAAAAAAATAAAGAAGAAAAAGACTAAAAAACGCATTAATTAAAGATTTCGTTGAGTACGGTTAGAGATTTTGGCTTTCTAAATCCTTCGATATGCAACTCGTAATACAACACCAACATTTTTAAAAAATCAGATCGCTGCTCGCCCGTTAATTTTATCTGCTGCATATCATTAAAGCTCACATTTAAAAATGCTCGCAAAATATCAAGATTTTCGCCTTCTATGCAATATTCATTGGTTTTAACAGATTCAAAGGTTCCTTCCAGCAAATTAAAAAATGGCTGCTCTGTATTTAAATCGTCTGGCTGAAAACCTAAAAATCCAGATAATTTCAGCAAAAACATTATATGAAAATTAGCAATCTTATCGTGCAAATCAAGCCAACTAAAGGCGGTTTCCAAAAAGTGATATAATGCAGGATTAGCTTCTTCTTCTCTAATTGCACTTTTTAAAATTTCAGCAATAAACATCACCAAACTTGCTTTGATCATGTTAGTGTGTAACGAATTATACGTGTTTATAACCTTAGCATCTTTTAGATACTCTAAGGTGCCTTTATTCTTGTGGCTCGCGACGATGTCGAGCTGAGTTAGCAACTGAAATTGACTGGCTTTAAATTTCCCTTTTTTCGATTTTAAAATTCCGCGTAGCATATAGGTGCGCAACCCACTTTCTAAAGAATACAGGTTTACAATAAGATCTGCTTCCCCATATTTTAGCGCGCTAATTACAATTGCTTTAGAATTTACGATCATCGAATTGACTATAGGATTTTGGCAACGGAAGGTATAAAAAAAGCCGCTTTTAAAAGCGGCTTTTAATTATTTATCGGTATTGAAGTTTATACAACGCCTTGGGCTAACATTGCATCGGCTACTTTAACAAAACCAGCGATATTTGCTCCTTTTACGTAATCTACATGACCATCTTTATCGGTACCATATTCTACACATTTCTCATGAATATCATTCATGATTTCGTGAAGTTTCTTATCTACTTCTTCAGCCGTCCAGTTATAACGCATTGAGTTTTGCGTCATTTCTAATCCTGAAGTAGCTACACCACCGGCATTTGAAGCTTTTCCAGGAGAGAATAAAATTTTCGCATCACGAAAAACTTCCACAGCTTCTGGAGTACATGGCATGTTAGCTCCTTCGCCAACACACATACATCCATTATCTACTAATTTCTTAGCATCTTCTTCTTTTAACTCGTTTTGAGTTGCACATGGCAATGCTACATCACATTTTACTTCCCATGGAGTGGTATCTGCATAGAATTTGGCATTGGTATATTTTTCAGTATACTCTTTAATTCTACCACGTTTTTCGTTTTTAAGCTCCATGATGTATTGAAGTTTTTCTGCATCAATCCCATCTTCATCGTGAACGTATCCCTGAGAATCAGACATCGTAACCACTTTTGCTCCAAGCTGAATTGCTTTTTCTGCAGCATATTGCGCTACATTACCAGATCCAGAAATTACTACTGTTTTCCCTTCTAGCTTTTCACCTTTTGTTTTAAGCATATTCTGGGTAAAATATACATTCCCGTACCCGGTAGCTTCGGGACGAATTAAGGAACCTCCATAAGAAAGACCTTTACCCGTTAATATACCAGTAAATTCGTTTTGAATTCTTTTGTATTGCCCAAACATATAGCCCACTTCTCTAGCACCTACTCCTATATCACCGGCAGGAACATCGGTATTATATCCTATATGCTTGCTAAGCTCTGTCATAAAGCTTTGGCAAAAACGCATCACTTCATTATCAGATTTTCCTTTGGGATCAAAATCTGATCCTCCTTTACCACCACCCATCGGCAATGTTGTAAGACTATTCTTAAAGGTTTGCTCGAAAGCTAAAAACTTAAGGATACTTAGATTTACTGATGGATGAAAACGTAATCCGCCTTTGTATGGCCCGATTGCAGAATTCATTTGAATACGATATCCGCGGTTAATTTGTATATCCCCTTTATCGTCCAACCATGTAACTCTAAACATGATAACGCGCTCTGGCTCTACCATGCGCTCCAATAGTTTGGTATTTTGATATTTACTATTTTGTTCTATAAAAGGTATAATGGTTTCAGCAACTTCATGAACCGCTTGTAAAAATTCTGGTTCGTTTTGATTTCTTTGAGACACTTTATCCAAGAAATCTTGTATATTTTTTTCCATATGGTGTCGCTTAAATTTGTTTTAAAGAATATGTTGTTTAGAGGTGCAAATATATGAGATATATAAAAAATAGCGCCAAAAATTTAGTTTTTCATATAATATTAACTTTCCGGCGAATTCAAAAAAAAAAGAAAAAATCAATTTAAATTGAAGCTAACCTTCTTTTCATATATTTGCCGATATATTCTATAAACCCCTGTATTGAAGCGGATTCGTATTAGTTTTTTGATCGTTTTTTTATGCCTTTTATCTGATTTAGGATATGGGCAGGTGCTACATGAAATTGGAGTGACAGCAGGGCCACTTGCTATTACTACAGATTATGGCCAGCGAGGTGAGCTTAGAAACCTTTATTTGAATACCGGTTTTGGCATCGGTTTTCAGCATTATATGAATTTTGTATTTACCGGTAATAATACTCAAACTAATTATTTTAAAGACTTTTTTAGAGTACGTACAGAAATTGATTATTTTCATACCTATCTAGACCATTACGGCCCTATTTCTTACCAAAACAACCCCAGAGGAGAGATGCTACGTGCCATGCATGGTGAAACGCAACTAATAGAATTTGGGACACAACTAGAATGGCATTTTACCCAAATTAGAGAGTTTCTTATCTTTTCTTATCGCTTCTCACCCTATATAACAGCAGGAGCCCATTTAGCATATTATATGCCCGATGCCTATAGTGACCTTGGTCCGCTCGATCGTCCGGGAGTACTTTTCCCTTCTTTTACAGATGGTTTGAATTTAGACAATGATATTACCTACAATCTTATTTTTGGTGGTGGAACTCGTTATAGGTTAGGAAGAAATAGCGATTTGGTTGCTGAAATTAAATGGCAATATTACGGTAGCGATTATGTAGAAGGGCTTGATGTACAGGGGCCACAAAACAAATCTAATGATTGGTCGGTATGGTTAAACTTCGGTTATATTTATTATCTTAACTTCTAGGGTTTATTCCTGAAATTTGTCGAATTCTCTTACTTTTTCCCCCAGACAATTATTAATCATCATTTCAAAGTTTCTTAGATTTTCTACTGAAGTGAGATAAACGGAATGATTAAGTTTTGGATATTTCAATTGTACTACCTGCTCGTTGATTTCTTTCAGGCCTAGAGATACACCTTGTTCATCTTTAAACAACACACGGTTTCCGGCAGAAAGCATAAAGTCTTTTAAAGGATATTCTATATTTTCAAGATTCCCTTTTGTGACGATCTTTTCTTTTGAAATATAATAGCGAGGAACTTTACCACTGCATGGCTTATAAATCACGAAACGATCATTATATTTCTTTAGCTCGATAAACCGATAAATTGCTTTAGATTGATCTTTACTTTCTAAAGAAACTTCTGAAACTAGATTCTCGTAAAATTTTGAAGTCTTGGTGGTATCAATAAATAATTGATATTCCTCAAGATTTAAAGCTGAAGCTCTTGTACGCTCGGGGATACTATCAGACGGTATCACATATAGATCTTCAGGAATAGTCGCTGTTTCGTTTTTTTGAGTTTCATCATTTTTACAACTCAAAAAAGGCAACAATACAATTACTACAAAAAAGAATTTATACTTCATCTGAATTTAAAATCTTACCTCCATTTGCTTCAATTTCAGCTTTTGCTTTTTTAAAACCTTCAGCATCAATCGCTCTGGTAGCATCTTCAATTAAAAAAGATTTAAAACCTTCAGCTAAAGCATCTTTAACACTAAAAGCGACACAAAAATCGCAGGCTAAACCAGCAAAATAAAGTTCGTTAACCTCTTTCTCTTTTAGATATCCACTTAAACCTGTAGATTTTAAATGAGCATTATCGTAAAAACCGCTATAACTATCGATTTCAGGATTTGTTCCTTTTCTAAAAATGGCTTCAATTTTATCCAATTTCAAATCCTTATGGAATGCTGCACCGTCGCTTCCCTGGATGCAATGATCTGGCCACATTACCTGATCGATTCCGTTTAGATCGATTACTTCGAACGTTTTTTTACTATGGGTACTTGCAAAACTGGCATGCCCGGCAGGATGCCAATCCTGAGTGGCAATTACCAAATCAAATTTCTCCTGAAGTTTATTGATAATTGGCACAATTTCATCTCCGCCAGGAACCGCTAAAGCACCACCCGGCATAAAATCGTTTTGTACATCTATAAGAACTAAAGCTTTCATGAGAGTTACATTTTGTGTTCGCTAATTAATCGATCTCTTTCTTCTTTCAGCTTTTCTGAAATGCTGACTTTATAAATATGTGGATTATTGAAGCGTTTATACTCTAAAGGCAATTCGGCCAATCTCGACTTACTATATTCGGCAATTTCAGTAAGTGTTCTTCTTTCGATGTTCATTTTACCATCCCTCATTACTGGCTTCAATAAAGCTTCTTTTTTATATGCTGAAACATCTAAAAATTTATAAGGTTCTGAAGGATGAAAAACTTTTGATATTTCAGTTTCCGCTTCATCTTCCATCGCAATGATATCGATACCGGCGCACTCACCGTTATTATCTTTCATTCGATAGACCTGCTTACGATGAGGAAGTGTGGTCTTAATTAAACTTTCTGATATCTTAATTCTAGGCTGCTTATCTGAAAAAGTTAATTTGTATACTCCATCCAATGCTGCATCTGGCTTTCCGATTACAAGATTAGTGCCTACTCCATAAATATCAATTGGCGCGTCCTGCTCTTGTAAACTTTTAATCACATATTCATCTAATTGATTAGAAGCTGCAATTTTCACATATTCCAAACCTGCATCGTCCAGCTGCTTTCTTGCCATTTTACCAAAATAAGCCAAATCTCCACTATCGAGGCGTATCGCAAGTAGCTTTTGTCCTTTCGCTTCCATTTCTTTAGCCACGATAATCGCATTAGGTACTCCGCTTTTTAGGGTATCGTAGGTATCTACTAAAAGTACACAGCCTTTAGGCCTACTTTTAGCAAACTCTCTAAAAGCATCGATCTCGTTATCGTAACTTTGGATAAATGAATGGGCCATTGTTCCCGAAACAGGAATATCCATATCACGACCGGCGATAACGTTACTAGTGCCATTAAAGCCACCGATCATTGCCGCTCTGGAAGCGTAGTATCCGCCCGGCCCCTGCGCACGTCGTAAACCAAAATCTAACAAAGTTCGTTCTCCAGAGACCAATCGCATTCTGCCAGCTTTAGTAGCGATAAGCGTTTGAAAATTTAGTAAGTTGAGTAGAATAGTTTCTATGATCTGTGCTTCGATCAAGTTGGCTTCTACCTGCAAAACCGGTCTTGTTGGAAAAACAATATCCCCTTCCTGTACTGAATAAATATTTCCAGAAAATTTGAAATTCTCCAGATATTCCAGAAAATCGTCTTCAAAATCGTACTGCTTTAAAAACTCAATATCTTTTTTATTGAAACGAAGATTACTAATAATTTCAAGTAAATCTTCTAAACCTGCAAAAATCGCAAAACCACTTCCGTAGGGAATCTTTCTGAAATAATAATCGAAGACCGCTCTAGAATTTCGCTTTCCATTTTTAAAATATACTTGCGACATGGCAAGCTGGTATTGATCGGTATAAGTAGCCGTAAAATCGAACATATGTTTGGTTTTTACTCGATAATCCACATTGTGAATCCCGAATTAAAAATTCTCAAATAAAACACCTATTGATTGTTAAGGCATTTTATTAGTTTTAAAGCCAAGCGTATTCTATCAATTCTCGAATATACCTGACTCGCCAACAAATTTAAGGCTTTGAAAATGTTTTAGCACATTCGCATTCCTCAAAATTGTATTAAAACATCTCGCAACGATCCAATTTCGATTCTGATCAATTTATTTTATGGATTTAGCGCCAATTGCTTTATTATTTATACTGAATCTCTTGCCGGATCTTTTTAAAACATTCTTCAAAGCCCGAAGATGTTATTAAATGCAAAAAATTCTGAAAAAAATCCAGCTTCAAAACTGAATTATAATATGTAGATTACCAATACTATAGGAGAATTATTTTGTATTGAACTAAAAATATTTAAAATACTACTCTATTTTTTTGAATATTATTTAGCGATAATTAAAAATTCCGTTATATTTGCATCCGCAAAATTGATTGCAAATTCCTCCTTAGCTCAGTTGGTTAGAGCATCTGACTGTTAATCAGAGGGTCCTTGGTTCGAGCCCAAGAGGGGGAGCAAAAAATTTTTAGGGCAAATTCAGCTGCCGAGAATGCTGAAGACATATTGATATATTCCTCCTTAGCTCAGTTGGTTAGAGCATCTGACTGTTAATCAGAGGGTCCTTGGTTCGAGCCCAAGAGGGGGAGCATAAAGCCACGCTATTTTTAGCGTGGCTTTTTTGTTTGCTGAAAGCATGAATTTTGTTTACATTATCTATTCTGAGAAAGTTGGGATCAATCTCAAAAGCTGTATATAAAATAAAGCCTAATTTTTGAGGACTAAGTAAAAATACCAGTTAATCTGAACAGGAAGAATTCTATATTTTTCACATTTCTAACTGACTTCTGAAGGCTTTTATTTTACATTATTTGATTCTGCTGAAGCGTCAGTAGGCGCATACCTAAATTTTATTTAAAATTAATCTAATTAAAATTTGCGATAAAAGCTTGTTCGTTCTAAATTCGCAACCGATTATTAAGAATTGTTTTAAATAAAATTCATAATGAAAAAATTTTACGTTCTCTCCTTCTTTTTACTAGCACTATTTAGCACGGCCTATGGTCAGAATAGTTCCATTCACGGAAAAGTTTTTTCCGATTCGGAAACTCCAATTTATAACGCCAATGTAATTGTACTAAACTCCAATACTGGCGCTATGACCAATAAGAACGGATACTATGAACTTAAAAATCTTGCTCCCGGCAGATACACTATAAAAGCTTCCTATCTTGGATATGAATCTATAAATCAATCAATCACTGTAAAGGAAGGAACACAAGCAGAACTAGACTTCACATTAAATGAATCGGCCACCCAACTACAAGGGGTAGAGATTATTGGCCGGAAGGAACGCAACTACAAAAACACCACCTCTTTTGTTGGTACTAAATCAGCTACTCCGCTTATCGACGTACCACAGGCGGTAAGCTACGTAACTAAAGAGGTTATTTTAGATCAGGCAGCCTTTACCGTGAATGACGTGGTTAATAATGTTAGTGGTGTAAATCAATTTTCATTTTATAACGATTTAACGATTAGAGGCTTTAGAGTTCAGGGACAACGAAACAGTAGTATGCTTTTAAATGGTTCGCGAATGATGACCAGTTTTTGGAGTCAGCAGATTATTCCCCATGTCGAGCGAGTAGAAGTTATTAAAGGGCCTGCTTCTGCCCTGTTTGGAAATGCTTCTCCAGGTGGAACAATAAACACCGTTACAAAAAAACCGCTACAAACTACTAAACAGTCTATAAGTGCCAGCATGGGTAGTTTTAATACGTTTAGGTTGTTAGGCGACTTTACCGGACCAATGAGCAAGGACAAAAAGTTTTTATACCGCTTAAATTTAGGCTATCAAAACACCGATGGTTTCAGGGATTTGCAATTCAACAAAAATATTGTTGTGGCACCTTCGTTCTCTTTTATCCCTAACGAAAAAACACGTTTAAATTTAGATGTAGTCTATCAGGACAATAAAGGAAGACTGGATCGTGGACAAGCCGTTTTTGGCGATGGTGACCTCTTTTCTACACCAATAACAACTTCCTTAAGTGCAGAAAATGATTACCTGAACGAACAAAACCTAAATGTAACTTTATCATTTCAGCATAAATTCAATGAAAACATCAGTTTTAATAGTTCTTATATGAATTCTGGCTACGATGAAGATTTGTTAGAGCACAGAACTGCCAACAACTTTTTAGCCCTTGGTGACGGCTCATACGATATTACGAAAGTGGCCATGCGAGTATTTAATCGTAAGCGATCATGGAACAATCAAAACTTTACCAATTACCTCAATATTGATTTTAACCTTGGAGCTATAGAAAACACCTTTTTGGTGGGCTATGATTATTTTCAACAGGAACTGGAGCCGGGAGGATCTCAACTAGAGGCCAACGCTTATCTTTTAAAAAACGGCAAGGCAACAAATTCCTTCAACCTTTCCAATAAAGATAATTATGTGCTTGACGAAAATGGCAACCCTGTAGCCAATGTAGCGCCTTTTGATCTAACTTCTACCAACGGAAACGCTATGCGCGACATGAGCAATTACGTGTATGGTATTAGAAATTATGACCGGTACAAACAAACCGGAAATGGTATTTACTTACAAAACCAATTTCAATACAAGAAATTTAATCTTTTGGTGGGGCTACGCTATGATGATTTTACAGATTACCTAAACTATGAGACTGCTGAAGAAGAAAAAATTAGTCAGGATAAATTTATACCACGAATCGGAATGGTATACAAGCTTAAACCAAATGTTAACTTTTACGGCACCTGGGTAAAGGGTTACCAACCGCAAACGGCTACCACTATTAATAATCCTGAAGCCGGAGGGCCTTTTGATCCTCTGACCAGTGAATTGTTTGAAGCTGGGATAAAAACAGAATGGTTCAATAAACGCTTAAGCGCTACTATAGCCGTTTACAAACTAAGCCAGAAAGGCGCTTTATACAATGCTAATGATTCCAGTAACTCTGATTTACTAAAGCAAATTGGTGAAGAAAAATCGGAAGGTGTTGAAGTTGATATTTACGGCCAGATTATGTCCAACTGGAGCGTGATTATGAACTATGCATATAACCATGCTTATTTTACCGAAGCCGATGAATCTACGCTTGCCACTTTTGGTAATCAAAAACCCAACGCTCCTAGAAATACGTTCAATTTTTGGTCAAAATACATCATCAATCATGGAGATTTTAATGGATTAGGATTTGGACTTGGTTACGATTATGTAGGCGAACGAAATGGATCAATTGTTAGAAATCCAGAGTTGATACCGGTTTTTCCTAGTTATGGATTGTTTAATGCCGCAATCTATTATAAAGTGAATAAATTCCAGATACAATTGAATATTAATAATGTATTCGATAAAACACATTGGGTAGGCGGTTATGATTTCTTACGAGCCTTCCCGGGTAGGCCTCGAAACATTATGTCTACCGTTTCATATACTTTCTAGCATTGAAATTATCAAAGAAAAAATTATTTAAAATTCATAGTTGGATTGGTACCAAATTAAGCATACTATTTTTTATAGTATGCTTTTCAGGTACTATGGCTACCCTTAGCCATGAGATGGACTGGTTGTTTATTTCTGAAATCAGAGCTAAACCCAAAAAAGAATTTGCCTCGAGAAATACCATTATCAGTAATCTCAAAAAGAAATATCCCAATGCTCAGATTTCCTATTGGATGCGGGCAGAAGAACCTTATTTATGTGATATCATCTATACCAAAGAGAATGGCAAACAAACCTATGTCTTTGCGAATCCATATACCGGAAAAATACAGGGAAATGCAAATCTAACCTTTCAACGCTTTTTCAGGGATCTTCACTATTTTTTATTCATGCCTTTTTATCAATTTGGTTATTTAGTGGTATTGAGCTTTGCTTTTTTGTTGCTGATTTCCTTTTTAACAGCTCTATTCTTTTATAAAAAATGGTGGAGAAAATTATTTAAACTCGAAACAAAAAAAGGCCCATTAGTATTTTTCAGAAGTCTTCACCGGCTCGTGGGATTATGGTCGATTCCTTTTTCTATTCTGTTTTCAGCTACCGGAATATGGTATTTTGTAGAGCGCACCAATATCGCCGATGTACGCACAAAAGCAAATCCCGTATCTCCAGAGCTAAGGCATAGCACTGCAACTAGCGATACTATTAACCTTACCTATAACATTGATTATGACCGTATCGTTCAGGTAGCCGAAAAAGAAATTCCATGTTTTAAAGCAGAAGGTATAAATATTCCTAATTCGCCGAATGAGCCGGTATATGTTAGAGGAAACTCAGATGTTCCACTGGTTCGCCAACGTGCCAATAGGGTTTATGTAAATCCATACAACTATAATGTAGTAAAGGTTCAAAACGCTAAAAATATAAGTAATATCATGTGGATAAATGATATTGCCGATCCGCTCCATTTTGGATATTGGGGCGGACTAACCACAAAAATCATCTGGTTTATTATAGGCCTAGGCATTTCTTCATTGATATTAACAGGAATTTGGATTACTCTAAAACGAAAGGCATTACAAAGAAAAAAGAAGCATGCACCTATACTTGGTAAATGGAAATTTATAAATTGGGGAGTCTATATGCCCATAATAATAAGCATGTATGTGCAACTGGTTTACCGTTATCATACTTCGCTTACTGGAATCCTAATCATTACTTGTGGTTGGTTACTACTTTTACTCCTTACATACTATATTTTTGTTTACCGCTTAAAAAAGGCGGTTAATGCAAAATAGCAGATCTTAGACTTTCCTGAAATTGTAATGATTAGTGATATACGCCTTTTCTAAAATCAGTTTTATAAAAGCCATACTCTTTTTAGTACGAAAGTTTTGCTATTTATTAATTTTTACCTCAATGATAACCGATATCGATTATAGCGAGCATTTTTGTGATATTTCGATGCAAATTTTCGTTTGAAAATTCACTGAATAAACCCAAAATGGAAGTTTGGATAATTTTTTTTATTAAAGATTTCACTCATCCTTCGGTATTTTTTATGGAATCAAACTCAGATTAGTAAGATTAGGAAAATCGCTGAAATTTTCCCTATTTTTATATAATCTTAACCTCTAGCTGCTTTTTATTGTTGATTATTAATTTTGAGATTCTATGAAAATTTTGAGACCTGCAGCGCTTCTTGTTTTATTTCTAATAGTGTTTTCTTGCAAAGAAACTGGCAAAGAAAAAAAAACGGAGAACCCGAAATCTTTGGCTTCACAAGAAAATGAAGACTTTAGACCTTCTTTTCATTTTTCACCACAAGAACATTGGATGAACGATCCTAACGGAATGTTTTATCTTAATGGCACCTATCATCTTTTTTTTCAGTATTATCCAGAAGATAACATTTGGGGGCCAATGCATTGGGGACACGCAACCAGCAAAGACATGGTTACCTGGAAAGAGCAGGAAATTGCTCTAAAGCCAGATGAAAAAGGATATATATTTAGCGGAAGTGCAGTAGTAGATCACGATAATACTTCAGGCTTCGGTGATGGCAAAAACACTCCAATTGTTGCGATGTTTACCTATCATGATCCAAAAGGGGAAGAAGAAAAACGCATAGATTACCAATCACAGGCTATTGCTTATAGCTTAGACGAAGGAAAAACCTGGACTAAGTATGAAGCCAACCCGGTAATTAATAATCCCGAATTGCAAGACTTCAGAGATCCTAAAATCACTTGGGATGAGGATCATAAACAATGGCTTATGGTACTTTCTGCAAAAGATCGTGCTTACTTCTATACTTCAGCAAACTTAAAAGACTGGAAAAAAGTATCTGAATTTGGCGAAAATTATGCTGCTCAGGATGGCGTTTGGGAATGTCCAGACTTTTTCCAAATGCAGGTTGAAGGAAATAATGAAACCAAATGGGTACTTATCCAAAGTACGAATCCCGGTGGTTATAATGGAGGATCTGGAACCCAATATTTCGTAGGTGATTGGGATGGGAAAAATTTTACGCCTGAAGCAGATTTGTACGGAAAGAATATAAACCATCCATATTGGCTGGATTTCGGTAAAGATAATTATGCGGGCGTTACCTGGTCTAATATTCCGAAAGAAGACGGCAGAACTTTATTTATAGGATGGATGTCTAACTGGCTTTATGCACAACAAGTTCCTACAGAGACCTGGAGAAGTGCGATGACCATCGCCAGAGAACTCCGCCTTATTAAAGAAAATAATGATTATATCATAACTTCGAATCCTGTTGAAGAATTAGAAAAGTATGTTGGAGAAACCATTACCAAATGGAAATTAACCGATGAGGATCATTCTATTGTCGATCATAACGACCTGGATCTTACCAAAGCGCAGGTATCATTTTTAATTCCTAAAATAACTAAAGATGTTCATTTCAGTTTAATAAGCGAGGGAGAAGACCAATTTAAATTTGGTTTCAAAAAAGAAGAAAATGAATTTTATATCGATCGGTCGGAATCTGGGATTACCGACTTCGGAAAAGAATTTGCCTCTACCGTATCTACCGGACAGCGAATATCAACTTCAGATTCCCTAAAAGTGATGATGATTTTGGATAATATGAGTGTTGAAATTTTCTATGATGACGGAAAAACAGTAATGACTGAAATCTTTTTTCCGAAGCAACCCTATACAAGTTTAAAAATTAATGAAGGCGTACCGGTAATCGATATTGAAGCGGCTGAATTTAATTTTGATTAAATTTACATACACGTAAAAATAAAAAGATGTCTATAAATTCTGAAGCCGAATTAGAAGGAATGAAGAAAATTAGTGAAGTAGTTGCTACCACACTAAAATTAATGAGAGAATTTACTAAAGCAGGGATTTCTACAAAAGAAATTGATGACTACGGTGGTAAAATTCTGGAAAAATACGGCGCAAAATCTGCTCCTTACGTGACTTATGGCTTTCCTGGATATACGTGCATTAGTGTAAATAATGAAGCAGCACACGGGATTCCTTCAGCTAAAAAAATTCTGAAAGAAGGTGATTTAATTAATATCGATGTTTCGGCTGAATTAAATGGATTTTGGGCAGATAACGGTGGTTCTTTTATTGTAGGTGAGGATATAAATCATCATCAGCCGCTTGTAGATGCTTCTAAAGATATCTTACAAAAAGCTATCAATAGAATTCGGGGCGGAGTGAAAATCGCAGATATTGGACATTTAATGGAAACCGAAGCTAAAAAATCGGGATTTAAAGTCATTAGAGATCTAGCCGGCCACGGAGTGGGACGCAGCCTACATGAAAAACCTGAAAACATTCTTAATTATCGTATTAAAACAAACAAAGAGCGTTTTAGAAAAAATACTACGGTAGCTATAGAAACTTTTATTTCGACAAAATCGACTGAGACCGTAGAGTTAAATGATGGTTGGACGCTGGTTGGCAATAAAGGTGGCTTTGTAACACAACACGAACACACCATTTTAGTTACCGATAAGCTTCCGGTAATTTTAACCGCAGCTAACGAAATTTGGAATTAATGTCACAGCATTTAAACGCAGTATGCTTTGGAGAAATATTGTACGATATTTTTCCAAATTCAGAGAAAATAGGAGGTGCTCCTCTAAATGTAGCATCACGGCTTAGTGCTAATGGCATACAAACGGGAATGGTTAGTAGCGTTGGCCAAGACAAAAAAGGAGAAAACCTGCTTAAGTATTTAAAATCTAGAAATATTGATAATACTTTAGTCGCTAAAACTAGTGATTATCCTACTGGAGTGGTAAATGTAAGTCTAGACAAAAGCGGATCTGCTTCTTATACTATCGAACATCCCGCAGCTTGGGATAAAATCGAGATTTCTGAAAAAATGAAAGAAACTGTAAAAGCGTCAAATGCTTTTATCTTCGGAAGTTTGGCGTGTCGTGATGCACAAAGTAGAGAAACGTTACTTCAGCTTTTAACGCATGCGAAATTCCGGGTTTTTGATATTAATTTACGGCCACCACATTACAACAAAGAAATTATTGAACATTTAATAATGAAGGCAGATTTTATCAAATTTAATGATGATGAATTGTATGAAATTGCTGAAATGTTTGATTCTCCTTTCCATTCTCTAGAACAAAATCTTAGCTACATGGCCAAGATCACTAATGCTAAATCTATTTGTGTTACCAAAGGTAGCCACGGAGCCGTGCTTTTTACTGAAGAAAAATTGTACTATAACAGCGGTTACAAAGTAAAAGTTGCCGATACCGTAGGATCTGGGGATAGCTTTTTAGCTTCGCTAATTTCAAAATTATTAAAAGATGAAACGCCACAAAAAGCGTTGAATTATGCTTGTGCAATGGGCGCTATGGTTGCTTCAAAAGAAGGTGCAAATCCTGAATTCTCTTCCGAAGAAATTGAAGCATTTATGTTTCCAGAAGTTGACTAAGGTTTTAAAAACTTATTCAGTTTAAAAATGAAATAGCGCTTATAATATTGTCAAAAAACAAAGCCCAAAATTTTACAATTTCGGGCTGTTTCTTTTATAAATTCTCAGTCTTATTTATCGAATATCGCGCGATAGATATCATTTCCGTTAGCGTATAAAACCAAAGCAATCAAAATAAAGAAACCTACCATTTGGGCATATTCCATAAATTTTTCGTTTGGTTTTCTTCCGGTAATAATTTCATAAAGTAAGAACATTACGTGACCACCATCTAATGCGGGGATTGGTAAAATGTTCATAAACGCTAAAATTATAGAAATCCAAGCTGTAGTATGCCAGAATGCTTTCCAATTCCATGCATCGGGGAAAAGTCCGCCAATCGAACCAAAACCACCAACTTGCGTAGCACCTTTCTTAGTGAAGACATATTTAAATTGATATGCATAATCATGTAAAGTCCAGTAACACTCGCTAAAACCAGCCGAAACACTTTCTGCAAGACTATATTCCCTAGTTTTTACTTCAAAATCTCTTCTTGGTGTAACTCCTAAAATTCCATCTTCATCTGGCGTAGCCATAACGCTTTTAATCTCACCATCACGCTCAAAAACAATTTCCATTTCTTTGTTTTTATGCTCTTTGGTTACCTTAGTCATTTCGTGCCAGTATCCCATTTCCTGATCGTTGATAGAAATGATACTGTCCCCTTTTTTAAGACCTGCAATCTGCGCTGCAGTTTCTGGAGCTACACTGTCCAAAATCGGCCTTTGTATCGGGATAAAAGGTTGCATAATACCATCCTGAAACATTTGCTGCCCTATATGCTCTGGAATATTTATTGTTTCTTCAGTTCCGTTTTGATGTAGCACTGTTACTGTTTTTACATCACGCATAAACAGATTTCGGTTAATATCTACACTATTCTTAAATTCTTCACCATTCACTTCAAGAACACGATCACCGTCTTCAAAACCATAGGCTTTAAATTCGTCTACCACTGCAAAACCTTCAGGCATTTCATCTGGACCAATATAATTTTTCCCCCAAACAAAGAGAATCATCATAAACAAAAGGAAACCTAATACTAAGTTTACAGTAACACCACCAAGCATGATAATTAAACGTTGCCAGGCTGGCTTACTTCTAAACTCCCAATCCTGTGGTGGTTTAGCCATTTGCTCTTTATCCATACTCTCGTCGATCATCCCAGAGATTTTTACATAACCTCCTAAAGGCAACCAACCAATCCCGTAAACGGTCTCTCCTATTTTCTTCTTAAAAAGGGCAAATTTCACATCAAAAAACAAGAAGAATTTTTCAACTCTTGTTTTAAATAATTTTGCCGGTATAAAATGTCCAAACTCATGCAGCACTATAAGCAATGACAAGCTAAGTAAAAGTTGTATTGCCTTAATTATAAATGGATCCATTCGCTAAAATTCAAATTTAAAATCGCACAAAAGTAGTCTTTTCATAAGACCTAGAAAAGTCTGAATATCAGTTAGGCCTTATACTGCCAAAATTTTCACTAATTTATTGCGGCTAATTCGGCATCAGGCTTTAATTTTGCATAAAAATTTGCTATGCGTAAATTTCTTTCCAGATATAAGATTTTCATTATCACTTTCGGGATACTCTGCGTCGTAATCATGTGGTCTATTTATTCTTTATTAAAACCCGAAAAGAAATTAGCCATTTACCAACCAGATATGGTAAATAATGAACTTGTAGATACGACGATGCAATACGTTCGCAAGTATCACAAAATTGCCGATTTTAAGCTAATCAATCAAAACGGCGATACCATTACCAATAAGAATTATAAGGACAAAATCTATATTGCCGATTTCTTTTTTACCACCTGTGCAACGATTTGCCCTATAATGACCGATCATATGGTGAACATTCAAAATCGAATTAAAAATGATCCTGAGGTTTTATTGCTTTCTCATACAGTAATGCCACGTACAGACACTGTAGCACAATTAAAACGTTATGCTGAAGAAAAAGGCGTGATTGATGAAAAATGGAATCTGGTTACCGGAAATAAAAAGCAAATCTACGATCTAGCAAGAAAATCTTATCTAGCTGCTAAAAGCGAAGGCGACGGAGGTAAATATGATATGGTACATACCGAAAATTTTGTGCTAGTGGACAAAAACCGACAAATAAGAGGTTTTTATGATGGTACTAATCCTGAAGCCATTGAAGAATTAATGGAAGATCTTAAAATCCTGAAACAGGAATACCAAGACTGAAAAGTACATTTTAACGCCTAAACTTTTGTTACTGCTCAAATTCCATTATTTTTGCGTTGTTTAAATTCAATCTAAATAAATTTGAAGGTTACAGTAGCTCAATTAAATCGAGGCGAACGCGGGATAATCAAAGAATTCTCCGCAGATAATGTACCATTAAAATTACTCGAAATGGGATGTCTTCCCGGTAACGAGGTCGAACTGGTACAAACCGCACCTTTTAAAGATCCTATGTACCTTAACATCAACGGAAGTCACTTAGCCATCAGAAAAGAAACTGCTTTACAAATTGAAATAGAGCTTATCAAATGACCGGCAAACAGATTAATGTAGCGCTAATTGGAAATCCTAATACGGGTAAAACTTCTGTATTTAATCAGTTAACCGGTTTAAATCAAAAAGTTGGTAACTATCCCGGTATTACTGTAGAAAAGAAAGAAGGAATCTGTAAACTCCCTCGTGGTTTAAAAGCACACATTCTTGATCTTCCCGGGACGTATAGCCTAAACGCATCTTCGCTAGACGAAAATGTGGTGATTGAATTATTACTGAACAAAAACGACAAAGATTATCCAGATGTTGCCGTAGTTGTTAGTGATGTTGAAAACCTTAAAAGAAATCTTCTTCTTTTTACTCAAATAAAAGATCTTGGAATTCCTACAATATTGGTTATCAATATGGCCGATCGTATGGAACGCAAAGGTATTTCTTTAGATATTGATGCCTTAGAAGAGCGATTAAATACGAGCATTGCCTTAGTAAGTGCCAGAAAAAATATGGGAATTGATAGGCTAAAAGAGCTTATTATCAATTATCGCAACATTTCAAAAACGCCTTGTGTAAATGCTTCTGTAATCGATCCAGACTATTTTGATAGTTTGAGAAAAGCATTTCCGAAGCAATCTTTATACAAACTCTGGCTGGTAATTACTCAGGATGTGAACTTCGGAAATATAAACCGAAATGAGCTCAGTAAAAATTCTAGCTTTAGCACAAAGCCAGTTTCTGAGCTTAAACGGCTTCAGCAAAAAGAAACCATACATCGTTATCAATTCATAAACGGAGTTTTAAAAGAAACATTAACTGTAAACGCACACGCTGCCAAAGATTTAAGATCAAGATTAGATCGTGTCTTGACGCATAAAGTTTGGGGTTATTTTATTTTCTTTGGTATTCTTTTATTGATATTTCAGGCGATTTACGATTGGTCCAGTTATCCTATGGATCTTATTGATAGTACTTTTGCTTCACTTAGTGAGATGGCAAAAACAAACCTTCCTGAAGGAGTTTTTACGAATCTTATTTCAGAAGGGATTATACCAGGTTTAGGCGGAATTGTAATTTTTATTCCGCAGATCGCATTTCTATTCCTCTTTATATCGATACTGGAAGAAACCGGTTATATGAGCCGTGTGGTATTTTTAATGGATAGAATCATGCGACGCTTTGGATTAAGTGGTAAAAGTGTGGTGCCATTAGTTTCAGGTACTGCTTGTGCTATCCCGGCTGTTATGGCTACCAGAAATATAGAGAACTGGAAAGAACGCTTAATTACTATCTTAGTCGTTCCCTTTACCACCTGCTCGGCCAGATTGCCTGTTTATCTAATTATCATTGCCCTTGTAATTCCCGATGATACATTTTTAGGTTTCAACTTACAAGGCTTAATGCTTATGTTTCTTTATTTGATAGGTTTTGGAACTGCCATTGTTTCGGCCTGGATATTAAATTCAATTTTAAAAATAAAGACCAAAAGTTATTTCGTGATAGAAATGCCCAACTACAAACTTCCTATGCTTAAAAACATCGGAATTAATGTTGTTGAAAAAACAAAATCTTTTGTATTAGGCGCAGGTAAAATAATTTTGGCAATCTCTATTATTCTATGGGTACTCGCCAGCTATGGGCCCGGTGATAATTTTAATAAAGCTGAAGAAATTGTCCGTGATAATTATACCGAACAAACAACGCCAGAAAATGCCGAATTAGAGCAAGAAATTGCCAGCTATAAACTGAAACATTCTTACATAGGCATTATGGGGCGTGGTATCGAGCCTGTGGTTGCTCCTTTAGGCTACGATTGGAAAATTGGTATTGCCATAATAAGTTCTTTTGCAGCGCGTGAAGTTTTTGTAGGTACACTGGCAACTATTTATAGCGTTGGTAGCGACGAAGAAGAAACGATTAAAAATAGAATGGCTGCAGAAACCAATCCAATACTTGGCGGCCCTCTATTCACGTTGGCAAGTGGCGTAAGCTTACTGCTTTTTTATGCTTTCGCGATGCAATGTATGAGTACGCTGGCTATTGTACAGAAAGAAACCAATAGCTGGAAATGGCCAACCTTACAACTTATAATTATGAGTGTGTTTGCTTATGTGGTAGCGCTCATTGCATTTCAGGTATTGAAATAAAATTGTAAGTAATTTGTAAAATTTCGACTTAAAATCTATGGAAATGATACAACATATTTTAGTCTTTCTAACTTTTCTAACCGCTGTTGGATACTTGATAACTAAGTTTGTGTGGAAACCTGCTTTCCTAAAAAAAACACCAAAAAACGACAAAGCTTGCGGTATGAGCGATTGCGGTTGTCATTAATTTATCGTTTCTGATATTTGTAATAACAACCTGTAATCTTCTTCTTTAATTTTTATAGGTGTTTCTGGATAAGGAGATAAGCTTTTAACTTTCAGATTGATATTGGACAATTGCGGTAAATTATTAAGATTGAGGTCTACAGAACTACCAATTTCGAGTAGATATTCTCTACAGCTTATTCCCCCTTTTTTAAGTTCAATTAAAACCTCAGCAGTTCCTGCCCAAATACAAGTTACATTTTTAGGGCATCGCGAATCTGAAATTACTTTTTTTAGAATCACCTTATAGTCACCATTATCAAACTCCTGTCCTATCTTCAGGCCAATCTGAGTTACAAACACGGAAGTGGAATCTATTTGAGCAGATGCACTAAAAATTGAAAGTACCATTAAAATTATTGGCAAAAATTTCTTCATAACCGGCTTCTTTATTTAAAGACGATTAATATTAAAGAATGTTGCAAATTTTATCCAAGCCCTACGTCTAAAGTCATCATCACCATAAACCCACCTATAAAGCCTAAGGTACTAACATCGGTATATTTACTTTGTTGAGATTCTGGTACTACTTCCTCCACTACTACAAAGATCATTGCTCCCGCAGCAAAAGCTAACGCATAGGGTAAAATTGGCTGAAAGGTCATAACGGCCCAGGCTCCAAGCACCGCTGCCACAGGCTCAACAATCGCTGATAGTTGACCGTAATTAAAACTTTTTCTTCGGCTAAAGCCCTGCCCTCTTAATGGCATCGCAACCGCAAATCCTTCAGGGAAATTTTGTAATCCAATTCCTATTGCTAAAGCTACCGCCCCGGCAATACTTGCGCCTTCAAAACCAGCTGCTGCACCTCCAAATAGAACACCCACAGCAAGACCTTCAGGAATATTATGTAAGGTAATGGCTAAAACCAGCAAAATCGACTTATGCCATGGGGTTTTAATTCCTTCTTTTTCAGTACTACTAAAGTTTACATGTAGATGTGGCAAAACTTTATCTAATGCGAAAATAAAGAGAGCTCCAAGTCCAAAACCTACTACAGCCGGAATTGTTTTTTCAAAACCTTCACCAGGGCTCATTTCTATCCCGGGAGCAAGTAAACTCCAGAAACTTGCGGCAACCATCACACCACCAGTAAAACCTAACATACCATCAAAAAGCATCCGATTCATTTTCTTAAAAAAGAATACCAAAGCAGCACCTAGCGCGGTTAATCCCCAAGTAAAAAGCGTAGCATAAAATGCTGCTAAAACAGGATCGATACTTTCTAAATAACTTATAATTTTATCCATTATAGAATTGAATTTTATGTAATAAATATAGGAATCTCAATGCGATGTCTCACAGCATCCACAGTAGTTCCCAACATTAGATCTTTAAGCATTTTATGACCATGGCGACCCATTACCAATAAATCGCAGTTATTTGCTTCTGAATTTAAAAGCTGCGGAATTGCTTTTTTAGGCGTACCGAAGCTAAGATTTATTTCGACGATATAGCCTAAATCTTCTAATTGCTTCTTATAGTTTTTTAAAAACTCGGTATCCTTATCGGTTTCATAATCTTGAATTTGCTTTCCGTAGATAACTGCACCGGGTGTTTCAACGGTATGCAAAAGCGTATATTTACAAGCCTTGCCTCCAAGATTTAGCGCTGCGGAAATACTTTTTTTGTCTGAAGCTGAAAAATCTATGGCAATCGCTATATGTTTGAAGTTTTTTTCTGAAATAGCATCGATCCTTTCCGGATCCTTGTGTGGCGCATGATTCTTAATCCACTCTTTCGCCATTCTCTCTTTAAAAAATGGCCAGAAAGAAATAAATAGTAAAAGCAATGCGGTAGCTAAAACTATGGGTACGACAAAAATCCAGATGTAAGTAGCATCATTCGAGGAAGCAATCCAGTTTTTTAATTCATCAAAAACAAGTTTAGCGTTTAGCAAAACAATGATTATACTGATAATCCAGGAAGCAATAATGATAGGCCATTTAATATGAAAACCATTCATCGATTTTTTATCGCTTACAAAATGGATAAGCGGAATAATAGCAAAACCTAGCTGTAAACTTAAAACCACCTGACTAAGTACTAAAAGCTCTCCTGTGGCTCGCTCCCCAAAATAAATAATCGTTAGAAATGCGGGAATTATAGCGAGTAATCGCGTAATTAAACGTCTTACCCAAGGCTGAATTCTTAAATTTAAATAGCCTTCCATTACAATTTGCCCTGCCAGTGTTCCTGTTAATGTAGAACTTTGTCCTGCCGCAATAAGTGCCAACGCAAAAAGTACAGGCGCTAAAGAAGATCCTAAAAGTGGTTCTAGTAATTGGTGGGCATCCTGAATTTCAGCAACTTCAAACATTCCGTTTTTAAAAAATACCGAAGCTGCTAAAATTAAAATGGCAGCATTTACAAAAAAAGCAAGATTTAAAGCTATGGCAGAATCAATAAAATTATATCGAAGAGCCTGGCGAATACCGTTTTTGGTTCTTTTAATTTTACGAGTTTGTACCAGCGAAGAATGTAAATACAAATTGTGCGGCATTACCGTCGCCCCGATAATCCCGATAGCAATGTAAAGACCATCGCTGCTTGGTATTGTAGGAATAAATCCGTTTGCAATTTCAGGAAGATCTGGTTTTGCTAAAAACATTTCCAGTAAAAATGATCCGCCAATGATAGCGATAAGTGCTACGATAAAAGCTTCCATTTTTCGCATGCCTTTATTCAGTAAAAAAAGCAATAGAAAACTATCGAATACTGTAATTGAAACTCCCCAAAGCAACGGAATATCAAATAATAACTGCAGTCCAATCGCCATCCCTACAACTTCAGCCAGATCGCAGGCTGCTATGGCAATTTCAGCAAAAATATAAAGTATAAAATTTACAAAAGGAGGATATTCTTCTCTGGAAGCCTGAGCTAGATCGACACCTCTAACTATACCCAGCCGCGTACATAAACTTTGTAAGAGCAATGCCATAATATTAGACATCAATAGCACCCAAAGCAATGAATAACCAAACTGGCTACCACCAGCCAGATCTGTGGCCCAATTACCGGGATCCATATACCCCACACTTATTAAATACGCCGGACCCAAAAATGCCAAAATACGCTTCCAACCCGTTTTTTTACCGGAAGTGTTTACCGAGTGATGAACCTCACCCAAAGATTTATTTTGGTTGAAATTACTCAACTTTGGCCGGTTTTAGATAAATATTATTCGCTGCCACTTTAGATATGGTAAGCTCCTTACTGTTTATCTGTAGTATCATAGAACCATCAAACTGTTCCTTTTCAAGAATGCTTATAGTTTTGCCCAATTTAATTTTATTACGATCTAAATACTGAAGAAAAGCTGCGGAAGAATCTTTTACGCCTACACATACGCCTTGTTCACCCTGATCGAATTCAGCTAAAATTTTCTTCTCCAGATTCACAAAATTACCTTCGGCGTCGGGAATTGGATCTCCGTGAGGATCGCGTTTAGGAAATTCTAAAAATTTATCCAGTTTATCTATTAGTTCATCAGATTTAATATGTTCTAATTGCTCGGCAATGTCGTGCACCTCATCCCAGTTAAACTGAAGCTTTTCCACCAAAAAATACTCCCACAATCGATGTTTACGAATCACCTGAATGGCAATATGCTCTCCTTTCTCGCTAAGCTTTACGCCCTGATACTTTTTATAATTTACCAGTTCTTTTTCTGAAAGTTTCTTCACCATATCGGTTACCGATGAAGCTTTGGTCTCCATTTCTTCTGCGAGCGCATTAGTACTTACACCACGAACATATTTTTTCTGTAAGTGATAAATCGATTTTAGATAGTTTTCTTCGGAAAGCGTCATTTCAAATTTAATTATACACAAAAATACATTTTTTTAAATTAAAACAAATTTTTAGATTTGTCTAAAAATAATATTTAACTCAGCTAATTAAATTGGTAATATGAAGATTTTAAAACTGTTACTATTTATTTTTCCGGTGATTTTACAAGCCCAGCAAGAGATTGAGATTACCGGAAAAGTAGTAAGTAACGGTCGTCCTGTACCTTTCGCAAATATTTTAGTAGTAGGAAAAGAGCAGGGTACTTCAGCCGATCGTGAAGGCAACTTCAGTTTAAGCATTTCAGAAAAAACATCTCTAAAGTTTCAGGCCATTGGTTATAAAACAAAAATCATAAAAATCACACCTGAAATTATACAAAATCAGCCTTCAATTATTCAGCTTGAAGAAGACCAATTAGGTTTAGATCAAATTGTAGTAAGCGCCACCAGAAATAGAGTGAACATCAAAGAAGCTCCCGTAATTGTAAATGTTCTAAGTCCAAAACTATTTAATGCCACCCAATCCATTTCGGTTGCAGAAAGTTTAAATTTTCAACCCGGTGTTCGAGTGGAAACCAATTGCCAAAACTGCGGCTTTACTCAGGTTCGATTAAATGGACTTGACGGAAGTTATACTCAGGTTTTAATTAATAGTCGAGCCGTATTTTCAGCATTAAACAGCGTGTATGGGTTAGAGCAAATTCCGACTTCTATTTTAGATCGGATAGAAGTGGTTCGAAGTGGTGGCTCTGCATTGTATGGTTCTAACGCCATCGCAGGAACGGTAAATATTATAACCAAAGATCCTGTGCTGAATTCATGGCAATTTTCTTCTAATCTTGGTTTGATCGACGGAAAAACTCCAGACCGAACATTAAATCTAAATGCATCGGTAGTGAGTGAAGATTTAAACAATGGTATCACAGTTTTCGGAATGAAACGCGACCGCGATAGTTACGATGCCAACGGCGATGGATTTACTGAAATAACCGAACTCACCAACACCAGCTTAGGCGCTAAAGCTTTTTTAAAACCAAACGAAAAAAGTAAGATAACCTTAGATATTACCGCTTTAGAAGAATATCGCCGTGGCGGAAACAAATTAGATTTAGCTCCGCATCTTACTGATATTACTGAAGAATTAGACCATAATACCGTAATTGGCGGAATTACCTATGACATTAGGAATGAAGATGGCAGCAACAATTTTTCAATATACACTTCTGCCCAGCATACCGATCGAAAAAGCTTTTATGGCGGTTTGGGTGGGGGGCGTACTCGACAGGATTCGATTAGCGCTGCCAATGCCTACGGGAATACGAAGGATTTAGCGCTATTAGTGGGTGGGCAATTCACTCGAAACTTTAAAAATAATGATAATATTTTAACCGTCGGAACCGAATATAACCTAAGCAATACCGAAGACAATATTCCCGGTTACAATTGCTATATCGATCAAAAAGTGAATTCAATCGGAACTTTTGCTCAGTACGAATGGAAACCCTCACAAAAATTTACGGCACTTATTGGTGGCCGGTTAGATTATGTAAATGTTGATGGAAGTTATACTATCCAAAATATCAATCGAAATTCAGAAATCGATCAAACTGTTTTAAGTCCGCGTTTAACCTTACGCTATAAGCTATCTGACGATTGGCAGTTTAGAGGAGGTTATGCTCGCGGTTTTAGAGCTCCGCAAGCCTTTAACGAAGATCTTCATGTTTCCTCTGTAGGAGGCGAACCACAATTTGTTATTTTATCGAACGATTTAGAAACCGAATACTCTAACGCCTACACTGCTTCGATAAACTATTCCAATAATTTTAATAAACTGCAAACCAATTTCTTGTTAGAAGGCTTTTATACCGATCTTGAAAATCCGTTTACTACAATAAGTACCGGTGCCAGTTTACCAAATGGTTCTATTTTAGAAGAAGTAAGAAATGGTAGCGGCGCCTATGTAAGCGGAACGAATATTGAAATTGGCATTTCTCCTTCTTCAAAATTAAGTTTTCAGATGGGCGGAACTATTCAGAATTCCAGATATAAAGAAAATCAGGTTTTATTTGAAAGTGACGGAAACACCCCAAATGAAAGTGATATTGTTATTTCTGAATTTGTGCGTAATCCAAATGTATATGGGTATTTAAATACTAATGTATCTATTTTTGAAGAAACAAGTCTCGACATTACCGGAACCTACACCGGATCGATGACGGTACCACACGTAATTAGCGACTCCGGTTTTCTAGAACTTAACGAAAGTGATTCTTTTTACGATATTAATCTAAAAGTAACCCATCATATCGATATTACTGAAAATTTTCAGATGAATGTTTATGGCGGAGTTCAGAATATATTTAATGAGTATCAAGACGATTTTGATACAGGCGCGGCTCGAGATTCCGATTATATTTACGGCCCAGCACAACCCCGAACTTTTTACTTCGGAATAAAGTTTGGAAACCTGCATAATTTATAGAATTTAGAAATGAGATCGCTGCGCTGTTAGAATTTAGATAATAGAGAAAAGAGGCAAGAAACAGGACTAAATTATATTCAATTTGAAGATTTGATAATTTGGAAATGCCTTAATACGAAATAAGAATTTAGATCACTGCATTCTTAGAAATAGAGAAGAGATATGAGATTTTGAATGCCGACTGGTGGATAGATTTAACTTCATATGAATGCTTCTGCTGTCGTCGTGCTGAACTTGATCCAGCATCTCATCCTGATGAGAAAATAGAGTAAAATGCTGAATTTTGAATAAAAAAATATGAAGGCTAATTGTTTTCCGAAAACCGTTAACTAATTAAAATTGAATAGATAAAACCAGAATATGACTAAAAATTTTCAAATTTTAATCTTATTCCTAGCTCTTCCCTTACTAGGGCGTAGTCAGGAAAACGATAAAATAAACTGGCTGGATTTTGAGCAATTAGAAGGTTCTCTTAGCGTAAAACCTAAGAAAACCTTTATCTATTTTTATGCAGATTGGTGCGTGTATTGCAAAAAAATGGATCGAAATGCTTTTAAAAACCCTGAAATTATTACAAAATTGAATTCAGAATTCTATGCCGTAAAAATGAACGCGGAAAGCACCGATACGATCACTTTTGAAGGTCAGATATTTTACAATCAACAAGCCGAAACACAACGGAATGGCATTCATCAGATTCCGTTGCTCTTGGCAAGCAGGGAAAAGAGTGAACTTAGCTTACCAGCAATATTAATTTTGGACGAAAAATTTAGGGTTCTACATCGCGAATTTAATTATTTAGCGACTGAAAAAATGTTGGAGTTGCTTAGTCATAATTAACTATTCTTGCGCTGCTAAAGGTAAAATAACAAGTAATTCAAAATCAGAAATCTCTATCTCTTCTAGAACTTCTCCATTTACCGATGCTCCCACCGGAATAATATAAGAATAACAAGGTTCTTCTATTTGTTCTGTCTGTATAACCAGATCGACTGTTTCATACCCATCAATACTAATTTGATATTGAAAAGTTTCCATATTACCGAGCAAAAATACTCCCAGAGAATATTGAGTTTCGCTAAGTATAGAATTAGGTTCTGCGTATTCGATTTCGGGTATATAAATAAATTCGGGATTCCCTAAATCTGATTCTATTGTAAGGGTCTCTGGATCGATACTTCCGTTTTCAAGAAGATTTTCTCCCGAAGCATCTACCAGTCGTATTAAACATTCCGGAGCATAATAAGAATCTAGTAATAGACCTCGTGAAGAACATTCGGTTTCCGCATCATCATCACCTGCGCAACCTACCAGAAATATCAATAAATATAAATATCGTAAACTAGCTTTCATAAAGTACTGTTTAATAGATAGATACCTAAAATACTAAATGATTGCGTACCTATATATAAATAATTTGCGTTAGGGATTGCAGTGAAAATCCTTTTGCGAGGCACGAGCAAAAGATTGTAGCGTAAAGCCCGGCCGAAGGCAACGCCCAAAATTTAATCCATCGAACAATCGAACATGTGCTAAATTAATTACAAATGGCTCGATGAGCCTTAGAAGCCTCGTTCTTTTTGGATGGTATCGTAAGCTTCCTGAACTTTATCAAATTTCTCTCTTGCACCTTTTTTATAAGCTTCGTCCATATGTTCTAACTTATCTGGGTGATATTTTTTGACCATTTTCCGGTAAGCTTTTTTCACTTCGGCATCTGATGCTGATTTCTCGATTTCCAAAATTTTGTAAGCATTCGCTGGCGACGGCTTAAAAAACATCGCTTTTATACTCTCAAAATCTTTAGCTCCAATCTTTAGATAACTGGCTATTTGCTGAATCATATTGGCCTCGGCACTACTTACCGTGCCATCGGCCTGAGCTATCCCGAATAGAAAATGAGTAATTTGTAATCGTGTTGGATATTGGGTTCGGCTGGCTAAATACTGAGAAATGCGAGAAGCCGATAATTGTCGATCTTTAATTACATCGTTAAAAGTTCTAAAGGTTGCATTGGCACGCTCTTTCCCATAGGCACGTACAAAATAAGAACGTACATAATCGAGTTCGCTTTGAGAGACTTTCCCATCGGCTTTAATAACCAGTGCACATAGCGACAATAAATTGAGTTCGAAATCGCCGGGAGATACCTTAGATTCTTGTTTTCCCATCATGGATTGTAGAAAACCACCGCTATTACGATTCCAATTATCTAAAAGTGTCCCGATAATAAATCCAAGGATCGCTCCTGGAAATCGCATGTACATAAAACCTAAAACAGCTAGAAGCCACTTTATCATAGATTGCAAATTTTTAGCAAAGATAACATTTACAAAACTAAAAGCTTTTATTGTAAGGCACAGGTTTTCTAAGCGACAACTTGATAAGAAATATAGGTTTAAGCATTGATATTCATTAAGCTGAACTTAATTTAATACCTTTGTGTCTAATAACGTTTAATATAAATAATTACAATATATGTATCCAGCAGATTTAGTAAAACCAATGCGAGAAGATCTTACAAGCATAGGTTTTGAAGAATTACACACTGTAGAAGATGTTGAAGCAGCAATGAAAAAAGAAGGGACTACGCTAGTTGTAGTAAATTCGGTTTGTGGATGTGCTGCAGCGAATGCAAGACCAGGAGCTAGAATGTCTTTACAAAACGCAAAAAAACCAGATAATTTATTTACTGTTTTTGCAGGGGTAGATCGTGAAGCTACAGATTTAGCTCGTGGATTTATGGTACCATTTCCACCATCTTCTCCATCTATGGCTTTATTTAAAGATGGAGAATTAGTTCACATGTTAGAGCGTCATCACATTGAAGGTCGACCTGCTGAAATGATCGCAGAAAACCTTACAGGTGCTTACGATGAATTTTGCTAGATAGCATTCACATTCAAGATATTAAAAACCGACAAATAATTTTGTCGGTTTTTTTATGCTCCAAAAGCGCTCATATTAACGATTTTCGGCCTACTCTCCTGCGCCAAAATGATCGAATAAGAAACTTATGGGCGATTATACATAAAAGTTTATTTTTGTAGTTTTTAAATTGAATAATGAAAAAACTACTATCATATCCGTTAACGGTAATTTTTTACTTTTTTTTCTTTCTTACATTACTCGTATTTCATCCAATCCAATGGATATCTTTAAAATTGGGTGGTTATTCGGCTCATAAAAAAAGCGTAGATATTTTTAATTTTTTCCTGTTACGTTGCTTAAACATTTTGGGAACCCGGTTTATTGTTGAAAACGAACATAATATTCCAGTTGATCGGCCATGTATTTTCGTAGCTAATCATCAAGGCGTTTATGATATCCCCCCTATTATATGGTATTTAAGAAAACATCATCCAAAATTTGTTAGTAAAAAAGAATTAGGAAAAGGCATCCCAAGTATTTCTTTTAACCTGAAACATGGTGGATCGGTCTTAATCGATCGTAAAAATAGACGAGAAAGTTTACTCAAAATGGCCAAATTCGCCAAATATTTAAAAGAAACTAATCGATCTGCTGTAATTTTTCCTGAAGGTACCAGAAGTCGTGATGGGCAGCCAAAAAAATTTGCAGCTAGCGGAATGCAAATGCTTTTTAAGCAAATGCCCAATGCCATAGTTGTTCCCATTACTATCAATAATTGCTGGAGACTACTAAAAGATGGAAGCTTCCCACTAACGATAGGGGTAAAATTACGTATGAAAGTTCATGACCCTATTGAAATCGATTCTACAGATCCAGAAAGCCTGGTAGCCTTGGTAGAACGTACCATTATTGCTGATATTCGATAAAATATGACTCAAAACGAATTGATTATAGATAATACGATTGCGTTTGTAAAGGAAACTTTAGCGAATGCCGAAGGTGGTCACGATTGGTTTCATATTGAGCGAGTATTAAATAATGCAAAACTTATCGCTAAAACCGAAAATGCGGATAATTTTATTGTTCAGTTAGGAGCTTTGCTACATGATATAGCTGATTCTAAATTTCATAACGGTGATGAAACTATAGGCCCTAAATTTGCTTCAGAATTCTTAAAATCCCAAAATGTTTCTTCGGAAGTGATTGAGCATGTTGTAAAAATCATTCAGAATATATCGTTTAAAGGCGGAAATATCGAGCAGCAATTTCATTCCGCAGAACTGGATATTGTACAAGATGCCGATCGTTTAGATGCCCTTGGTGCTATTGGCATTGCCAGAACCTTTAATTATGGAGGGTTTAAAGGAAGAGCGCTTTACGATCCTGAAATCGAACCAAAACTGAATATGACTAAAGAAGAATACAAAGCTTCTAACGCGCCAACCATTAATCACTTTTACGAAAAATTATTACTGCTGAAAGATCGAATGAATACCAAAACAGGTGCTGAAATTGCCCAAAAACGCCATGAATTTATGGAGCTGTTTTTAAACCAGTTTTATGCCGAATGGAATGGAGAAGCATGACTTATTAAATGATTAAGCTATTTGCACATAGTATTTTATCTTATAAAAAAGCCTCACAATAAATTTGTGAGGCTTTTAATTTTTACTCATATCTAACTTCTAATCGCGAAGCAATCTAAGTTCTAATCTTTCAAATGTTCAGCAAAAAAGCCCATCATTGCTTTATATAAATCTAATCGATTTTCTTCTTTAGCAAAACCGTGACCTTCGTCGTATTTTACCATATACGGCACTTCTACACCTTTAGATCGAAGGGTTTCTACAATCTGGTCGGCTTCATTAATATTCACTCTAGGATCGTTAGCACCTTGAACGACAAATAGTGGGTTTTTAATTTTATCGACATGTAATGCCGGAGAAATTTCATCCATAATCACCTTTTCTTCAGGGATTCCTGGATTATACCATATTTTATATAACAACTCGCGATATTTTTCCCAATACGGCGGAATAGTTTCCATAAAAGTATTTAGGTTACTTACCCCAACATAATCTACTCCGCAAGCATATTTTTCCGGAGTTTTTGTCATTCCGCGTAAAACAGCATAGCCTCCGTGGCTACCTCCGTAAATAGCAACACGGTCTTTATCTACATAACCTTGTTCGATTACATAATCTACTCCATCTTCAACATCATCCATGGCTTTTCGACCAATTTCGCCAAAACCTGCTTTCAAAAATTCTTTACCGTAACCTCCTGATATTCTAAAATTTACGTGCAAAGTGGCATAACCTCTACTAGCAAACAATTGTGCTTCCGGATTAAAGCCCCAGCTATCGCGAATTCCTTGTGGACCACCATGCGGATTTACAACTAAAGGTACTTGTTTACCTTCCTTATAATTATGAGGCAAAGTGATATAACCATGTAAAGTTAGCCCGTCTCTACTTTTGAAAGTAATCGGCTTCATACTGGCCATATCTTCAGCTTTAAGATGTGGCAATAATTTATACAATAAGCTTACGGTATCTTTTTCTACATCGTACAAATAGTATTCTCCTACAATTTTATCACTAGTTACGGCAACCATATATTTAGATTCATCATCGGTTCTGCCTACCGTAAAAAACTGCTTCTCTCCAAATTCTTTTTCTAATCGATTATAGATTTTTTTATAGGTATCACTCACCGGAATTATTTTTGTTTTCTCTCCGGTATATGAAAAATAGTCGATTTCATAATTTCGTTTTCTAGAGAGAGACATGCCGGAAACATCGAATGTATCATTGCTAAAGACCGTTTTAATTTTCTTATTCTTTTTTAAATCATAAAGTTGAATTTCTGTTTTATCACCTTCAAGATTGGAAACTACATAGGCTTCATCTGGATTGTCGGAACTTGGGTTAAAAGAATAAATCCCAAAACTATCTCCAAATTCGGTTAATTTTACCTGTTTGAATTCTCCATCTATCTTGTATGATATTTCGGTATTCACCCCATCAACAATATGGCTAATGGCTCTTAAGTTGCCCTTGCGATCAAAATCGTAACCGGCTACCGGTGGCTCTCCTTCTTTAACAGTATATAATTTGGTTACTTCACCAGTATTGATATTTAAAAGATAAGGTTCTTCTTGTTGCAAATTATCTTTATTCATCTGCACAATAACATGGTCTTTATCTTCTTTTAAAGATTCTAAAATACTAACACGCACTCCTTCAAAAGGCGTAAGTTCTTTATCATTTTCACCGTTAAGATCTACACCATACACGTGATAGTTTTCATCGCCTCCTTTATCTTGAACATACAGAATACGATTGTTGTTAGCCCAGTCGAAACCTCGAATCAAATCCTCTTCCTGCTTTTTTAAGAGGCTTTCTTTTTTTGTTTCCGTATCCATTATGTACAAATCGCGTTCTCCTGAATCTCTACGCTTCATATATGCGATATGATTCCCGTCGGGAGACAGCTGAAACCCATAAGTTTGCGGAGTTTGAAAATAGTCTTCTACAGAATATTTATAAGCTCCAGTCTCTTTAGCAGCAAGTTTTTTTAATTCTTCTTCACTAGATGGTAATGATGTATTTCCTGGTTTTTTCTTCACAGTTTTCTTTAAATTTAAAGGCAAATTTTGCTCCATTTGCTCATAAGTTCCTTCAATGTTATCACCGTTTATTTTTCCGGTAAACGTCATTTTCATTTTTGCTGACTTGATTGTCAACGAATCGTTTTGCAAAATTACCGAATCCATTTCGATTCCTGAAGCGCCCTGGGCAGGAACATCTAAAGTGGCGGTATAGCCATCTTCAGTCGGGCTAATATTAAAAATAAGCTCCAGTTGCATGCCTTGCACAGCAAGTTCTCCTGAGTAGGAACCATTAAGTTCTTGCGCCTTTACAGAAACTCCAAGAACTACTAAAAGTAAAGTTGTAAATAATTTTTTCATGGTAGTTGGTTTACTGATTAGTAGAAGCAAAATGTTTTTGTTACACTTCAAACCAACTTATCACTTTAATATTTAGACAATTATAAAAACTAAACTGTCTCTTTTTGACAAACAGGACAGTAATAGGTTGTTCTTCCTGAGACTTTGGTTTGTTCGATTTTACCATTATTTCTTGGGCAGTCGGCACCCTCGCCTTCTTTACGGATAGAAGTAATATACGATTCCGGTACTCGCTTCCCTTCAATCCTGGCTTCTTTTACCTTTTCTAAAACATCGCCAATTTTATCGAAAATCGATTGCAATTCTTTTTTGTGAAGCGAACTTACTTTTGATTTTGGATGAATTTTTGTTTGAAATAAAACCTCATCGGCATACATATTTCCTATCCCGGCAATTAAACTTTGATTCATCAACAAGCCTTTTATCGTGCCGCTTCTACCCTCACAGATTTCTAAAAACTCTTCTTCGGAAATCGCTAAAGCATCTATCCCGAGATTATGAGATTCCTGAAATTCTTCAACACTTTTAGCCAGATATAGTTTCGCAAATTTACGCGGACAGGTAAACGCCAACTTAGAATTGTCATCAAAAATTAATTTAAATTGTGTGTATTTTGGCGTGTCGTCATGCTGATAATATTCCAATTTTCCAGTCATCCCAAAATGCATCACCAAAACGCCGCCGTCCTTTAACTTCAGAAATAAATATTTTCCTATTCGATCGGTTGACTCAAATTGATTGTTTTTTAATTTTTTTTCGAAATCAGATTTTGGTGATTGATATATCTTTTTATCTCCGGTTTCTACCTCAACGATTTTTTTATGTAGAATCGTCGCATCTGCATATTTCTTTTGGTAAGCAACTTCAGGAAGTTCGGGCATATTTTTAAGTTTACAGTTTTCGGTTTAGCTTTCAGCCTTAAGCTATCAGCTATCGGCTTATTCAGAATTCAGCATTTAAAATTCAAAATAAATTAGTCTTGATTCTTGTCTCTTGTCTCTTGTCTCTTGTCTCTTGTCTCTTGTCTCTTGTCTCTTGTCTCTTGTCTCTAAAATTAAAAAACCTAAACCCAGAATTCGCTAAATTCCTGCTAAAATTCAAAACAACTTCAGTTGGCCATCTTTATATTGTTCATGTAAATCACAGCTTAACGGCTTTCTTTCTCTATTTTTTAGATATAATTTTCTTGCAATTTTGAATTGCTGCTTCACCTGATCGGCAAATTCACCTTCGCCCTTCATTCGGGTTCCAAATCGGCTATCGTTAAGACTTCCGCCGTGTATATTTTCAATTTGATGAAGCACCTTCTCTGCCCTATCGGGCATGGTTTTCCTGATCCAATCGGTAAAAATTCCACCAATAGCACCGTTCAATCTTACAATGGTATAACCTACACTTAGCGCTCCTCGATTTGCAATTTCTTTTACCAGCGGCATAATTTCGTGACTGTTGATTGATGGAATAATCGGTGCCATCATCACGCTTACCGGAACATTTGCTGCAGCAAGTTTTTCTATCGTTTCCAAGCGTTTTTTAATGCTGGCTGTTCGTGGTTCTAATATTCTGCGCGTATCTTCTGATAATGAAGTTACCGATAGGTTTACTGTTACCAGATTGTCTTGTGCTAGTTCTTTTAAAATATCAAAATCTCGCTGCACCAACGCATTTTTGGTAATAATCCCCACCGGATGCTTATATTTTAAGAAAGTCTCTAGTAGCTGCCGCGTGATTTTTAGTTTTTTCTCAATGGGCTGATAGCAGTCGGTGTTACCAGACAAAACAATAGGAACAGCTTCCCAACTCTTGCTTCTTAGCTTTTTTTCGAGCACTTCTACTGCGTTTCTTTTAACCAGGATTTTCTGTTCAAAATCCAATCCGGGGCTAAACCCCCAATACTCGTGAGAATTTCGAGCGTAACAATAAATACACCCATGTTCACAACCCTGATAAGGATTAAGGGAAAATTCCATCCCAACATCCGGACTGGCTACTTTATTTACGATGGTTTTGGGAAAGGTATCGATAATCGTCGTTTTACTTTCTTGAAAATCATCCCCTTCAGCAGCACAGTAATTTAAAAAATCATCTCGAAATTCATGATTATGAACATCAAATCGATTGGGCACATTGCTTTGCGCTCCTCTTCCTTTTATATACTCCTTTAAAATTGACATATTTCAAAATTAAGGAAATTTTCCATCATTTTGGATTTTATCCTTTTTAATACCTAAATAATAATTTATATTCTTAAGCGTTAACTTCCATACTTTAATTATCAGGCAACCTTTCTTAGAAAATATGCGTCTTGATTAATAGAAACCATCATCAACCAAATTTACATGACTAGAATAGTAACCTTAGCCATTTTTATGCTATCGTTTATTACAAACGCTCAGCAACTAAAAACCATTCCACTTTCTTCTCCTGAAAGTAAAAATTATGAAGATTTAGATTTTCTGAAAGATCAAATCCAACAAAAAAGTGTTGTTATGTTAGGGGAACAAACCCATATGTACGCGAATATTTTTGAAATGAAAATTCGGATTATCGAATATCTGCATCAGGAATTAGGCTTTAACACTATTGCTATGGAATCTCCCATGTATGATATTTGGAAAATGAACCAAACAGGATTTGAACCCTATACGTTTAACAAAGCCATATTTGGAGTTTGGGGAAATAATGAAGAATTCCAGCGGCTGGTACAGTATATTGAAACGAATGACCTTAACGTTATTGGGTTTGATTCTCAGGTAATCAACACCTCAAATTTTACTGACGATTTTTTTGATTTTATTGAAGAAAATAAGCTCCGTTTAAAATATGATGAAAATGATTTAGGAATTATAATCGAAGGGATTTTAGAAAATTTAACTTTCGATGATTCAGACCTAAATTTTAGTCAGTTTAAAAAAGAAATTGAATCTATAATTCGGCAAATTGAAAAACTTCCTAAAACAGAAGAAAATTATTATTGGCTGCAATTCACTAAAAGCCTTTTGGCCTCAGCAAACGACGTTTACGAAAATGCGGAGCCTATCTTAAGCGAAGATTTTGCAAATAAACAGCATAATTTTAGAGATGCTCAAATGGCTGATAATTTAATTTCTTATGTTGAAAGAAATCCTAAAGAAAAAATTATAGTTTGGGCCGATAATATTCATATTATGCTAGATAATTCTTCCATTAATCAACCGATAATTGGAGAATTTGTTTCCGCAGGAAATTATATCAAAGAAAAACTTCAGGATGACGTGTATAGCTTGGCCACCATTCATGCTAACGACTCTCTATATGACGATGGAAGAAGAAAATGGGAAAAAACACCTATTAAAACTGGCTCTTTTGAGGATATCCTTCGTAAGAAAGAAGCTGACTATTTGTTTATAGATGCTCATCAAACAGCAATGGATAAATCTTACGATTCTAGGTTATTAAGCTTTATAAATTTTTATGAGCTTCAATTAAATGAATTTCATGATAGCTATATATTCTTTAAAAAAGCAAGCTTACCTAAAAGCGAAAAGAAAGCAATAACTGAGGCTAAAGAAGATACTATAACAGAAAATAAAATTGCTTCGCCTAAGGCTGAAAAAGAAAAGTCTGGTAAAATCGTCAGATTAAAAGGAAAACTTATAGACGCTGCGAATAACGAACCGGTAGCTTTTGCGAATTTGATTATGAAAGATGAGCAAATTTATAGAGTAGCCGATGAAAATGGCCATTTTGAGCTTACAATTAACGATAGAATGTTTAAGGAATCTTCCGTCGAAATTTCTTCAATGGGATATGAAAGAAAAACAATTGCGCTTAATAAATTACAGAAAGAAATATCACTTAATCCTAGTTTTGAGAGTTTGGGCGAAGTTGTAATTTCGGCACATCTTACTCCAATTTCGGTATTAAAAAAGGCGGTTAAAGCAAAGTTTAAAAATCATTCAAAAGATGACTTTAATTACCAACGCTATAGCCATATTATACTGAATACTAAAGACACTACTTTTATTGATTTAGACCTGATTACAAAGAATTATGATAACGGTTTTAAATCCGAATATGTGACTGATAAACGAGTCGAGCAAATACGCTGGAATAAAAATCTGGTAGGTAACGCTTATAAAAATACAAGACAATTCTTTGGTTATCGCGAAGATCCTATTCGTTATGCTAACATTTTGCATAAACGAAAATATAAAAAGTTCGATTTAGAGTTTGTAAGCTCAGGATTAGCACAAGATAAAGGAAATTACATTATCGCTTTTAAAACCAGCCGAAATAAATGGAATTATACCAATAGAGGCTATCCTACTTCATATTCCGGCAAAGTATATATTGATAAATCTAGTTTTGCCATTACTAAGGTGGTGGAAAACTGGGAAACCAATTTAGATCAAAAAGAAGTCGAAAAGTACTATTCTTACAGGAGAGATTACCAAAAAGAAAAAAGTCTTATTATAAAAGAAGAAAATATAGCTTTTTACAATAAAATATATAATGGTAAATATTATCCATCAAGGTATTTTAGAAGAGAGTTCAAGGAAGGAGAATATAAAAACGGAAAGAAAGTCAATAATGTGTTTGAAATAAACTCTTATTTATACAATTATAAATTTGAAGATGTAGAAGAAATAAAATATGAATATTTTGGAAAAGAAGAGCAAACGCTTTTAAACCGTATAGATTACAATCCTGAATTTTGGAATGCTTTTAATCTTAAAATAAATCAGCAAAATGACTAAAACCATCTTAATTATTAGCATTTTAATTTCTTTCAGTGGAATATGCCAGCAATATGATGGTGTTGAAATCGAAAAATCCAAAATCGATAAAAACAATACGATTTACACTTTAGGAAAAGAGTTTGTTTTCAACATAAATATTAAAAATAATGGAGAAGTCCTTTATATCGAAAATAATGAAGATGAATCAATTCAATTCACTAACAATCGTGATTCAGCAGCGATAACCGAAGTTCATTTAACAGTTATCAAACCAAAATTATTTCAAAGAACAAATAAACATCAAACTGAAATTTATTACAGTTACGAGCCTAATCCTACTTCAATTTCAGCAACAGGAATTGTAGAAAATCAGAATAATATTTGGTTGCACCCTCCCAGAAACGGATTTTTCAAAGCGTTGGAAACTTGTCCTTTTCCATATATCGTAAAAGATAAACCTGTGGGTTTTAAATGGAAAGACAGCATGAGTATAGGTAAACATTGGGGAAATAAACTATGGGGAGAATGGAATGATCGGTTAATACTAAATTATAAATATGAAATTACTGAAACTGAAATTTTAAATACTCCTTTTGGGGAAATAGAATGTTCCGTGATAAATGCAATTGCAACTTCAGAAATAGGCCAATCGCGGTTGAAAGCTTACTATTCAGAAGAATATGGTTTCGTTGCACTACACTATACTTTATTTAGCGGAATAGAAATAAATTTAAAATTAGATAAAGTAATTGAAGGTCCTGTTTTAAGAAATACCAGAGATTTTTTTGAAAATAGATATCAGTAATATAAAAACTTTTGGCGCTATCCAATTTATTTGAAATAGCGCCACATAATTATAAAATGATAAATAGTTACTTCCCGGGAAATTCTGCTTTTCGCTTATTTAAAAAAGCTGAAGTTCCCTCTTTAAAATCTTCAGTCCCAAAGGCATTTCCAAATTCGCTAATTTCAACCTCAAATCCGTTTACGCCTTTTTCGTAGCTGGCATTTATGGCTTTAATGGCGCCTTCGATAGCTACCATCGAGTTATTCATAATTTTAGAAGCTAACTTTTCTGTAAACTCTATAAGTTCGTTTTGCGGAGTAACATGATTCACTAAATTGTATTGCAAAGCTTGGTTGGCATCAATCATTCCGGCCGTCATGATCATTTCCATAGCCCTTCCTTTACCCACAATTTGCGTTAAACGTTGTGTCCCGCCATAACCGGGGATCACCCCAAGAGAAACTTCTGGCAAACCCATTTTTGCATTTTCTGAAGCGGTTCTAAAATGTGCCGCCATCGCTAATTCTAATCCGCCACCTAAAGCGAATCCATTAATCGCCGCAATTACAGGTTTTGGAAAATTAGCCACTAAATCAAACAATTTCGTTTGGCCTTCAGCCGCAAGCTTTTTTCCTTCTTCCGGAGAAAAATCTGCAAATTCACTAATATCGGCTCCAGCCACAAAAGCTTTTTCTCCACTTCCGGTAAGAATAATTACTTTAATATCTTCATCATCTTTCGCTTCAACAAAAGCTTCATGAAGTTCTTGTATAGTATCTTTATTTAAAGCGTTTAGTTTAGACGGTCTATCTATTGTAATGTATAGAATTTCTTTTTCTTCTTCAACTAAAATATTCTGGTAACTCATAGTATCCGTTTTTTATTAAAGGTAGAGTTTTAAACCCGTCTTCCAAAAAACAGCGATAGTTACTTAGGAAAACGAACTTTAAAGATAGTTCCTTTACCTGGTTTTGAAATGAAATTTATAGTTCCGTTATAAGTTTCTACGATATTTTTAACCATTGCCAAGCCCAGACCCATACCACTGGATTTTGTGGTGAACTTGGGCTCAAAGATCTTCTCGCGATTATCTTCGGTAATTCCGTGGCCGTTATCAGAAATGCTTAAACAAACACTTTTATCTTCTTCCTGAATATCTACAACAATCTTTGGCTCTTGCACATTATCCATCGCCTGTATGGCGTTTTTCACTAAATTGGTAACTACTCTAATAAGCTGAGTTCTATCAAACTTTGCCAGTATTTCTTCTTTTTCTGAATGGAATATAATATAATTTTCATTGAATATATCTAAGGCCAGTTTGGTGATTTTGGGCACATTAAGAGTTTCATTTTGCTGTGCCGGCATTTTTGCAAAATTAGAGAAGGCAGAAGCAATCGAACTCATTGTATCGATCTGATTGATCAAGGTATCGCAAAACTCATTTACTTTGTGCTCAATTTCGGGATCATTGCGATCAAATCTTCGCTCAAAACTTTGTACACTAAGGCGCATGGGTGTAAGCGGATTTTTAATCTCGTGTGCCACCTGTTTTGCCATTTCTCGCCAGGCTTGCTCTCTCTCGTTGGTGGCTAACTTCACCGCACTTTCTTCTAACTCGTCGATCATGCTGTTGTATGCTGCAATTAGTGCGTAAATTTCTTCGGAAGCATTGCTGAGTTCGATTTTTTGATTGCGCTTATCTAAGCGTGTTTGATTTATCTTTTCTGAAATAATTTTAAGCGATTTTGTAATATATTTTGACAGAAAATAAGACATGATTATCGCTATAGCCAGCATAAAAAGATACACTTCGCCCAACCGCATTAAAAAATCGTTTAAATCACGATTAAGAACACTATCATCCTGTAGATACGGTAAGTATAAGATCGCTAGAGGCTTAAATTTTTGATCGGTAATATAAGTGTAAGATGACTGGAATTTTTCGCCATTCGACTCTCCTTTCAACAAATAACGCCGGTGCGAAGAAGCTTCAAGTTTTTTAAGAATAGGTGTGGAAATCGTATAATCTGTGGTATCCTTAAAAAAATTTTCTTTAGAGCTTATTAATAATTTTCCCTCAAGATCATAAATATTGATTTGCATTTCATGTACCTGAGACATTTCATAAATCTTCTGGTTCTGTTTAAATATAGAAGCAATATTTTCTGTATTAATAACATAAGTGGTGCTAGCCAATACAAAATTTATATTTTCTCTAATAGCTTGCTCTTTGCGTTCTAAGCGTTCGCGGTGATAATCTTCTGCTTCTTCTTTATATTGATAAACAGTAACCCCGGCTATTAAAATTGAAGCTCCAAGCACCAAAAGTATCATGGAGATAAAAATACGAGTACGTAAGGATAATTTTAAAAGCTTCATAAACTTCCCGTTACTGCAAATTAGTTAAAATCATTGGGATAATAATCTCTAATCCTAATCGCAATAATTTTTTACTGAAGAATCAATTATCACACCAATTAAGCATTGGGATTTTTAGATCTTATTTTTTTATATAATTTAATTCCCAGCATTAAAAGAATTCCAAGTGCAAAAATTCCGATCACGCCATAAATCCAATTAAGCGCACTACGAACGATCACTAAAAATATTACTGAAAAAAGGATAACGGTAGCACCTTCATTCCAAAGGCGCATTTGCGAAGAAGTGTATTTTACTTTATCTACCTGAAGTTGTTTAAAAATATGATGTGTTTTTAAATGATAAGCTATAAGTAAAATCACGAAACCAAGTTTTACATGCATCCAACCTTGCTGTAACCAAACCGGCTGCATAATCAATAAAATAACAGCAAATAAAGTTGCCAAAACCGCAGATGGCCAGGTAATAATAAACCATAAACGCTTGGCCATTAACTTTAGCTGGTTTCCTAAAATAGTCTTATCTGGTTCAGGTTTATCGAAGGCTTCGATTTGATAAATAAATAAACGAGGAATATAAAAAAGCCCTGCAAACCAGGTGATCACAAAAATAAGATGAAGCGATTTTATATAATTATAATATTCCAATTAGCGTTTATTTATTTTATTTTTCAAAAGTAAAAAGAGTAAGTTGAAAACAGCCTTATTTCTTAAGGCTATTTAATAAAAATGCAAGAATTAACCCTAAGGCTGTTGCAATCCCAGCAAAATAATCGTCTTTCTTAAAAGCTTTGGGAAAAACTTCTGTAGCTAAACTTGCCACAACAGCGCCTCCTGCAAAGCATCTTATATACGAAAGAATATCATTTGATACCTCTGCCAAAAAATAATTTCCTAGCACGGCTGCAAGTGCCAAAATAAAAGCAGTTCCCGTCCATAAGATTAGAACATTTTTTGTAGACCTTCCATTTTCTACCATTCCTTTGGCACCGCCAGCAGCTTCTGGCAAATTAGATAGAAAAATTGATCCTGCGAGGGCGGCAACCTCCATGGGACCCGCACCAATAAGTGCCACACCTAGAGCTAGATTCTCTGGGATACCATCTAAAGTAATTGCAGCAAGCAGACCTCCACCACCCTTAGCTCCCCATTTTTTCTTAACCAAATAATCCAACAATACGAATACAGATGCGCCAACAAAAACAGATACCAATGCCAAAGTTAAAGAAGCTTCTTTGGTTGCTGGATCGATAAGCTCTATGACTGCTGAAACAATTAATGCTCCACCTGCCAAAGCCACTAGAAAACCTTCTAGCTTATCAGATAAATTACCATAAATACCCCAAACTGCGCCAAGTATTAAAGCAAAGGATACTACTAAAACTACGATTATTGTCATTACTCAGTGAGACTCAAGTTCTTTTTTATTTCACGATTTAGAAAATATCCTGTTACTATAGTGGAAAGTAAATCGGCTATCGGGAAACTAATCCAAACCCCTAATTCTCCATAAAATTTTGGTAATATCAGGACCAACGGAATAAAGAAAAATCCCTGTCTGGACAAGGTAAGCAATAGCGCCGGAACAGCTTTACCTATCGCCTGAAAGTATGCAGCGCCAATTAATTGTAGCGCAACAATTGGGGTTGCTGCAAATACCCATCGCATCGCCGAGGGTGTTCTTTCTATAATACCTTCATTTTGAGTAAAAACCATAGCTATTTCTCTCGAAAATCCCATGATAAGCCCAAAAATCACTACGCCCATTAAGCACGCATACATTATTGCTTTGTTGATCGTCTTTCTTACCCGTTGATATTTTTCAGCTCCATAATTATAACCGGCAATTGGTAGAAAGCCTTGTGTAATTCCCAGTACAGGAAATAGCGCAAACATTAGCATTCGGCCAATAATTGCATAAACTGCGACACCATCTTCACCAGCAAGATCAAAAAGGATATTATTCATCAATAAATAAATAATACTCACTACCGCTTGTCGCGCTAAAGTGACAAAACCTAAAGATCCGATTTCTTTAATAATGGGGACATCAAGCCTAAAATGACTAAAATCAATCTTTAATTCCGATTTTCCAGAGAACATAAAAAACCAAAGTACGTATAAAAAGCAAACAAAATATGATCCTGTTGTTGCCCATGCTGCACCATACATTCCCAAATCCATCACGTTGATAAGCAAGTAATCTCCTAAAATATTTCCGACGGAAGGAATAATCATGGAAATCATTGCAAAAGTTGGTTTTCCTTCAGCTCTAATTACATTATTTCCCATCATGTTTAGTGCGAGGATGGGCACCCCGTATAACACGACGCGATAATAGATTTTAGCCGGTTCGAAAATATCGCCTTTACCGCCAAAAGCCGGAATAAGTTCATTAATAAAAACTAGGCCTAAAACCACCAAACTCAAACAAAGCAGCAGTGTAAGTGTGATCTGATTCCCAAAAGTTTTTAAAGCTTTTTTATCGTTATTAGCACCAAGTGCACGAGAAATTATAGAGCTACCTCCTATCCCAATACTCATCCCCAAAGCGGCTATAAAAAATGAAATAGGCAGCACCACGTTGATCGCGGCGATTGCAGTAGAACCAATCCAGTTTCCTACAAAGATGGTATCTACTAAAATATTTAGAGACATCACCAGAATCCCAATAGATGCCGGTGCTGCCTGCTTAATTAAAAGTTTGCCTATAGACTCATTCCCAAGCGCTTCTGAGCTTATTTTTGCCATTATGCTTCAACCGGTTTTTGATGCGCCCATTCGTCTACCCAGCGTGAAAGCATTTTGACCCATTCTTCCCGATCGTTTAAACATGGTACCACGGTAAATTCTTTTCCGCCAACTTCATGGAAGATCTCTTCTCCTTCCATCGCTATTTCTTCTAATGTTTCTAAACAATCGGAAACGAAAGCCGGAGTTACCACCGCCATTTTCTTAATTCCTTGTTTTCCGAAACGCTCGATAGTTCGATCGGTATACGGTTTTAACCAAGGATCAAATCCTAAACGCGACTGGAAACTAACACTATAAGAATCTTTTTTAAGCTGAAGATATTCGGCCACTAATCGTGTAGTTTCATAGCATTGGTGGCGATAACAGAATTGATGTGCTGAAGATGCTGTTTGGCAGCAACTACCATCTATTTTACAGTGTGAGCTTGTAATATCACTTTTACGAATATGGCGTTCTGGAACACCATGGTATGAGAAGAGTAAGTGTTCGATATCCAAACCATTTAATTTTTCCTGAATGCTATTGGCCAAAACCCGAACATAATCTGGATGATTATAAAATGCAGGAACCGAGGTAAACTGCATTTCCGGGAAATGTTTTTGACGCAATTCTTCAGCCAAAACCAAAATAGTTTCTGTTGTAGCCATTGCGAATTGAGGATACAATGGAAAAAGCAATACCTCATCTACTCCCTGATCTTTCAGTTCTTTTAAACCATCATAAATGCTTGGTGTGCCGTAACGCATTGCAAGAGCAATTGGTACCGCAGTTTGATCGTCTACTTTCTTCTGCAATCTTTCTGAAAGAACAATTAAAGGCGAACCTTCTTCCCACCATATTTTTTGATATGCAGCTGCAGATTTTTTAGGTCTGGTATTCAGGATAATTCCCTTAACCAATAAAGCACGAAAAAAATAAGGAAGATCAATTACACGACCATCCATTAAAAATTCACCTAAATATTTTTTAACATCTTTTGGATCTGTACTTTCTGGAGATCCTAAGTTAACAAGTAATACACCTTTGCTCATTTCTATCTCTTTTGCATTACAAAGTTAAGCCTATAAATTTGTTCGCCTGTAAAGAAGTATTATACTTTTTTATTAAACAATAGCTAAAACTACTTGTTAGCTCAAAAAAGGAACTGTACTAATCGAGCAAATATTTAATACATCGTTCTAAATGTTCTCGAAAAAAAGCTTCGTGATAGGATTCTTTGGTGTGACCTCCGGCAATATAAACCATTTTACCGCCACCCTCAAATTTCTGAAACCAGGCGATAGGGTGATCATATCCATTTTTTCCACCTTCGTATGAAGATTCGTCTAAAGTTAATAATACCTGAATTTCAGGGTTTATATTTTTAAAATTATACCATTCGTCTGTTCGAGTCCAGTGTTCAGGAAGATGAGCGACCGTAGGATGGTTTGGCTTTTCAATATTGATTTTTGCTTGCTGAATATGTGGATGACTTTCAAAATACGCGCCTATAAACTTTCCATACCACGGCCAGTCAAATTCAGTATCTGTTGCGGCGTGAATTCCGAAGAAACTCCCACCCTTCTCAATATAATTTCTGAACTCCTTTTCCTGAGATTCGTTAAAAACATTACCCGTTGTACTTAGAAATATAACAAGATCGATTTTTGACAATTCTGAAACAAAAACTTCTGCATTATCGGTAGCAGTAACCACCCAGGTATTTTCTTCAGCAATTTCTTTTAAAGCTTTGATTCCAGTAGGAATTGATTCGTGCTTAAAACCTTCCGTTTTATAAAAAATCAAGAGATTTTGCTGCGCATAAAGCACGCTACCTCCCAAAAATAACAGTAGAAATAATAAGTGAATTCGTTTCATTTTGGTTTTTCCAATTTAATTCAAATTAGAGATTTTTAAAGGTGACTTTCAAGCTCCTTAAAATCCTTTTTCTTGATTTTTTCTTCCTGTCTATGCTATATCAATTTTCGAAAAAAGTAGCGATCTATATTCTGAATACTTACTTCTTAATTGAAAATTACTTAGTGCGCCGCCGGTAAAGACATGACGTACTTTTTGGGTGTTGTGCCGAATTTTTTCTTAAAAGCTGCTATAAAATGGCTGGCTGTGCTATACCCTACTTTTAAACCAACTTCGTTCACATTATATTCACCACTATCCAATAATTTACGCGCATATTCCATTTTATAATCAAAAAGAAAACTATACACCGAGTCGCCATAAATTTGCTTAAAGCCTTCTTTTAGTTTCTTTAAACTTAGATTGATCTCATCTGATAGCTCCTGAAGCGAAGGCGGCTCGGCCATTCTGGAAATCACAATGTCTTTGGCTTTTCTAATTTTTAGGATATTTTCTTCATCACTCAAAAAAGGACATTGTTCCACATTAGCATCTTCTGCCCTATTAAAATAAAGACTTAACAACTCGTAAGATTTAGCCTTAAAATACAGACTTTTAATAGTAGGTGTTAAATTGAAATTCATCACCTGGTTAAGCACGATTGCCATAGATGGTGATATTGGTGAATCTTTGTAGTATTTTTTGTCTTTATTATCGGTACTTAGAAAAGTGATATAATCGGCTTCCTCAGAAAATAAGGCATGAAATTTCTTAATCGAAATCACCAAAGTGACCAACCAAGATTTGGGTCCTAAAGCAACATTAAGCGGCAAATTTTGCTGCGGATTGTATAATAACAAGGATTTCTCTTCGGCCAAAGGTAATTCGTAACGCCCCTCATTAAAAATAAACTTACTATCACCTTTTACATTAAAGTGAAATTGTATAAAACTACTATCAATTTCACGCTCAATAGTCTGGCTATCAGCTGTTTCATTTTGAAACTTTATAATATGAAATCCTTCTTCTACTTTAGTCTCTTCAGATAAACTTATAGCGATATTTTTTCCTTCTTCCATGATATTAAATACTAGTTATTTATTTAGAAACAGTCTAAACTAATTCATTTAAACCAGTTGCTAATACTACAAAAATAAGCTATTTAGCTAATTTACAGACATAAAATACACAAAATCCCTGTAAGCGACACAAATAGTACTTTAAGCGTTATTTTTTATGTTAACAATAATTTAATTTTGCCACGCAATCCCTAAAGAGTTCATGGAAAGTTTAATTTCTAAAGGCAGACATTTTTATACTATTGGTTTAAGCTACAAAAAAGCAGATGCCGAAATTAGAGGACATTTTAGTCTTACTGAAGAAGCAAAATCTAAAATACTAATCCAGGCAAAGCGAGAAGGCATCGATGGTGTTTTACTTACTTCTACTTGCAACCGAACTGAGATTTATGGATTTGCAGAGCATCCATTTCAGCTTATAAAACTTCTTTGTGAGCATACACACGGTACGGTAGAAGAGTTTGAAAAAGTAGCTTATGTTTATAAAAGTAAACAAGCCATTTCACATTTATTTCGTGTAGGTACTGGCTTAGACAGCCAAATTCTTGGAGATTTTGAAATTATTAGCCAAATAAAACTGGCTTTTGCGCAGTCTAAAAAAGTGGGATTAGCCAATGCTTTTACAGAGCGTTTGGTAAATGCAGTAATCCAGGCGAGCAAGCGAATTAAAAATGAAACCGAAATATCTTCAGGAGCCACTTCTGTCTCTTTTGCTTCCGTTCAGTATATTTTACAAAATATAGAAGATGTTTCTAACAAAAATATTTTGCTCTTCGGAACTGGTAAAATTGGAAGAAATACTTGCGAAAATTTAATTAAGCACACCCAGAATAAACATATTACTTTAATTAACCGAACGAAAGATAAGGCTGAAAAAATTGCCGGAAAATTTAGTTTAACGGTTAAAGATTATGCCGATCTACAAGCAGAGATTAGAAATACAGATGTTCTAATTGTGGCTACCGGTGCACAAAATCCAACCATTAGCAAAGAACTTTTATATTGTAAAAAAGATTTATTGATTTTGGATCTTTCTATCCCTAAAAATGTAGCTGAAGATGTAGAGGAATTAGATAATGTAAAACTGGTTCATTTAGATCATCTTTCTCAAATTACCGACGAAACGCTACAACGTCGTAAAAAGTTTATTCCTGAAGCTGAAATAATAATTGCAGAAGTTCAGGCTGAATTTTGTAAATGGCTAGAAACCAGAAAATTTGCCCCTACAATTAAAGCGCTAAAGAAAAAGCTAAGAATGATGAAAGATGCAGAGCTTGACTTTCAGCGAAAAAAGATAGAAGATTTTAATGATGAACAGGCAGAAATAGTGAGCAACAGGATTATCCAAAAGATCATGAAGCAATTTGCCAATCATCTTAAAGAAGACTCAAACACTACCGATGAGAGCCTTGAGCTTATCCAAAAAGTCTTTCAGTTAGAAGAACAAGCACGATGAATAAAGTGATACGTATAGGAACACGAGACAGCGAGCTGGCTTTGTGGCAGGCAAAAACTGTACAATCGGCACTAGAAAAGCTAGGCCACCAAACCGAACTTGTTCCCGTAAAATCTACCGGAGATCTAAATCTGGATGTTCCGCTTTACGAAATGGGAATCACCGGGATTTTTACTAAAACTTTAGATGTTGCCATGCTTACCGGCAAAGTAGATATCGCAGTACATTCTATGAAAGACGTCCCTACAGCATTACCAAAAGGAATTGTTGAAGCGGCTGTTTTAAAACGTGCAAACACTAGTGATATACTTATTCATAAAGGTACCGATTTTTTAGATGGCAACGGAACAATTGCTACCGGAAGCCTGCGCAGAAAATCGCAATGGCTACATCGCTATCCAAATCACCAGGTAGTAGATCTTCGCGGAAATGTGAATACCAGAATGCAGAAGCTGGAAGATAATGACTGGAACGGAGCTATTTTCGCCGCTGCTGGTTTAGAAAGAATCGAAATAAAACCTGATAATTTTATCAATCTCGATTGGATGATCCCAGCACCTGCACAGGGAGCAATGCTAATCGTTGCTTTAGAGAAAGATGAATTTACCAGAAAAGCAATTGGTGCATTAAATCATTATCAAACAGATCTTGAGGTACATGTAGAACGAGAGTTCTTAAGAACTTTAGAGGGAGGCTGTACAGCACCTATTGGCGGGTTGGCAAAAATCGACAATGATAAGATTTTACATTTTAAAGCCGCTCTTTTAAGTTTAGATGGAACACAAAAAATTGAAGTAGAAAAGAGGATCGCTGCCGAAAATGTTGAGGGATTCGGAAAATTTTGTGCCGAAGAAATTCTTGCCAAAGGTGGCGCTGAATTGATGAAACAAATCAAGGAAGTTTTAAATTAAGGCTTATGGCCACTGTACTTTCCACAAAAAAACTTAGCGTTTCGCAAAAGCAATTATTGCTTGGTGCTAAAATTGGTTTGGTGGAATACAACGCCATAAAAATAGAATTTATCCCTTTTTCATTTAATTTTAAACTAGTAAAAAATGCTATTATCACTAGTAAAAATGCTTTCAAAGCGATTCAAGATAAAGTGAAAGTAGAAAAAGCATTTGTGGTAGGTACTAAAACCGCTAATTTACTTCAGGAAAATGATATCGAGATTACTGAAGTTGCGGATAATGCTTCAGCATTAGCAAAAAAAATCATCGAAAATCATCAAAATAAGCACTTTGTTTTTTTCTGCGGAAATAAACGCCGAGATGAATTGCAAATTCAACTAAACAAAAATGAAATTTCTTTTGAAGAAATTCAGGTATATAAAACCAAACTGAATTATGCTGAATTTCACCAAGAATTTGATGGAATCTTATTCTTTAGTCCAAGCGGAGTAGAAAGTTATTTCAGCAAAAATAAAATTAAAACCACTACGGCATTTTGTATTGGTACCACTACAGCAAATTCAGCAAAAAATTATACTGAAAATATTATAATGGCTACCCAACCTAGTATAGAAAATGTAATCGTGCAGGTAGTAAAAACATTCAATAAAAATGAAATCTCTAATTCCTGAATTTTAACTGGGAATTACCGAATTTTGCAATAAACCAAGAAACATGATTAAAAACGATCTTTTCTTAAAAGCTTTAAAAGGAGAATCTGTAGAGCGACCACCTGTTTGGATGATGCGCCAGGCAGGCCGCTATCTTCCTGATTTTATGAAGCTAAAAGAAAAATACGATTTCTTTACGCGCTGCCGAACTCCAGAGTTGGCTACAGAAATTACCGTAATGCCCATCGAACAGGTAGGAACCGATGCTGCCATTTTATTTAGTGATATTTTGGTGGTACCGCAGGCCATGAATATTGAGGTAGAGATGAAACCCGGTCTTGGCCCTTGGTTACCACATCCTATTCGTAGCGCAAAAGATGTAGAGCAGGTTATTGTTCCCAATATCGAAGAAACGCTTGGTTACGTTATGGATGCCATTAAACTAACCAAACAACAATTAAATAATGAAGTTCCGCTAATTGGTTTTGCCGGTTCTCCATGGACGATCATGTGCTATGCGGTGCAGGGACAAGGTTCCAAAAACTTTGATAAAGCCAAGAAATTTTGTTTTACGAATCCAGTAGCAGCGCACCAATTATTACAAAAAATTACAGATACAACCATTGCTTATTTAAAAGCAAAGGTAAAAGCTGGCGTAGATGCTGTTCAGGTTTTTGATTCTTGGGGCGGTATGTTGAGTCCTGTAGATTACCAGGAATTTTCCTGGAAGTATATTCAGCAAATTATAGATGCTTTAAAAGATGAAATTCCTGTAATCGCTTTTGGTAAAGGTTGTTGGTTTGCTTTGCAGGAAATGGCAAACTCTGGTGCTGCCGCTTTAGGCGTAGATTGGACCTGTAGTGCACAAAATGCACGCTATTTAAGTGGTGGAAAAATCACATTGCAGGGTAATTTTGATCCTTCAAGATTATACTCTCCACCTAAAGAAATTAAAAAAATGGTACACCAAATGATTGATGAGTTTGGTAAAGATCGTTATATCGCAAATCTTGGCCATGGTATTCTACCAGATATTCCCGTAGATAATGCCAAAGCTTTTGTAGATGCGGTTAAAGAATATCGCGCTAAATAATGGCAATTGGGGCGAGAATACAACAGCTTAATTTTAAAGAAATTTTTATTCTGCTGAAGTTATTTTTGCCCAAACCATCATATATTTTTCCAATATATAAAGCTACCCGAGAAACTTTAAAATCTTGCGATCGGCTTTTTGGAAAAAAACATTATAGCGATACCAAAGAAAACGCGTTTAGACATGCCTATTGGAATTTTCTTATTGCTGAAAAACTTTTCAGAAAAAACTTTTCGATTGAAGAGTCGATAAACTGGACCAAGAAAATTACCGATCTTCATGAGCGTTTGGCTCCAAATAAAGCACTAGCACGAGCAATGGATCTTCATAATAATGCAGTGGGACGAAACATCTTCAGCAATAATCCAGAAGAAAATATCGTTAAAAAATTTCAAGATTTAATGAATTCCGCAATAAAAATTAAAGATCCAGATCTATCGAAATTAGATAAAAATAAACTCGTTTTTATAGAAAACTAGATTATGCTGAACAAAAATTATCGAGACGAAGAGAAAGAGCGCATTGATACACAACTGCGTGCGATTATGGAAATGGGACATGTTCCCGATGAATGGGAAGAAATTAGGCTTGATCTAGATCGAAGATTAAAAGAGGCCATTGGCATTGGCTTAGAAGAAATCGAAAATCTTCATGAAGAAAAATTAATGGAGATCTTAGCTAATCTTAACTTAGAATTTTCGCATTATGAAGCGCTTGGCGATATTCTTCTTAGAAGTATCGAGTTAGAAGCCGAAGAGAAGCAGGCCGATCTTGCTCAAAAAACGCTTATAATTTATAAAACCGCACAAGAGATAAGTAGTACGTTTTCGTTCAGTCTTACACAAAAAATTAACGAAGCAAGAAGTTGGATAAATGATTAGCATGAAAGACCAATTTTATCAATATATACAGGAACTTCAGGATACGATCACCTCGAAACTAGAGGAAATCGACGGAGTAGCAAAATTTAAAGAAGACCTCTGGAAACGTGACGAAGGAGGCGGTGGCCGTACTAGAGTGATCGAGAATGGAGCAATTTTCGAAAAAGGCGGCGTTAATATTTCAGCGGTGCACGGGCCGCTAAATCCTGCAATGCAAGAATACTTTGGCGTTGGCGATGTTAATTTTTTCGCATGCGGCTTAAGTTTAGTTATTCATCCAAAAAGCCCAATGATTCCTACAGTACACGCCAATTGGCGCTATTTTGAAATGTACGATAAAGATGGAACAACGCTAGATCAATGGTTTGGTGGCGGGCAGGATCTTACACCTTATTATCTTTTTGAAGAAGATGCGATTCATTTTCATCAGGTTTCTAAAAATGCCTGCGACAAACATGATCCAAAATTTTATCCTGAATATAAAAAAAGATGTGATCTCTACTTTTGGAATGCTCATCGTAATGAAGCGCGTGGCATTGGCGGATTGTTTTTCGATTATTTAAAAGATTCTGAACAACATAGCATTACCGATTGGTACCATTTTGTGACTGAAGTTGGCAATAGCTTTCTGGAAGCTTACGTACCAATTGTTGAGAAAAGAAAAGATCTGGAATACGACCAAATTCACCGGAACTGGCAAGAAATTCGTCGCGGTCGCTATGTAGAATTTAATCTTGTTCATGATAAAGGAACGCTGTTCGGATTAAAAACCAACGGCCGGATTGAGAGTATTTTAATGAGTTTACCTCCGCATGTACAATGGGTTTACGATCACCATCCGAAAGCAGGATCCGAAGAAGATAAACTTTTAGAGGTTTTGAAGAAACCTAAAGAGTGGGTATAAAATAGATCACTAGAATTTTGAATTGATATTAGAAAAATTATGTTTCCATTACGAAGAAGTAGAAGATTACGAACTAATGAATCTATAAGAAGTTTAGTTCGCGAAACAAATTTGAGTCCGCAAGATTTTATGTTTCCAATGTTTATTGCGGAAGGTAAAGGAATAAAAACAGAAATACCGTCGATGCCCGGCATTTACCGCCAATCGATAGATGGCACAGTAAAAGAAGTTAAAGAATTATGGAATCTGGGCGTAAAAGCGGTAAATCTTTATGTAAAAGTTAGTGAAAATCTAAAAGATAACACCGGTAAAGAAGCATGGAACAAAGATGGTCTTATGCAACAAAGCATAAAAGCCATTAAAGATGCTGTACCTGAAATGATTGTGATGCCCGATGTAGCCTTAGACCCTTACTCGATTTACGGTCACGATGGAATTATTGAAAATGGGCAAATTATTAACGATGCTACCGTAGATGCGCTAACCCAAATGAGTATTAGCCATGCTGAAGCGGGGGCCGATTTTGTTGCACCTAGTGATATGATGGATGGGCGTATCCTTGCTATCCGAAATGGTTTAGAAGAAAACGGATTCCATAATGTAGGGATTATGAGCTATAGTGCTAAATATGCTTCAGCCTTTTACGGCCCGTTTAGAGATGCATTAGATTCTGCTCCAAAAGCAAGTACAGAACCTGTGCCTAAAGACAAGAAAACCTATCAAATGGATTATGCCAACCGTATTGAAGCTATTAAAGAAGCGGTTGATGATGTTGAAGAAGGAGCTGACATTGTAATGGTAAAACCAGGTATGGCTTATTTGGATATAGTTCGAGAAGTTAAAGATCATGTAGATGTTCCTGTTGCGGTTTATCATGTTTCCGGAGAATACGCCATGATTAAAGCTGCTGCTGAAAAAGGTTGGTTAGATCACGATAAAATTGTGCTAGAGCAGCTATTTTGCATCAAGCGAGCCGGCGCAAGCATTATTTCTACTTATTTCGCTAAGGAAGCTGCAAAATTGCTTCAATAATTAGCAATTAGTTTTACAAAGTTAATTTTAAGCACCTCATAGGTTTTAAAATCTATGAGGTTTTCTTTTTTACTGGTAAGAAATAAGTATAGGAATTAGCGCTATCGAAAATTATATAACGATGATTTTTTAGCTAGAAAATACATCACTCCTCTTGTAATTCAGATGCTACTTTTTCGTAACTTTACTTTGTGAAATTCAATAAACTATATATCTCTTTTTCTTTAGTGCTTATCGCTTTGTTAAGCGCTACAGGAATTTCGCAACCTAAAGCTTCTACTTTCATTTATGATGATGCTCAAAACACTTCGCATCATTTTAAGCAACACGATAGTTCTAAAGCTTTTGTATTTGAAGAATCTGCCAATTATAATCTTCAGTCTGATCAGGAAGATCAGACCACATTTACTTCAGTTTACGGTACTTATTTTAAGTTAGATTCCGCAGATTTTCATATCATTCCTTCTCAGGATTCCTGGATCTATCTTCAGGATCGCAAAAGCAAGTTAGCAACGCAAATATTTCCATTTCACTTTTTCACATAAGTTGAATTTTTATTATCCGATGCTGTTTTTCAGCAAAAATCACGTGCAATCCTCAATTCAGGAAAGATGCACAGATCGATAATAATTTTAATTCAACAACAAATGGATACTTATTCAACAATAATAGGACTTGGGCTTTTTATACTTTTTATAGGACCAATTCTTTTTGTACTATACAGACAGAGCGCTAAAGATGTGCGCAATAAAAAAGCCCTAAAAGATTTAGCCAAAGAGTACAATTTAAATTTAGATTATACCGAAATTTCGAATTCGCTGGTGCTAGGTTTGGATAAAAAACAGCACAAACTTTTAGTGATGGAGCCATTTAACGCGATGCAACATCAAATAATAGATCTTTCCCAGATCACAAAAAGCTCGATTATTAAACGCAGCGTTTCATTTATTCATAATGATAGCCGAAAAAATAAAGTTATTCAGGTAAGCGTAGAACTAAAGGCTAAGAGTGATTTAAAGCAGGTGACTGAAATTTTATTTTACGATGAAGACGGTGTAGAAAATGATGATATGGAAACAAGACTTTTCACTGCTTCTAGATGGAATGAGCTTATCCAGGCAAACCTATAATATATTGGCTTAATGACAAAAAGCTGTAATTTGAAATATGAATTACAGCTTTTTTTATTTTATAATTTCTTTCAAACTAATTAAGTTTTTAATTCCTAATTTAGATTTTTAAAAACTAAAAATACAAATGGGATTACTCCTTGTTTTTGCTGCATTTTCGATATTCTTTTCTTTTATGTGCTCTATTTTAGAAGCTGCCCTATTAAGCTTCACCCCTTCTTTTATTAAGATAAAAAGACAAGAAGGAAAAAAATATGCCGAAATTTTAGCGAATTTTAAAAAGGACATTGATAAGCCACTAATTGCAATCCTTACCATTAACACCGTGGCTCATACTGTAGGATCTATATTGGTTGGTGTACAGGCAGAAAAAACTTATGGGGATGGTAGCAACGCTGTAGGTATAGTCTCTGGTTTATTAACATTGGGGATTTTAATTCTTTCTGAAATAATCCCAAAAACATTAGGTGCCACCTATTGGGATAAAATGGGTTCGTTTACTGCCACCACCCTTCGTATAATGATCGCTCCTTTAAAATATACCGGTATCCTTTGGCTTTTAATGCTAACTACAAGATTGATTGGTAAATCGGCAAAAGTAAATACCATGAGTAGAGAAGAGTTTGCTGCGATTACCGAGGCTGCAGAAGAAGAAGGTGTTTTTGAAGAAAACGAAAGTACGGTAATTAAAAACATGTTGGTTTTTAAATCTGTACAGGTAAAAGATATTATGACGCCATTTTCGGTTGCCATTACCGAAGATGAATCCATGAGCATTGCAGATTTTCATCATTCTCATAAGAATTTAAAGTTTTCCAGAATTCCGGTTTACAAAGAGAAATCCAATAATATTTCAGGATTTATTCTGAAAGACGATGTATTGGAAGAAATGATTAAACAAAACGGAGAATCGAAATTGGAATCTTTAAAACGGGAAGTTTTTGTGACCACTGCTGAAGTTCCTATCCCAGACTTGTTTGACATTTTTATAAGAAAACGCACGCATATTTCTATCGTAACCGACGAATTTGGAAATGTTGTTGGCCTTGTTACTATGGAAGATATTATCGAAACCCTACTTGGTTTAGAGATTATGGACGAGAGTGACAGTATTGAAGATATGCAAAAACTCGCCCGTAAAAACTGGGAGCGAAGAGCAAAACGTATTGGCTTAATCCAACGAAGAGAAGAAGCACAACCAGAAGAATTAGAAAATGAAAAGCACGTACCTGAAAACTCCTCTGGGAACAGCAAAGATAACGGGTAACCAAGAAGGTGTTTCTGAAATTAAGATTTCAGAAGAAGCTCAACCTCATCCAGACGATAACCTTCCACCGTGTGTAGTACAGGCAAAAAATGAATTAGCTGAATATTTTAATCGGAATCGCCAAAACTTCAGTTTTAAGATGAATCCCAATGGGACCCATTTTCAGCAAAAAGTATGGAAAGCTTTATCTGAAATTCCTTTTGGCAAAACCTGCTCTTATTTAGAACTCTCAAAGAAACTTGGTGATCCTAAAGCGATACGAGCGGTAGCCTCTGCCAACGGGAAGAATCCGCTTTGGATTGTGATTCCCTGTCACCGTGTAATTGGCAGCGATGGCTCATTAACAGGTTATGCTGGCGGACTTCATCGTAAAAAGTGGCTTTTGGAGTTAGAAAGTCCGGCACCACAACAAAGCTTATTTTAATAGAAATAATTTCTACATAATTCTTAATTTTAGAAAATGAAAAAACTACTACATTTTCTAAAATACCTCATCGGAATAATTATCGTACTCGTTATTCTAATCTATGCCTTAGATTATGATTATATATTTAAAGGAATACGAGTTACTTATCTAAAAGGACATAAAACAGCCTATATCGATGATTATACCGAATTTGATAATCGTGTAATAAAGGCAGATAGTTTGAATCCGCAAGCCTGGCCAGAAAGTAAAAATTACAATTCGGTTGAAGCGAGCGATTCTTTAGAAAATCTTAATCGTGAATTGAATACGGCTGCGTTTTTAATTATCAAAAATGATAGTATTTGGTACGAAAAATATTACGATAAGTATTCGGCAAAAAGCAAAACAAATTCATTTTCGATGGCAAAAAGTGTGGTAGTAGCACTTTTAGGTAAAGCGATTCGTGACGGCTACATCACCAGCATCGATGAACCTGTAAGCCATTTTTTTCCGCAGTTTGATATAAGATTAACGGTTGGTGATTTAGCTTCGATGTCTTCTGGTCTTAACTGGGATGAAAGTTATTACAATCCCTTTGGGCAAACCGCAAGGGCATATTTAGACGATAATATCAGAAAACTAATTTTAGATCTTGAAGTTATAGAAGCGCCCGGTAAGAAATTTAAATACTTAAGTGGAAATACAGAGTTATTGGGTATGGTTTTAGAAGAAGCTACAAACAAAACTTTATCCCAATATTTGAGCGAAAGCTTATGGCAGTCATTAGGAATGCAAAATGATGCTTTATGGCAATTGGATAGCAAAGAAAATGGTATGGAAAAAGCCTATTGCTGTATTGCCAGTAATGCAAGAGATTTTGCAAAATTTGGGAAGCTTTTTATGCAAAATGGACATTGGAATGGTCGTCGCTTAATTAATTCATCTTTTGTTCGAAAAATGAAAAACCCTCGTTTTGAGGATGCTCCTTATTACGGCTATGGACTTTGGCTTAGCGATTACAAAGAGAAGAAAATTTTTTATATGCGAGGAATTTTAGGGCAATACGTTATTGTAATTCCTGAAGATGATTTGATAATCGTTCGCTTAGGACAAGGACTCAAAAAGCGTGAAGGAGAAGCAAAACATAGCCCAGATTTTTATAAGTATATAGATGAGACGTATAAGATGTTGGAAGAAAAATAAAATTTCTATTTATTCAGTTTAAAAAGCCTTGCAGTTAAACTACAAGGCTTTTTTAATTCAAAAATGTGCTTTATTTAAAGGGTTTCTTCTAACCATTTAAAAAATTCACTTTGCCAAACTAAAGCATTTTGTGGTTTTAGTACCCAATGATTTTCATCTGGAAAATACACTAATCTACTTTTTAAACCAAGTAATTGTGCTGCTTGATAAGCTCCTAAGCCTTGCTCTATCGGAACACGATAATCTTTACCGCCCTGATAGATTAAAATTGGCGTATCCCAATTGGCTACTTTTGTAATTGGGTTAAACTCGTTATATGCTTTTTGCGCATCAGCGTTATCTTTTTCCCAATACGGCCCACCAAAATCGTGGTTTACAAAAAATAATTCTTCCGTAGTTCCATACATGCTTCGAGTATCAAAAACACCATCGTGAGCTATAAAAGTTTTAAATCGGTTGTTATGAATTCCGGCTAAATAAAACACCGAATACCCTCCGTAACTTGCTCCTACTGCGGCTAAACGTTCGTTATCTACATACGGTTCTTTAGCAACCTCGTCGATAGCAGCTAAATAATCATCCATTACCTGGCCGCCCCAATCTTTACTAATATCCTCATTCCATGCTACGCCGTGTCCCTGCATACCGCGACGGTTTGGCGCCACTACGATATACCCCTGGGACGCCATCACCTGAAAATTCCATCGGAAAGAATAAAATTGTGATAGTGGAGATTGTGGTCCACCCTGCGCATAAAGTAACGTTGGATACTTCTTTGATGCATCAAAATTAGGAGGTAAAATTACCCAAACTAGCATCTTTTTACCATCGGTGGTACTTACATATCGTTTTTCTACTTTCGGCAAATCTAACGCAGCATATAATTCAGTATTTACATTCGTTATTTGTTCAAAAGTTTTCTTCTTCAAATTAAAGCTAAATACTTCAGCTGCATGATTCATATCGGTGCGGGTCACCAATAGCTCTTTTTTCTTTTCAGCAATAATACCAGTAACATCAAATTGACCTTCAGAAAGTTGTTCTACTACAGCTGCAATTCGTTTTTTACCAGGATAATTCACTTTGAATAATTGAATGGTACCATCTACCGGAGCGGTAAAATAGATTTCCTCTCCGTTTTTTGCCCATAAAAAGCTATTTACCGTCCCGTCCCAGTTGGCCGTAAGGTTTTGTTTTACGCCATTTTCTAAAACAACGATATCATTTTTATCCGCCTCGTAACCGTCTTCCTTCATTTGCAACCAGGCCAAAGCCCCTTCCGAAGAAAAAGCAGGATTGGTGTCATATCCCTTATTCTCTTTGGTGATATTTTCGGTCTCTTTAGCTTCTAAATTATACTTATAAATATCGGTATTTGTACTTGTAGCATACTTCTTACCTTTCAACTTTTTAGAGACATAATAGATACTCTTACCGTCTGGAGACCAGCAATAATCTTCTTCGCCTCCAAAAGGTTTCTGCGGACTGTAATATGGCTCGTTCGGCATAATATCAATGCCTTCGCTATCTTCCTGATCTGCTTTTTTATAAAAAACATGCGCAAAGCTTCCATCTTGCCAGGTATCCCAATGACGAATGTCTAAATCTGAAAACACATACGCGTCAGATTTTTCTAGATCCTTGTAAAGATCTTTGGATTTTACATCTTCTAAATGCACCTCTTTGTGAAAGAGCTTATATTCACCATTTGGAGAAGTATTTCTGTCTTCCCCAACTGCAACCTCATCTTTAGTGATCTCTTTCGCTGTGCCTCCATCAGCAGGAATTTGATAATATTTTGTAGCAAAATCATTTTCTTCAACATTTGGGATGGAAAGTTTATAATATAATTGTTCACCGCTTTTATCCAGCCCCAAAACACTTATCCTCTCGACCTGCCATAATTTTTCCGGAGTCATTCTTTGTTGTGCAAAACCAACAGATCCGTTAATCACTAAGCTCATAACCAGCATTAATTTTTTCATAGATTTATATATTATTCTTCATTTTAACGAAGGTATAAGCCACAAATTTAAGTCTAAGTCTATTAATTTACTACGCAAAACAATCAATTCTCCATTTCTTATTTATGGTTTATATACCCAAAAGATCATACTAAAGAGATATTTTTGCAAGCTTAATATCTATACACAATGCTCCAAAAATTTGTATTCGTTTTCCTAATTATTACGCTTGTCGCCTGTAAAACTCGAAAAGTTAATAGTTTAGATAAGGCTGAACTTGATAAAACCTATAAAAAACTAGAAGCTTTTATTGAAAATGACTCGGTTGCGGCCTTTAAAAGCCTTTTCAAGGAATCCCATTTTGACCCTAATCATGTTGATTCTCATACTACGGTATTATTTGATGCTGTTTCGGAAAACAACCAAGAAATTGTAGTTTTTCTATTAAAAAAAGGTGCCGATGTAAATTTTATTTCACGCTACGGAACTTTAATGCATTGGGCTTTGGAAGCAGATCATACTGAAATTGCTGAAATTTTACTGAATAATGATTTTGATGCTTCCGTTGAAAATAAAATGGTGAAAAACCCAGAACCGTTGAATGTTAAAGCTGCTTTTTTAGTTAAAGAGAAAAAACAAAACATACAGCTATTTAAAAAATTATTAGATAGTGGAATGAATCCTAACTTAAGAGATCGAGACGGTGCCTGTTCGCTAATTTTAGCCTGTTATTTCGCTAATTCTGAATTGATATCGTTGCTTTATAAAAACGGAGCAAATATGAATATAAAAGCGATTTCCTGGAAAGACAACCCAAATTTCACACCTACAGAATTTACCAAAAATCAATACACTCCTTTGATGATTGCGGCACTATTTGAAAAAACAGAAGTTGTAAAACAATTGCTAAGCTATCCTGAAGTCGATCAAAATATAGAGGGTTTAGAAAACCATAAAACCGCTTACGATATTGCTTTAGAAAGTAAAAACCAAGACTTAATCACCTTATTTGAATAGCGCAAATATTAATATTCTAGAAGTTGATAAGTACATTTTGAAAATTCAATTATAAAATTGTAATTTAAAATACTGAATTTCAATTGCTAATGAATTTTGAAAAACTTAATATAGAACACATTTTATTTCTGGATATTGAAACGGTTCCAGATCAACCTTCTTTTGAACACTGGGAAGAAGAAAAAAAAGATTTATGGGCTGAAAAAACCAAATATATTCGAAAAGATGAGTATTCACCAGAAGAATTTTATTCCAGAGCAGGAATTTGGGCCGAGTTCGGCAAAATTGTTTGTATTTCAGTAGGATTTTTAAGTGTAAAAGATGAAAAAAGAAATTTTAGACTGAAAAGTTTTTCGGGAGATGAAAAATCGATTTTAGATAATTTCAGTTCACTTTTAAACGATCATTTTAATAAACCGTATCATTTACTCTGTGCCCATAACGGGAAAGAATTTGATTTTCCGTTTATCGCCAGAAGAATGATTATCCACCAATTAAAACTTCCGCAGAAAATAAACAATATGGGTAAAAAGCCATGGGAAATTCCGCATCTTGATACAATGGAATTATGGCGATTTGGCGATTACAAGCATTTTACTTCTTTAAAACTGCTTACCCACACGTTGGGCATACCATCACCTAAAAACGATATTAGCGGCGATCAGGTTTTCGAAGTGTACTACCAAGAAAATAATTTGCAACGAATTGTTGAATACTGCGAGCGTGACGTGGTGGCTATTGCTCAAATTGTTTTGCGCCTAAAGCAAGAAGCACTTTTAAAAGACTCAGAAATTAGCACTGTTTAATTATAAAACCATTTCCGGCACTTCCCCTTCGATAATCAATTTCCCCTCGGTAGCGGCGATAATTTCATCTACGCTAACTCCCGGTGCTCGCTCTAATAATTTAAACCCTTCTTTGGTAACTTCAATCACAGCTAAGTTTGTGACAATCTTGGTAACACAACCTACGCCTGTTAAAGGAAGGCTGCATTTTTTAAGCAATTTGGATTCGCCAGCTTTATTGGTGTGCATCATAGCGACAATTATATTTTCTGCGGAAGCTACCAGATCCATTGCGCCCCCCATTCCTTTTACCATTTTCCCCGGAATTTTCCAGTTGGCGATATCTCCATTTTCGGCAACTTCCATCGCGCCCAAAATAGTAAGATCGACATGTTTACCGCGAATCATCCCGAAACTTAAAGCAGAATCGAAGAAACTCGCACCCGGCAACGCGGTAATAGTTTGTTTCCCCGCATTGATAAGATCGGCATCTTCTTCACCATCAATCGGGAACGGTCCCATACCTAAAATGCCGTTTTCACTCTGAAATTCTACCTGAATATCATCTCTTACAAAGTTTGCTACCAAGGTTGGAATCCCAATTCCTAAATTCACATAAAATCCATCCTTAACCTCTTTGGCTATTCGTTGTGCTATTCCGTTTTTGTCTAACATTGTTTAATGTGTTAATTTGATGATATGATAATTTGGAAATTATCCTCTGCTTTTATTTGTTGAAATAATTCGACTAAGCAGCTTTTGAATTGAAAGTAATTTTTCGTACAATTCCCCATCATAATTTTTAATATGTTCGGAAGATTTACAAAGTAAAAGCCAGTATTCAACTTCCTTTGCTTCCTTATCGGCTATTTTTAGTTTATGTCCAAAATCTTTTCGGCTCTCTGAAGATTGTGCTTCCCAAATGTTTGCTCCAATCGACGTACCACTTCTAATAAGTTGAGAAGCAATCTCATAATGCTTATGTACTTTTAGTTGTTCGGAGTAATTGATTATCCCTAGAGCGAACTCGACGGATATTTTTAGAATAATATTTCTTTTTTTAAATTACTCACATCAACGTATCAGCACATTTTCTACTCATCAAATTAACACATCACCTCACCGTCCTTTTCTCAATTCGTTTTTCGTAGTTTTTGCCTTCAAAAATTCGTTGTACAAATATTCCCGGAATATGGATAAAATTAGGATCCAGTTCTCCCGGTTCTACTAGTTCTTCAACCTCAACGACGGTAACTTTTGCGGCACCGCACATTACGGGATTAAAATTACGCGCTGTTCCCTTAAAGATCAGATTGCCGGCCTTGTCCCCTTTCCAAGCTTTTACAAAGGCAAAATCGGCTTTAAAAGCTTCTTCTAAAACGTACATTTTGCCATCGAACTCCCGAGTTTCTTTTCCCAAAGCGACTTCAGTTCCGTAGCCAGCAGGAGTATAAATTGCTGGAAATCCCTGTTGTGCTGCCTGGCATCTCGCTGCTAATGTTCCCTGCGGGATTAATTCAACTTCCAGCTCTTCACTCAACATTTGTCGTTCAAATTCAGCATTCTCGCCTACGTAAGAAGACACCATTTTATCGATTTGTTTTTTCTGAAGTAGAAGTCCTAATCCAAAATCATCCACACCGGCATTGTTGGAAATACAGGTTAGATTTTTAGTATTCAACCGAACGAGTTCTGAAATGGCATTCTCGGGAATTCCGCTTAATCCAAATCCCCCAAGCATAAACGTCATCCCATCATGAACTCCCTTTAAAGCTTCAGCAACATTATCTACCGTTTTATTAATCATCGACTACTATTTTCCTCTAAAAATAAAGAAATTTCAAGATAATTCCAATATTTTAAAAAGTCTTCAATATAAACTTCCGAAGTAAAATAAAAAAAGCCCAGACTGAATGACCAATCTGAGCTTTTAGAATTTAAGTTATATTTTTTAGAAATCTAATTCTTCTATTACTCCGCTATCGGCGTTGTTAGATTTCCCGTAAGAATCACAATCTACAGTAATGGATAGATTTTCAGGTCGTTCAAAATCATCCTGAGAGATATTTAAATCTTCATTTGCATAAACACTCTTCATATACATTCCCCAAATTGGTAATGCCATCGTAGCTCCCTGACCGTAAGTTATCCCAGGAAAATGTACTGCACGATCTTCAGCACCTACCCAAACACCGGTTACGAGATTTGGAACCATTCCCATAAACCAACCATCACTTTGATTTTGTGTAGTTCCGGTTTTTCCGGCAATAGGATTTTTAAAGTCATAAGGATAACCTGTTACCGCTCGCTTATAATCTAATCTAACTTCTCTACCTGTTCCTCGCAAACGTGCTCCAGATCCATATCTAGTTACACCTTCCATCAAGTTAACCGTTACATAAGCCGCTTCTGCACTCATCACATCATGCGTTTCTGGAACATTTTGGAATAAAACGGTTCCATTTTTATCTTCGATTCGTGTAATCAAAACAGGTTTAACACGAACGCCTTTATTTGCGAAAGTGCTATAAGCACCCACCATATCATAAAGACTTATATCTGCAGTTCCTAAAGCAATAGCCGGCCCTGTTGGAAAATTATCGGTATCAATTCCCAGTTTTGTAATTAAATTGATCACATTCCCGGGAGTAGTCTTATCAATAACTCTAGCGGTAACCGTGTTTACAGAGTTTGCCAGTGCTTCCTTCAAGCTCATCATCCCTGAATATTTATCGCCACTACCTGAATTTCTCGGAGACCAATCTTTAATATTTCCAAATTTTCCTGCCGGAATTGTAAACCTGTTTAATGGTAAGGTATCACAAGGAGACATTTTTAACTGATCGATCGCTGTTGCATAAACAAAAGGTTTGAAGGTAGAGCCTACCTGACGTTTCCCTTGTTTTACGTGATCGTATTTAAAATGCTTAAAGTTTGTTCCGCCAACCCAGGCTTTTACTTCTCCCGTGGTTGGATCCATAGACATTAAACCAGACTGAAAGAATGATTTATAATATCTAATGGAATCTCGTGGTGTCATTGTAGTATCTATATCCCCTTTCCAGGAAAAGACTCTCATCTCTCGAGGTTTATCAAAAGAAGCCATGATGGTTTCTTCAGATTTGCCTTCTTTTTTCATTTTTTTATATCTCGCAGATCTTCTCATAGACCCCTTGATAATATTATCGATCATACTCTGATCGATATCTCTAAAAGGAGCTGATCTGTTGTTTTGATTTTGGCGATCAAACTCTTTCTGAAGTTTAGTTAAATGCCTATGTACTGCATCCTCTGCATATTCCTGCATTTTTGAATCGATAGTAGTATAGACTTTTAAACCATCTCGATATAAATTATATTTTTCACCATCAGGTTTAGGATTTTCCTCGATCCAATCTGATAAGAATTGTCGTGTATATTCTCTAAAATAAGTTGCAATACCATCGTCGTGACCTTCAGGAGAAAAATTAATTTTCATTGCTACTTGTTGTAGAGAATCTTTTTCCTGTTCGGTTAAAAATCCATTTTTGTACATCTGAACAAATACCTGATTTCTTCTTTTCTCCACCAAATCTGGACGACGAACAGGATTGTACAGTGCCGAATTTTTAAGCATTGCCACCAAAACAGCAGATTCCTCTATCTTCAAATCGATAGGTTCTTTATCAAAATAGATTCTGGATGCAGATCGTACGCCAACAGCCTGATAAAGGAAATCGTATTTATTCAAATACATTGTGATAATTTCCTCTTTTGTGTACTGTCTCTCTAAACGAGTAGAGATTACCCATTCTTTCATTTTCTGAAGTACACGCTCAAATGTATTATCTGTAGAGAAATCATCGGTAAACAATTGCTTAGCCAACTGCTGCGTAATTGTACTCGCTCCACCTTTAGATCCCATGTAAATCGCTGCACGTGCAGTACCACGGGCATCTATCCCAGAATGTTTATAAAAACGTTCGTCTTCTGTAGCTACCAAAGCTTGCACTAAATGTTGCGGAAGATTATCGTATTTAATGGGAGTACGATTTTCGCGATAATATTTACCAAGTGTTTTCCCGTCTGAAGAAATAAGCTCGGTAGCGAGATTGGTTTCCGGATTTTCTAATTCATCAAAGGTTGGCATTTTACCAAATACCCCCCAACCAGCTAATAGAAAGAAAAAAACAACCGCTAGGACTCCTACACTAAAAAGTGTCCAAAATCCAATGATGTATTTGCGGTTACTCTGCTTAGGTTTAGTTTGCTTTTTACGAGATTCAGCCATTTGCTCTAATTATTCTGTGTCGTTTTTTCTATTCTGAAACCAACATCTGTGATTCCTTCTAAATTTTCTATTCCATCTACATCACCATTCTTACGCATGGCATGTCTAATATTAACTTGATAATCTCCTGGTTCTTTAAATTTTACATTTTCTTTATACCAAAGTTTGTTTTCTTTTACATCACCAAATCCTGTACCAAGCCATTCGCCGTTAGGTTCAGCCATTTTATATTCTAAGGTGTCGCTTATCACCTTTCCTTTTGGGAATTGAATTTCAGTAATTAAATATAAGTTGCTATACTTAAACTTACTGTTATTTCTAATATCGATAAATAAATTATAAGCTTTTAGAGAATCCAATTCTCCAATGTTAAACGTAACTATAGAATCTTTATTCCACTCATTAATAGATTTATATTCATCATAAACCATTTTGGAATCACAACTCCACAGAAATAAGCTGATTACAGTACAAACCAGAATAAAATTACTTCGCATTCTTTGAGGAAGATGGGTTATTTTTCTTTCTTCTTTTTTTATTTCTACGTTTCTTTTTGCCTTGTTGTGGTTTATCAAATCTTGTTAAACTATCTTGTCCAACCACATTATTAAAGTCTGGCTTTTCTTCTTCCATCTGAAGCACAACTTCAAACTCTTCAAGACTGCCTATACTTTCTCTTTTCTTATTAGAAGCAATTATTTTATTTGCCTGCTCTGCGGTTAGTTTATGCCACGTCATCCATTCACCTTCATAAGCATACCAAAGAAAGCCTTTAAAAATATCTATTTTTTGGCATACGGCTGTTCCCTTTTTGGTATAAAGTTTAATATCTGTTTTCGGGAAAGATTTAAGACATTCCAAGTAGGTATCTAACTCATAATTTAGGCAACATTTTAGTTTCCCACACTGCCCAGCTAGTTTTTGCGGATTTAAAGATAGCTGTTGATAGCGCGCTGCGCTGGTACTTACAGATCTAAAATCTGTTAACCAGGTAGAACAACATAACTCACGCCCGCAAGATCCAATCCCCCCAAGTCTTGCAGCTTCCTGGCGAAGACCAATTTGGCGCATTTCGATACGAGTATTAAATTCTCGTGCAAACTCTTTTATTAACTGGCGAAAATCTACACGATCATCTGCTGTATAATAAAAGGTTGCTTTTGAAGCATCTCCCTGAAATTCGATATCGCTAATCTTCATACTAAGATTTAAACGAATGGCGATTTCTCTGGCTCTTGTTTTAATTTTTTCTTCTTTGGAACGAACTTCTTCCCAAATATCAATATCTTTTTGGGTGGCTTTGCGATAAATTTTTAATACCTCATCGCTATCGGGATTTACCTTTTTCTTCTTCATCTGTATTCTTACCAATTCTCCGGTAAGACTTACCATCCCGACATCGTGACCTGGCGAAGCTTCTGTAGCTACCACATCGCCCATGCTTAGGCTAAGATTTTCGGTATTTTTAAAGAAATGTTTTCTTCCGTTTTTAAAACGTACTTCAACACAATTAAAAGGTTCTATTCCGTTTGGAAGGGACATATTAGAGAGCCAGTCAAAAACCGTAAGTTTATTACAACTATCTGTTCCGCAGGTTCCGTTACTTTTACATCCTTTAGGCTTACCGTCTGTACCGGTAGAGCAACTGCTACACGCCATAAATGTTATATATCTTGATAAGGAGTAACAAAAAGCCAAATCTCTTATTCAAAAATAACCCGATATCCCGACCATCAATCTCACTTCTAAATCCCAGGACCTCAAGGGTGTATTTCAAAAATTCGGTTTTCTAATTTTGCTCCTTTTGGTTTATAAATCAGTTCTAAAAAAGTAAAGATACCAATATTAATTGGCATCACCATTTAGAACGAAAGCTTAACTCTTATATTTTAAAACTTCAGAGCGGCCTTTCTTAAAAATTTTATTGCTGTTTCCTTTTCCTTTTCTAAGCTCTTTTTGTTGTTCGTAAGGAAGGGAATTTATTTTCATACAATCTTCGCTGCAGCAATTGTTCATTTCCATCGCACATTCTTCACACTGAATAAATAGTAAATGACACGCTTCATTTGCACAATTAACATGGGTATCACAAGGTTTGCCGCATTGGTGGCAATGTGCAATTACATCCTCTGTGATACGCTCTGAACGTCGATGATCGAAAACAAAGTTTTTACCGATAAATTTATTTTCCAATTGCTGATTTTTAACCTGGCGGGCATATTCTATTATTCCGCCCTCCAATTGGTACACATTCTGAAATCCGCGATGCTTATAATAGGCACTTGCTTTTTCACAACGAATTCCACCAGTGCAATACATTAACAGGTTTTTATCTTCTTTGTGCTCTTCAAGATCTTTTTCTATAATTGGAAGCGAATCCCTAAAAGTATCTACATCTGGAGTAACCGCTCCTTGAAAATGACCAATTTCACTTTCGTAGTGGTTTCGCATATCTACACAAACCGTTTTTGGATCGTCTAGTAACTGATTAAATGTAGCAGCATCTACATGAATCCCTTTGTTAGTAACATCAAAGTTCGCATCGTTTAAACCATCTGCAACAATTTTATCCCGAACTTTCACTTTTAATTTCAAAAAAGATTTAGAATCCTGTTCGATCGCAATGTTTAGACGACAACCTTCTAAGAAATAAATTCCGTCTATAAAATCTTTAAATTCATTGAATCTTTTTGCCGGGACAGAAAGCTGAGCATTAATACCTTCGTTCGCCACATATATTCTACCCAGAACATCCATCGAATTCCAGGCTACAAAAAGATGATCTCTAAAAAGATTAGGATTGCCTATTTTAGCGTAGGCATAAAAAGAGAGCGTAAGCCTGTCTTCACCAGCTTCCTCGATTAATGCTTCTCTTTCTTTAGCGCTTAGTTTGTTGTACAGTTGCATGCTATACTAATTTTAAGAATTAAAGAAATATTACAGTTTTTTAGTGGTAATTATTTTTACCGGACAGGCATTTTGTGCCTGCAAACATTCGGCAAAGATACTATCATCGTGAGATTTAAGCGTATAAAAGCCTTTTTTTTCTTTAGAATGCAATAGAACAGTCTTGCCATCTTTCTTAGACATCTGAAATTCTGAAGGTGCCATTTCTACACAATAATTACAGCCAATACATTTTTCTCTTTGTAAGGTAACCACTACCATTAGGCTTTTACTATTTTATACAGTTTGTCTGAATTTCTAATTCTGAATGGTAATTTTATTGTACAAGAATCTCCTTTTGAAGCAGTTTCTAAAGTTTGATCGTTCACCATCATTTCAGAAAGTTCTATTTCTTGCGCACCTGTGGTGGGCCCTGTAATTAAAAGTGTATCTCCTAATTTTATATCGTAAGCTTCAATCTTAAATTCACCAATATTAGCTTTAGGAAAGTAATGCATTCCTTTACCAACATAAACTTTCTTTTGTGTGGCATGAGAACCAGAGCCATCACTCCACTGCCCTAATTTTTGACCTAAATAATAACCACTCCAAAATCCACGATTGTAGACTTTTTTAAGTTCTTCCATCCAGGCCGCTACCTTTTCTTTGGTAAATTCTTCAGCATAATAAGCATCAATAGCTTCGCGGTAGGTTTTTATAACTTTTGCTACATACTCTGGCGCACGGCCACGACCTTCAATCTTTAATACTTTTGCACCGGCATCGATCACCTGATCTAGAAAATCTAAAGTACAAAGATCTTTTGGAGACATCATGTATTCATTATCCAACTCGACCTCAAAACCACTTTCCTGATCGATCACTGTATATTTTTTTCTGCAATTTTGTTTACAGGCTCCTCGATTCGCCGAAGAGTTATGTGAATGTAAGCTCAAATAACATTTACCTGAAACTGCCATACAAAGTGCACCATGTCCAAAAATTTCTATTTCAACTAAATTTCCAGAAGGACCTTTTACTTCTTCTTTTTCTATCTGGTCGCAGATCTTTTTAACCTGTCGCAAGCTCAGTTCTCTACTCAAGACCATGGTATCTGCAAACATCGCGTAAAACTTAACAGTTTCGATGTTGGTAATATTGATCTGTGTAGAAATATGAACTTCCATACCTATTTGTCTTGCATAAGCAATCACCGCCTGATCCATCGCTATTACCGCGGTGATCGATGCAGCTTTGGCTTTATCCAATAAGGTTTTTACAATAGAAAGATCATGATCGTAAACTATTGTATTGAGAGTTAGATAAGTTCTAACGCCTTTATTTATGCAACGCTTTGCTATTTCTGGCAGATCGTCTAATGTAAAATTTATACTTGCTCTTGCCCGCATATTAAGCTGTTCTACACCAAAATAAACGGAGTCGGCTCCATTATCTAATGCCGCCTGTAAAGACTCAAAATTGCCCGCGGGGGCCATAAGTTCTATCTTTCCTGTACTCGTCATCTCTAATAAAATATGGGCTGCAAAGATACATATCTTTCAATTATTGGTTACATTTAGCGAAAGCCAAATTTTATGGATTTCAATTAAGAATTTAGTTTTTTCAGATTCAATAAAATGGAGAAATCTTTAAAACGCGATTCAATTTATAATTGTTACCTAATAAAAGTTATAGTAATTTAGCAACTTGCAAAAAAACAGGATAATAAAATGAGTAACGATAAAGAAAAAGAGGCAAAATTAAAAGCATTAAAGCTTACCCTGGATAAGATGGACAAAACTTATGGAAAGGGTACGGTAATGAAAATGGGAGATCAAGCAGTTGTTGATGTTCCTTCGATTTCTACCGGTTCTTTAGGCTTAGATTTAGCACTAGGTGTTGGAGGTTATCCAAGAGGAAGAGTGATAGAAATTTATGGTCCAGAATCTTCTGGTAAAACTACGCTTACTTTACACGCCATTGCCGAAACCCAAAAAACCGGAGGGATTGCAGCTTTTATTGATGCAGAACATGCTTTTGATAGATTTTATGCTGAAAAGCTAGGGGTGGATATAGAAAATTTAATAATCTCGCAACCAGATAATGGTGAACAGGCTCTGGAAATTGCCGATAACTTAATTAGATCTGGAGCTATCGATATTATTGTAATCGACTCGGTTGCAGCTCTTACTCCAAAAAGTGAGATCGAAGGAGAAATGGGAGACTCAAAAATGGGATTACATGCTCGTTTGATGTCTCAGGCACTTAGAAAATTAACCTCTACAATTAGTAAGACAAATTGTACAGTGATCTTCATTAACCAGCTTCGTGAGAAAATTGGGGTAATGTTTGGAAATCCTGAAACAACTACTGGTGGTAACGCACTTAAGTTCTATGCTTCAGTACGTTTAGATATTAGAAGATCTACTCAGATTAAAAACAGCAGTAGTGAGGTAATGGGTAATAAGACCAGGGTGAAAGTGGTGAAGAACAAAGTAGCACCACCATTTAAAACTGCCGAATTTGATATTATGTATGGGGAAGGAGTTTCTAAAATTGGTGAAATTATCGATATAGGTGTTGACTACGAAATAATTAAAAAAAGTGGTTCTTGGTTTAGTTATGAAGACACCAAACTTGGGCAAGGTCGTGATGCGGTAAAAACCATCTTAAAAGACAATCCAGATCTAATGGATGAACTGGAAGTTAAAATAAAAGATGCAATAAAAGTTGCAAAAGAAGAATCTTAAGCAATTGAAAAACAAATTAATATAAAAAAATCTCCGACTTCGGGGATTTTTTTTTGAATTTTACGCAACCTTTTCAAAACTCAATCATCTACAACAAACAAAACCCAAAAATACAAAGATGAAAAAGCTAAGTTTATTATTAATTCTTGCAATCTCTCTTATTAGTTGTAATAGTGATGATGATGGTCCAAGTATCGCATACCAATATGCCAGAATCACGAACCACAATTTGCCTGCTTTTATTGATTATGAAGAGAGCTACGATATAAAAGCAACCTTTACGCTACCCGATGCCTGCCATACTTTTTATGCATTCGATGGAAAATCTTACGAGAATGAAGATGAGGAAAATATCTTAGTTTACGATATTGTGGCTTTAACATCCTACGATCCAAACGTTACAGAGTGTACAGAGCAAACAACTAGTTTATCTAAAACAGAATCTCTATTCAGAAATAGCTTTAAGCTAAATACTGTTACCCAAAATGAAGATCGCTATGATACTGTTCGATTTCGTTTTGTAAACGGCGTTAATACTGCAACAAATGAATACGAGTTTTTAACAGTAAACGTTCCCGTAGGAGAACCAGAGCCTACTCCTGAAGAACCTGCAGAATAAAAGATTAATCATTATTTTTAAAAAGCTGAAATTGTATAATTTCAGCTTTTTTTATTTTAAGCCACGCAACCTTTTAGATTTCGGCGTATCTATACATTATAAACCAGGAATAGAAGTATTCAGAAAAGAGAATATAAAAGCATTAATCATTATCCTAACAACATGTAACTTAGGAAAGACTAAGCTTGTTTTTATTAAATTACAGTTAGCATAAAATCTGATAAAAAACAGATAACTTACGCATAAGTAACCAACTAAACTCACATGATTTTTTGACGCTAGAAAAGCTCATAAAAAGATGTAAAAAAAAGGATATTAAAGCACAGGAAGAACTTTACCGATTATACTCCGGGAAGATGTTCGGCTTATGTTTAAAATATTCTGATAGCTACCAGCAGGCCGAAGATAATCTGCAGGATGGCTTTATGACCATATTCGACAAAATTGGTCAATACAATAATTTAGGATCATTTGAAGGTTGGATGAAAAGAATTGTAATAAATACCGCTTTACAAAAGCACAGAAAAGAAAAATTATATAGTATAGCAAACGAAAATCAAATAGAAGAAGCTACAGTAGAATATGAAGAATCTTCTTTGCCTTTAGATTTTTTATTAAAAATCGTACAGCAATTACCGCAACGTTATCGCGAAGTATTTAACCTATATGTTTTAGATGGTTATTCCCACAAAGAAATTGCGAATATGCTGAATATTTCTGAAGGTACTTCTAAATCTAATCTATCAAGAGCCCGACATATATTGAAAGATAATATCGAGAAAAGTCAAATTAATTCTTCTGCAAAAACCCTATGAAAGAGAGAAAGAATATAGATCGCCTTTTTCAGGAGAAGTTCAAAGATTTTGAACAAGCTCCCAGAGAAGAAGTATGGAAAAATATAGCAGGCAAATTGCAGAAAAAGCAAGAAAAAAAGCCGTTTATTTTACCATTTTGGTATAAGCTTGGCAGCGTAGCGGCTGTTTTAGCTCTAATTACAACTCTAACTTATATTTACCTAAACCCTGCAAATTTAACAGAGCCCCAAATCTCTATTGATGTTGAAAAATCAGCCCTTCCTAAGATTGAAATGCCTGTAGATTCTACCCTGAAGAGCGCTAATAATATTCTTGAAGAGATTGCAGGCCGGTCTGAATATTCAGGCGCGCCAAGTAAAGTTTCCAGAAATAATTCAGGGGCTAGTATTAATCAAAATAATGCCATTACAAATAATCAAAATTCTACTTTAAGTAATAGCATTTCAGCAAGAACAGAAAAAAATAACAGTTCAAACCAATCAAAAAACGAGCAACAATTAGCCTATCTTGAAAATGAAAATAAGAAGGTTTCAACGAAAAACTTCCAAAATGAAATAAATAACGAAGAGAACATTAAAAATAATCAAGATGCTCAATTTACTGTCGCAGATTCTTCTAAAATTAAAGAACAGCAAGAATATGAGAATGCATTAGCAATTCTTGAGGAAGAAAAAAACAAGGAAGCTACCTCTGAAGATTTAAAAATAACATCAAACAAAGCTGGCAAAATTAGTATTGCTCCTTTTGCAGCACCTGTATATTATGATAATTTAGGAAGCGGTAGTGCAATAGATCCCAATTTTGCAGGTAATCAAACCAATAGCGAGGTTACCATGTCTTACGGTATAAAATTAGCTTATGCTATTTCTGAAAAAGTAAAAATACGTTCTGGGATTAATAAAGTGAATATGAATTATAAAACTAGGGATATTGTTTATAACTACGCCATGGCTTCTAACAATCTTGCTAATATTAATTACGAAAATGGAAGCGAGAATATTAAAATTACGAGTACCAATTCTAGAAGTAATGGTGATGCTTTTGATAGCCCAGTGACTTCACCAGAAATTAATAATTTTGCGAATTTAAATATGCCTGTAGAATCGGGTTCTATAAATCAAAGTTTTGGATATATTGAAGTTCCGCTTGAAATCGAATATAACTTGATCGATAAAAAAATTGGACTGAAATTAATTGGTGGTGCCAGCAGTTTATTTTTAGATGAAAACTCGGTAAGTGTTAGTTCCCAAAATGGAGAAGTAGAGCTGGGAGAAGCAAATAATTTAGAAGAACTAAGTTTTACGACCAATATTGGGATGGGTATAGATTATCAGCTCAACGATAAATTCCGGTTAAATTTAGAACCAACCTTCAAATATCAATTAAATAGTTTTAATAATGTTGATGGCGTGAAGCCGTTTTTCTTCGGAATTTATACAGGATTTAGTTTTGAGTTTTAACCGATTAATTTACGGTTGGATTGTTTAATTCCTGAAGAATAACCTCCCTATTTTGCAGCTTTAGTGCTTTACGGTCTTGCTGGGTTTTCCCTTTGGTCGATATAAAATCGTGGATCTTAACTCTCAACTTCCCGGGGCTTCCAGAAAAGAAAGTGTAGGAAAAACGCTTTTTAGTATCGTGAAATGTTAGCGGAACGATAGGTATTTGATGGTCTATAGCCAGCTTAAAAGCTCCTTCTTTAAATTCGTCTAAAACAATACTTTCATCATCGGGAACGCCCCCTTCCGGAAAAATACAAATGCTGTTGCCTTGCTTTAATCTTCTTTGCGCTTCATTAAAAACCGCTTGCCTACTTTGTGGATTTTTGCGATCTACCAGAATACAGGTTCGTTTATAGAAAAATCCAAAAATGGGAATTTTCACTAGTTCTTTTTTTCCAACAAAAACGAAAGGATGGTTTATCGTAGAAAGCATTAACATGATATCGATAATAGAACAGTGATTGGCTACAAACATATAGCTGTAACCTTTTTCCAACTTCTGCCCACCAACAACTTTGCGATAAAATCCCATTCCAAAAATGATAAATTTGGCCCACATTCTTGCGCAAAAGAAGAATTGAGGATAAAATCGTTCCGATGAAGTAAACACTACCAATATAGGTAACATAATGATTATTGGCACTACGAGTAAAACATAGAACCAAATTCTCCATACCGCAATAGCAATATTTTTTAGAAAACGCATAGATTCCAAAAGTAGTAAATACAATCAAGTCAATTCCACAAAAAAAGTACCTTTGTATAAAAATTTAATTACTACATGTCTAGAATACTAACGGGAGTACAAAGTACAGGAACTCCTCATTTAGGAAATTTACTGGGGGCTATTATGCCTGCTATAAGAATGGCGAACAGCCCAGAAAATGATTCCTTCATTTTCATTGCAGATATGCATTCTCTAACACAAATTAAAGATGCTGAAACTTTAAGAAATAACACCTACTCTGTCGCTGCCACATGGCTTGCCTGTGGTATTGATATAGACAAAACGGTATTTTACAGACAAAGTGATATCCCTCAAACCAGTGAGCTTACCTGGTATTTAAGCTGCTTTTTTCCTTATCAACGACTTACTTTAGCACATTCGTTTAAAGATAAAGCAGATCGTCTAGAAGATGTAAATGCCGGGCTTTTTACGTACCCAATGCTTATGGCTGCAGATATTCTATTATATGATGCTGAAATTGTTCCTGTTGGGAAAGACCAGTTACAACATTTAGAAATTACCAGAGATGTAGCCTCTCGTTTTCACGCTAAAATGGGAGAAACTTTTGTAATTCCTGAAGCTAAAGTAGAAGAAAACATCTTGTTTGTTCCCGGTACTGATGGTTCTAAAATGAGTAAATCGAAAGATAATACCATAAATATTTTTCAGACCGATAAAAAACTGAGAAAACAAATTATGGGAATTCAAACTGATAGTACTCCGCTTGAAGAACCTAAAAACCCAGATACCTGTAATGTTTTCAATATCTATAAATTATTAGGATCTGAAGAACAAAACGCAGATCTACGCCAAAAATATGAAGCTGGTGGTTTTGGTTATGGCCATGCAAAACAAGCTTTATTCGAATTGGTAAAAGAAACTTTTGCTGAACAGCGTGAAAAATATGAATATTACATCAACAATCTTGAAGAAATTGATAAAGCTTTGGCCATTGGGAAAGAAAAAGCAACAGCTGTGGCTAGTGATGTTTTAAAGCGTGTTCGCCAAAAATTAGGATATTAAGTACAATCTAAATTGCTTCAAATAATTTACCGGGCAAAGGCCTAATAACACCTTTAAGTTCCATATTCAGTAAAATTGAAGCGGTTTTAAAAGTTGGGAAATTACAGTAGAGCGCTATCGTATCTAATTGTGATTTCCCTTTTTCTTTTAGATGATCGTAAATTTGTTGCTCTTCAGAATCTAAATCGACAAATAATTGTTGCTGCACGGGTTTAATTTCTTCCTGAAGTTTCCATCCCAACATATAAACCAAATCGGCTGCGCTACTTAATAAATTGGCATTATTCGATTTTATAAGTTCGTTACAACCTTTACTATATTTATCACCAGGACGGCCGGGAACGGCAAAAACTTCACGATTGTAAGAGTTGGCAATATCTGCAGTAACTAAGCTTCCGCCCTTCTCTGCACTTTCTATAACTACCGTCGCTTCACTTAAACCAGCTATAATTCGATTTCTCTTTAGAAAATTATTTCTTCCGAAGTTATCACTACTCCAAAAATCGCTAAAAAACCCGCCATTTTCTAAAACGCTGTCTACATATTTTGCATGGACTTTTGGGTAAATTTGATTGAAACCATGTGCTAAACAACCAATAGTTTGCAAATTATTCGCGACAGCAGCGCGATGCGCCGCGATATCAACTCCGTATGCAAATCCAGAAACAATGATAGGATTAAGCGGACTAAGTTCCTCGATAAATTGCTCAACAAAAGAATTGCCAGCGCTGGTGATTTTTCGTGTTCCTACAATACTTATAATTCGGTGATGTTGAAGCTGAATATTTCCTTTTGAAAACAGCAAAATTGGCGAATCATGGCAGTGTTTCAATTTTTCGGGATAATTTTGATCTTCAAAATAATGCGTCTTTAATTGTTCATTTTGGATAAATTCGAGCTCGTTTTCTGCCGCTTCAAAATTCGCAGGATCTAGTAATCCTTTCAGTTTAAGCGCTCCAATTCCTTCAATTTTCAATAAATTTTGTCGCTTTTCTTCGAATATTGCCCTAGCACTTCCCAATCTAGCAATTAACTTTTTTGCAGTTCTATCTCCCAGATTAGGAGCTTTTTGGAGTGCTAAGACGTATTTTAGATCATTAAAATTCATCCCATCGCTTTCCTCTAAAATTAAACAAAAAAAGATTTGTTAATAAAATTTGTTTCTCTATTTTTATATACTTCACTTTCGTCTTATTTTTGCATTTATGAAAATAGCTAACTACATACAGGATTTACTTTACCGCTACGAATGCGTTATCGTACCGGGATTTGGTGCATTTTTATCTCAAAGAGAATCGGCGTTTCTTGATGCTGAAACAAATAGTCTTTACCCACCAAAGAAAACGGTGTCCTTTAATCGTCAGTTAGTTAAAAACGACGGATTATTAGCAAATTACGTTGCTGAGGCTGAAAGTATTAATTATACGACAGCGCTTAACAAGATTGCAGATTTTGTACATCAGTTAGATAGCTCTCTAAAAGATCAAGATAAAGTTGAAATCACGAATATTGGGCAGTTTACTGTTTCTGAAGATTTTACACTTCAATTTGAGCCTTTTAATAAAGTAAATTATCTGGCTGATTCTTTTGGACTGGATGTGGTTCATTCAGCAAAAATTCAGCGTGAAGTTTACAAAACTCAGGTTCAGGAAATTGAGGAAAAAGCACCTATTCATTTTACTCCTGAACGTAGAAACCGCAAAGCCGCATTTCTTAAATATGCTGCAGTAGGAATTCTTGCAATTGGTTTATCGGGTATGGCTGGTTTAAATATTTACAGCAATCAGGTTGCGCAACATAATATTGCTGAACAACAGGAAGCTGAAAACCAGTTACAGCAACAAATTCAGGAAGCTACTTTTGTTATCGATAATCCATTACCGGCAATTACTTTTAATGTAGAAAAGCAATCTGGCGACTTTCATTTAGTTGCAGGAGCTTTTAGAGTTGAAGAAAATGCCGAAAAAAAAGTAAATGAACTTAAAAAAGAAGGGTACAAAGCCCGACTTATAGGAGCGAACAAATACGGACTTCACCAAGTGGTATTTTCTAGCCATAAAACCAGACGCGAAGCAGTAAATGCACTTAACAAATTAAAGAGAGAAGACAAAGCAGCTTGGCTACTTGTACAGGAACTTTAATCTTTTTTTAGTGCTTTTTACCTAAAAGCTCACTATTATTGCCAAAAACTGGCAAATATGGATTCAAAATACCCAAAAGATTCTAGAACTACATTAACCGACCTTGTTTTACCAAGCGAGACCAATCCCCTAAATAATCTATTTGGTGGCGAATTGTTAGCTCGTATGGATCGTGCAGCAAGTATTGCAGCAAGAAGACATAGTCGCCGTATTGTAGTTACTGCCTCTGTAAACCATGTTGCTTTTAATAGAGCTATTCCCTTGGGAAGTGTGGTAACTGTTGAAGCAGCTATTTCTAGAGCCTTTAAATCGTCTATGGAAATCTTTATAGATGTTTGGGTAGAAGATCGCGAAAGTGGTCTTAGAAGCAAAGCAAACGAAGCAATTTATACCTTTGTAGCCGTAGATGAAACAGGAGCTCCAGTGCCTGTTCCTCCCTTAAAACCGGAAACAGATTTAGAAAAAGATCGTTATGATGCCGCTCTACGAAGAAAACAATTAAGCCTTGTTCTTGCCGGAAAATTAAAACCTAATGATGCTACGGAATTAAAAGCATTATTTAAAGACTAAATTTATCCATTAGGGTTATGCAGATGAATGCGTAACCCAACTCCAAAATCCATTAAAATATGATCGTTTAAATAATCATCATAGGCCTCATTTTGGATATCCAGATTTAAATAATACGGTGATACTTTAGCGAAAACTGCTAAGGTCTGGTTGAAGCGATAACCCAAGGCTACTCCTAGCTTATAACTTATCCCATTTTCACCAAAAGAGTTTGGAGAAAAATTAACCAAATTTCTAAGATATACACCTGCAACGCCTCCGGTTAGATGCACATTAACTTTCTGATCGATAGCGTAGTAATATCCCAATTCAAGCCCATATTCGTTGAATCTTGTTTCGCTTATATTTCCTATTTTTTCAATATTAGTGACTTCGCTCCCGTGCCATTTCCCATAAAGACCAGCAGTAAATTCAGGAACAATAAAAATGTGCACGCCAAACTGAATTCCCTGATCTAATTGATAATCGTTGCTAAAACTAGAATTACTTATTCCTAATGGATAAAAAGTGGATAAATCAAAAAAAATAGTTTCTGGATCTTCAGGTTGGTACCAGTTTCGATGTGCAGCGATCTCCACATCGCTTTGTTGCGCCTGAAGAAAAGTGTAGCTAAAAATGCCGAATATGAGTAGTAACTTTTTCATATAAAAATGGGTGGTGCTGAAACTAAAATTCGAAATTAAAACGATTGCTTTCTGAAGTAACTTTTACAATCGTATCCCTTTCTACTTCATCATTTACAGTGTAATTAATTTTTATACTACTACCTTCGGGAATCGAAAATGCATCCATAAAACTGGTATTCTCTTCATCTAATTTTAGATAATTTCTAATATAATTTTCAGGTAAGAAATTATTCTCCTGAGAATCATAGAGCCCCAGAGATTGCTTTTTCTTAGGATACATTAAAACAAGTTCCAGACTGTCGGTCTGCGCTCCCATTGCGATATTTAGGTTCACATTCCTAATTCTACTTAATTGGACAAGTTTAAGGTTGATGATGCCTTCTCTTCCTTCGATATTAAGTGAATCGATAAAGCTTAATGAAGAGTAAGCGGGAATATAATCTTTAGAATATTCTGGATTAAAATTAATTATTAAACCGCGATTGTAGGAAACCAGCGACACAAAATCTACTCTACCTAAATCTTTACTTTTTGATTCTCCTAAAATATTATATTCAGATTCTGTATCGGTAGTTATATTTACCGGAATATTTTTTAAAGCGACGTTATTAGAATCGGTTAAAGTTGCAAATACTGCCAATCGCTGATTTTCGGTTACCAATACCTCATCACTAGTACAAGCAGATAGTCCTACTAATAAGACTACAATCGCAACACCTATTTTTTTCATGATCTAATATTACATCAATTAGATGCAAAATACTAAAATTGGTTGCTTTAAACACTAAAAATTAACGGTTTATAATCCAGCTTTCAGGATTGTATTTATTAGTATTCTGAAATATTAAAAAATGTAAAGTCGTTTTTCCTGTGCTTTTACTGGTGGCCACCACACCAAGTTCCTGCCCGGTGCTTACATAATCTCCTTTTCGCACAGCAACACTCTCTAAATTATCATAAATGGTGATATAATCTCCGTGCCTTAGCATCACTGCCTTATTTGCTCCTTTTAAGATCTGAACTTCACTAACAGTTCCTTCAAAAACAGCTCTGGCCTTACCACCTTTGTCGGTATCGATATTTATACCGCTATTGTTTATCGAAATATTACGAACTACAGGATGCGGTTGTTTCCCAAACTTCATACTAATGGTACCAGCTTTTACAGGCCAGGGTAATTTTCCTTTGTTGCTGGCAAAGTCTTTAGCCAAGGCTTTTGCTTCAGGGGATAATTCAAAAACATCACGTTTTGCTGAACCCGATTTTTTATTGGTTTCTGCGATCGAAGCTTTAATCATCGCATCGATCTTACGCTCAATTTCGTCGATTTCCTGCTGAGCTTTTTTTATTTGCGAAGCGAACTGGCCTTCTTTCGCCGTAATGGTTTTCATTAATTCTTGCTGTGCTTTTTTATTTTCTTCTAAACGAGCTCTGGTTTTACGATTCTCTGCAATTAATTTATCCTTTTCTTCTTTTTGATTAGAAAGTCGTGTGTTTAAACGTTGTAAATCGACTGTACGTGTCTTTATTTGCTCTCCTTGCTGTTTTCTGTACTCTGTGTATTGTTTTAAATATTCCAGCCGTTTATAAGCCTGTAAAAAACTTTCTGAAGACAACAAAAACATTATGCGGCTTTGCTGTGACTTACTACGATAGGATTTTTTAATCATTACCGCATAATCTGCCTTTAGCTCTTCTAATTCTTTTCTAAACTTCGCGATCTTCGCTTCGTTCTCATTCATCTCTTTCGTAAGAAGACTAGCCTGCCTGTTGGTTACTTGTATTAAATTTTCGGTGCTTTTTATCTGCTGATTTAAATCCTGAACTTCATTCAAAATTGACTTTTCCTTCTTCTTGTTGTTACTTCTAAGATCGGATATTCGACGAATTTCGTTTTGAAGTTCCATTCTCTTTTTCTCCAAAGCTTCTCTAGTACTTTGAGAAAATGAATTGGTAGCCACCAAAAAGGTTGCAGCAACAACGATATATTTAAAGAAATTCAATTTCATTTTACAGAAATTTCATCGTAACCAGAAGGAATACTAAACGGAAAACTAACATCTCCGTCAAACTCGATCGAGCGATATTGGATGGTAATATTGGTACTTTCGCCACTTTCGTTGGCAATAATCGTAATAGTTTCAGGAAAAATTCTTCCAGAAACGGTTTGATAATCATCGTAAGTTACTGTTACACTTCTATTCTTATCCTCCTGAGCCAACTGCTGTGCTTTGGCTTTGTAAGTTTTGCTATCTAGCATAAACATTTTTTTCACTTCAGATTCTTTCTTCGGAAGTAATTGAAAACCTCTTGCAGATTCGCTTAATGTGTAGCCATCTTTCCTAAGATCGTAAATCGCCTGACCAATTAATAAATTCTGAAGTTTATCGAAATCCAGCGGCGTTCCTAACCATTTACTTACTAAACTGAAATCGCCATCAAAATATGATTTTCCTACTTTTTCGTAATAGCTTACTTTCTCTGGAGTGATGTAAACTTTTGCCATCGGGAAACCAAGAATACTGGCGCTCATCCAAATAGCTCTATCTTTTTCCATACGAAAACTTAGATTTACCGATTGCGATTTATCGGAGTTCTGGTACGCTGCTCTAAGTTTACCGGATATCGTATTAAAGTCAACTGCCTTATCGTAGTGATTTTTAATAACGCCAGATGCTTTAGCGTTACTCCTTTCAAAACCAGTTGCAGCTTTTTTTGTCCCACATGCAACAGTGGTGATGGTTATTAAGACAACAATTATTACACGTTTGATCATTTAGTTTCTTCTTTTAAAATTTTAATTGCCTTTGCTTTATACTCATTAGCACTCTCCTTATCCTCCATACCTGTATAAGACACCGCAATCTGCTGATAAAAATCGGCTTGCATTCTTGGATTTTCGATTAAAAAATCCAGTCCAAAAGTAAGAATTTCGACAGCTTCAGAATAATTTTTAAGTTTAATTAAGGCTACACCATTCAGTAAATAAAAAATTGGTTGTGCCGGGAAGATATCCCTGGCTTCTGATGCCAGTTCGTTAGCACCTTCAAAACGTTGTTGATCGATTCTTAAAATCACGGTGTTTTTTATCATTTCGAAATTGGATGGATCTTCCTTCAAGCCCATTTCAAAATAACGTAGAGCATCAGCTTTATTATTATTTTTTAGATAATATTCTCCTAATTTTCTATAAAGTGAAGGTTCATTTTCCAAATTGGAAAGCATTTGACTTACTTTCATAAGCTCTGTTTCCCACTGTGGATTTTCGTTTACAAATAATAAAAAGTCGTTTAGAACTTTATATTTTGAAGCTGCGTCTATTTCTTCAGATCTAAAAACAATTTCCATAGAATTCACCGCATCTTCTGCCTGTTCTTTATTCAGAAAAAATTTATAAAGGGCTAAATGAGCGAGACTGGAACCGGGACTATATTTTAAGAGTTCTTGCGCTGTATCAAAAGCTTCTTCCTCCATATCCTCGTCGCTATAAACATAAATAAGATTCAGGTAATTTTGCTCGTCTTCGGGATTTTCCTGAATGGCTTTTTCTAAACTGGAGATTTGAGCATCAATGTTGTTGGTACGCGCATAGATTTGGCGTCGCATCCTGGTACGGTAACTATTCTTGCCGTATTGTTGGTCTAAACTATCGATTAGCGATAAAGCACTATCGTAATGATCGCTTAGAATATATAAATCGGCTAAATCTTCCCGATATTTTTTATCGATTTTGATTAAATCTCTTAGAATTACAATAGCACTTTCGTAATCTACTGCTGCAATTTCATTTTCGTAATAATCTCCAAGAATATTTTCATCTTTCGGTTTAAGCTCCAGGGCTTTTATAAAATTTGGTTTCGCTTTATTATAGGCTTCTAATGAATAATAATTTTTCGCCATTTCGTAATAAACAATCGCTTTATTATCATCAATGGCGAGGCACTTTTGCAAAGCAGTATTCGATTTTTTATAATTTTCGATACCGCGTTGCTTTAGTGCTTCAAAAAAATATTCCTGAAAAGCGTCGTTTACTTCACCAAGATCAGTATTCACGGTAGCGCTATTTTCTTCTTTTTGCTGAAAAAATGCAAAGGCCTTTCCCGGTACCAGAAAAAGGATTCCTAGAAAGGCCAATATGAATAAATTTTTCAGCAAAGTAGGTTTTAGGATTTGGATTCAATAACTATTCCAATACAGAATAATCACCGATACTGATTTGGGTAAATTCTCCGTTGAATTTAGCAAAATTACCAATCATGGCATTATCCAATTTTGCATTTTTCACTTCAGCAAAAGTTTGAATAAGACTGTTTTTTATGGTTGAATTTTCTATTTTGGTTCCGTTTCCTATAGAAACATTGGGACCAATCTTGGCATTGATTAATTCTACATTTTCACCAATAAAGCAAGGTTCGGTAATTTCAGTATCTTTTATTTTTACATTATTAGCGATCAACTTTTCGCCATCTTTATGTAAAAAGTTAAGCATCCTCCCGTTGGTTTCTACGGTTACATTTTTATTTCCGCAGTCCATCCATTCGTCTACTTTACCCGGCACAAAACGAAGACCGTTTGCCTGCATGGCTTTAATTCCATCATTGATCTGATACTCGCCACCATGAACAATATTATTATCCAAAACTTTTTGAAGTTCGCCTTTTAGAACAGCTACATCCTTGAAATAGTAAATCCCAATTACTGCAAGATCTGAAACAAATTCGGTTGGTTTTTCAACAAGCTCGGTTATTTCTATTTTCTCATTTAGGCTTACAACTCCATAAGCAGATGGATTTTCTACCTGCTTTACCCAAATTACACTATCGGCATCTTTATCTAATGTAAAATCGGCTTTAAAAAGCGTATCTGCATAGGCAATCACGGCAGGACCGCTTAGCGAATCTTTAGCACACATAATCGCGTGACCAGTTCCTAAAGGTTTATCCTGATAGTAGATTGTTCCTTTTGCGCCTAAACTTTCGGCTATATCTTTGAGATCGTTTTCTATCTTTTCTCCAAAATCCTCAGCAATAATAAAAGCAACTTCATCGACCTTTTCATCTAACACCTTTGCGATATCCTGCACCAAACGATGCACAATAGGTTTACCAGCAATAGGGATTAAAGGTTTTGGAGTAGTTAATGTATGTGGCCTAAGGCGCGAACCTCTTCCCGCCATGGGTACAATAATCTTCATCTTTTTGTTTGTTTGATTCTATTATAAATATTAGGAAAAACCTAAACTTACTTTGTTCCCGTACTGCCAAACCCGCCAGCTCCGCGTACGCTATCGGTAAGTATTTCAACTTCTTCCCAATTAATATGCTCGTGTTTTGCAATTACAAGTTGTGCCACACGCTCACCATTTTCGATCGTGAAATCTTCATTAGATAAATTCACCAATATTACACCAATTTCACCTCGATAATCGGCGTCTATAGTTCCCGGTGCATTTAAAACCGTAATCCCTTTTTTAGCAGCAAGACCACTTCTTGGTCTTACCTGTGCTTCGTAACCTACAGGAAGCTCTAAAAACAATCCTGTTTTTACGATTGCTCTTTCCAATGGTTTTAGAGTTACCGGCTCGGATAGTTCGGCTCTTAAATCCATTCCTGCGGAAGCTTCAGTAGCATAACTTGGTAAATCGTGTGAACTTTTGTTGATTATTTTAATCGTCATGATCGTTTTAAAATTTTCTTTATGTCTTCTTGTTCTTTAAAATACGTAATTCCCACAAATATGAGAACAAATAATACGGCAACTATATAATTTTGCCTGAAGTATATAAAACTTATGGCCGACAATGTTATTGAAAGTAGTAAATAAAATCCTATTTTCTTAACGTTATACGGTACTCGGTAGTATTTTCTTCCGAAGAAATATGAGATAAGCATCATGCTCCCGTAAGCAGCCAAAGTTGCCCAGGCGGCAACCATAAAACCATAGCTACCAATTAGCGTTACGTTAATAACGATAGTAATTAACGCACCAAAAAGTGAAATATACATTCCCATTCTTGTTTTATCGGTAAGTTTATACCACACTGAAAGGTTATGGTAAATTCCTAAAAACAGGTTTGCCAAAAGAATCACAGGAACAATCGACATTGCGACCCAATAATCCTCATCCCTGATTAAATACTCCTTAAAAATATCTATAAAACTCACTAAAACCACTAAAATCAATCCACCGGTGATTACAAAATAATTAAGGATTTTAGCATAGGTTGTTTTTGCATTTTTTTCTTTGGCATGATTAAAGAAAAAAGGCTCTGCTCCCATTTTAAAAGCCTGTATAAAAATCATCATAAAAACAGCTAGTTTATAGCAGCCGGAGTAGGCTCCCATAATTTCTTCGGAAAGGATATCTTTTAGCAAAAGTTTATCCAGGTTTTCATTAATAATGAATGAAATTCCTGCCAGCATTATCGGCCAGCCGTACTTCCACATTTGCTTTAATAATGAAAAACTAAACTGTATTTTAGTTTTAAAGAAATAAGGAAGAAGGATTATAAACGTGACAATACTAGCAGCCAGATTTGCCAGGAAAATATAGCCTAAAATATCTTTTTCGCTAAAATGATCTAAGATATATTGTGGCGCAACCACAGGGAATCTAGGAACAAGCCACAAGAGATATAAATTGATTGAAAAGACAATACTTACATTTAAAAGTTTTATGGAAGCAAACCTTACCGGTCTGTTAGTTGCTCTTAAATAAGCAAAAGGAACAACCACCAATGTATCTAAAATTAAGACCGTAAACAGGATATTAAAAAAGAAAGGATCTAAGTCTAGAAACCTTATAAAAGGATCTCTAAAAAGCATTCCTAATCCAAAAAAAAGGAGCGTTGTGATAGTTAATGCAATAAAAGAAGTTGAAAAAACTTTTTGTTTCTCCTCTGCCCTACTAAAAAACCTGAAGAAAGAAGTTTCCATCCCATACGTAAGCAAAACATTAAAAAATGCCGCCCAAATATAGAATGTGGTATTTATCGAATAATGCCCTGTTCCTAATATTTCTGTATGTAAAGGGACTAAAATAAAATTTAGAAGCCTAGGTACCACAGTGGCAATACCGTAAATAATCGTATCCTGAAAAAATCGTTTTAAAGTACTCAACAGGCGTTAGTTTTCCTGCAAATATCCTAATATTTAAGAAGAAAGCGACTATTTACGCTCCTCGATATTATCTAATAAATAATATTTAATTTCTTTGCCTTCCTGATATTCTAACAATGCCTGATTTTTTTCGATCTTTATCGGGCTTTCTACCGGTCTTTGGGGCATTTTATTTCCGTATTCTTCTTTAGGATCTGAACTCATTACAAAGTCAGATTGTTTTACATTAAAAATTGCAGTGTAGCGATTTTGCACATCCTCGTCTTTTACAATTGGTGATTTTAATCCTTTGAAGTAGATATTCTTTAATTCAACACGATTATTTTGGATAGCAATTACCGGAAGAAAAAAAGTCATTTGCCCCTTATCTGAACTATAATAAGCCTGCTGAAACTGTGCAGGAGCTTCTTCCTGAAGATCTTTATGACTTCTACAGTTGGTAAACATAGAAAAGAAAATTATACTGAAGATGAAATAGGCTGATTTCATAATAAAAGTTTTTTGATTGTCTTATACTAGAAATCAAATTGAATGCCAAACAAAAAATTATTTTATAGCTCTCCATTTAAAAACAAAAAAACCCGGACTAGCCGGGTTTTTAAATATATAAAATCAAATCTTTTAATTATTAAGAGCTTCCGCACCACCAACGATTTCAAGAATTTCGTTAGTAATAGAAGCTTGTCTTGCTTTGTTATAAGACAATTTAAGAGAATCTCTAAGTTCAGTTGCATTCTCTGTAGCTTTGTGCATCGCCGTCATACGCGCACCATGCTCAGATGCAAATGAATCTCTTAAAGCTTTATACAATTGCATTTTTAAAGACTTCGGAATCAAATCTTTTACGATTTCCAGCTTTGAAGGTTCAAAAATGTAATCCAGTTGCACTTCCTCTTCTGTTTCAAACTTAGGTATTGGTAAAAATTGCTCAGTCATCACAGCTTGAGTAGCAGCATTCTTAAAGTGATTATAAACCAAAACAATTTTATCATAATTCCCTTCAAGAAACTGATTCATTAAATCTTCAGCAATCACAGAAACATTTTCAAAACTAAGATCATCGAAGATCTCAGTATTGGTTTTATAAACCGTCAAGCTTTTCTTTAAAATGTCGTTAGCTTTCTTTCCTATGCTATAAAGATGAACATCTTTATCTGCATATTCTTTGGCTACTGCATTTTTTACTCCCTTAATGATATTTGCATTAAAAGCACCAGCCAAACCTCTGTTAGAAGAAATAGCAACTACAAGCACTTTGTTTACTTCACGCTGCTCTGCATATTTACTGCTGCTATCGTCATCTAAGCTAGCACTAAGATCCTGCAAAAGCTGTGAAAGCTTTTGAGAATAAGGTCTCATAGATTCAATAGCATCCTGAGCTTTACTCAACTTTGCTGCAGATACCATTTTCATGGCACTGGTGATTTGCATGGTTGAGGAAACCGAGGTAATTCTGCTACGTAATTCTTTTAAGTTTGCCATATTTTTAAAATTGGACTAGCCTAAATACTAATAAAGAACAAAGAGTTAAATATTTCATTCACTCTTTGTTCAAAAACTTTTATCCTTTATATTTTTCAGATAATTCTTTTGCTACAGCTGCTAAAGTATCAGTAACTTCATCGGTAAGTTTGCCCGCTTTAAGCGTATCCATTACTCCTCTATGCTTAGCATTTAAGAATTCTATATAATCTCTTTCAAATTCTCTAACCTTTTCTACAGGTACATCTCTTAGCAAGTTCTTAGAGCCTGCAAAGATAATAGCGATTTGATCTTCTACAGGATAAGGATCGTTTTGTCCCTGCTTAAGGATTTCTACGTTACGCTTACCTTTTTCGATCACACTCATTGTAGCCGCATCTAGGTCTGAACCGAATTTAGCAAAAGCTTCAAGTTCACGGAACTGAGCCTGGTCTAATTTAAGTGTACCAGCCACTTTCTTCATAGATTTAATCTGAGCCGAACCACCTACACGAGATACCGAAATACCAACGTTAATCGCAGGACGTACACCAGAATTAAATAAATCTGAAGTTAAGAAAATCTGACCATCTGTAATCGAAATTACGTTAGTAGGAATATATGCAGATACATCACCCGCCTGAGTTTCGATAATTGGCAATGCTGTTAAAGAACCACCACCTTTTACTTTACTTTTAAGTGACTCAGGAAGATCGTTCATGGTCTTCGCAATATCATCATCATTAATCACTTTCGCTGCACGCTCTAGCAATCTTGAGTGAAGGAAGAATACATCCCCAGGATACGCTTCACGTCCCGGTGGACGACGTAATAAAAGAGAAACCTCACGGTATGCAACTGCTTGTTTAGATAAATCATCATAAACAATTAAAGCAGGACGACCTGTATCTCTAAAATATTCACCAATTGCAGCACCAGCAAATGGAGCATAAACCTGCATTGGCGCAGGATCTGATGCATTTGCAGCTACGATAGTAGTATAAGCCAAAGCACCTTTATCTTCAAGTACTTTAGCAATACCTGCAACTGTAGAAGCCTTTTGCCCTATAGCTACATATATACAATAAACCGGCTCACCGGCATCGTAAAATTCTTTTTGATTAAGAATAGTGTCAATACAAACAGTAGTTTTACCTGTTTGACGGTCACCAATTACAAGCTCACGTTGTCCTCTACCTACCGGTACCATAGCATCGATAGATTTAATACCTGTCTGCATAGGTTCTGTCACCGGCTCACGGAAAACAACACCTGGTGCTTTACGCTCTAAAGGCATTTCGAAAGTTTCTCCCTCGATCGGTCCTTTACCGTCTATTGGTTCACCTAAGGTATTTACTACTCTTCCAACAATACCTTCTCCAACATTTATAGAAGCAATTCTTTGTGTTCTTTTAACAATAGAACCTTCTCTAACTTCTTTTGAAGGTCCTAAAAGTACTACCCCAACATTATCTTCCTCTAGGTTAAGCACCATTCCTTCAAGACCACTGTCGAATTGAACTAATTCTCCGTATTGCGCATTAGAAAGACCATAAACGTTAGCAATACCGTCACCAACTGTAAGCACGGTACCAACTTCGTCTAAAGAAGCCTTTGCCTCGAATCCGGAAAGTTGTTTCTTTAATATTGCTGAAACTTCAGCAGGATTTACTTCTGCCATAATTATTTAAGATAAAATGCCTCGTTAGCTACGGGCGGTTTTTATTAAATTTTAGAAACGTAAGCGTTGCTTTTTATAAATTCTGTTTTCAACTTGTTTAAGTTATTAGCGACACTAGCATCATACTGAAGGTCACCAACTCTCAAAACAAATCCACCAAGAATACTTTCGTCAATCTTATTCTCGATTGTAGCTTCCCTACCGGTAAGCTCTTTTATTTTAGCCTGAATCTTATCTTCAAGCTCCTTTGTTAAAGGAACTACGGTGGTAACAACAGCATTTTGCACTAGAATAGAATCATCGAATAACATTAAATATTGCGTTGCCACAATTCCTAAAATATTAATTCGATTATTCTCTACAAGTAAATTAAAAACACCCTTGGTTAACCCATTTATATCTTTAAAAATCTCTTCTAAGATTTGTTTCTTTAAATTAGGCTTAATTATAGGGCTCGCTAAAGTAGATCTTAAATCTTCGCTTGCCGCGATAGTTTTAGATATACTAAGCATATCTTCCTTTACATCTTTAGCTACTTTTTGATCGTTAGCTAATGTAAGAATTGCTTTTGCATAACGTTGTGCTGCTCTGGTTCCTTTCATCACAAAGTATTAGTTTAAAGTAACATCACCAAGCATGTTATCAATCATCTGGTGTTGTTTTTCTTTACTTGATAATTCTGTACGAACTACTTTTTCTGCAATTTCTATAGAAAGACTTGCTACCTGAGCTTTAATTTCTGCCATTGCAGCTTTTTTCTCAAGTTCAATACTTTCTTTAGCTTGTGATACTATTTGATCTGCTTTGTCTTGTGCTTCTACAGTAGCATCTGCCATTACCTTTTCTTTCAATTCACGAGCTTCTCTAAGAATTGCATCTCTTTCAGCACGAGCTTCTTTCATTAACTGCTCGTTATCTGCCTTAAGATTTTGCATTTCTTTTCTAGCTTCTTCAGCAGACGACAATGCGTTATTTATAGAGTCTTCTCTTTCTTTAACAGCTCCAAGAATAGGTCTCCAAGCGAATTTTGCAAGAAGCAAAATAAGTACTAGAAAAACTATTGTTTGCCAAAAAAGTAACCCAATTTCAGGAGTGATTAAATCCATAGTGTTTTTTAAATTTAAATAATATCCATTCGTAACCAACCGTTACGAATGGATAAAAAAGAATTCAATTATTTAAGAACTCCAAGTAAAGCTGCTACTACTCCAAAAAGAGCAACACCTTCTACAAGAGCTGCAGCAATAATCATAGCTGTCTGGATTTTCCCAGAAGCTTCTGGCTGACGAGCGATAGCATCCATGGCAGAACCACCAATTTTACCAACTCCCATAGCTGCTCCAATAACTGCTAAACCAGCACCTAAAGCTGCAAGTCCTACATACAATAATTCCATAACTGAAAGATTTAAAATTAAAATTTAATGATGTTCGTGTTCTTCAACTGACATCCCTATAAATAGAGCCGACAGCATGGTAAATATAAACGCTTGTAAAAATGCAACAAGCAATTCTAATATTGATATAAAAAGTGAAAATGGAACTGAAACTCCAGCGACTCCAACACTTTCAAGTATAAATATTAATCCTATTAAACTAAGTATAATTATGTGACCTGCAGTAATGTTCGCAAATAAACGAATCATAAGTGCTGCGGGCTTAATAATGATCCCTAATAATTCTACAACTGCAAGCAAAGGCTTTACGAAAGTAGGCACTCCAGGCATCCACAATGTGTGTTTCCAAAAATCTCTATTTCCATTTACAATAATTAAAATTAGAGTAAATAAACCTAAAGAAACAGTTACTGCGATATTCCCTGTAACATTGGCTGCTCCAGGTAATAAACCAATCATATTAGTAATCCAAATGAAGAAAAATACCGTTAAAAGGAATGGCATAAACTTCATGTATTTTTTCTCTCCAATTTGTGGTATTGCAATTTCGTCTCGTACAAACAAAACGAAAGTTTCTAGAAGATTATTAAATCCTGTTGGAGCGTGCTTATGCTTTTTATGATGTGCCGCCAGACTAGTAAAAATGATAAGCATGATAATAACGGTCAAAAATATAGCCGCTACATTTTTAGTTATCGATAAATCAATAGGTCGCTCTGCATTTAAAGGATGATGATCGGCATCAAATTCAATCTCGCTTGCGCCATCTTCTAATCTGTAGATTTTTTCGTGAAGATTAACGAATCTCATCCCGTCTTTCTCAACAACATGATGCCCTTCAGTATCATGGTGAAATTCACTAGACATAAAAGTAACCAGTCCGTTATCCGTGTAAAGAATCACCGGAAGTGCTATAGTGAAAGAATTTTCTCCTTCTCCGTAGAAATGCCATCCATGGGCATCACCAATGTGGTGAAGAATCATTTCTGTCGCATTAAATTCTTTCTCAGCTTCTGCTAAAGAGTCCTCTTTTGATGCAAAAGAAAAAACCGGAAGTAAGGCTAGTGCAAATGTCACTATAATCTTTAACGATTTTTGTGCTATCATAATACCTGGTCTACTTATAAAATTATGGGCTCTAAATTTCGGTGCAAAGGTATACTTTTATTTTTTATGTGAAAGTCCCCGATTATTTTTTTGCCTCAATTTTCAAAATTCGTTGAACTGATTGATAGACAATCATTTGTTTCTATTTATCAATTTTACTGCAAAAGTGGTTTCAAAAATTAAAAAGATAAAATATGGCGCAAAAAAAGCAATAACCTGAACAAAAATTGAAACCTCATCATTTAGTAAAGCCGGCAGTAAAAACAATACTGCAGCAAACATTTTTAACAATCCCAATCCCATAAATACAAAACCGGTTTTGTCTTGAAAATTAAGATTTATAATCAGCAATATGCCATAAACTATCAAAGTTGCTAAAATATGAAAGGAATAATTAGCAACTGTACTGTAGTATAGGGTAGCCTCAACATAATTAGAAGTTATATAATACTGAATAAAAAATAAAATCAATGAAAAAGGCACAAAAACCTTCAGGAAATTTAAAAATGGTCGTCCCATCTATTCGTCGTCTTTACTTATGTTTTTTACGCTTCTAATTACTTGATATAACGCCACAAAAACGCCTAAAAGCGATAATGAAATTGTAAATGCTGAAAATTTATTCGGAAATTTCTCGTCTAACCAAATACCAAGAAAAACGCCACCGGCTATAATAATGGCCATTTGGAAGCCAATGTTTACAAAAACAAGATATTTATTACGCTGATCGTTTTTCATGAAAGGAGAATACTCGTTTTTTAATACTGGTTTGTAAAAGAGAAAAAGGCTTAGAAACTATATATTGTCGCGTAAATAATCCTTCAGATTTTTCTTTAAAAGAACTACTCTATAGTTGTTTGTTGAGATCGCAATAAAATCATTTTCTAACTCATATTCATCATTTTCCTGCAATAATTCTCCCAAACCTAAAGCCCGAATACGATCCTGCAAACCGTGCACCACCACAAAAATAGTTTCTTCGTTATAAATATCTATTGAAGTAGAAAAATTAGTATAGTCTAAATCTACCAAAGCGGAATCTATTTTCTGCTGAAGCGCAAGGGCAGCCTCTCTATTTTCGCTATCAAACTGATAGATCAGTTTATAATTGGTGGCTAAACTATCTTCTTGCAGCTGAAGTCTGCTTAATTTAGGTAAAGCTCCGTTTATCATGTTCTTTGCCTTTTCCCCTTCTGCCGATTGTGGATAGGTTAAAGAAACATAGCTAAGCGCTTTACGATATTCCTGCAAACCTCTAAGTCTTCCTATAGCCATCGCTTTTAGCAATTCAAACTTCGGAATAATTTCTTCGCCAGAATATCGTGTAATAAATTTATTACTTTCTGAAATTACTTCAGCAAATTGTTGATCCTCATACAAACTGAAAGTCTCTTCATAACTTCTTTGCGCTAAGCTTTCTCCTGAAGCCAATTGCTGAGGATTCTGAATAAAAATAGCGTATTGCGAATCTGGATAATTAGACACAATATCAATTTTCATTGCGTCTTGCTTAGCATTCATATTTAATCTGCCGTAAGCTTTGTAAAGATTATATTTTGAAGGTAAAATTAACCGCTCTTCGGGATCGCTAGCCAACAATGCTTCTAATTTTTCTGTTGCCAATTGATATTCGCCAAATTTCTCGTTATAAATAAGACCCAATTGGTAATAAGCGTAATTTCGATCTTTATAAATACTATCGATCACCAAATTATCGGTTGGTAACTTATCTGCATAGGTCGCCGGGTCGAATCTTGGATCGCTCGAAAAATCAAACTCAGCCAATTCTTCTTCATTAGCTTCTATACCGCCGGTATTTCCTGTGGAAATCCAACGCCAATTATCCGCAAGTTTTCTATTTCCCCAGATTCTTAAAAATTCACGCTCTCCCCTAGCTTTTCGGCTTTCATTATAAAAATAAAAATTGCTTGTATTTTCTTCGCCGGGAAGGCTAACATCCGGAACTCCGGGACCGGTATTATTTAAAGCCAAAGCTTTTTCAGTTTCACCGGCTTCTATTTCTTTTTTATATTCTTCCTTAAGCTTGTCTGTATACTTTGTAAAATAAGCAATTTGCTCTTCTCGCGGTAAATCGATAAGATTTAAGATGCTATCGTTTTTATTAGCAATTGCCTGATAAAAAATAATATCGTCTAAATTTTTACGCTTTTTTTGTATCGTTCGATATTCCCTTAAATTAGTAGGCATTTCGTAGAGTGTGCTATCAAAATAGCTTGCAGCCGTTTGATATTCTGAACGATCAAAATTAATATTTGCCAGAATTTCATAATTAATTGATCTTAAAAATGGATCGCTGCTTCCTGGTGTTCTAAGCGATTTGTTATAGTATGTAATTGCGGTATCTAAAGAATCACGCTGATTGTAATATTCGCCAATCTGAAAATAGATTTTATCTAAAAATGGTCGATTTTCGCGATCTTCTTTAAGCTCGGTTAAGAGCTCTTTTAGTTGTTGATCGTCGTTTTCTTCAGGATCAAAATTTCTTGCCTTTTGGATATAGGCATTAATCATATAAATTCTGGGTGACTTTCTATTTAAATCAATAACCTCATCAAAAGCAAGATTCGCGTTTTTTGGCTGGTTTAATAAATTATATAACTGGCCTATAATAAAAAAGTAACGCCCTTTTTCTTCATCTTTTTTAGTAAAATTAGCAGCGGTGGTTAAAGGCGCAAGTGCACTGTCTGGTCGCTGAAGATTAATATACGCTTGTGCCATGGCAGCTTTTGCATCGGCATATTCCTGATCTTCAAATTTTGCATTGTTTAAAATCCTTTTTAGATTTTTAATCGCAATACGATTATTCTCCAAACGAATATTGGTTTTTTCTCGCCAAATTTGTGCCGTTCTTATGCTGTTACTCGCAGGATATCTTTGTAAGATATAGTTGAAAGCTTCTAAAGCAGGTATAAAACGTTGATCGTAATATCGAGCTTTGCCAAGTAGAATAAAAGCTTCGTCTATTTGTGGATTCTCTTCTTTCCCGTCAATCAATATCGAATGTCTTTGGATAGCTTTTGCTGCTTTTTTTTCTGCTATTCCAAAATTTTGATTTCTTACGCTATCGGGTAGCAATATTTCTTCGTCGATCTGCATACGTTCAATAGGTAGCAAATCCCAGTAATTATCACTATAATTTTGGTTGAGTTCTTTACGCCCTGCTTCTAGAGCCAGATTGCCGTTATAAAGCGTATTATATTCCGCAGTAACGGAGTGCCAGCTTCGGCTAATAAAATTATCCTTCTTACGAGAACAAGAAATTACTGCTCCAAGAAGAAGAGCTATGAAAAAAAATTGTGTAAATGTCCTCAAAATCAACTCTTTCTTAATACCATCATAACTCAGTTACGCCACGTTTAGTGTGTAAAAATAAGTTTCTTTTTACAAATACAAAGATTTGCGATTCAAATTAGAAAGAAGGAGAAGCTATTCCATAGTATTTTCGGTATTATGTTGTATTGAAGGATCTATATTTTCCTGTGGTGCTGTCTCTCCTGAAAAGTAAGATTCCAATTCTTTTAAAGTCGCTTCTGAAGTATTGATATCGCGTACAATCACTCCTTTGTCTAAAACTACAATGCGCTCGCAAACTTCTGTAACATGAATAAGATCATGGCTAGAAACTAATACCGTTGTGCCCGAAAATTCAGAAAGCTCTTTAATAATTTTTTTCAGCTTAATCTGGGTGCTAGGATCCAGGTTTGCAAAAGGTTCGTCTAACACTACTACTTTTGGATTGCCAATTAAAGCGGCAACAATACCTACTTTCTTTTGGTTTCCTTTGGATAAATCGCGAAGATATTTTTTCCGACCAATGATCTCGCCGTTAAAAAACTCTTCAAATTGCTCTAAAAAACTATGAATATCAGCACGATTTTGATTGCGAAGTTCTCCCACAAAATAGAAATATTCTTCAGGAGTAAGGTAGCCTATCAAAAAACTTTCATCAATAAAAGAGGAAGTGAATGTCTTCCACTCTTCACTTTCGTTTACGGTAATTTCATGATTAAAAATACTACCTGAAGTTGGCCGAATTAAATCAAGTAACATACTAAAAAATGTAGTTTTCCCGGCTCCATTATTTCCTACTAATCCAAAATTTTGTCCTTGTGGAATTTCTAAATGGTCGATATCTAAAACTTTAGTACCGTTATATACTTTTGAGAGGTTGGTTGCTGTTATCATGCTATTTTATTTACTCGTTATCGAGATTGAATATACGTTCGCTTTAAATTGATTCTAGGGTTGCTTTTTACTCAGCTAAGTTCTATGCGTCAGTTTGTTTAAAGCCGTGAATCATAATATACTTTTTCTTTTTGTACTGAAGTGTGATTTTATCCATCAGGTAATTCCGAAGTAAAAGTCCGATAACTCCTAAAACGCCCAATGCCAGAAGTCCGATATTAAAACTGAATAAATTATAAAACAAGGAAAAAATTCCCGGAGGCACTATTAAGACTGGTATTGCCATAATCCATTGTGCCGCGCCCATTCCCTGATAGTTCATCATAGGACTTTTTTCCAAATCGATTCTTTTTTTATTAAGCGATCCCATAAATAATAAAAACGGGACATTAACACCTAGATTATACAAAGCGCACATCACGATAATTAACATCACATTCCATCCAAAATAGAGATAAGGTGTGCATAAAATTGTTAGAATAATAATGCTGAAGCTAAGTAATACTGCTTTAGACTCAAGGTATTTTCGCATAGGAATATTTTGAGACATTATCATTTGATAATACGAGGAATCCCAACTTGGTATAAATTGCCCAAAATTAGTTACAAACATGCCCGTCATAAAAACTCCTGCAAAAATCGGCATAATTTTTAGCCCATCTAAGCCTGTATCACTAAAAAACAACAAGCCGTATAGCACAAAGATAAAAGATAGAAACACGGTTGTTTTGGGGCGTTTATTACGCCAAATCATTTTCATATCTAATTGAAGAAAAGGAGCGATATCACCAAAACGCTTAGTCCATTCAAAATCCTGAGATTTCGCCACTTGTTGTTTAGCTTTTAAACCAGAATCCAGATAAAATTTGTCTAAAAGTATATGTCTAACCACCATAAACAAACCTATACAAAGCAGTAGCGGTAGTACGGCCAAATAAGGCATTTGTAATAGAAAGTTTAAGAACACTCCAAATTGTTCACTTAACGAAATAATATCAAAATAATCTAAGCCCGCTACAACCAAAATCAAAAAGATAAATGGCAAAAAGGATTTAATATTTTCAGCGAATTTCTTTTTAATAAGGAAGTTTAAAAAGTTTAAGGAAAAACTAAAAAAAAGCATTGCCGCGCACCATCCTAAAAGAGAGATCGCACTATAATCAGATTTAATTCCATTCATAATAGCGAATGGCACATAAAAAAGGATTGGAAAAAGATTGTAGAAGGAAAACAGTGATTTATACAATACAAAATCTACTAATTTCTTTTTTCTTATATCCTGAACAAGCAAAGGCTTAATTTTGAGCACCGGTAAGCTTTGGAAAAAAAATCTAAAAATCAACTCAAATCCAAGCCAAGCCAACACAAATTCATTGAATTTTAAAAGCGGAACTTCATCTGGATACATTTCTTTTAGAAAAGGATGTAATCCAACACCAAAACCTAAAAAAATAACTGCGAAATAGAGCCCCAAAAAACCCAATAAAATTTTAACGCTAAGGCTTTTACCAAAACTAGCGCTACGAGTAAAAGATTTCCACTCTAAGCTGAGTAATTTACCAATCATAAAAAGAATGCTTTACTTACTTGTGTCTAAATTTAGTTTTTTGTTACAACAGAATTAATAATTTAACTTAAGTTCTGGATATATTTCTATCAATATTTCTTCTTTTCTTGAAGGAAGTACAACTACTGCTATATAATGGATTACAAAAGATAATGTGATTAGTATTGCCATAATAATAGATCCAATATCAACCGGAACTATTTTATCAAAATGAATTAGCAAATACCCCGGAAAGAAAGATATTGCCGCAATTTGGCCAACATTTAAAATCATTTCCTCTAAAAGATATATTTTTTCATTTCTTTTTGCACGTTTTTTCTTCTCACCGTTCAGTTTAATAAGTTGGTAAAAAAGAAGAATCATCTCCAAGAGAACAATAGAGGCAATTATAATTTTTCCAAACTCAAGCTTTGTAAGACTCCAAAATATAAAGGAAACTACGCCTATAATTAGTAGTACCTTCGGAAGTTTTAAGAAAGTTAAAGCTTCATTTAAAACCAGATTCCAGTAAGTTTTTGTCATCGCCTTTTGTCTCGCCTCCACAACTTCTAAAAATCCAAATACACCAAACTTTTTAAACTCTTGTTGAAGCATCTCTTCAAATTCAAAACTTGGGTTTTGGCTCCATTTTTCTTCAATGGCAGATGCTAAATGATCTACTAATTCAGTTTGCACATCATAATATTCTACAAGATGTTCGCTAGTAAATCGGTACAGTCTATCTGTTTGATTTTGATTTACTTTTCTCATAAATTAATATCGTTTACATAAAAAGTATAGTGCTAAAAGTTCATTATTACGAAAACTTTCTCTGGACATCTACGTGTTTAGTATACAGGCTGATTAAATAAATTGAAAAGCAAAGCATCATTGCCATGAAAACGAAGAACAGTATGTTATGAACAATCGATGGGTTTTGTAAATCTTTTTCGAAGATTTCTATAATTAATAGTATACTCATTGGAACAAACATTTTAAATTCTCTTAGTAAAAAATGACTGTAAATCGTTTGATTTCCGTTTTTTAACTTCTTATAGACAAACGACACAAAGAGTCCTGAAACTATTAAAAATGAACAAATTAAATAAGACAGGTTACTAAATAACTCATTTTGAGTTTGGAAGAGAATCCAAAGTAAACCTGCTAATATAAAAGAAATGATACTTAGCGGTAATATCATTTTCAAATAAGCTCGCTTAAGTTCCTCATAAATTATACTAGGATACATCTCCTTCCCTAATAACCATCTATTTTGTTTTAATATAAAGGCATTTTCCCATTTCGAAAAAACGCTATCAGAAGCTCCTTTAAAGCTTAAATTTTCCGAAGCCATTTTCTCTTCTATTTCACTGGCAATATGATCTATAAGTTCTTCCTGAATTTCACAAAAAACAACACCCTTGTAGAAAAGTATTTTGCGGATATCATCTATTTGTTCGGTCTTCAAATTCTTCATCTTAGATACTGAATTTAGGATTTATAATCCCTTGTATATTTTCAATAAATTGTTCTAACTCATTGATTTTATTAACCTTCTCTTTATTTCCAGCCTCAGTAAGTTTGTAATATTTCCGAAGCCGATTATCTACTTTTTTTACCTCAACCTCCAAAAATCCATCAGCTTCTAACTTATGCAGCGCGGGATAAAGCGCTCCTTCTGTGATTTTCAATTCTCCTTTGGTAATATCTTTTACCTTTTGGGTAATTTCATAACCATACATTTTATCGCTTTCAGCTAAAAGTTTTAAAATGATGGTAGATAAACTACCCTTATATAATTTTGAATTTGACATTTTAGATCGATTATACCGATTCTAATATACATAAATTTCTTATGCATAAAATACTTAGGTATAATATTTTAAATTTTTAATCTTTTAAAACACAGCTTACTTTGTATTTTTGCCCACAAATTATTTTTTGATGAGTACATTTCATAAACTGAAAATAAAGGAAGTAATTAGGGAAACTGCACAAGCTGTTAGTCTTTCTTTTGAAATTCCGGCTGAATTGAAAGAAGAATTCAAATTCAAGGCAGGGCAATATATTACTATTAAAGCAGATGTAGAAGGCAAAGAATTACGTAGAGCATATTCGCTTTGTTCTGCCCCTAATTCCGACGAATTTAAAGTTACAGTAAAAGAAGTTGAGGGTGGTAAATTCTCTGTATTAGCCAACAATAGCTTAAAAGCAGGTGATACTTTAGAAGTTCATCCGCCCGAAGGAAAATTTATTTTAGAACCTTCTGAAGCTTCAAGAACCTATGCGGCTTTTGCTGCTGGAAGTGGAATTACGCCAATATTATCGATTATAAAGACAGTTCTTAATAACGAAAGCCATAGCCGTTTTATTCTTACCTACGGAAATAAATCTCCAGAAGATACCATTTTCTTTAAAGAACTTTTAGAGTTACAAGCAGCCTATCCAGATCGTTTATTTGTAGAATTTGTCTTTAGTCGAACCCGAGAAGAAAATTCTCATTTTGGCCGTATCGAAACAAGTACGGTTAATTTTGTAATGAAAAATAAATTTAAAGATCATCCTTTTGATGCGGTGTATTTATGCGGTCCAGAAGAAATGATTAATCATGTTAGCGAAGTACTAACCAATAATGATATTGCTGAAGAAAATATTTATTACGAGTTATTTACCAGTAATGATACCGGAGAGGTAGAAGCCAACCTAGAAGGACAGTCACAAATCACTATTTTAGTGGATGATGAGGAAACAAGTTTTGTGATGAATCAAAACGATATTATTCTGGATGCTGCTTTAGAACACGATCTTGATGTTCCTTATTCTTGCCAGGGTGGAATTTGCAGTAGCTGTATTGCCAGAATTACTGAAGGTAAAGCTGAAATGCGTAAAAATCAGATTCTAACCGACGATGAAATTGAAGAAGGCCTAATTTTAACCTGCCAGGCACATCCGCTTACTCCATCTATTAAGGTCGATTACGATGATGTTTAATCGTCATTAAAAATGAAATATAACAAAGGCTTTTAGTTGATTCTAAAGGCCTTTTTTAATTTTTTGAGGTAAGCCGCTCGAATAATTATAGAATAGCGAAAAAACAGATTTAGAACTATTTTATGCTGAAATCTGAATGATTAGAATTCAAATTTGATATTTTTAAACTGAATTTTTAGAGTGTGTGAAGGTGTAAGCTAATGATTACAAAACAGAATGTATCTTATCAACCACCATAGCCGGTGTGATCGTTCTTATGGCATATTCATAACCCTCCGGATATTTATTCCCGTAGATAGAGGTAGGAATTTTAGGGAATTTTTCTAAATCTGGAATCAAAGAATTTTCTAAAGACTGCCCAAATGGTTTAAAACCAGCAAAAGGATGTGTAACGCCCCAAATACTAATTACAGGCACTCCATACATTGCGGCCATATGGCCATTTCCGCTATCCATAGAAAGCATTGCATCAAGATTGGAGATTAGAGCCAGCTCTTCTTCAAAAGATAAAAGTCCGGCTATGCTTACACAATTCTCGAACTGATTTTCCCAGGATTGCAGCTTTTTAGTTTCAGCATTTCCACCGCCAAATAAAAATATCTGAGTATTATTTTCTGTATTCAGCTTTTTTAGAACTTCCTCCATAAGATCTGCTGGATATACTTTAGAATCATGTTGTGCAAAAGGTGCAATTCCCAGCCATTTTTTAGAAGATTGAGATATAATTTCGCTGATTTTGGCCGGAATTTGATGCTTCTCTGGAAAAACATGAGCTTTGAAATCGAGCGGAAAACCCATTTCCGCAAAAACATCTGCATAGCGCTGATGGGTGCTTTTCAACTCCCTAAAAAGCTTGTGATCTTCGCGGGTTAGTTTCTTTTTTTCAGATCTTCCTTTATCAATTTGTTTCACGGGAATTCCAAAAAGGTAAAAAACCGACTTAAGCACATTACTACGCAACACATTGTGAAGATCGGCTACCATTTCAATTTCATGATTTCTTAACTCGCGCGCTAATCGTCCCAATCCCATTACACCGTTATGCTCGCCCTTCACGTCGGCTTCATAAATTTCTACATTTGGAATTCCTTTAAACATAGGCGCGAAAAATGGCCTGGTAAGAAAAGTAATTTTACAATTAGGATAGGTGGACATAAAGGTCCTAATCACCGGAACCGTCATGGCTACGTCGCCCATCGCCGATAAACGAATAGCAAGAATATGAGCACTTTTCTCTCTATTCACTTTTGGAATATGTTGATTTTTAGTGCTCATATTTCTTTTATTTGTTTCTAAGAACCGGGTTTAACTCGTCATCATTATACATCTTCATCTGCTTATAGACTTTCATGTATTTATCTCCGCTTTCAATATCTTTTAAAAACTGATCGATTGCTGAAGAAAGATCTACTCGTTGCTCTAATAAAACATCTAATTTCGCCTGGCATTTTTCTTTATGATCGGTAGATGCATCTTCTCGAGTTGCTTCTTCGTGCATATGATAGATTTTAAGCGCAAGAATCGACAATCTGTCTACACCCCAAGCCGGACTTTCGGTATTGATTGTCGCATTGTCTTTTGGCTCAACTGCTTTATATTTTTCAAGAAAATAGCTATCGATATATTCTACGGTATCGGTACGATCCTGGTTAGAAGCATCAATAAGTCGTTTCAATTTTAAACCAGCTATAGGATCGATATTTGGATCTCTTACAATGTCTTCGTAATGCCACTGTACCGTGTCTATCCAACATTTTCTATAAAGAAGGTGCTCGATAAGTTGTGCTTCGCTATCGTAAGGATTTGTAAAAGGCTGATCTACATTATCCAATTCATGATATTTTTCAATCACTTCCTGAAAGATCTTATTCGCTTTATCTGTAAACATTATGTTGATTTTTTAAAAAGAACTAGTTTAAAACACCTATAAAACTTTAAAATTGAAATATTAGGCGTTTTTATTGAATATTTAAAAACTGAAGAGCAAAGATATTATAAAATCTATGACTCTAAAACGTAATCTATATGCTATTAATCCTGAATGAATAACACACCAAAGGGCATTAAAATTAGAATAATCAATAAAATCTCCCTAAAAATCTTATCTCTACCGTTATCAAAGTAATTAGAAACAATAATACTAAGCGGTATAAAGAAAAAGATCAATTCGCTACCATTCTTACTAGGAGCCAAAACACCAACGGCAATTCCTATAATTAGGGTAAATAAAATTAGATTTAAAGAAGGTCTTAGACTCACACCGGCTTTCTGGATTATAGAAAAATAATAAACAAGCGACCATACAGTAAGTGCAAGAATAATACTAATAGGCGTTAGGAATTTAAATGACTGGTAATTAGAAAAATTGAAATTATAATCCTGATACCAATTAGAAAATAAATAGAACTGATCTTTTACCAAAAGATTAATCGAACAATAAATCATATACACACATACTGCTGATACTATAGGAATTAACCAGTTTTTTGGTCTTGGGCTATAAATTACAATACCTCCAAAAACAATTAATAAGAATAAAATCGACCAGAAATAAAAGAGGGAAGCAATACAAATCCATAAAGCTGCATCAAATATCTTTTTCTGAACAGAAATTTGTGACTTAAGACTAATAATACGCCTTAATGCCATTAAAATTAGAGTTGCTGAAATGATAATATTATAATCTTTAAGCAAAGAAAGAAAGGAAGCGCAAAAGACAGAAAATAGCAGCACCTTATACGCGCTTCGTTGTGTTAAATCATTCTTTTTGGCCACAAAATTCAGCAAAAAAAGAGAAAACATTAAGCACAAGAAAACGCTTAAAATCTTAAAAAACTTAAAGATCTCGAAGTCTAAAAACCAGTTCTGAAAATTTGCTGATATGAAAAATCCAGAAAGCAATAGGATAACAAGAGCAATATTTATTGGTTTTGATTTGGAGAAAAAGCTTGTTAGCATTGCTCTTTTTTCTATTTTTGTAGTGTTAAACTAACAATGTTAAACGATGAATGAATTTTTTAATGGAATCTCATGGCTGTTTGAAGAAGTTCTTCTTAAGCCACTAGATTGGTTACGTTCTCTGGAACTAGACACCTGGTGGGGTGCTAACGCCATCAACTTTGTATTTATTATCATTGGAATGATCGCATTTGCCTACTGGTGTAAGCAACTAAAAATATTCCAAGATGCTGATGACGAAAACACAAGATCTAAACCTTATTTAGGTTAATCTAAGTCGAAGCCTAGATCTTTTCTAAAATACATCTTATCAAATTGTAGTTTCTCTACATTTTGGTAAGATTTTTTTAGTGCCTGTTCGTAATCTTCTCCAAACGCGGTTACTGCAATTACTCGCCCTCCATTGGTAACTACTTTACCGTCTTTTAATGTAGTTCCTGCATGAAAAACAATTGCATCTTCTACATTCTCTATACCGGTAATTTCTTTTCCTTTTTCGTAAGCTTCAGGATAGCCTCCAGAAACCAACATTACAGTTGTAGCTGCTCTGTCATCTATTTCTAAGTTTACCTCATCAAGTCTTCCCTGTGCTGCTTTTGTCAATACTTCAACCAAATCTGATTTTACTCTTGGTAAAACCACTTCGGTTTCGGGATCACCCATTCTCACATTGTACTCGATCACATAAGGTTCTTCACCCACTTTAATTAAACCAATAAAAATAAATCCTTTGTAATCTATATTTTCTTCAGCAAGACCATCTACCGTAGGTTTTACGATACGATCTTCGATTTTCTGCATAAATTCTTCATTGGCAAACGGCACTGGCGAGATTGCTCCCATTCCTCCAGTATTTAAACCAGTATCGCCTTCACCAATTCGTTTGTAATCTTTTGCTGTTGGTAAAATTTTGTAGTTTTTACCGTCTGTCAAAACAAATACACTCAGCTCGATACCATCCAAAAATTCTTCGATCACTACTTTTGCGCTGGCTTCACCAAACTTTTGGTTCTTCAGCATATTTTCCAATTCGGCTTTAGCTTCAGCAAGATTGTTGAGAATTAACACGCCTTTCCCGGCAGCTAAACCATCGGCTTTAAGCACATAAGGAGGCTTTAAAGTTTCTAAAAAGGTTTTTCCCGCTTCTAAACTTTCTATCGTAAAACTCTCGTAAGCAGCAGTAGGAATTTTATGTATTAGCATAAATTCTTTAGCTCGCTCTTTGCTTCCTTCTAAGAGTGCTCCTCGTTTAGAAGGACCTACAATTAATAGTTCTTTTAATTCTGTATCTTGCCTACAAAAATCAGTAATTCCCTTAACTAGTGGATCTTCTGGTCCTACCACCAGCATTTCGATATTTTTTTCAAGAATAAAATCTTTAATACCGGAAAAATCTCCTACATTTAGGCTTATATTTTCCCCAACTTTTGAAGTTCCGGCGTTTCCGGGAGCTATGTATAGTTTATCGCATTTTGGACTTTGTGCAATTTTGTAAGCAAAAGTATGCTCTCTACCACCTGAACCTAGTATTAAGATTTTCATTTTTTATATATTTTGGTCTTCAAAAATAATTGTTTGTAAATTGAAGCGCCAATAAAATCAAAGAAAAAAACACTGATAAGTTTTGGACTGGTTTAAACTTTCGCTTCAATTCAATAAATTCCCTGTTAATCGGGCGCGCAAGATACTTGATGATATTCAAAAAATTCCTGAAGAAGACTATCAAAACTTTGTAGAAAAGAAAAAGCGTGAAATTGTTGAATTTCATCTTAGAAACAATAATTTCTATAAAGATTTTATCGGAGATCGGTCAATAGAAAATTGGGAGGATATCCCGGTAATGACGAAGAAAGATCTTCAAATACCTCTTAACAACAGACTTAGCAAAGGATTTAATTTAAAAAACACATATATAGGAAAAACTTCGGGCAGTAGTGGACATCCCTTTACTTTTGCTAAAGACAGGTTATGCCATGCTATGGCGTGGGAAGGTTTTAACGATCATTATAACTGGCACGGGATTGATTTGAACAAATCGCTACAAGCAAGGTTTTATGGTATCCCGTTAGATTTTTATGGTAATCTGCAAGAACGCATAAAAGATAGAATAAGTTTAAGGCGTCGCTTTACCATTTTTGACCTTAGCGATGCAAAATTACAAAGTTTTCTTAACCGTTTTAAAAAGAGCAATTTTAATTATATTAATGGATATACGAGTGCAATCTTATTATTCGCTAAATTTCTACAGAAAAAAGAAATCGTACTTAAGAATATTTGCCCAAGTTTAAAATTATGCATCGTAACTTCTGAGCGATTGTTTGATAAAGACAAAGAAATTATTGAAAAAGCCATTGGCGTTACGGTTATTAATGAATACGGCGCAAGTGAGGTTGGACTTATTGCTTTCGAAAACCAAAAAAGGGAATGGTGTCTAAATTCTAAAGATCTTTATATTGAAATTGTAGATCAAAACAATAAAACTTTGCCTGTTGGACAGGAGGGAAAAGTAATAATTACATCGCTTTACAATAGAGCACATCCTATAATAAGATATGCCATAGGAGATATTGGTATTTTAGATGAGAAAAGCACCACGAAAAAACCAATTTTAAAATCATTAATAGGAAGAACCAGCGATGTAGCAAAACTTGCTAACGGCAAAGTAGTACCAGGACTTACATTTTACTATGTCACAAAAACGATAATCGACGATGCCGGTAGCACCAAAGAATTTGTAATTACCCAAACAGATATTGATACTTTTGAGATTGAATATGTTAGAGAAAATGATTTTGAGGAGGAAGAGATCGCAAAAATAGCCGATGCCGTAGAAAAATATGTAGGAAAAAACCTTAATGTAAACTTTAAACGTAAACACATGCTAAACAGAACTAAAAGTGGCAAATTAAAGCAGTTTACATCTTTAGTCGATTGATACAGTTTGTTTCGATTTAACGAAAAAATGATCTCCCAAAAAGACCAACATCCAATACAGACTTTTCAGTTTTCCAAACCCAAGTACTTCATTATAAATTTTAAAATTGTAAAAAAGCATCGCCAGTTTATTCTCGGATACCGATCCTTTTCTAATTCTGTAGAAAGCTAAAGAATCCTCTATTCCGTGAGCTGTTCCTCCTTTTTCAACAACCACAAGCCACATAGCCCAATCCTGACGCTTTCTAATTTCGGGCAGATATATTTTTCCTATTTTTGCAGCATTATACATTCCGGTAAGATTACCAATGTAATTGCTTCGCATCAGTTTTTGATAATTTACAAATGGTAAGGCTTTAATTTTTTGCTTTAATAATCTACCCTGCTCGTCTATTTTTTCATAACTGCTATAAACAATGTTTACTTTATTCTCTAAGCAGAAATTGAGCTGTTTAGAGAGCTTTTCTCTCTTCCAAAGATCATCTGCATCTAGAAATGCAATAAACTCCCCATTTGCTTCTTTTAACGCCTTGTTACGAGAAAAACCTGCGCCCCTATTTGATTTATTTCTGAAAACTTTAATTCGCTTATCTTTTTCTGAAAAAGCTGAAATTATTTTAAAAGTTTCGTCTTTAGAAAAATCGTCGACAATAATGAGTTCCCAATTTTGGTAATCCTGATTTATTACGGAAGCAATAGATGAAGCGATATAATTATTAGAATTATATGCAGGCATAATTATCGAAACAAGAGGACGCTGCATTTTATCTATTTTCGATTATGCTTACTAAAATCCTTATGTTCTTTCTTTAATAGATCTTCTTTAGATAAATTTTTGAAGTAATTATAAGTAATGCGCATTCCCTCTTCCCTACTCACTGCAGGCTGCCAGCCAAGAATATCCTTTGCCCGTGTAATATCTGGCTGTCTTTGCATTGGATCGTCCTTAGGAAGTTTCTTATAAACTATTTTTTGATCTGTGCCGGTGAGCTTTATAATCTCTTCAGCAAAATCATTAATGGTTAATTCATCTGGATTACCAATATTTACTGGCTGACTGTAATCACTGAGTAATAGTCTATATATTCCTTCAATTTGATCGTCTACATAGCAAAAGGATCTTGTTTGCGTACCATCGCCAAAAACAGTTAAGTTTTCTCCTCTTAAGGATTGCCCAATAAACGCAGGAATAACGCGACCATCATTTAATCGCATTCGCGGGCCATACGTGTTAAATATCCGAACTATTCTTGTTTCTATTCCGTGGAATCTGTGATAAGCCATCGTTAATGATTCCTGAAAACGTTTTGCTTCATCATAAACTCCTCTTGGTCCTATGGTATTTACATTTCCGTAGTAATCTTCAGATTGTGGATGCACCAAAGGATCACCATAAATTTCTGAAGTTGAAGCAATCAAAATTCTAGCGCCTTTCTCTTTGGCTAAACCTAAACAATGATGAGTTCCTAAAGAACCAACCTTTAAAGTTTGAATAGGAATTTTTAGATAATCAATGGGGCTGGCAGGAGATGCAAAGTGCAAAATATAATCTAGTTTGCCCGGCACATGGATAAATTTAGTAACATCATGATTATAAAACTCGAAATTCTCGTTCTTAAAAAGATGCTCGATATTTCGAATATCACCAGTTATCAAATTATCCATTCCTAAAACGCGATAACCTTCTTTAATAAATCTATCGCATAGATGTGATCCCAAGAATCCTGCTGCTCCTGTAATTAATACAGTTTTGCCCATTTATTTTTTATTAATCGATTTTAATCTAATTATTATCAACCTCAAGTTAAGCAGAAGCGCTCTAAGAATTAAAAATTTGCTCTAAAATCTTTTCAGTAATTAAATAGGTTGGTTTAACTCCTGTAGTTCCTAAACCTCCAGATGCTAAAGTGCTACCAGTTTCTAAAGGATTATCTGAAGCATAATAAGCATAACGAACCTGTACATCTTCTGCGATACTTTTTCTAAGCTTACTTGCAGCCTGAATTGCTTTTTGATAATGTACGCCTTCCATTTCTAATCCACTTACATTCCAGGTTGAATCATGGAAAAACTTAAGAATATCTCTATTTTGAAGTGACGTACCCAAAACGGTAATCATGCTACCATCCACAACTTTTATTCCGTGGCCCTCAAGATCATCTTTTTTAAGCTCGTTTTTAAAAGGATAGTTATCTGCTGTACCTTCAAAAATATGTGCCGAGGGAATCATAATATCTCCTTTACCTCCTTCTAAAATACCGGCTTTTCCCATAATAGAAACCGATCTTACATTCATCTTTATTTCTTCTCCATCAAGAATATAAGGCTTTAAAAGCTCGTCCATCGTTTCATAAGCCTGCTCACCAAACGCATAATCCATAACTATAATTACAGGTTTCTCTTCTTCTTTTAAGCTTTTAAAATTTTCGTTTCTAAAGCCTTCTTCAAGCATAGCTGTATCGAATATCTGGACATCGATATTGGTACCGCTTTCATCTTCCAAAAACCTCATTCCGTTGGATAGCGCCATTTTAGATACTTTTTGCCGCACATTCCCGCTAGAAGAATCACTTAGCATTTCGTAAACCTGAAGAATATCTTTTTTCTTGATTTCATTTTTAAGCGCTAAAGGAGCATAAAGCGTATTCATAACACTATGCATGTTCGCACTTATAATATGGATTGGACGTTGCACCAAATCGCTTTCTACCAAACTTTTCTTAATCTTATCTGCCCAAACTTCACCATGAATATGATGGCCTAAACGTTCTCTAAGAATCGGACTAAAAGTGATGATTCTCTTATCATTGTTTACGGTTTCCTCGATCGCTAGTTTTCCCATCCAGTAAATAATATGCAGAAATTGTTCTGGATTATCTCGGGTAGAAAACTTAGGATAAATTGTAGAAACTTCGTAAAACGTTCTTCCTAAAATATTTGCCGCGTGGGTAAGCGCAACTTCACGTTCAGATTTATCAATTTCTTCTTTAGAAAGCACAACAGCTTCAAGTTTTTTCCAATCCCGGGTTACACTCCCGTCCTCATCGATAACTACTCGTCTCATAATTTTATGAGATTCGATGAATAAGAAAGTTAGGTGCGTTAGGATATCATAAATTTCAGATCGTCCTCTGGTTATTTCAATATTCATTTGCTCCTCGTCGATACGGTAGCAATTTCTTCGACGTTTGGGTGGTACAATTGGCTGAAAATGAGAATTTCCATAACCTTCATCGCTGGTAAGGTTAATATAACGACATTGTTCTATACCTAAAGGTAGACGTTCTAATACATATAACAATCCGTTTAATTCAGCTTTATCTTCAGCAACAGAGCCATAAATCTCGGGGCGCAATGCTAATAAACCTTCTCGCAATGTCTCTCCAGAAACACCCATAGGTTTATAAAAACCACGATTAAATAAATGTCTCATAGTAATGTACATACGCTCAATAGCGTTAGTACTTTCCTGTGCTCTTGTTCTACCTTCCAATTTCAAATTCTATAATTTTTTTATTTCTTAATTATCTTTTCTAAAACCTCAGCAATCTTACGATCGTTAGAAAGCCTTGGTAACTTGTTTTGTCCCCCTAATTTGCCTATAGATTTCATATACTCCTGAAAGCCATTTTTCGGGATTTTGGTGACTTTTACTGGCTGCAGAATATTTCCTTCAATTAAATCGAAATAATAGGAATTTTGCTGCTGAAGTGATTGATCTAATGTATCCCGAAATTTTGTAAAATCTTCAGGTTCCTTTTCAAACTCGATAAACCACTCGTGATAAGGCAATTCTCCAGCTGAAGGATTTACTTGTGGTGCAACAGTAAATTCGTTAATTCTAGCTCCTGTATTATCTGAAGCTACCTGCATTGCTTCTTCTACTTCTTTTGCAATTACGTGCTCCCCGAATGCAGAAATATAATGTTTAATTCTTCCCGAAACCATTAATCGATAAGGCTTCAAGCTGGTAAACTGAACCGTATCACCAACATTATAAGCCCATAAACCGGCGGTACTACTAATGATCATTACATAATTTATTCCCAATTCTACTTCACCAATGGTAAGCCTTTCTGGATTTTCATCAAAGAATGCTTCAGCTTTAATAAACTCGTAAAAAATTCCGCTATTAAGCTGAAGTAACATTCCCTTTGCTTTCTGACTATCCTGAAAGGCAAAAAACCCTTCCGAAGCGGGATATAATTCTATACTATCAACTTTTCTGCCTATTAAATTTTCGAATTTCGACCGATAAGGTTCGTAGTTTACTCCACCATAAATAAATAAGTCAAAATTCTTAAAAATATCACCTACTTTTTTACCGGTTTTTTGTTGAAGCTTTTCAAAATACATCTGCACCCAGCTTGGGATTCCGCTAATCACGGTCATATTTAGATTGCGAGTTTCCTCGACAATGGCATCAACTTTAGTTTCCCAATCTTCGATACAATTGGTCTCCCAGCTTGGCATCCTGTTTTTCTGAAGATAACCCGGTACGTAATGCGCAACAATACCCGATAATCTCCCTAATTTTACTCCGTTTTTCTCGGTAAGCTCTGGGCTTCCCTGTAGAAAAATCATTTTACCGTCTACAAACTTCGAATTTCCGGTTTCAGCAATATAACAGAGAATTGCATTTCTCGCCGATTCGATATGCGTAGGCATGCTTTCTTTAGTTATAGGGATATATTTGGCACCGCTGGTTGTCCCAGATGTTTTAGCATAATATAACGGCTTTCCCGGCCACAAAATATCTTCTAGACCATCTACCATCTTATCGACATAATACCGCAAAGCTTCATAATCTCTTACCGGCACATTTTGGACAAAATCTTTATGAGTTTTTATATTCTCAAAATGATGATCTTTACCAAATTCAGTATTTTTCGCTTTTGATATAAGTTCCTGGAAAATTTGCTGCTGAGTCTCGATAGGATTAGAAGACCAAACATCTATTTTCTTTTTTACAGTTTTAGCAAATATTTTAGCAGCAAAAGATTTTAACGACATAAGCTATTCAAAATCAATATAATCGGTTGGGTTTACAGGGTTCCCTTCATTCCATAACTCAAAATGTAAATGAGGCCCTGTGGTATATTCTCCGGTAGATCCGGCGGTGGCAACTACTTCTCCGGCTTTCACAAAATCTCCTTGTTCTTTGGTTAAAGACGCATTGTGTTTATAGACCGAAATTAGACCATAATCATGTTTTATAATAATTACATAACCCGTCTCTGTAGTCCATTCAGAAAATATTACTCTACCTTCTGCAACAGATTTTATAGGTGAATTTCTGGCTACTACCACATCTACGGCATAATGTTTATCTTCTGCATTATAGCCTTCAGATATATTACCTTTAACAGGAGGAAATAGCGAAAAATCTATATTATCTGTTGCTCCCGGTAAAATGTTATACTTATCCTCTAGGGCTACTTCTTCCCTAAGCAAGCTATCGGCTCTTGATGGCGGGATAACTTCAACTTCTGGATTATCTTGAGAGAATTTTATAATCGAGTCTTTATTAAGATTTGAAGATTGAAAATCGCCGGATAATACTCCTTTAATAGATCCTAAAAACTGATTATTTAATTTTAAAACATTTTGTAAAGAATCTGTTCTATAAGCTAAATGGGCTGCCTGCTCTTTTAATTTTGGCGAAGAATAGCCAGGAATATACTCTCTTAGCGGTGTAAAGGCTATAATAAACGTAGTTGCTGCCACTAATAAAATCGCACTCGTCGTAACAAAAACGAAAATATTTAATCGCGTTAATTTTAACGAATATCGTTCCTCAAAAGTATCTTCATTTAAAATTACCATTCGGTATTTATGAAGAAGCTTTTTAGTGAACTTTTTCCTATTTTTTTTCTTTTTCGACATACATAAAAACCTTAAACAAAGATACTGGAAAATTTATGCTTCCTAATAGTTTCGTATTTATTTTAAAATATGCAAAGCTTAACTATTCATGCAATTTTTATAGTTCAATATTAAAAAAATGGTTTTTAAAATTATTGATTTGACAAAGCCTAAGTATTTTACACAGATATTAACGTTAATATTAGTTTATTCTTGTTAAGTTTGTAATATAAATACTGAGTTATGAATGCATTTATTTTACCATTAGCTATAGGAGCCCCACAGATCGTTTTAATCGTAATCGTGGTTTTACTGATTTTTGGAGGTCGAAAAATTCCTGAATTGATGAGAGGATTAGGAAGTGGAATTAAAGAGTTTAAAGATGCCTCTAAGGATGATGAAGAAACGACAACAAGCTCTACTTCAGATGCTAAAAAAGTAGAAGACACTAAGTAGTCTTAAAAATATTTAATAAAAAAAGCCCGTTCTTAATCAAACGGGCTTTTTTTATATCCTACTTCATTTTATTGATTTTGAAATCGTAGCGATTTCAGGATAGCATCCAATTCAAAAACATGATCTCTTTTGCTGCTGGCAGGTCTAAATACAAATCCTTCAGCTATAACATAGCGATTATTTTTTTCATCCTTAATCGCGTAGTTTACAAAAGGTCCCGCCATAAAAGCGTTGTTAACCTCCCAGGTGCCACGAGTTTCGTAAGCAAAGTGGCCATCGATTTTAGTTTCAAATAAATAAGGTGCATAAGCTTCCTCGGTAATCATATAACTTCCATCAACAGGACCTGGAATATATTTTTCCCCTATACTATCACGCATTTTTACAATATTAGCGATTACGCTAGAGTCATTATCGATGGTATTTAAAGGAACTTCGTATACTAAAATTTCCATTAGCCCTTTAGGAATTTCTTTTCTTATCCAAATAAAATCGTCCTCTTTAGCTGCATATCTGTAGGCTGTTGGGAATTTTAAAGAAACGCCAAAAGTCTCTTCTAAATCTTCGTCAGATTCTATAGACTTCCCTATTCTTCGTTGTTTTTCTTTGATTTCTGTAGCTTTTAAAACATCGATGATACTATCTGAAGATGCTTTAATTCTATCAATTATTTGTTGCTGACTTTGCCCGCTGATTATAATTCCGGTTTGAGGAGTAGCGTATTCATTCTTCAAGATTGCTAGGCTATCGGCGCCTTTCTCTACTTTTAGAAAAATTCTGCTACGGCGAACAAAACCAGAAAAGGTTTCTGAAGGAATCTGGCTTAAATTGAATAATGGCTCTTCTTGCGGTAAACCTTCTACGGGCGCTGCTAGGTAATCTCTTACAGCATCACCAACCTGGCCTTCCCACAAGCCATTATCCATAACTATAGTTAACTGATTGATGTTTCCAGAAGAATCTGCCAGTATGCGTTGTTCTGGCTCTTCAGATTTGTCTTTGCAGGATAGAATCGTTAGGAATAATAATGCGAGGAATACTAGTTTTTTCATTTTACTGGATTGAATTTAAGTTTGGTTTTTAGCCCTTAGACACCTTAATTTTCATACCTGGTTTAAGGCGTGTACTGCTCATATCATTCCATGTCCTCAAATTCTGTACCGTAACGCCAGGAAACTTCTTAGAAATACTCCATAATGAGTCTCCTTGCTGTACAATATAAACTTTCGTATCTTTTTTTCCTGTACTCTTAGAGCTTTTAGTTGCCGAAGCACTAGCGGTTTGTGTAACAGGTTTTCTTGGGTATATCGTTAGATATTGGCCCACTCTAATATTATTCCCTCTTAAATTATTCCAGCGTTTAATGCTACTAACTCCTACTCCGTGTTTTTCTGCTATTCTTCCCAAATAATCACCACTACGAACTCGGTATCTTATTCGATCTTCGGTTTCTACGTATTTTGGTAATCTCTTTTCGTTATTAGCAATATCCTGTTCAGCATACTTGTAAATTGCAGCTTCATTATTTACAAAAGCTCCTGTTTTTGTTCTAGGTAAGCGAACCACATAATTTTTATCTTCAACAAAAGGAATAATGTCCAGCTTATAACTTGGATTTAAAAACTGTAATAATTCTTTATCGACACCACTTACTTTGGAAATATGATCGAACGTCAACATTTCTTTAACCCGAATAGTGTCTGTCTGAAAGTATGGAATTTCAGGTCTTTTTGGTTGAAAATTATGCTCTTCAGCATACTCAAAAATATATAGTGTTGCTAAAAACGCAGGAACATAACCCGCCGTTTCTCTAGGTAAATACCTTCTAATTTCCCAATAATTTGTAGATCCACCACTTCTTCTAATCGCTTTAGAAACATTACCGGGACCAGAATTATAAGAAGCCAACACCAAATCCCAATCTCCAAAAACTTTGTAGAGTCTAGATAAATATTGTGCTGCAGCCTCTGTAGCTTTTAAAGGATCCATCCTTTCATCTACATAAGAGCTTACGTTTAAATCGTGCATTTTACCTGTGGTAAACATAAACTGCCATAATCCGGTAGCACCAACTCTAGATTTTGCTCTGGGATTTAAAGCAGATTCTACTATGGCCAGATATTTAATTTCAAGCGGAATATCGTACTTATCCAATTCCTGCTCAAACAATGGGAAGTAATAATCACTAAGTGCCATTAAGCGTTCCATAGCCTGTTTATTGCGCTTTAAATACATTTTTATAACGCTTTCCAGACTTGGATTATATTCTATATTAAATGGTGTTCTGGCATTTAAATGAGCCAAACGGGCTTTTAAAGTATCGGTTGGTAAATCATCATAAACTACTTGCTCATAATCCTGTTCTGCAATAGATTTTTGCATGGTTTCAAAAAGATCTGAACTGGTGAGCTCTACACGCCAAACAGAATCAATTTTAGCGGCTTTTGGTAAATCTGATAAGGAAACTTTAGAAGAGTCTCTAATGATTGCAGAAATAGGTAATTTTTGCTGAAATTCAGGATCTGGATCGGCAAGTATAATTTCTGTACTATCTACTTTTTGAAAAATCTGAACTCTAAAGTTGGCTTTTTCGACCTGCTTTTTAGATCTTTCTTTTTGTTGAGCATTTACAGCAAACACTGCAAACAACCCAAGCAATAAACATACTTGCTTCTTCATATAATTAGAACCTGTTTACCTGATTTAGGAATTATTTATTTAATTTTTTTAATCATCACTTCTAAGTAAGAACCTCGAAACTGATTTTCGAGGTTCTTTAATTAAATAATATATGATCAAAAAGTATTCCTTATTTCTCGATAATCGAGATTTAAAATATTTAAGGGTTTTATTATTTACTAATTGCTTCGATACCCGGCAAAGATTTACCTTCCAGCATCTCTAGCATTGCACCACCACCGGTTGAAACATAGCTTACTTTATCATCAAAACCAAATTGCTTAACCGCTGCAACAGAGTCTCCACCTCCTACAAGAGAAAAAGCCCCATTTTTGGTCGCTTCAGCAATAGCTTTTCCTAATTCGATAGTTCCGTTTGCAAAGGTTTCCATTTCGAAAACTCCTAATGGTCCATTCCAAAGGATAATCTTAGATTCAGCAATAACATTTGCAAAATGCTTTAATGTTTCTGGACCTACGTCTAGTCCCATCCAACCATCAGGAATGTTATCTACAGCTTCTACCTGCGTACTCGCTTGTTCTGAAAAACTATCTGCAATTATAGAATCTACAGGAAGGTGAACCTGCACTCCTTTTTCTTTTGCTTTCTTCAATATATCCAAAGCTAATTCCTGCTTATCGTCTTCTACAAGTGAATTACCAATGTTACCGCCCTGCGCTTTGATAAAAGTATAGGTCATACCACCACCAATAATTAAATGGTCTACGGCATCTAAAATATTTTCGATAACAGTAATTTTAGAAGACACTTTTGCTCCACCTAAAACTGCAGTTACCGGCTTTTCTTTACTATTTAATACTTTATCTAAACTTTTAATTTCCTTAGCTAATAAATATCCAAAGCATTTATCTTCAAAAAACTTAGCCACAATTGTAGTGGAAGCATGCGCTCTATGCGCCGTACCAAAAGCATCGTTTACATAGATATCCCCTAGTTGTGATAATTGCTTAGCAAATTCTTCGTCCCCTGCTTTTTCTTCATCATGGAAACGTAAATTTTCAAGCAAAAGTATTTCCCCAGATTCTAAATCGTCGGCTGCTTTTTTTACTTCAGCACCTACACAATCTTCTACAAATTTTGGTTCTACGCCAATAATTTCAGAAACTTTACTTACGATATTTTTTAAAGAAAATTTAGATTCTTTACCATTAGGACGACCCAAGTGAGACATCAATACAACGCTACCACCATCTTCTAATATTTTTAGAATAGTAGGTTTGGCAGCTTCTATACGATTGGTATCTGTAACTTTTAGATCATCATTAAGTGGCACATTAAAATCCACACGAATTAAAGCCTGTTTATCTTTAAAATTAAAATCGTCTATTGTTTTCATAATTTTGGTTTATTACAAATATAATTTTTTCCGAAGATATAAAAGCGCATATAAATTTTATATTTGCTCATGCTTTTTTCAGAAATCGTTGGATTACCACATATAAAAAATCACCTTACTACTACGGCAGATAACAGCCGTATAGCACACGCGCAATTATTTGTAGGAAGTAGCGGAAGTGGAACCTTACCTATGGCTATTGCTTATGCCCAATATTTGCTTTGTAAAAACACTAATGGGGAAAATGATAATGGCAATGCTTCCTGCAACATGAAATTTAATAATGTTTCGCATCCCGATCTCCATTTTGCATTTCCGGTGGCTACCAATCAAACTATAAAAAGCCATCCAGTTTCTGCAAATTTTATGGAAGACTGGCGAAGCTTTATAAAAAATAATCCCTACGGAAGTTTAACCGATTGGTACGAACATATTGGTATTGAAAACAAGCAGGGACAAATTGGTGTAGATGAAGCGCAGGATATCGTTAAATCTTTATCATTAAAGGCCTACGAGGGTGGATTAAAAGTGATGATTATCTGGAGAGCCGATCGCATGAATATTGCAGCTGCAAATAAATTGCTAAAACTAATTGAAGAGCCGCCAAATAAGACCATTTTTATTTTGATTGCTGAAGATGAGGAGCAAATTATACAGACCATAAAATCCAGATGTCAAACCCTTAACTTCCCTCCTCTTGCAGAAGCTGATATTGCTGAAAAATTGATTGACTTAAATGACATGGATCCTCAGGAGGCTGCATTAATAGCACATCAATCTAACGGCAGTTTTACCAAAGCTTTACACCTTTTACAAAATGATACAGCAGACGACCAATATGAACAATGGTTTATCAATTGGGTGCGCACCGCCTTTAAAGCCAAGGGAAATAAAGCTACGGTTTTAGAATTAATTAGCTGGAGCGAAGAAATTGCCGGGATGGGACGCGAAAAACAAAAGAGCTTTTTGTTGTATTGCCTCGACTTTTTTAGACAAGCGTTAATGATGAATTATAAGGCTGAAAATCTTGTTTTTCTTTCACCAAAAACCAAAGGATTTCAGCTTCAAAAATTTGCTCCTTTTGTTCATGGCAATAATATTTTGCCGATAACAAAAGCACTGGAAGATGCTATTTATCATATCGAGAGAAACGGAAATGCAAAAATAATTTTAACAGATCTTTCTATTAGGCTAACTCGGTTTTTACACATAAAATCTGCTTAAAATGAGGAATATCGATTTTGAAATAGCATTGCTATCAATATTGGTGTTTTTACTCATCACTTTTTTTATGTCTTTTTTTGAGAAGATTAGTGATTATTCGGGTACAAAAGCATATATGCAATCCCACTTCAAAAAGACATTTCTTGCTGGTAAAATTAGTTATATGTTACCAATATTGGTGATTGTAGAGCTTCTAGCCGTTATTTTACTATTATTATCAATTTCAAACTACTTTTTTAGCTTCAGTAGCTTCAATTTCAGTCGATTTGCGCTTATAAGTTGTGCAGTAAGCTTAATGATGCTCCTATTTGGGCAACGTGTTGCGAAAGATTACCAAAGTTCAGCAGGAATCACCATTTATTTTATCCTCGTGGTTATTGGATTTTTCTTGTTAGGGCTACAATAACCGGTAAAATTTACTCTGGCATCAACAATTCTAAGAATGTGTAAAAATAGCAAGATTTTAAACCTTGATTATCGAGCATAAAAAAAGCCCGATTGGAAAAATCGGGCTTTAGAATTTATAAACTGAATAATTTATTCTGCGGAAATAGAATCTGTTTTTCCTTCTGCTGAAGTTTCTGTAGAACCTCCGCCATAAGTTTTATTTAATTCTTCTAAAACTTCATCTGTAATATCTAAACCTTCTTTAGCGTACATGATATTTGCAGATTCATTGCTTCCGAAGATATATGTATAACCATTCTCTTTTCCGTAATCGGCAACAAAATCTTTAACCTTGTCTACAACTTCCTCGATAGCCGAATCGCTATCAGTTCTAAGCTGCTGACCGATCATTTGTTGTTGTTGCTGTAACTGTTGTCCTTTTTGTTGAAGCTCTTGTTCTTTAGCTTGTCTTTGTGAAGCAGACATCGAGCTCATCCCTTGCTGATATTCTTGAACTTCTTTTTGAAATTGTTGTTGTGGCCCGGTGATTAATTGAGTTAATGAATCTCTTCTTGCCTCGAATTTAGATTCTACATCTTTCATTTCTTTGTAATCCTGAATTACACGAGTAGTATCTACATATGCAGTTTTTTCCTGATTACAAGAGATTAGAGAAATTGCGACTGCACCTATGGCGATTATTTTTTTCATCTTCTAAAATTTTAAGTGAAGCAAATGTAAAAAAGTAAAGACGTAAACCTAAGCTGAATTTTATACTTTTTTAACAGGAAATAAGTAAATTAGATAAATTTATAGCTATTCGAGATGATATCAATATTTTTTATCAAAAATGGTTAATTTTAAAGCTATCTAAGCTACGTTCTCATTTTCTTAATCCGTTTACATATTATAACATACTAAATAAGCTTAAAACGGCTCAAAATTGAAAATTTAATACTTTTTAAAGAAATAAACCATAGAGCTATATTCTCCAGTGGATGCTGCGCTTAAATTCGATTTTAAACCATTGAAGAATGCCGAAATTAAATTTTGCTTCCCAGTCTTATGTTTTTCTGAAAGTAGGCTTACATAAAATGAATCAAAGATTAATCCGTTGGAATGAATAAGATCGTATCCATTTTCGAAAAATAATTTTTGAATTCCAGATTTAGAAAAATGCCAAAGATGTCTTGGCACATCATAGGCAGCCCAAAACTCTTTATAAATTTTAGCATCTTTACTTTTAAAATTAGGAACGGCTACAACTAGAATTCCGTCATCTTTCAGCAAACGATTAAATTCTTTAAACTGATGTTCTAAATTTGGTACATGTTCTAAAACATGCCACATAGTAATAACATCGTACTGATCTGAAACTTCTACTAAATCGTTCTTGAGTTCTAGATTCTTTAAAGCTGCATTTTTCCGTGCAACCTCATTCGGCTCTACTCCATCAACTTCAAAATATCGCGAGGCCGCATTTAAAAAATCTCCAGTACCTGCACCAATATCCAAAAGCTTTCCCTCTTTTTTTTGTTTTATGATCCATCCAACTTTTTTCTGGAGCATATAAGATTTTACCGTATTGTACAATTTATCGGTAAAAGATTTTGAAGCATCGGTATGAGAAATATAATCTTCGCTCTGGTAATAAGTAGATAAATTTTCTGGAACCGGAGAAGTTTTTAAAATATCATAATGTTTCCACTTTTCTAAATGATATTCTTCTCCACTAACTAAATAATCTTTACAATAAAAATCTGGTTGCTTCACTTAAGGTAATGCTTTAAAGTTTTTTTGATATTCAAAAAATTCATATTCTAATTTTTCTAGATAAATTCTTACCCGACTAGAATATAATGATGAAGTTGAAATATGATCGACGCCATCAACATCACTTACCTGAATATTTACAAAGAATTTAATTGGACCAGTATTATCATCGTTGTCATTATCAACAACAGATTCATCATCGTGTCCTAGAATGTTATTAAAAAAAGTCTCGGCAACTGGAATAGCAGTATAAACCTCTCGGTCATCCTTCACATCAACGGTCATAAAAAACTCTTTTTTCAGCTCAGGAAATAAAACAACTTTGCTTCTCACTAAATCATCTTCTCTTTCCAGATTTAAATAATGTTTAAACCAGGTTTTAACCGTTGGCCGTTGAAGTCTAGTTTGAAATAAATAATTAGTTAAACCTTGGTTATCTTCTACAATTCTGGAACCTTCAATATCGGGAACTGAATGTGTAGTTACGCGACAGCTCAACACTAAAAAAACGCCCGCTAAGATTACAAATTTTAATTTCATTCACTAAATGTTCCACGTGGAACGTTCTTGATTATCGACCCATATAAACTAATAAAACAGAAACATCATTAGGACTCACACCGCTAATTCTTGATGCCTGTGATACGTTCGTAGGTTGTACTTTATTCAGCTTTTCACGAGCTTCATAAGACATCGACTTAATCTTTGAATAATCAAAATTCTTAGGAATTTTTACATCTTCTAAACGATTAAGCTTATCAGCGTTATTCTTCTCTTTTTCGATATATCCTGAATACTTTACCTGAATTTCCGTTTGCTCCAACATTTCAGTATCCAGTTTATTTTCCTGAATATATTCTTCTACTCCAGGAAACTTTCTAACATCTTCCATGGCAATTTTAGGTCTGGAAAATATTTTAAATATTTTATCAGACTGTTTCATAGGAGACGAATTATAATCAGCCAAAACAGGATTCGCATCCTCCGGAACAACACTAGTATCTTTTAGAAAAGAAACAAAATCTAAAGATTTATCCTTCTTCTCTTCCATTTTCCGCATACGATCTTCAGAAGCTAAACCTAAATTATAAGAGCGCTCTGTTAATCTAAAATCTGCATTATCTTGTCTCAATAAGGTTCTATATTCGGCACGCGATGTAAACATTCTATATGGCTCTTCTGTTCCTTTTGTAATTAGATCATCGATTAGAACACCAATATAAGCTTCGTTTCTTTGCAGAATAAAAGGATCTTTTTCCTGAACTTTTAACGCTGCATTTATACCAGCCATCATTCCCTGGCAAGCTGCTTCTTCGTAACCGGTTGTTCCGTTTATTTGCCCGGCAAAATATAAACCTTCAACCAACTTTGTTTCTAATGTATGTTGCAATTGTGTTGGTGGAAAATAATCATATTCTATTGCATAACCCGGTCTAAAAAATTTTACATTTTCAAAACCGGCTACAGATCGTAATGCATTAAATTGTACATCTTCTGGCAAAGAAGTTGAAAACCCATTTACATAAACTTCAACCGTATTCCAACCTTCAGGTTCTACAAAAAGTTGATGACGATCTTTATCAGCAAATCGATTAATCTTATCTTCTATGGAAGGGCAATAACGTGGCCCTAAACTTTTAATTCTCCCATTAAACATAGGAGAACGATCAAAACCTGAACGAAGAATATCATGCACTTCATTTGAAGTGTAGGTCATATAACAAGAGCGTTGTTTTGCTAATGGTTTCGTTTCATCTGAATAAGAAAATTTACCCGGTATTTCATCACCAGGTTGCTCGATCATTTTAGAATAATCCAGAGAACGACCATCCACTCTTGGCGGTGTTCCCGTTTTCATTCTTCCGGCTTCAAAACCGGCATCGATTAAATCCTTAGTAATCCCGGTTGCGGCAGCTTCTCCTGCTCTACCTCCACCACGTTGTTTATCGCCAATATGGATTAATCCATTTAAAAAAGTTCCATTTGTACAAACTACAGATTTAGATTTTATTTCAATACCTAAAGAAGTACGAACACCTTTAATTTTACCTTTTTCGATAATTAGACCATGAACCATTTCCTGATAAAAATCAAGATTAGGTGTTTGCTCTAACCTCAATCTCCAATCTTCTGCAAAACGCATGCGATCACTTTGCACACGCGGACTCCACATCGCAGGCCCTTTAGATTTATTAAGCATTTTAAATTGGATAGCGCTGGTATCACTTACCAAACCACTATAACCACCCATCGCATCAATTTCTCGAACGATCTGTCCTTTTGCGATTCCGCCCATAGCTGGATTACAACTCATTTGCGCGATATTTTGCAAATTCATTGTAATTAATAAGGTACTACTACCCATATTCGCTGCTGCAGCCGCAGCTTCACTACCGGCATGCCCAGCTCCTACAACAATTACATCATACTCCTTATTGAACATAAAAACTTATTCTATATTAAGATTGTTCCACGTGGAACAATTCTATTTTTTCCATTTCCTTTTCACGCATTAAGGCAGCATCCTCTTCGGTTTTATCTTTATAGCCGCAATAATGCAAAACCCCATGTACTAAAACTCTTTTCAATTCTGTCGCAAAATCTTCATTATATTCCTTTGCATTTTCCAGAACGCGTTCTGTACTTATATAGATATCTCCATTTAAAAGATTACCTAGAGAATCATCAAAACTGATTATATCGGTATATGTATCGTGGTTTAAAAAACGCTGATTGATATCTAAAAGATACTCATCATCACAAAAAATGTAACTTATTTCACCTAGTCGTTTTTCTTCAGAAGAAATTACACGAGAAAGCCAAGATTTGTAAATTTCTTCCTCGCCTAAACTAAAATCATTTTCAGAATAAAAATTAATAATGCCTTCCTGATTATTCATTGAAATAAGTGTTAACCCTGTTCTTTAAATTTTGGCGCAAAGGTAAGATTTGTCTATCTAATATCTCAATGCTATTAAAATATTCTTTAGCATCCAGTTCTTTACTATTCGACTCATCTTCAAATTGCAAAGAATTGGTTTTACTTTCCCTTTCTTCTCTCTCCCCTTTCTCGTTTAATGAATTATTTAGATCGAGCATTTTTTGATTTAATTGATCTAAAGCATCCAATGAATTATCATTAATATTATCCTCTAAAATGTCATTTTCTAAACCTTCGAAATCTGAATTTAGATCATCCATATTCATTCCGTTTTGTTTTAGAATTTCTTCAAGATTTCGCTTTATCTCTTCTTGGCGTTTATAAATTTCAAATAGCTCAGCTTGATTTTCTTCCTTGCCTTCAGGTTCGGATCTTTGGCCTTTCATTTGTTCCTCCATTTCTTCACCCAGTTGTTTTTGCTGCTGAATGATATCTTGTAATTGCTCTCCAGACGGAGAATCACCAGACTTTGAACCAGCGCTCATCTGATCATTCATATTATCCAGAATCTCATTGAGTAAAACAGCCAAATCATTGGCTCCGGTAATCGTATATTGCTGTGAAGACAATGCTTTTGCCAAACGAACTTCTGCCAATTCCTCGAGAGAATGATCTAGATTAAAAGAAACATCCTCTAAAAACTCAAATACCTTTTCGGCTATAAATTGATTTTTTAAAGCTAAAGAAAATAAACTATCATCGACATGTTCAAAGTTCTCTTTTAGTTGGTACTGTTCTTTCAATCTATTAGAAAATTCGGGACTTTTAGAATCTATGGCGCCAAAGTTCTCCATCAACTTTTCCTGTTCAAAAGAGAATATTACGAGATTATCCAATACCTTTCTAAGACTTTCAATGTCTGCCTTTAATATCTGCATCTCCATACTAGCCGAACTCTGTTTCATCTCTGCTGCCAGTTTCTTCATTTTTTCTCCTGCCTTATTTTGCTCTTGAGAATATGATTTGTTTGAATCCCAATCAGCATCTTTCTTTAATTTCTCTAAATCATCTTTAATTTCATCTTCAGATTTAAGATCTCTCTCAAGCGATTTTGGACGTTTTAGCTCTTTGTTTTTTTGATCGAGATCATTTAATTCCTTTCTCAATTGATCGAATTCGGAATTAATTTCATCTTGAGATTTACCCAGACTATCCAGATTTTTTTGCTCCTCCCCTAGCCTATCCAATTTGCTAGCTAATTGATTAAATTTCTGCTCTACGTAAAATTGTTTTGTTAATTCCACCAATTGTTCCAAACTACGTTTAGATGATTTTTTATTTTTGGACAATTCTTCCAGCTTTTTCTGCAAATTCTCATTGCTAATTTTATCTGAATATTCTTTTAATTCATCCAAAAGTTTCCTGTTATCTTCAAGCTTCTCTTGACCACTTTCAAGACGTTTTTTTAGATCTTTACTTTCACTATTATCCTTTTCCGTATTCGATAATTTCTCTTTTATATCTTCAGAAAACTTTTCCATCAAGGCATTTTCTCTTTCCTGGTTTTTTATAAAAGATTCTAATTTTTGCCTCTGCTCATAATCAAATTCTTTATTCTCCAATTGATCATTCAGCAACTTTTCTAAATCATCTTCTTGCTTAAATTTCTCAAATTCTTCGGAAAGATTATCAATACTTTTTTCCTGATCTTTTAGATTTTTATCCAGAAATTCTTCTGAAGTTTTATTGTAAAAAGTAAAATATTCCGTTGAGGCGGATTTCGCACCATTTACCTCATCATTATCGAAAACCTGAAAAAAATATTCATAATTTTCACCTTCTTCAATCCTAATTTCTCCAGGAAATGAAGCATAAAACTGACTAATAGTTTTACCATCAAAATCTATAGATTTGCTTAAGAATTTATCGTCTCCTATTTTACGATAGCGTAAAACCAATTTGGATAAGCCATAATCATCACTAATTCTACCGCCATAAAATTTGGCATCTGTTTTTAACGAATCTATTTTTTCGTCCACCTCTATTTTTGGTAATTTATCTTTAACTACATTTAACTGAAATGATAAAGGCTCATAATTTTTAATATTCTTATTGCTAGTAGAAATCGTATAATTTAAATCTTCTAGCACCTTTTTCTGAAAAAAACTATCAACATTATAGGTAGAATCGCTAGTCTGAAAGTTGACAGCTTTAGTATTTTTATGTTGAAATTTCCAATTTACCACCGTTCCTTCAGGGATAGTAAGGTTACCATCACCCTTAACTGAATCGGTTTGGCGATTTAAATAGTTTGGAAATTCTAAGTTTACGCTGAAATTGATAAGTTTTGGAACCGAGATAACTTCTAAATTATAAGTTCTAGAACTTATATTATCTGCAAATAGCCTAAATTCTTGATTTTCAGTAATATTCTTAAATAAATAGGTGAACCTCCCAGGCTTCACTTGCTTCATAAAATACTGTGCATCTCCTAATTCAATTTTTAATTGATGTGGAATTTCTTTTCCAACAGTATTTACTTCAAGCAAAAAATCTTCGCCTTCTATAATCTTCAGCTCATTATTCAGCATAAAGCTAAAAGGTGCTGGTTTTTCATACACCTTATTATAATTATTTATACGATTAAGAGAATTAAACATCCACTCACCTCTTCCGCTAATAATAAGTGCTATAATTAATAAAATCGGAATACAAGCTATGAGCACATAATTGCGATATTTCGTTAAACTAACAGCCTTGGAAAAATTATAGAACTTTAGATCAGAAGATTTTTGACGAATAGCAGCATCAAGAAATACAGAGTTATTCTGGGATTTCAGTTCGATAAGATTAAGCAATTTGTCATCAATTTCCGGAAAGTAATTTCCAATCATTTTAGCCGCTTCCTTATCTGAAATTGCACGATTAAGATTCAAATACTTAATTAAAGGAAAACCGATAAAGACAATCAACAAGCTTATCTCAACTACAATAACCGAAATAAATAACGCAAATCGAACCGAGGAATCGAACCATAGAAAGTTCTCAAAAACTAACAAAATAAGCAGATAAAAAATACCGATAAAAAGAAACAACGCACTTCCCTTTATCAATAGATTTAATTGATATTTTTTAATAAAAGCTCTTAATTGAATTTTTATCGCTTCAAACTCGGCCATAATTTCTTTCTTAATCTTTACACAAGTATATCAGTATATCTAAAATTATAGCGATGCTATAAACCTCATGTTTTTTATATAGGAATTAAGTTCTATAAAAGTAAACAATATAAAAACATAAATTAAGGATGTAGATTTTTCAAAAAAATCCTAGAAATCCATAAGTCAGTTATTTTAGGATTGCATAATTTAGGTTGTATCTTTGCCATAAAAATAAGCATTTATGTCTTCTAAGGTACGCGTAAGATTTGCACCCAGCCCTACGGGTCCACTACATATTGGTGGGGTAAGAACAGCATTATATAACTACTTATTCGCTAAAAAACACGGCGGTGATTTTATTCTTAGGATCGAAGATACCGACCAGAATCGATATGTAGAAGGAGCAGAACAATATATTATTGATTCTTTAAACTGGTGTAACATTCCTTACGATGAAGGACCGGGTAAAGAAAAAGATTGCGGGCCATACCGCCAAAGCGAACGTAAAAGTCTTTACAAAGCTTATGCAGATAAGTTAATTGAAAGCGGAAATGCATATTACGCTTTCGACAGTGCAGAAGAACTTGATAAGCATAGAAAGTCTCACGAGGCTGAAGGAAAAACATTTATCTACAACTGGCACAATCGTGAAAAACTAGAAAATTCTATTGCATTGCCTGAAGAGGAAGTGAAAAAAAGAATCGAAAATGGCGAACATTATGTCGTTCGTTTTAAATCTCCCCAAGACGAAATTCTTAAAATTTCTGATGAAATTAGAGGAAATATGGAGATCGATACCAACATCCTTGATGATAAAGTTTTATATAAAAGCGACGGAATGCCAACCTATCATTTAGCGAATATTGTAGATGATCATTTAATGAAGATCTCGCATGTAATTCGTGGTGAAGAGTGGTTACCATCTTTGGCTTTACACTTTATGCTTTACCGAGCTTTTGGTTGGGATGCACCTAAATTTGCCCATTTACCGCTAATTTTAAAACCACAGGGTAAAGGAAAATTAAGTAAACGTGATGGTGATAAATTAGGCTTTCCTGTGTTTCCTTTAGAATGGAAAGATCCTGAAACTAAAGAAATTTCAGCCGGATATCGCGAAGATGGATATTTTCCTGAAGCGGTAACCAACATGCTTGCATTTTTAGGATGGAATCCTGGTACCGAACAGGAATTCTTTAATTTAGAAGAACTTGTTGAAGCATTCGATCTTAAACGAGTACATAAAGGCGGTGCTAAATTTGATCCGGAAAAAACAAAGTGGTTTCAACAGCATTATTTACAAGAAGCCGATAATGGATATATTGCAGAAGAATTTTCTAAACACTTAGAAAAGAAAGAAATTAAAGTTTCTAAAGAATACACGCAACATGTAGTGGCTTTGGTTAAAGAGCGTGCTGTTTTTATTGAAGATATTTGGGAACAAGGATTTTACTTCTTTGCCTCCCCTACTTCTTACGATCCAAAAAATACTAAAAAAGCATGGAAAGAAGGAACTAATGATTTAATGAACGAACTTATTACAGTTTTAGAAGCTACGGAAGATTTTAAAGCTGAAATAATTTCTGAAAATGTAAAAGACTGGATTAAATCTAAAGAAATTGGATTCGGAAAAGTAATGCAACCTTACCGAATCGCTCTAGTTGGCTCTTTACAGGGTGTAGATCTTTTTGAAATTTCTGAAGCTATAGGAAAAGAAGAAACGATTAACAGAATTAAGCAAGCACAAGAAACGCTTGGCTAGTATTCTAATAAAATTTGAAAAAATAAAAGGCTTCCAAAAACTGGAAGCCTTTTTTATATGTTTTAAGCTATCTTCTCTTAAAAGATGAAGTTACATTCGTTTAACACCTAAAATCTTACCCACGGCCTTTAAAACAAGTGCTTTTTGAACCAGTGCACCCGCAGCATTCCCAAGAACATTTAATGGTGATAAAGAATCTTTTACTTCTTCGATAGTAAGTTTGATTTCTTCGGTATCAATTTTAGTTTGAAGTTTTAAAATCTTCAAATCTCTATCAATATCTTCAAAATTGGTATACTCTCTCATTAGTTCTCTTCATTAAATATTTCGCGTGAAAACTTTTTCAGCATAAATTTTGTTAATGGCTTTGTACCAAAAATCACAAAAAGTACTATGAGAATAAGATAAAATCCGCCAACTATAAAGAAACCTGAAGAAGGCTCTTCTAGAGCAGCACTAATTGCAAATGCTATTCCTAAAGATACAAAAGCTAAGGCCGTACTAAGAGAAAAAGCAACAATCAAAAATTTTACTAAACTAATAGCAGTTCTTGAGGTTTGCTTAAATATTAAGAGTTTATAATATTCAGCATTACTATGCGTAAATGCTTTTACATTATCATTAAGTTCGTCAATACTATTACTTAGTTTTTCAAACGCCATAGATAATTATTATACGACTGCTTTATTAGCTTTTGTCTCAGCTTCTTCTTTCTTTACTTCTTTTTGCAGTTTAGCGTTTTGTTTTCTTAGTTCTTCTAGTTTTGATTCCATTGCAGATAAGATATCGTCGGCTTTGTGACTAGCGTTAGATAGCGTTTCTTCCAATCTCTCTTCAAAATCCAATTTAGCCTTTTTTGCCTTTTCTGTTAGATTAGAAGTAGTTTCATTATATTTTTGATTAAAACGACCTTGAGCATCTAGAGCGTCTTTTCTAAGCTTATTTCTGGTCTTTTCACCTTTATCGGGAGCATACAATAATCCGATACCTGCTCCTATAGCTGCTCCGGTTACTAATGCTAAAAATGTATTTCCTGTATTTGCCATAATAAAATTAAGTTATTTGATTATTAGTTTCTACCAAATATACAGTATCAACCGGTTACCTCTTGTTAATAACCGGTTAATATGTATTTAAGCTGTACTAAAATATTCTTAAACAATAACTTAAAGAAGAATTACTTTTGCTTTTTAGCCCAACTATCTCGTAAAGTTACCGTACGGTTAAAAACCAATTGATCCTTAGTACTGTCTTTATCGATACAGAAATAACCAATTCTTTGGAACTGAAATTTATCTAATTCTACAGAAGATTGCAGACTTGGTTCTACATAGCCTGTAATTACATTTAAAGAATCTGGATTTACAAATTCTAAAAAGTCTCTATCTTTTACACCATCTGGTGCTTCTTCTGTAAATAAGCGATCGTATAAACGAACCTCAGCTTTTAATGCATGCTTTATTGATACCCAATGAAGGGTTCCTTTTACTTTTCTTAAAGATTCTTCGGTTCCACTACCACTTTTACTTTTAGGATCGTATGTACAATGAATTTCTAAAATATTACCTTCTTCATCTTTAACTACATCTTCTCCTTTTATAATATAGGCGTTTTTAAGACGAACTTCTTTTCCTAGAGTTAGTCTAAAGAACTTTCTATTTGCGCTTTCTTTAAAATCTTCTCTTTCAATATATAATTCACGGCTAAAAGGAACCTGTCTTGTTCCTGCAGCTTCATCCTCAGGATTATTTTCGGCTTCCAGCCATTCTTCTTCACCTTCAGGATAATTTGTAATTACCAGTTTTACCGGATCTAAAACGCCCATTACCCTTGGTGCTTTTTTGTTGAGGTCTTCTCTCGCACAAAATTCTAAATGGGCAACATCGATCATATTCTCACGCTTACCTACCCCAATAGATTCAGCAAAATTCTTAATAGATTCTGGTGTAAAACCTCTTCTTCTTAATCCAGAAATCGTAGGCATTCTGGGATCGTCCCAAGACTGTACGATTCCTTTTTCTACTAATTGTGCAAGCTTTCTTTTACTTACAACAGTATGACTAAGGTTTCGACGTGCAAATTCACGTTGTTTAGGTATGAATTCTCCAGGCTTACTTACCTTTTCTACAAACCAGTTATATAATTCTCTATGTGGTAAAAATTCTAGCGTACAAAACGAATGTGAAACTTGCTCGATAAAATCACTTTCACCATGCGCCCAATCGTACATAGGATAAATCTTCCATTCACTTTCGGTACGGTGATGTGGCTTATGTACACAACGATACATTATAGGATCACGCATTAACATATTTGCGCTTTCCATATCTATTTTTGCTCGTAATACATGCGCACCTTCCGTGGTCTCTCCGTTTTTCATTTGTTCGAAAAGATCCAAGTTTTCTTCAATGCTTCTACTTCTATATGGGCTTTCTTTTCCTGGTTGTGTTGGTGTTCCTTTTTGCTCTGCAATCGCTTCAGAAGTTTGGCTATCTACATAAGCGTCACCATTTTTAATCATTACTACTGCCCAGTCGTATAATTGCTGAAAATAATCTGAAGCATAACATTCTTTGGCCCATTGGTATCCTAACCAGGACACATCTTTCTTAATGGATTCGACAAATTCCCGCTCTTCTTTGATAGGATTTGTATCATCAAACCTAAGATTAACCGGTGCATCATAGGTTTCTCCTAATCCAAAATTTAAACAAATAGAGGAAGCATGACCTATATGCAAATATCCATTAGGTTCTGGTGGAAATCTAAACTTAAGACTTTCCTTTTTATAATCTGCCTTTAAATCTTCTTCAATAATTTGCTCAATAAAATTGAGTGATTTTTTTTCTTCAGCCATATGTAAAATCAACGATCCCTAAGTTGGGGAACTGAGTTAATATTTATTTCAAAATCTATATAATTTCATCTAAATTGAAGATGAAATGAACGTTTTCAACATATCCAGCGAATCTATAAAATAGTCCTTAAAAGCATAAAATTACAATTGCTGTCTAGTTTTTGTTTCATCCTGAATACCGATAAAATAGTATGCAAAGTTATCAAAAATTAGCGCATGGCATAGGGTATATTAATTAGAAATGAATTCTTAGCCGAAGTATTCAGTCTTAATTATTTTATATCACTAAAACACCCACTATCTTTGCAAAAAACTTTATTGTGGGAAGCATAAAATTAAAAAATATCAAAGTTTTCGCTTATCATGGCTGCCTTGATGAAGAAGGTAAGATTGGAAGTGATTACCGTGTGGATTTAAAAGTGAAAGGCGATCTTACTAATTCAGCAAAATCTGATGAATTAGCCGACACTATTGATTATGTTCATTTAAACAAGATAGTGAAGGAAGAGATGGCTATGCGTTCTAAACTTTTAGAAACCGTAGCTGAACGTATAAACAATCGTGTGCTCCAAGAAATCCTTATGGTACAAAAGGTTAAGGTTTGGGTTTCTAAAATAAATCCGCCTATTGGTGGCAATGTTGCAATGGTTAGTGTATCTAGAAGTAAAACCAGATAGATTTTTAGTCTAGAACTTAAAATTTTTATTACATTTGCATTCGCAATTAAAAAGGGCATCGTGGCCGAGTGGCTAGGCAGTGGTCTGCAAAACCATGTACAGCGGTTCGAATCCGCTCGATGCCTCTAAGAGAAAAGGCTTTCCACATTTGGAAAGCCTTTTTTTATATTCTTATTTTTAGAGCTGAATTGTTGAAATTATAGCTTCAACCTGTATTAAATTTCAGTTTTAGTGTCCTAATCCTAAACCTTCTCCCGGAGTAATATTATCGATTTGCTCTCTTATTTCGTTTACTTCGCTTGGAAATGCTCCCTGCGATATTAAAACAATACCGAAGATTACCAGCATAACACTAATTCCCTTCTTCATTTTATAAATTCTGTTGGGTGTTAATTTACGATTTAGTTTCTTGGCTAATAGAATCTTAAATACATCTACTATTAAATAAGTAACTAAAACAGTACTGAAAAAAACGATAATTCTATCGGTTTGCATTTCTAAACGAGGTCCAAAAACTATGATAAGTCCTAACCAAAAACCGAGTACCCCGATATTGATAAAATTAAGTAGGAAACCTTTTAATGCGAGACCTAAAAAATCACTTTTTCCCAGCTTTCTAATATCCGGACTCTCTTCTTCCTGCGGTAAGGCTTTTTTCGTTTGTAAAAATGTCATTACACCGTAAGTAGTAAGAATAACACCACCAAAAATAAACAATGCAGGATCGTCTTTTAATCGTTCCAGCAATTTGGTAGTACTTAGATAGGCGATACAGAGAAAAACGGTATCTGCAATAATTACCCCTAAATCAAAAGAAATAGCAGCTCTAAACCCTTTAATTGCAGCAGTTTCCAACAATACAAAAAATACAGGTCCTAGCATAAAAGCCAAAAATAAACCTAGTGGCATCGCTGCTAAAATATCGTGTAGCATAAGCTGTCTTTAAAATGCAAAGATATAAGTTTAGTTTTTTCTAACCACTTTACCACCAAACATGGTACTTTTATCAATTTCTTCAGGATCGCCATAAACGTTTACGGTACCACCAGCTTTAACCTTAGCTGTTACTTTTCCGGATACCGTTACATCGGCTACACCACCCGCCTTAATATCTACGTTTAGATATTGAGATTGCAGGTTTTTAGCATAATATTTTCCACCAGTGTTGATATTTACTTCCTGATGATTTACTTTGCCCGAAGGTGTTATTTCCCCGCCACTTCTTATAAATGCTATTAAATTATCAACTTCAAACTCTCCAGTAATATCACCACCTTCCTGAGCTTCTAAAGTGAAAAATTCAGCATTAATTTTATCAGCTATAATTATTGAAGCATTTTGTTTTGCTCTCACCTCGTCTATACTTTTGTAATAAAGTAAAACCTGAGTGTCGTCATCGTCATCAAATATATGATCGATACCTAATTTAATTTTTAGGGTAGCATCTTCAATATCAAAATCGACATCTTCCCTACTCTCGCCGGTTACAACAGCCTTATTTTCGTTTGATCGCACCAGTTTTACAGGTAAACCATCATAAACAAAAATCTTCTCGAAATCTCCAATATCATGTTTTGTCTCCTGTGCAGTTACAGCTAAACCAATAGCCATAAAAACCGCGATGAATATATTTTTCATAAAATTTCTATTCTATTTTTCAACATCTCCTTTTAATCCAAGCATCTCGAAATCTAAATGTCTTTTTACTAAATCGGCATTTTTAACTTTCACATAAACTTCGTCACCTAGCTGGTACATTTTTTTACTTTTTCTACCAATCACTGCGTAATGCTCTTCACTAAATTCGTAATGATCGTCTGATAAATCTCTAAGACGAATCATACCTTCACATTTATTCTGCTCGATTTCGACAAAAATACCCCAGTCGGTTACACCAGAGATCACACCAAGAAATTCTTCGTCTTTATGATCTTGCATAAATTTAACCTGCATGTATTTTATCGAATCTCTTTCAGCATTAGATGCAAGATTCTCCATTTCGCTACTATGGTGACATTTTTCATCATAAACATCTTCACTGGCAGACCCTGCCCCATCCAAATACTGTTGTAGCAAACGATGTACCATAACATCTGGATAACGACGAATTGGTGATGTAAAATGCGTATAGTAATCAAAAGCCAAACCGTAGTGTCCTATATTTTCAGTGCCGTAATACGCTTTACTCATCGTTCTAATAGCTAATGTATCTACGAGATTCTGTTCTTTCTTCCCTTGTACATCTTTTAATAAACCATTTAGGGAGCTTGTAACACTTTTTCTATCGGTTAGATTAAGCGAATGTCCAAAACGTCCTACAACTGTTTGTAAAGAGGCTAATTTCTCTTCATTTGGTTCGTCATGGCAACGGTAAACAAAGGTTTTCTTAGGTTTTTGCTTTCCTATAAATTCTGCTACTTTTTTATTCGCAAGCAGCATAAACTCCTCAATAAGTTTATTGGCATCTTTAGAAGTTTTAAAGAATACTCCAATAGGTTCATTTTCTTCATCTAAATGAAATTTCACCTCCACCTTATCAAAAGAAATAGCTCCCTCGCGCATTCTTACTGAACGCATTTTCTTTGCCAATCGATCTAACTCCAATATTGCTTCAACAATAGTATTATCAACACTATAAGCTCCTTCTTCTCGAATGGAAATATCTTCTGGAATAGTATTTTTCTTAGTCTCGATGATGTGCTGCGCTTCTTCGTAAGCGAATCTGGCATCAGAGTAAGTTACCGTTCTACCAAACCACTGATCTTTGACTTTTGCATTTTTATCCAACTCAAAAACGGCAGAAAACGTATATTTTTCTTCATTTGGTCTAAGCGAACATGCCCCATTAGATAAAATTTCAGGGAGCATTGGCACTACCCTATCTACCAAATATACAGAAGTTGCCCGGTCGTAAGCTTCCTCATCCAAAATCGTATCGGGTTGCAAATAATGCGAAACATCTGCAATATGAACACCAAGTTCTATATTACCATTTTCTAATTTTCTAAAACTTAGCGCATCATCAAAATCCTTTGCGTCTTTTGGATCGATTGTGAACGTTAACACATCGCGCATGTCACGACGTTTTTTTATTTCTTTTTCTGAAATTGAAGTATCAATTTTATTTGCAAACTCTTCTACCTCCTCTGGAAAATCGGCAGGAAGACCATATTGCGCTAAAATGGAATGCATTTCAGTATTATGAAGTCCCGGCTTACCAAGCACTTTAGTAATTACGCCAAAAGGAGAATCGGCTCTTTTAGGCCAATCGTCCAATTCGACCAGAACTTTATCGCCATCTTCAGCTTGCCCGATTTTGTTTTTTTGTACGAAAAAATCGGTATACATTTTTGGATCGTCTATAACCACAAATCCAAAATCTTTTTTCATTTGTAAAACACCCACAAAGGAGGTATTCTTACGATTAAGAATTTTTGTTATTTCCCCTTCAGATTTTTTTCTTCTACGGTGTTTATAAACATAGATTTCTACTTCATCGCCATGAAAAGCAGTATTCAAATTGGCCTGCGGAATCATGATATCCTCTTCAAACTCCTCTACAATCACAAAACCGTAACCCTTGGTAGACATATCTAATTTTCCGGTGTAATAGTTTGCACCTTTTTCCACCATAAATTTACCACGCTCTACAGCTATGATTTCTTTTTTGGCAGCAAGTTGTGCCAGATTTTTTGTGATTTGATTTCGACTACTAGGATCATCAACGCCTAATTTAGCAGCGATCTGTTTGTAATTAAAACTCTTACCGGCATCTTTTCTTAAAATGTCGGTTATTTTCTTATCTAAGTTACCCAGCTTACTGCCAGATTTTTTATTTCCTTTTTTTCTTTTCATACTCATATATAGGCTAAAATTAATGCATATAACTGATTTAGCTTCAAAATCAATGTAAAGTTTTGTTAAGTGCTGTAAACAGCGATTTCTTAAAAGCTAAAAATCTAACCATATGGACCTAAAATATTTTTCAATTTACTACGTTAAATATGTTATAACTATCTTAATAATTTCTTAATTTTACATCGTGATAAGAAACTAAGATTATTGCTAGATTTATAGATATGAATTTGTTAGCCTTAAAATCAAAGCGATTTTTTATATTATTTTTCCTCATTTTCTTACTTGGGGTTGTTGGCTTTTTTGCATATATCGAAAGTTCTTTAGACAAGCAATCTGAACTTGTTCCTGCTACCACTGCATCGCAGCTTAAAATTTCTCATAACAATAACTAAATAAAGTTTATCTTTAAGTACCTATCAATCAGGTACATGAAAGACTATATCTATCTTCAAAGTTACACTTATAGCTTCGAGTGTCACGTTGTTAAGCATTTATTAGACAACGAGAGTATACTGTATCATTTTAAAAATGAGACAGTTATTGATCTTATTCCTTTATCTTCTTTTGCCTTGGGCGGAATCAAACTTTACATTCACAAATCGCAACTAACTAAAGCTAAAAAACTTTTAGATCAAATTTTTAAAACAAATAAGCATCTAAGAATCGTATAATCTTAGGTAGTTATTCACAATATATATATCTATTATTTTTCTTTTCTTTTTTTTAAAACTTAAATGATGGTATATGATTGCTTGTTAATTTGTAGCATAAAATGTTGAATCAAAATTTGGAATTTGACTTGTGATTATTTGATAACAACTTATCAACACCTGTTTAAAATCTTAAGTAACTGATAGTCTTATAACTTTTAGGTTTACTTAACAATTCTGAAAAATTTAATTAACATACTAATCCTTGAAATTTAAAATTTCACAGCCTGTTTATAACCTGTTATTAGTTGCTGAAAACTTGAAGAAAAATAAGTGAGTTATAATTTGGAAGTATAGCACTATACCTTGTATTGAAATTTTAATTGAATAAAACAAATTAGGTTGTAATTTAATCATCATAGGTTATTCACATGTTGTTGTCAATTCTAACTTCTTGATTTTAAAGCTTATTTAAAAAGTAATTAACAACGTATTATTCCCGGGTTAATAAGCACTTTTTATACCTTTGTTAGTTGTTAATAAACCCAGAATTATGAAAATCTCCATTGGTAATGACCACGCCGGAACGCAGTATAAGAATATTATTCAGCTGTATTTAGAAAAAGAAGCAGGTATAGAAGTAAAAAATTATGGTACGAATACAGATGATAGCGTAGATTACGCCGATTTTGTACATCCCGTAGCCGAGGATGTTGAAAATGGCGTATCAGATTTTGGAATTATCATCTGTGGAAGCGGTAATGGTGCTAGTATGACCGCAAATAAACATCAAAAAATTCGCTGTGCATTATGTTGGACGGGCGAGATTACCAAGTTATGTAGAGAACATAATGATGCCAATATTCTAAGTATACCGGCAAGATTTGTATCTACACAGCAAGCAGTAGATATGGTAAAGATATTTTTAAACACTGAATTTGAAGGTGGTAGACACCAAACACGTATCGATAAAATTCCTTGCCAATAAGGAGTATTTAAACTTAATTATACATCCCGATTTTGTAAGAAATCGGGATTCATTTTTTATAAAATAGTGATGGAAATACTTGTAAAACAATTTAACGAGCTTAGCTTAAAAGACTTATATGATATTTTGCAACTTCGATCTGAAGTTTTTGTAGTAGAACAAGATTGTGTATATCAGGATATTGATGGCAAGGATGCCGATGCTTTACATATTATAGGTAAAAAGAATAACGAGATTGTAGCTTATACACGATGTTTTGATAAAGGATTTTATTTTGAAGAAGCCGCTATTGGTCGCGTCGTAGTAAAAATGAATCAACGTAAATATGGCTATGGTCACGATATTATGAAGGCTTCTTTAAAAGCTATTAAAGAGCATTTTAATACTGAAGGGATTAGACTTTCGGCACAGCAATATTTAATTAAATTCTATGAAAATCATGGGTTTACAACTGAAGGTGAAGGCTATCTAGAAGACGGAATACCCCATATAGCAATGGTAAAATAGCCCTTAATTTTCAAGAATCTTAGCATACTGGGCCGGATTGTTTAAAACTTCTCTGGCCTTTTTTATTTCACGACTATTGGCTACGTGATTTTCATATAAGCCCTCCTGATAAAAATAACGTTTTATAATCTCGTCTTGTAAAACTGCTTTAATTTCTTCTTTCTTTTCATCTAACTCGGCAGCCTTACTTTTATCGATTTCCTGGGTGATTTGTTTATAACTATCTAGGATATCTTGCTGAAAACCTTCAGATTGTGCAGTTATCAACAATTCTTCCAATTCCTGTTCAGTAGCTGTTTTATAGCTGAAATTTGAAGTTTTTAAATAGCTTTTAAAATCGTTGAATTCCGCATCACTAAATTCATATTTTAGTGGATCTTCCACAGAGTTTTGATAATAATATTCCGTAGCAAAATCGAAAACGGCATTTTTCTCTAGCAAAGCTCTGGTAATGCTGCTGTATTCTGAAGATTCTAAACGAACATCAGGTAAAATTCCGCCACCATCATAAACTGTTCTTCCGTTTTTAGTTTTAAAGGCATTGTAGTCTTCTACTTTGGTTCTAACCGCTTTTCCGTTTTCATCACGTCTTCGGTAATCTAAAGCCTGTATACAGCGACCACTTGGCGTGTAGTAACGTGAGATTGTAATTTTAAGCTGCGTTCCGTAAGCAATTTCTTTTGGACGTTGTACCAATCCTTTACCAAAAGTTCTGGCGCCTACCACTACTCCTCTATCTAAATCTTGAATAGCTCCTGAAACAATTTCGCTTGCTGAAGCACTTTGACCATTTACCAAAACCACCAAAGGAATTTTAGTGTCGATAGGCTCTTTTTGTGTGTAATACTCTTTATTATATTTTTCTATAACCGATTTTGTACTGGTAATAAGTTCTCCTTTATCTAGAAAAATGTTACTCACATTAATGGCTTCGCTTAATAAACCACCGGGATTTCCTCTAAGATCAAGTATTATTTTCTCGGCACCTTTGCTTTTAAGATCTTTAACTGCCCTACTGGTCTCTTCATACGCTTTTTGATTAAATCTACTTAATACAATATAACCGCTTTGATCTTCCAAAAGAGTATAAAACGGAACTGCCTTCAATTCCACAGAACTTCTTTTAATACTTGCTTCCTGTGTATTTCCCTGGCGTGTATAATTTATAACGATTTTCGAGTTCATAGACCCGTTTAATAAAGCGCCGGCATTTTCAGTAAAGTCGGCCACCTTGGTATCTCCGATTTTAGTGATTTCGTCACCGGGTTTTAAACCAGCCTCATCTGCCGGATAATCCTTATAAACTTCAGTTATTAACAGGTTATCACCATTCGATTTTAGCACTGCTCCTATCCCGGTATACTCGCCAGCCATGTCTATACGTGAGCTTTGTACATCCTGCTCACTCCAAAAGTTGGTATAAGGATCCAGATCTGTTAACATCGATTTTATGGCGGTATCCATAAGATCTGCAGGGCTGGTTTCATCAACATAATTCATGTTGATTTCCTTGAATAGCATGGTAAAGATTTCAATCTGTTTGGCGATTTCAAAAAAATCAGATTTAAAACCAACGCTAGAGAATAACACTGCGCCACCAAAAGCTAAGATTAGTGTTTTTTTATAGAAATTATTTTTCATCTTCGTCCTTATTTAAAGATGAAGTCTAGCTTCGCTATATACTTTCAACACTAATTTGCTCTTTGCGTTTTAGCCGTTCTAGTAAGTTAAGCATCAATTGCTCCATCTTGATTTGAGAAATATCGTCGCGGGAAAGATATATAAACATTAAAGCATATTGTTGCTTAGCCCCGGTCGTTACAAGATACTTATTTTTTCTGAAAGATTCTCGCATCAATCTTTTAATGCGGTTACGTTGTACAGCGGTTTTTATAAATTTCTTCGGAACAGAAAAACCCGTCTTAAAATATTGATTCTTAGCTGAAGCAACTGAAGTATCCTGAGAAGTAATAGGAATATAGACTAACCGAAGTGGATAATTTTTTATCGAAACACCTTCAGCAAAAAGCTTATCAATAAGAATTTTACTCTTTAATTTTTCATGTTTTTTAAAGCCTTCTTCCATGCTTCAAAAATAGGTATTGTAATTGGATAAATACAAACTAAACCTTAAGCTGATTGTTAGTATCTCTTCCTTCTTCAAAATCCTTGATATTCTGTATGGTAACCTCAGCAATTTGCTGCAATGCTTCTTTGGTTAAAAAGCCTTGATGTGCTGTGATTAATACATTTGGAAATGAAATTAGACGAGAAATAACATCGTCTTTTATAATACTTTCTGAGAGATCTTTAAAAAATAGCTGTTCTTCCTGCTCGTAAACATCGATCCCTAAATAGCCCAATTTACCAGATTTTAAAGCTTCTATGGTATCCAGAGTATTGATTAGCGGTCCCCGGCTGGTGTTGATCAACATCATACCATCTTTCATTAATTTGAAGCTTTCTTCATTAATGATATGTTTTGTTTCAGGATTTAAGGGGCAGTGCAACGAAATGATATCAGATTGCCTCATTAATTCTTCAAAAGAGACGTAAGTTCCGCCGTTGTTTAGAATTTCCTGATTTTCGAATTTATCGTAGGCAATAATCTTACAGCCAAAACCTGTCATATTTTTAGCAAAAATACTTCCTATTTTACCAGTGCCAATCACCCCTACTGTTTTGCCATGAAGATTGAAACCGCGTAAGCGTTCCAAAGAAAAATTTCCTTCTCTAATGCGATTATAAGCTTTATGCGTTTTTCGGTTGAGGGTAAGAATCAATGCCACTGCATGCTCGGCAACAGCTTCTGGAGAATAAGCAGGCACACGATATACTTTTATTCCGAATTTGGCGGCTGCAGCAAGATTTACATTATTAAAACCAGCGCACCGAAGTACTACAAATTTAACACCGTTTTCAGCTAATATCTCTAGTGTTTCTTCATCCAGATCGTCATGCACAAAAACACAAACACCATCGTAATTTTTAGCCAGATTTGCAGTGTCTTTGTAGAGTCGTACTTCAAAATATTTTAGCTGAATTTCTTTGTGATTATAATGATCAAAGAATTCTTTATCGTAAGATTTAGTGCTGAAAAAAGCTAATTTCATGGTGGTAAGATTGGTTGTTTAAAATTACGAATTTGCGCTATATTATGAAATAAAAAGCCAATGTTTTAAAGGGATAAAACAAAAAAGTCCGGCACTAGGCCGGACTTTACTTTGGGTACAAAAATATCTTATTCTGAATCTACTTCGCCGTAAGTATTATTACTACGGTTTACATCTGCCATAAGCTTAGATTCATCAATTTCTATAGATTTAATAGCTGCTTTTGGCGTATCAATCTCTAAATTGTAAGTAGACATAGCCCAAGGCCAATCTTCTTTTATTTGGCGTTCTACATCACCTTCTGCTGGTTTTTCCCAACGCATCATACGCAAAGGCATATAATATAATTTCTGGCTACCATCGTTCATTGTAACGGTTACTTCAACAGGCATTGGCATTAATCCTTTTCTTTCTAAAGTAATTTTAGTTCCGTTTTGCGTCTCTTCAACACTATTGATTGCATAATCGATTTGGTTGGTAGTCTGGGTCCAATCAGTTAAATACCAATGTAATTCGGCTCCAGAAACCTTTTCAGCAACTCTAATAAAATCGTTTGGTGTTGGATGTTTAAATTTCCATTCGTCATAATAACGATTTAAAGTTTTGGCTAGATTCTCTTCCCCAATAATATAACCAAGTTGCGCTAAGAACACCGAACCTTTACTATAAGCAGCAATCGAATATGCGGTATTAATATCATAGCGATCGCCATGCGTGGTTTGAGGTTGTTCAGCACCAGATGTTGCGATATAGTTATAACCTCTATAAGATCCTGAAACTGGGTTACCAGAAGTACCTTTTATTGTTTTTTGAGCTAATCCAGAAATGTAGGTTGTAAAACCTTCGTCCATCCATGGATGCTCAGATTCGTTAGTTCCTAACAGTTGCTGAAACCAAGAATGAGCAAATTCGTGCGCGGTAGTTCCTAATAGACTATTGTAGTCTTCACCACCAGTAATTAAAGTACACATCGCATACTCCATACCACCATCACCTCCTTGTATAATTGAATATTGTGGCCATGGATAAGGACCAATATGTTCATTAAAAAAAGCTAATAATTTAGCTGTTTCTGGCTGAATTCTTTCCCAGGCGTCTTTAACTTTTGGATCATCTTTGTATAAAAAGTGAAGCGTTACTCCGCTTTCAGTTTCCAGTTTATCGTGAATAAATTCTGGATCTGCAGCCCATGCAAAATCATGCACTTTTTCAGCTTTAAAATTCCATGCTAATTTTTTGCCTTTACGCTTTACTTTGCTTCCTTCTTCTTCATAACCATAACCAATTTCTTTAGGGTTTTGTAAAACTCCTGTACCACCAAGAATATAATCTTTATCGATGTTGATAGTTACATCAAAATCTCCCCAAACACTATGAAATTCTCTGGCGATATAAGGATCTGCATGCCATCCTTCAAAATCATATTCGGCTAATTTAGGATACCACTGCGTCATAGAAAGTGCAACACCATCGGCATTATTTCTTCCAGATCTTCTTATCTGAACAGGAACCTGTCCTTCAAATTCCATTTTAAAAGTGGTAGATTCTCCAGGTAAAATTGGTTCAGCAAGATTCACTACAAGAATTGTTTCTTCATCTTGCATCGTTACTTCTTTACCATCTTGAGTTAAAGAAGTGGCTCTTAAATAACCAATTTCGTCTTCTTTTAACTTAGCGATTCTACTCTCGAAATCCGGATTTTGGCGATCTCCTTTGTTATTTACCATTCTACCATCTGGATCCTTTATAGACTGTAGGCGGCTATCCATTTCGCTTCCTGGTTGGAAAGCATTAAAAAACATATGGTAAAAAACTCTGTTTAATGTATCTGGAGAATTGTTTGTATATACCAATTCTTGAGTTCCGGTATATTGGTAGTTTTCAACATCCATATCTACATCCATATTGTAGTCTACATGTTGTTGCCAATAACTCGTATTGTTTTGTGCCTGTGCAACGGCAGTGGCCAAAATAGCCAAACTTAAAATCAGTTTTTTCATAAAGGTGGTTATTATTTAGAAACTTTAGACGCTAAAATTAAAGCGTTGTATAAATTAACGATTTTACCAGAGGTTGAAAGCTCACTAAATTGCTGAGTGTTTAATCGATCTCCGCCAACAATTACATTGGTTTTTACAGGTAAACCACTATCCATAATAATCTTCTTAACCTGTGGAGCTGTTAATTTAGGAAAATAAGATCTAATCATCGCAGCTACTCCTGCAACCTCTGGAGAAGCCATTGATGTACCTTGCAAATATTCGTATTCATTATTTGGTGTAGTAGACCAGATTTTGCTTCCGGGAGCAAATACATCTACGTTTTTCTTTCCGTAGTTAGAAAAACCGGCTACCAAATCAGATCCATAATCATAATTTAAAGCACCTACTGTTAGAAAATTATCACTAATTTCCTGAGGCATATCTGGCGTTTGATCGTTTGGATAAACCATTTCTTCATCCAAATTTACACTTTCGTTACCCGCTGCATTAACAATTAATACATCATTATCGGCAGCATATTTAATAGCATCTCTTACCCAATCTGGATGTGTAGAGAAATATTTACCAAAACTGGTATTAATAACTTTAGCACCATTATCTACGGCATATCGAATTGCCAAAGCAATATCTTTATCATATTCATCCCCGTTTGGTACAGCTCTTACCGCCATAATTTCAACGTTATTGGCAACGCCATTCATACCGATGCCGTTATTTCTTTGGGCGGCAATAATCCCGGCAACGTGTGTACCGTGTTTGATATTCTTTTTATCAGCTTCTGGCCCCATCACGTTATTATTTCCGTAATCTCGATCGTTAATATCATTAGGATCGTCACCTACAATAGCTCTTCCGTTAAGCTCTAGGTTTAGATTTACTTCTACTTGATCTGAATAATAATCTAATGCGCCATCCAATTCTTCAATAGCTGTAGGAATATTTTCATTTACATTTTGCTGAATCTGAAGCAACATCGCTTTGTATTGATTTAGCGGCTGTGCTGTTGCCTGCATTGCGCGAAGTTCTTCAGTGGTATAATCTTCTTTTCCTAATTGTGAAGAAACCGCCTGGTGTGCAGAAACTAATTGAGATTTTATTTGTTGGTATTGTGATAAATTCTGCTGTGCTTCATTCATTTTCTTTTCAAATTCAGCTTCAGCTTCTTTGTATAAAATAAATTCTTCGCGGTTAGCATCGCTTACATTACTTGCAGATTTTCCTTCGTATTTTGGTTTTAAATCTCTGTAAATTCTAACAAATTCTAGATTTTCATCTACTGCTTCACCTAAAAAGTTCCAACCATGAACATCGTCGATATATCCGTTATTATCATCATCTATTCCGTTACCTGGAATTTCATCGGTATTCGTCCAAATAACATTTTTAAGGTCTTCGTGTTCAATATCAGTTCCGCTATCAATAACACCAACAATGACTTTAGTGCCTTTTTGATTTTTTATAATTTCTGAATAGGCTTTGTTAATACTCATTCCCGGAATGGTATCGCTAATCAAATCGGTTTCTGGCCAATTTTTAAACTGAGCATCGGTAAGCGCAGTTACTTTAAGCGGAATAGTATCGATGTTCTCTATTGGGGTTGAAACAATCGTTGGCGCGCTGCTACCGCAAGACGCAAGAATGGCTGCTGAGGTAGCAGCCAATAAAGGTTTATAAAATGGAATCTTCATTTCAGTTAAATAATTCATTAAACGTGTATGTTTGATTAAGTCGCACACCTTTTTCGGTGTGTTTTACGGTTATAACTTCGTTGTGCGCATCATGTTGCATAAAAAGATAGATTTCTTCATCTGCAGCTTTATCCAAAAAGCTTTTCTTTTCTGGCAAAGTTAATAATGGTCTGGTATCAAAACCCATAACATAAGGCAGTGGTAAATGTCCTGCTGTAGGTAAGAGATCTGCCATAAAAACTAGCTTTTTTCCTTTATATTCCAAATGCGGTATCATTTGTTTATCGGTGTGACCATCTACAAAGAGTACGCCAAAGCCTAGATCTGGAATATTTGTAAAGCTTTCATTCTCCTTTCGATTTACAAAATGTAATTGGCCACTTTCTTCAATTGGCAAAATATTTTCTTTTAAAAATGAGGCTTTTTCTCTAGCATTAGGTTGTGTAGCCCAATCCCAGTGATCTTTGTTGCTCCAGTATCTAGCATTTTTAAAAGCCGGTTCGTAGCCGGTACGATCTTTATTCCATTGTATACACCCTCCACAATGGTCAAAATGAAGATGCGTAGTGAAAACATCGGTAATTTCA